>NZ_CP007154.1:0-600000 GCF_000524555.1 Mesomycoplasma bovoculi M165/69 | reverse complement strand
CTGAAAAACAAATTGATTCTATAAGATCTAGTTTTAATATTAGTCAAAATCAAGATCCAGAAAATATTTTGTATTCAGCTATGGTTTGATCATATGTGCCAGGAATCAACTCTGAAAGTCTTAATAACTCTTTTGATTTTAAAATGGAATTAGTACCAAATTCAGCCGATGATTATTTTGGAACTATTAAAGTTAAGGTAAAAGCTTACAAAAAGAATACTTCAAATAAGGACCAACCACCTATTCAACAAAGAGTTTTTGTAGTTTCTGGTTTCAAATCGACTTTTAGTGGACACTACTTGTTTAAACAAAGAATTCAAACCGCTTTTAGTCAAATTACAGACTTACAACTCAAAAATGAGAAACATCTCACAGATTTAAATCAATTAAATCCAGGAAACTTTTGAGAATATTTCAATATTCCATCTAACTTTGAAAAATTAGATGCAAGCAAGTTTGCTTCAAAAGGAACAACTAATATTTTAAAATCAATTCAAAATCCAGAACCTTATAAAGAAGATGTTGCTAAAAATGATATTCGACTAAAGGCAAAGCACTTTTATTATTTAAAAGCAACATTGCTACAAAATTCTTACAATAGTGAAAAACACACTTTTGATGCTTTATTGACAATTTACCATGATAATTATACAAACTCTTTTTCTAAAATAATTCCAGTTAAATTGCAGCCTAGTGTGGCAAATCAATCAACTAGCTTTAACCCACTAATTGCAAAGCCTAATTTTTCATTAAAATCTGCTTTTTCAAATTTTTTACCAACCTTTTTTACAAGGTCTAATTTTGTTAGAGACAATGATGATTTATCAAAATTTATTGATTTAACAGGTTTTAATAAAAATACTATGAATTTAAGGATTGTTGATTCATTGGTAAATGACCAAGATGGTAGTTTTTATGTTTGGGTTTCGCCAAAAACTAGCCAAAATAGTTTAAAAACCAATTCACAAGGAGTGCAAATTGGTCAAGCCAATGGACTAACTCCAGGACAAATTATCAAAGTTTCAGGTTTTAATTCATATGATAAAATTTTTGCTAGTCCATCATTTACAAATCAAATTGACTATAGTTTTATAGACAAATGATACAAATTGCCAGATGAAGCAAACCTAAAAAACAAACTTGACAACCTATCTCTTTCACTTAATTCAAGCACTGATAATCTAATTTGACCACTATTTGGAAAAGCAATCCTTAATTCAATTCAAAATAGTGAAAACTTGTTTAATAATATTGGACAAATTAGTGGTGCTGATAAAAGTGATTATAGTTTGTCATCACTAGCTGATTTTAAAGTAAGTAAAGAAGGAATTAGTTTTTATTTTGCTAACTGGCTGGGTGATTATTATAAAATTAGTGTTAAATTTAATAATGTTGCCCAACCTAAAAACATAGTTGCAGATTTTGGTAACACTGTTTATACAACAGAACAAATTGAAAAAGATTTGCGCTCACGTTCGCTTGCAATTCAAATTAAAAGTGTAGAAAAACAAAAAGGTAGTAATGAACTTTCAATTCGTTCTACATCAGGGACAGCCTGAATTTTTGATAGAAAAATGGTTCCAGACCCTAGCCATCCGGGAAAATTAAAAGGAACAAATACTTATTTTTTAGCAACTAATATGCATGTTATTGCAGATTTACTCAACAGACCAGATCAAATTTTTTCCTTTAGTTATTTACTAAATGGTGATACCAAAGATTTTTCAACCTTTAGTTTTGATGATGATAATTTGTTTAGACGGTTTGATAGAGTTGTGCCAAACCCACTTGATACTAGTCAATTTTTTCCAGAAGATGGTCTCAAATATGTCAACGACACATCTAAAGAATTTTGAAAAAATTTAAAAATTGACCCAATTGGTCTTGACTCTCCTGAAAAATCTCAATTTCGAGACATTGCAATTATTCAAGTAACTTTTCCAGAAGATCAAGTGATTAAATTGCAATCTCGCTCAAGAATTGAAAGAGGTTTTTTAGATTTTTTTGGTGATATTTTTGACGACTTGGAACCAAAAGAATATGAACAAAAAATTCAAAATATACCAGATGCTGTGCATTATTACAATAAACACCCATTACAATTTTTAATTACAAACAAAATTAAGTTTGAAGATTTTAATGTTAGTGAAAAAATTGAACCAAGACAATTTAGTCAACCAAGATTTGAAGCCCTTCCAATTCGGGCATCTTTAGGCGGGTTTTTAGGCGGGCACCGCTGAATTACAGATACTAGAAATGCATTTATAGGTAATTTGAGCTATAAACGTGACCGTAATTTCGATAATTATGGAACTAAACAATATCAGTCTGCTCGTTCAATTAGTTTGCCAGGGTTAAAAGGTGGTCATGGAATGAGTGGTTCACTTGTTGTTAATGAATATAATCAAGTTTTGGGAATTTTTTGAGGTGGAGTTTTTCCTGAAACAAGCGCATCTAGTTCCAAACTAGTAAGCGGAATTGGTGAATTTGCACCAATTGGTTTAAAAGTTGATGATGATCGATCTATTTTAGCCAAATGACTAGAACAAACCAAAAATATTACAACTGAACTTGACAAGTATGAAAAAAAAGTTTTCCAACTTGAAGATCCTAAAAAATTAGCTCAAATTAATACTAAAAATCCTTGAATTAGTTTTTCACCAATTGTAACTAAATTGAACAAATTAATATAGAAAGCAAACTTATGGAAAAACAAATGTACAATTCACTTTTGAGCATCAAAGCCAAAAGTGATGAATTATCAAAACTACTTTTAGAACCAGAAATTCTTTCAGATATCAAAAGATACACTGAAATCAATAAAGAAATCGCTGCAATTTCTGACATTATTGAAGCTTTTGCTTCTTATCAAGAAAATGAACAAAAATTGCAAGAAGCTAAAAAACTTTTGAGTGAAAAAGATGCAGAAATAGTTGCACTTGCCAAAGAAGAAATTGCCGAATCAAGCAAAAATTTAGAAGCTTTGGAAAAGGAACTTGTTGTCTTGATGCTTCCAAAAGATGAAAATGATGACAAAAATGTTATTATGGAAATTCGTGGAGCTGCAGGTGGTGATGAGGCCAATATTTTTGTTGGTGACTTGTACAAAATGTATTTAAAATGAGCGGAGTCAAAGCGTTGAGGAATTAAGGTTTTAGATTCTTCACCAGCTAATAGTGGTGGTTTTACTCAACTAGTTTTTGTTGTTAGTGGTGCAAGTGTCTACTCAAAATTAAAATTTGAAAGTGGAGCTCATAGAGTCCAAAGAGTTCCAGAAACTGAAACAATGGGCCGGATTCATACTTCAACAGCTACTGTCACTGTTATGCCAGAAGCTGATGAAAAAATTGATATTCAAATTAATTCAAATGACATTAAAGTGGATACTTATCGTTCATCAGGTGCTGGGGGTCAATCTGTTAATACCACAGATAGTGCAGTTAGAATTACTCACATTCCTACAGGAATTGTAGTTACTTCTCAGGATGAGCGAAGTCAAATTGCCAATCGAGATGTTGCGATGCGAATTCTAAAGACTAGAATTTACAACCTAGAGGTTGAAAAGAAAATGGCGGCAGAGTCAGCATTTCGTAAATTAGCTGGTAGTGGTGCAAGGGCTGAAAAAATTCGTACTTACAACTACCCACAAGACAGGGTTACAGATCATCGAATTGCTTTTTCAACATCATTGCGTGGTGTGATGCAAGGTGGACTAGATCCCATAATTGATGCTTTATTAGCTGAAGATAGAGCTGAGCGAATTGCAGCCAGCTATGAGCAAAAAAATGTATAAAAATATAGACATTTTAACTCGAAGACAAGCACTACTAAAAGAAAAGCAACGCTATAATTTACCACTTGAAATTAGTGAAGTTGAAAATATTAAGTTAGAACTTGGTTATCCAATTCAAAAAATTATTGGCTATATAGAAATGCAAAATGTGCAAATTTGACTTGATCAAAAGGTTTTTATTCCTCGTTATGAGACAGAAGAATTGTTGCTTTTAGCCTATGATTTTATAGATAAAAAGTCAAAAGTGCTTGATATGTGTTGTGGAAGTGGTTTTATTGGAATTGCTATTGCCAAAAACACACAAGCTCAAGTTACATCTGTTGATATTGATATTAGTGCGATAATTCAAACTAAATTTAATGCTAAATTAAACAAGGTAAATTTAGAGATTGTTCAATCCAATTTATTTGAAAACCTTAAACCAGAAAAATATGATTTAATTATTGCAAACCCACCTTATTTAGAATTTCAAAAACTAGATGATTCAGTGATTAATTTTGAACCAGAAATTGCTTTGTTTAGTAAACCAAATTCTTACTCACTTTTGGAAAAAATTATTGCTAAAAGTAATGAATTTTTAAATGAAAATGGCTCAATGTTATTTGAAATTGATTATACTCATTTGGATTTTTTTCAAAACAAGCATCCTGAATTTGAGATTTTAAAAGACATAAATGGCAAAATTCGCTTTGCACTTTATAAAGCAAATTCAAAGTAACTATTAAATTAAGATATTTATTTATGTTAGAATTTAACTGTTAAAAAAGGAAAAAATATGCAAATTAGAACACGTTATGCACCAAGTCCAACAGGATTTTTACACATCGGTGGTGCACGAACTGCACTTTTTAATTATTTATTTGCAAAAAATAATAATGGCCAATTTATTTTAAGAATTGAAGATACAGACCAAGCTAGAAATGTTGAAAATGGAGAGAAATCTCAAGTAGAAAATTTAGCTTGGTTAGGAATAAATCCAGATGAAATGCCTGGCAAAGGTTCCTATGGCCCATATCGTCAATCTGAAAAACTTACTCGTTATCAAGAGATTGTTAAAACTTTAATTAACAAAGGTTTTGCTTATTATGCATATGATAATGAAGAGGAATTAGCACAACAAAAAAAAGAACAACTTGATAAAGGTATTTTTAGTTTTCGTTATGATAGAAATTGACTAAAAATTGATGAAAATGAAGAAAAACAAAGACATTTAAATAAAAAATATGTAATTCGTTTAGCAATGCCTAAAGATTATATTTATAGTTGAAATGACTTGGTAAGAGGAAAAATTGAGTTTAATTCAGATAGTATTAGTGATTGAGTTTTAGTTAAGTCTGATGGTTTTCCAACCTATAATTTTGCAGTTGTTGTTGATGATTTTGATATGAAAATCACTCATATTTTTCGTGGAGAAGAGCATATCTCAAATACACCAAAACAACTTGCACTTTATGAAATGTTAGAGTGACCAAAACCTGAATTTGGTCATTTAACAATTATTACTGACCAGTCTGGAAAAAAATTATCTAAACGTGATAGTTCACTATTTCAATTCATAGAAGACTATAAAAATGAAGGGTTTCATCCTGATGCTATTTTTAATTTTTTATCACTTTTGGGTTGAACTAGTGGAACTGAAGAAGAGTTTTTCTCACATAAAAAATTAATTCAGATTTTTGATAGTTCCAGACTTTCTAAGGCTCCTTCACAATTTGATTTTGAAAAGCTAAAATGATTTTCAAAACATTATATTAGCCAAATGAGTATTGAAGAATTACAAGAGAAATTAAAAATCAATGTAGATAAAAATTGAAGTGCTATTTTCATTGAAACTTTTCAAAAAAGTGCTATCACTTTTCAAGATTTTTATAAAAATTTAGATTTTTTTATTAATCCAATTCAGAAAATTCCCTATGAAATAGAACAACTTTTAGTAACATTTGGTAATGAATTATTAATTGATTATGTTGCAAAAAATTTAGATTTTCAAAAATGAGATAA
The DNA here is from genome assembly GCF_000524555.1 of Mesomycoplasma bovoculi M165/69. Lineage (NCBI taxonomy): Bacteria > Bacillati > Mycoplasmatota > Mycoplasmoidales > Metamycoplasmataceae > Mesomycoplasma > Mesomycoplasma bovoculi. The sequence goes on along the minus strand of NZ_CP007154.1, from coordinate 594,206 downwards.
AAATCAAATTTTGGAAACAATCAAAGTTGCTGGAGAAAAATTTGGACTTAAAGGCAAAAATTTATTGTTACCAATTAGACTTGTAACTACTTGGTCACAGCAAGGTCCAGATTTATCAACTGCTATTTGGTTGCTAGGTTCAAAAGTAATTAGTCAAAGGTTGGCAAAATGATTGTAAATTTTTATTCAAAAATTTTATCTGATAATCAAAATCAAAATATTGTTAGTTTTACAGCTCCACTTACATTTAGTCAAGAAATTATTGATCAAATACCTACCGATGTTTATGAGTGTGCAAACCCTGAAAACAATGAAAATATTCGTATTGAAGTTTCAGGAACTGAAACTGTAACTGTTTTTTCTGGGTCTTCTACCTTGTTTTTTCAGCTTGATAAACAGGTTGATAACCTATATATTAGAGACAAGCAAGAGATGTACATTCAAACACATTTGAAACATTTTTTCTACGAAAAAGAAAAAATGGTGGAATTACAATACGATTTGTATTTCCAAAAAAACCAACTAATAGGTAGTTATGTTGTTAAGATGGAGATTAATTAAAACATAATGATTCATATTGTTTTATATCAACCAGAAATTAGTCCAAATACTGGGAATATTATTAGATCTTGTTTTGCTACAAGAGCTAAATTACACATTATCAAACCTATTGCTTTTGATTTGGAACCCAGATATTTGAAAAGAGCGGCAGCTGGAAAATTGCTTTCAGATATTGAATTTGAAGTGCATTCAAGTTATGAACATTTTGTGAACAAATATGGTAATAAAAACATTTTTTATATCACTCGCTATGGTCAAAAAGTACATAGCGATGTAGATTTTGTGGAGAATTACAAGATAAATGAAGACATTTTTTTTCTTTTTGGAACAGAGTCCACAGGAATTCCCAAATGAATTTTAAGACCAAATCTAAGTAAATGTTTACGCATTCCAATGTATTCTGAATGCCGTTCACTAAATTTGGCTAACACAGTTGTAATTGTCCTATATGAAGTTTTACGACAACTAAATTATGCAGGTTTATCCACCTTAGAAGTTCAAAAAGGCTATGATTTCATTGAAAAAGATTAATTCATTGACTAATTTAGATGTTAAATTTGCAATAAAATTGCAACAAAAGAAATATCGTTATTTACATAAAATGTTTTTAGTTCAAGGTTGAAAAGAAGTTGAACTTGCTAGTCAAGCTGGTTTGCTTTTAAAAGTTTTTACCTTAGAGGATCAAGTTACTAAAATAAATGCAATCAAAAGTGATATAAATATAGTTTCTGAACAAATTTTAAACAAAATTTCACCATTAAACGCTAAAGCGAAAGTTATTGGAATTGCATCAATGTCTTTTGCAAAAAATATTGATTATTTTTTCAAAAGTAAACAACTTGTTTTGTTAGATAATGTTCAGGATCCAGGAAATTTAGGGACAATTATTCGACTGTGCAATTCTTTTGGTTTTGATCTAGTTTATTCCGGAGTAGATTTGTATAATCCAAAAGTAGTTTCAGCTGCAAAAGGTGCTCTTTTTTTTATCAATATTTTTCGAGTTAATGACTTAGAAGAATTTTTTATTGAAAAAAAATATGAACAAAAAATTGTTGGTGCTATTGTAGACCAAAATGCTAGTTTTTTGCATAATTTTGAAGTTGAAAATGAACAAAAATATGCTTTAGTTTTTGGAAATGAAGGTAATGGTATTAGTCAATCTATTCAAGAATATTTAGATTTAAAGTTATTTATCAAAATTAATTTTGAATCTTTAAATATAGCAACTGCTGTTGCAATATTTGCAAATCATTTTGTAAACAAAACTGAAAAAAGATAATAAAAAATGGCAGAGGTGATAGGAGTCGAACCCACAACATACGGGGTTGAAGCCCGTTGTTCTACCATTGAACTACACCTCTACGCTAAATAATATTATAACAAAAAAAGAAAATTTTTTTAAGTTTAAATGTAAAATTATTAATTAAAATGAATTCAATAAACACAAAAAGTAGTAAAATCAAGCATTTTTTCATTGTTTTATGGTTTGTTGTGAAATTGTCACTAATATCATTTGGGGGTGGAAATGCAATGATGCCAATTGCCTATCAACAAGCAGTTGAGAAAAAGAAATGATTAGAAAAACATGAATTCGATGATGTTGTTGTAATGGCTAATTTGTTGCCAGGTCCATCATCACTTCAAATGTTGGCTTATATATCTATCAAGCAATTAGGAAGGTGGTTGGGAATATTTGCTTGTTTGTTAGCTTTTATTCCACATGTAATTTTAGCTTTGGTCTTACTTTACCTAGTGCAGCTAGTTCCACAAAGATATTTATTAGTTGCTAACATTGGAATTATTAGTACAATTGTTGGAGTTTTGATTGGTTTTAGCATTAAATATTTTAAAAGTAACCACAAAAGCTTATCAACCCCACTTTTCTATGCTATTTTAATTGGTACCTTTTGCTATTGTTTTTTTATTCCATCGCCCTATAATTTATCACTTGTAGCTTTATTAGTTTTAATTATTATCTATAGCATTTATTATTGAATAAAAAAACGTAGAGGTAATAAATGTTAGCGGTTGCAATTGCAATATCAGTTATTATTATTTTTTTACTAGGCTTGCTAGTTTTTGGTGGTGGGCAAGTTTTTATACCTTTTTTTACTTGATTTTGAAATTTATTGCCAAATTTTGGAGTTGAAATTAGTCAACAAGATATTCAAACTATTTTTATTGTTGGCAACTCTACTCCAGGAGTTTTATCTTTGAAATTTGCAGCTGCAACAGGTTTAATTATTTCAAAATTTCATTGATGAGGTTGGCTTATTGCAATTTTATTTTACCTAGTCTTTACTCTTCCAGCAATTTTATTGGTTGTAATTTGAAATAAAAATAAAGCAAAACATCAAGGAAAAACAAATACATTTTGAATGCAATTAATCAATTTGTTTCGTCCAGCAATTTTAGGTATTATAATAGCATTAATAGTTTATCTTTTTATTAATCTTATTATGGTTCAACACATATTTAATACAAGTAATGGTTATATTGCAATTAGTAAAAATGTAGAAAAAACTAGTTTTTTTTCAGGAGTTCGCTATTGATTATTAATTTTGTTTGTTCCTATTTGAGTTTGTGTTTCCACAACTTTATATTTAAAAAAAGTTAATATTTTTTATATTTTAATAGGAGGTTTGGCAGCAGCGATGGTTATTTTTGCGCCTTGGATTTAATTATGTACAAAACAAGAAAATTTTACAATAATGTTGATTACTGCATTGATTGAGAAAATAAGGTAGTTAAACTTCACCCTGATTTTCATCAAAAATTACTTAATAAAGAATTTGCTTTTCGCACAGGGTTTAAGAAAATTGGTGGTTCAACAATAGGCGAAGTATTAGGTTTGGATGACTATTCAACTCCTTTTCGTGCCTTTATTAAAATTTCAAAATTAGATATGCCGATTTTGGACACTAAATATGTAGATGCTGGTCAAGCTATAGAACCTTTAGTAATTGAAGCAATTAAAATAAAAACAGGTTTTGAAATTGAAGTTTTTCCTGCAGCTCAGTATAATTATGATTATTTTAAAGAAGATCCAATTATTGGTGGAATTCCAGATGGTTATATTGCAGAAACAAACACCATTATTGAAATAAAAACAACAGGCGAAAAAAATATGGATAAATGAGGTCCTAAAGGTGAAAATTTGCCTCTCAAATATTTAAAACAAGCACAACTATATTCATATTTGAAAAAAGCTAACAAATTTGCTATTGTTGCAACATTTTTAAAAGAAGAAGATTATATTAATCCTTCAAATTATCCTATTAGACAAAGAAAAATTCAATCTTATTCATACAATGTGGATACTAACCAAGTAGAAGATGATATTATTAAAATTAAGCAATGATATCACAAACATACACAGTCTGGAATTTCGCCTGAATTTGATCGTAAGTTAGATGGAGAAATTTTAGAGTATTTAGCTTGTGAAAATCAAGAGCAGTGAAAATTACTTTATGAGCGTTGAATGTCAAAAATAAACAAAAAAACATCCTAAGTGGATGTTTTTTTAAATTTAATTTATTTTTTTGAATACTCTTCAACTAATGTTTTTAGTTTTTCAAAATTAATTTGTTGGTGAACATCATTGTTTGCATCAACTTCTAAAACCTTACCATTTGCATCTAAAATAATAAATCCTCGATTTAGTAAGAAAATTTCATTAATTAAAAATCCACTTTTCTTCCCAAAATCTCGCAAACGATAGTCAGAAACAAATTCCATATTTTCATCTTTATGATCTTCAGCTCACTCTCCCAATGCAGATGGTAAATCCAATGAGATAGAAATGAAACGAATATTTTTGTAATTTTTTGATAATTCTATAACTTCTGTGGTTTGCAAGTCACAAACTTTTGTGTTAATGGATGGAAAAATAGAAATTACAGTTGTTTTTCCGAAATTATCAAAAGTAATTGGTTCAAAATCTAAATTTGTTGCTTCAAATTTCAATTGTTCACCAACTGAAATTAGTTCTGAAGTTAATCTATATTCTTTATCTTTAAATTTTGTTGTCATTATTTTATTTTCCTTTTTATTTTTTTAACTAGTTTGTTTAATTTTATATCTCCATTTAAAATAAAAATAGAAATATAAAACACATCATTTACATTATTATACACTAGAAAAATTTTATTATTTTCAGTTTTAAATTTAAATTCAATAACTTTATCTTCATTTTCTAGTATTTTAAATTCATCTTGCTCAGTTGTGATTCCATGAATTCTTAGGATTTTATTTCTAATTTGAGCAATACTTTTTGAATTTTTAAATTTAATTACTTCAACAAATGGAATTGGTTTTCATTTAGAAATTACTCTATTTAAATCTAATAAATCTTTTTTTTGACTTGAAAAATAATTAAGTATTTCTAGCATCAAAAGTGTATAAATTATATTACTTCTGTATAAATTAGTTTGTGGAAGAAATGAAATATTACCATCAATACTAACAAACAAGCATATAAATTTATTTAAATCAATAAAATTTGGATTTGTGTTGTTATAAATAATTTTTTCATTCATATCAGCTAAAAATTCAAAATTAATTTCAGAAATTATTAAAATTCTTTTTTCTGTTTTTATAACAAAAAGGTAGTAATAAATTATTAAAAACAAACTTTCTGTTCAACTAATTTTTTCAAAATTTTTGTTAGTTTTTGAAAAAATATTAAAATTAGCATCAATTAAAGTATTTAATTTTTTTAGTCAAAAAACTTTGGTTAATTTGACAAAAAAATCATAATTTAAAATGGTTTTAAAATCAAAATTTAATTCTAAATCAATACCTTTTCATGAAAATAATTTTTTTCGATCTTGTAGAAAACCTATTTTCAAAATTCTACTATTTTCTTCACTATTGAGCAAAAAATATTTTTTTAAATTTTTAATTGCTGATGATTTAAATAAATTTACTTCAATTTTTTGGAGTTGTGTTGGAGTAGAACCTGGATTTATTAGCTTAATAATGTTCTCTCAATCCGATTTTAGCAAACCTTCAAAATGGTTATCTCAAATGTATAGTCTAAATTTATTATCTGACTGCTGTATGTAAAAAAAATAATCAAAATTTTGTGTGTTATCAAGCGCTTCTAAAGCAAATAAATCCAATTGAAAATTTCTACCATGAGTGAATTGGTTTTGAAAAACGTCTATTTTTGATAAATTTAAAATACTTGCAATTAATCCAACTTTAGATTGGAGGAATTGAGTGTTGCATCCAAGTAAGATTTTTAAGGATTTGTCTTTGCTTGGATTTCAATAATTTCCTATAGCATTTAAAAAAGTAATAATTTGAAAATCATCAAAATTTGAAAAATTAAAATAGCTATAGTATCTATTATAAAAAATTGAATTAATTAGTTTCATTCTAAAAATTATATAAAAAAATACAAAAAGGACTTTTAATAAAACCCTTTTTGTATTATATATTTCCTTTAACAAATCGAATTAACTATACCCTATATAGATGAAAAAACTTATTACAATTAATTTTTGAAAACTTCCATATTTTGGAAAAAAAGAAACTGGCGGGGGTTAAAGGATTCGAACCTTCACTAACGGGTTTGGAGTCCGTGGTACTGCCATTATACTAAACCCCCCTTTTTTAAAAATTATACTAAACAATTTTTCTTTTATGAATTAATTTTTGCAATTTAATAAATTATTATTAATTGCATCAATGATTTATTAAAAAAAGAATTAAAATTTAATAAAAAACCAATAGATTTTCTATTGGTTTTTTTAGAATTAATTATTTATTCTAAAGTGGCAAATATCACCATCTTTAATAACATATGTTTTTCCCTCAACTTTGAGTTTGCCATTGTCTTTAGCACCTTTTTCACCACCATAATTAATGAAATCTTGATAATCAATTACTTCAACACGAATAAATTTTTTTTCAAAATCGCTATGAATCACAGCACTACACTGTGGGGCAAAAGAGCCCATTTTAAAAACTCATGAGCGAACTTCTTTTACACCTGCTGTAAAAAATGTTCCTAGATTCAATAATTTAAAGGTACTATATACAAGTCGATCTAAACTTGAATCTTGCAAACCTAGTTCAGCCAAGAAAATTTGTTTTTCACTTTCATCAAAAGCACTAATTTGTTGTTCAAAAGCAACGCTAATTGGAATTGCTTGGTTTCCTTCTTGCTCAGCAATTTTTTGTAATTGTTGTCAATGTGGGTTTGCCTTTAGATTGGTCAAACTATTTTGATCAACATTTCCAACATATAAAACGGGTTTGATAGTAAGTAATTGTCATGAAGACAAGATTTGTTTTTCTTCATTGCTATAATCTAAAGATCTAGCAGCAAAACCCTTTTGGAAGTGGTTTTGCAATTTTTTTGCTAGTTCAGCTTCAAGTTTTAATTTTTTGTCATTGGTATTTTGAGCTTTTTTTTCAACTCTTTTTAAAACATTTTCAACAACAGATAAATCTGACAAAATTAGTTCATAGTTAATTACTTCAACATCATCAAGTGGATTGACTTGTTGATTAACATGAATAATTTTAGAGTCTTCAAAACACCTAACAACATGAACTAAACAATCAACATCGCGAACATTTGCTAAAAATTTATTTCCTAAACCCTCTCCACTTGCAGCTCCTTTGATGAGACCTGCAATGTCAACAAAACTAAATGTTGAATAAACAATTTTTTCAGGATTTACTATTTTTGCAATTTCTAGCAATCTTTTGTCTGCAATTTCAACAACAGCAGTATTTGGTTCAATAGTGGCAAAAGGATAATTAGCTACTTCAACATTTAAGTTTGTTAAAGCACTAAAGAGAGATGATTTACCAACATTTGGTAAACCAATAATTCCAGCTTTTAAAGCCATAACATTAAATTAAGCGCTAACTTTAGGACGTTCTCCACCACGAATTCTTTCTGCAACAAAAGGAATCAAAGCAATCATTCTTGCTCTTTTAATTGCAAGAGCTAATTTTCTTTGGTGTTTTGCACAAGAACCAGAAATTCTAGTAGGTTGGATTTTTCCAAAACCATTAATAAATTTGGAAATTAATTCAATATTTTTGTAATCAATGTAATTCAAACCTAATTCACAAAAATGGCAAGGTCTTTTTTTAAATTTTTTCTTTAATTTTCTGTTCATTTTTTTCTCTTTTATTATGTTTAAATATCATCTAAATTTCAACCTGAAAGCAAATTATCATCTGTTGAATCAGATTCTTCTTCAGGTTCGATAGATGTTGTAGAATGTGATGATTCTTGAATATTTTGGGGATTTGCAAAACTAGGTTTGCTAGAATTGTAATTTTCTCCATTAATTTGTTGTTGGCGTTTTTGGAATTGCTCTTTAGTTTCTAATATTTCAAAATTATCTAGTTGAACATCAAAACTAGTTACTAAATTACCTTCATTGTTTTGATATCTATTAGATTGCAAACTACCTTCAACTAGTAGTGGGCTACCCTTACAAACAAGTTTTTCTAAGTTAATAGCACTTTGTCTTCAAGCTACAATTGGAATATAATCTGTAATGGGTTCGCCATTTTGTGAATTATATTTTCTTGAAATTGCAAGAGTGAAACGACTATAGGCAATGTTAGTTTTAGTATAAGTTACTTGTATATTAGAGGTTAAACGACCAACTAAAATTATTTTATTTAAATTCATAAATACTTATTCTGCATCAACACTTTTAGATTCTTGTTTCTCTTTGGTTGTTCTTGTAATTTTTGAGCTAGTTGAACTTTTTGCTTCAGATGTTTTACCATCAGCTTTAACTACAAAACGACGATAGGTACGTTTTTCACCTTGTTCATTTTTATCAGTTTTTGGATATGACTTAAATTTATCTGATCTTGGTGTGCGTGCTTTTGAAATTTTATTTAGACCTTTTTCACTATCTAAATTAATAATTAAGTAACGTCACACAGATTTTTCAATATTTAATCTACGTGAAAATTCACTAATTAAATTTGGTTCAGAATTAACTAGCATAAGAACAAAATTTGCAGTTTTAGACTTATTGATTTCGTATGCTAAATTAGTTCTTTCAAGTTTTTCAAATTTTTCAATTTTTGCTTTAGTAAAAACAGCAGTGCTAATTTTTTCTGCTACACTAATATCTGCTTTAGGATCTAAAACAAACATAACTTCGTATTTTGACATCTTTCTCCTTATGGACATTTGGGTTTATTTTAAATAAATTAAACCAAGGAATTAATAAAAAAATAATAAAAATAATAAACAATTATAATATATTTTTATTAAAAGTTCAAAAATTATTGTGAACTTAAAATTTTTACAATAATGTTTACTAATTCTTTGTTATCCATTTCACTATAACTTGAAATTTCTAATTTTTGGGCCAATTTGTGAAGCTCAGTTATGGACAAATTATTGACTTTATTATAAATTTGTTCTTCTTTTTTAGTTGTAAAATTGTTGTTTGTTGAAAAATTACTTTCATCTTTTGAATCATTTGTTGAATAAGAATTTTTGTTTGTTTGAGCTGAATTAGTTTGTTGACCAAAAGAACCAAATTGTCCAAACATATTCATAAATGCATTGTATTTTTCAGGATTATTTTTGATTTCTTCCATTTGTTTTTCAATTTGTTCAGAATTGTATGAAATACGAAACTCATTACGAATTTTTGAAACCTGTCTTAGTAAAAAAGGAAATAACAATAGTAAATCAAGAAGTAAAAGAACTGTAATTATAGTTACTGAATAATATAAATCCTGACTAATTTTTAATCCAGTGTTACCTTGTATAATAATGTTGCTTAAAGTGTAAAAACCAATTCCAATAGAAAATAAATTTGCAAACATAGTTGGCAAAAAGGCATATTGACCTATTGAAATAAAAGATTTATTTTTATAGGATTGAAAAATAGAGATTGCAAAGTTTATGATAGAAATTACAAATAAACTAATAGATATAATTCCTGTTCATAAATATGGGTTAGCTTCATTTTTTGAATTTAAAAGTACAACTTCACTAGTTATTAGTATTAAACTAAGAACTAAAACCGCTAAGTATAAAAATATTCATAAGCGATATTGCTTTTTTTCATTTTTTCATAATTCACTTACTGTTGGTTTTTTTTCAAAATGTAGTGGATTATTGGGAATCATATCGCCTCCTTTTTATTTGTTTTTATAATAAAGTTGTAATTATTTTACTAAAACAAAGACTAAAATAGTGAAATTTAGCACTCTAATTTTTTATTTGCCAAATTTTTAAGACAAAAATAAAAAAACACTAGGAGTTACCTAGTATTTTTTATATGGTGGAGATGCGGGGAGTCGAACCCCGGTCCACATGCATCAGCAAATAACAGTCTACAGTTTATTAGTTTTTAAATAACAATTAGCTTTTTAAAAACTACAAAATTAAAGCTAATTGTGCTATTTTTATTTAATTGATAAATAAATAGCAAATTTTACCAATCAACTTGTTTATAACAAACAATCCACACAAGTTTAGGTTGTTTGACTAGCTCGAAATATATTTAATTAAAAAGCGTAAGCTAGGTTTGAGTTTGAGTTAGCTAATAAGTTAACGTCAACGTTGAATTCATTAGCTGATTCTTTTTTGTTTGCATTTAGAATTTATAGTATTTAGGTCTACAACACCACTGCCCATTATTCCTTAAACACCTGTCAAAGCCAGTACACCCCCCAATATCAATTATTGATTTTATCATATTTTTTTAATTTATTAAGAAAAAAACAAAATAGATTTTAGTAACCTAATTTTTTAATTTTAGACTCATTTGCAAATCAATTATTATTTATTTTTACTTTGTTTTTTAACACTATTTTACTGTCCAACAACGATTCTATTTCTTTTCTTGCTCCGGTTCCGATTTTTTCAAGCATTTTTCCACCATTACCAACAACAATTGGTAAATGCGACTTGCGAGCAACATAAATTGTTGCTTCTATTTCAATAAATTTTTCATTTGCTTCACTAAAATTTTCAATCACAACCGCACATTGATGTGGAATTTCTTCTTTAAGATTTAATAATAAATGTTTTCGAATTATTTCTTTTACAAAAAATCTTGTTGATTGATTGGTTGTTAAATCTTCATCATAAAAAAAGTTGCTTTCATAAGCAAATTCTTCAATTTTACTTATTAAATCATTTTTAGTCATTTTGTATTCTGTTGAATAACCCATAACAAGATCAAAGCCTAATTTTTTAAGATTTTGAGCTTGCATATTAAGTTTTTGGTCATCAACTTCTAAGTCTAATTTTGTTAAAATTGCAATTTTATTTTTAAAATTTGCAATAGATTTAAACAAATCTTTAGTAGTTTCGTTGATAAATTTGTTTACTGGATGCAAAAATAAAATTAAGTCAATTCCTTCAAGAGCATCCATAACATTTTTGTTCAAAACATCACTAAATTTATTGATTTTTTTATGAAATCCTGGTGTGTCAACAAAAACAATTTGCAAGTCATCATTTGTATAAATTCCATTAATTTGATCACGTGTAGTTTGAGCTTTTGAACTAACAATTGAAATAGGATAATTAACTATCGAGTTCACAAGAGAAGATTTTCCACTATTTGGTAAACCAATAATTGAAACGAAACATGTTCTAGTTTTTCTACTCATAATTTAAAAAAAATCCTTGCTAAAACCAAAGGGCAAAAGATTTTTTAAGATTTTTTTATCCATTTCCCCTGTTTTTTTATACATAAAAATAGGTGTGTTAGAATCTAAAAATTCACAAAGAACTTGTAAACAACCACCACAGGGAACAATAAAAAAATCACTATTTGATAAAATGTGTACTTCCTTAAAATCTCCAGGTTTTTTGCCAGATGCTACAGCAGAGAAAATTGCAACCCTTTCAGCACAAATCCCAGATGGATAAGCGGCATTTTCGACATTGATGCCCTTTCAAATATTATTTTCCTTGTCAATAATTATTGATGAAACTGGAAAATTTGAGTAAGGAGCATAGGCATTTTTTTGTAAATTTGTTAGCATTTCTAAATATTTCATAATTACCTGCTTATTTGCAATTTTTGCATAATTTCTTCAATTTTGTTGTGCATTCTAATTTCTTCATTTGGTTTTATGTGATCGTAACCTAAAAGATGAAAAACACTATGGGCAAACATATAGCAAAATTCCCGCTTGTTAGTGTGCCCAAAATTTTTGGCTTGCTCATAAATTTGTGATGGACACATCAAAATTTCACCAATAAAAAATGTTTCCTCTTCATAATCAAAAAGTTGAATTTTTGAGGGGAACGACAAAACATCTGCAATATAATCTTTATTTTTAAATTCTAAGCAATTTGTACGCATTTCTTCCGCTTCTATCAATGTTAGATCAATAGTGAAATTGTAGTTCAATCCTTCTCCAAGCGCAATTAAATCTAAAATTTGCTTAAATTCTTTTAAATATCTTAGTTTATTTTTAGTATTGTTTAAATAGTTTAAATTAGAAATTATCATTAAACTAAAATTGTATAATTTAATTTAAAAAAATGCTAAAAAAATTTTGTTCCTCACCTAAAATTAATTTACCAGCAACTTGAGTTAGTGGTTTTAGGAATGGGGATTTACTAAATTCTATTTCAAAAACGTTTTGTTGAAGATTGGTGATTTTAACTATTTCAAGTCGAATTGTTTGTGAATCAAAAAGAAAATTAGCATAATTACCCTTTTTTATTTGGTAATACACATTAGAATCAATTAAGGTTGTAAATTTTCCTTTTTTGTCAACGATAATTGGAATATTAATAGATTTATTTGTTTTAATTTGTAAAAACAAATAAATCGATCCAGCAAGAAGGAGTACTAGCAAAAAACTAATTAGTAAACTAAGATTGCTTTTTTGATAAAGTTTCGATGTCAATTGTTTCTCCTTGGTCTGAAATAAATTTTTTAGAGTGAGATACTTCAATTATTATTGCTTTACTTTGGTAAGTTAAAATAATTTTTTTAAGTACTTCAAAATTTTCACTATCTATATTTTCAAATGCTTCGTCTAGCAAAATTAAGTCAAATTCTTGGGTCAATAGTTTTAATAAATTAATAATTTGTTTTTGCCCACTAGAAAAATTTGAACCATTATTAATAAACGAATTTTCAGGATTAATTTGTCATTTTACAAAGTAGTCTTGCAAATCAAATCGTTGAATATTGAGTCAAAGTTCTTTTTGTTTTTCTGATTGATTGTTGGTGATGAATGAAAATACATCTATGCTTGGAAAATATTGTTCATTTTTTATATAACAAATCCGATTTCTCAATTGATTTAAATCATAGTAATTTAAATCCAAATTGTTAATCATAAATTGACCGCCATATTCTAGTTCCTGGTTTAAAAGTTTTAAAAATGTAGATTTACCAACACCATTTTTGCCCACAATTTTTACATTAGAAGTAATTAAAAATTTTTTTATGTAAAGTAAATTGGGTTTACCATTATAAGCAACATTTACATTTTGCAATTTAATATCATTAATTTTTTCATGATAATTTCCACTTTTTTCTTTGTCAATATTTAGTACATAATTTAGCAACTCAACCTCTTTTAAAAAAATTGGCAAACTTGTTACTATATCAACAAAAGAAGTTAAAGGATTGATGAAAAAGTTAAAAAAACTCAAAAACAACAATAAGTCTCCAATTTTTAGATGTTTGTCAAAAATTCAAAATGATGAAACAAAAACAATTGCAATTGGTGCCAGGCTAAATAAAAAATTATTAAAAGCAGACAAAAATGCTTGTTTTTTTCAAATTGAATATTCGCTTTCTTTGTATTTGAAATATTTATCATCAAATTGTCTTTTTAGATTTTTGAAAGTATCTTCTTTTTTTAGATCAACAATTGAAAAAATTAAATCATGGGTGGATGTTATACTATCTAATTGCTTTTCAATTAAAACTTGCTGTTTTTTATTTAAATTTTTGCGGGCAAAAATAGTCACAATTACATAAAAAATACTAATTCCAACTATTAAAACAAACATTTTTCAATCAATTCAAAGAAGAATTAAAAATGAAATTGCAAATGAAGTAACTTCATTAAAAATATGATAATAAAAATTTGCAGTAAAAGATGCAAAACTAGGGATAAGATTTATTCGTCTAATGTAATCATGATTATCTAATTTCAAAAGATGAAAATTTTTACCATTTTTTAATGCAAAAAAGAATCTATCAAAAATATCTTTTTCAATTGCCAATTGAATTTTATGTAAATAAAATTTTTTAAAAGTTTCCTGAATAATGCGCCAAATTACAATTCAAGCAAAAAACAATGAAACTTTAATTAAAAGTGAAACATCTTTTTCTGGAAATACTTTATCAATGACTGTTCTTAAAAATAAGGCAGAAATAAAATTTGTAATCGCTATCAAAAATACTAAAAAAAGCAAATATCAATTGCTTTTTGTTTCAAGAAAAAATCATAAATTAAATCAACTCTTTTTTTCAAATTTTTTCTTATATGTTGTGTCTTTTTGGCAAAATATAACTACATTTTGAAATAATTTTTGCATTTCAGTGTGAGAGATTTTGGTTTTCCCTTTTAAAGGATCCATTAAATAAAAAAATTTTTTAGTTATTTTAGTTATTAAAACATAGTGATTAAATTTACCTGCATTAATTAAAATAATTATTGGTTGTGATAAGTTCACCGTCTTTAAACTATCAAAAGATCCGCCATATGAATCTAGTAATAGCCCAAAATCTTTTCCTAATTTTTCTAAATTTGCAATATTAATCCCATCATGAGAATAAAATGCTTTATTTTTTAAAAGATTTATTGATAAGGATTTTTTATAAAAAAAGTGATGGACAGATTGTAAAACTGCTAATCCACAATCTTTTAAATCTTTTTGCTTATATGTTTTCATTTGTTAAAATTTAGTAAAATTTAAGTGAATTGGCAAAAATAATACTAAAAAAGGAAAAACAAACAAAAAGTATGAAAAATTCAAAATTTAATCGAATTTTCTTAATAGTAACTGATTCATTGGGTATTGGAGATGATGGCCGCCAAAAAGAATTTAATGATGTGGGTGCAAACACTCTTTTGAGTGCTTCAAAAACAGGCTTATTAAATATTCCTTTTTGAAGAAAAATGGGAATCTCAAATGTTGCTCAAGTAGAACCGCAAACAAAGAAAAATAAAGAACCTTTAGCATATGTTTCAAAAATTATTGCAAAATCTAATGCAAAAGACACATTAGCAGGGCATTGAGAAATGATGGGTATCTTTACAGAAAAACCTAGTCCAAATTTTGGCAATGGATTTCCACCAGAACTCATTGCAAAGCTTGAAGAAGCTTTTGATGGTCGTAAAATTATAGGTAACAAATCAATTAGTGGCACTGTAATTTTGAAAGAGCTAGGAGATCAAGAAATTAATGAAAACAAGATAATAGTTTACACTTCGCCAGATTCTACCTTGCAAATTTGTGGTCATGAAGAAAAAATGGGACTTGAAAATCTTTATCGTTATGCCAAAGCAGCTAGACAGATTTGTTCATCAAGGCCAGAGTGAAATGTTTCACGTGTTATTGCAAGATCATACATTGGTTACAATGGTGATTTTACAAGAACTTTTAATCGCCACGATTATGCTAACAAACCACCTAAAACAATGCTAAATAAACTTCAAGAAGCAGGAGTTCATATTGTTGCTGTTGGAAAAATTAATGATATTTTTGTTGGTCAAGGTATTGATGAAGTTTTCGGACCTGCAAGTGACAATGAAAATATGGATATTGCAATCAATAGGGCTATGCAAGATACAACAAATGAATTAATTTTTGTTAACTTGGTTGAATTTGACTCAAGTTATGGTCATCGTCGTAATCCAGATGGTTATGCAGAAAATTTGAATGATTTTGACATTAAACTAGCTAAATTAGTCAATTCTTTAAAGAATGATGATTTGTTAATTATTACATCTGATCATGGCAATGATCCTATGTATCCTGGTACAAATCATACAAGAGAAGCATTGCCACTTACAATTTTTTCCAAATCATTTGTAGATTCCAAAAAGATTTTAAAAGATAAAATTGATTCTTTGGCTACTGTTGGAAATATAATTGCTAGAAATTTTGGAGTAGAATTATCTGAAATTGGTGAAGATATTTTTGATGAACTAATTTAATTGGATCTATTATGACTAAAGAAAAAAACAAAAGACCTATAATTCCGCGCATTCAGCGAACAGATGTGATTGGATTGATTTACTCATTTGAAGTAATGGATGAAAGAATAGACACTAATCAATTATTTTTACAATATCCTGAATTAGATGAAAAAATGCTCCAAATGTTGGGTTTTATAGCTAAAAACTATAATTTTTTTAAAAAAAATATTGAACAACAACTTAATTTAATGTGAAATTGAGAACGTATTTTACCTCTTTTGAGATCAATTCTATTATTTGGTTGTGCTGAAATATTTTTTTTAGCTCATCAAATTGTAATAAATGAAATGATTGAAATTACTAAGTTATTTACTTTAGAGACAGACAATGATCATAAATTTGTAAATGCAATTTTACAAAAAATTTACTTAGAATTTAAAAAACAAGGATTTTTTCAGCAACAAATCAATTACAATGATTTACTTGAGACATCAAATGATTAAAAAAGTGTATAAAAACCAGTTGATTTTAAATTTGAAAAATCAAAATTTACTTTTTCGAACTTATAAGCAAATTTTTGGGAAAAAATTTGTTTATGTTTTGTTTGAAATTTCGAAAATTTTTAATTTAAAAATAGAATATTCAAAGATGGCTGAATTAGAGGTAGAATTAGTTAAAAATATTGAAAGTTTAAAATATTGAAAAAAGATTTTTTCTAATTTTATAACATCTAGTTTAGGTTATGATTTTTGAGAAAATATTTCAATTTTTTTATTTTGTAGTTGGGTTATTAAAAAAATAAAAAGGAATAATTTCCTATCTTTTTATGAACAAAAACGAAGAAAAGCTTTTAACAAAATTACGTTTTTTTTAATTGACATAGAAAGTGCGTTTAACATTAAAATCTTAGCAATGTTAAAAAAGTGAAAGTAAGATGACTTTAAAAGATAAATTAATTTCTCAAGGTTTTGATAATGCTGAATTAATTATTCGTTCTGGCAAAGTTCGTGTGAATAATGAAGTTGTATTTTTACCACTTGTCAAAATTAAAGAAACTGATAAGATTTTAATAGAACAACAAAAAGAGTTTGTATCACGAGGAGCCTATAAATTACTAGCTGCAATTAAAGAATTTGATCTCAATTTTCAAGACAAGGTTGTTTTAGATGTAGGTTCTTCCACTGGTGGTTTTACACAAGTTTGTTTGCTAAATGGAGCAAAAACTGTTTATGCTTTAGATTCTGGAACCAATCAACTTGATTATAGTTTGAGAATTCAAAAGAATGTTAAAGTGATGGAAAAAACTAACATCAAAAATGTAAATCCAACTTTTTTTAAAGAACAAATTGATTCAATTGTTTGTGATGTGTCTTTCATTAGTTTAAATTATGTTGTGCCAATTGCAGCATCTTTGTTAAAACCTAAATCTGATTTTGTGGTTTTATTTAAACCACAATTTGAAGCAAGTTCGAAATATGTTGAAAAAGGCGGTTATGTGGATTTGCAATATCATGATTTTTTGATAAATCGTTTTTTAAACTTTGCAAAAGAAAATTTTAATTTTATTGGTAAAATAGAATCACCTATAACAGGTAAAAAATCTAAAAACACAGAATATATTATTTACTTTCAAAAAAATGAATAATTTAAGATCTCAATTTCCACTTCTGAGCACAAAAACTTATTTAGACTCAGCGGCGATGATGCAAAAACCTCAATCTGTTATTTCAGCAATTGTAGATTTTTATACAAATTTTGCAATAAATAATCACTCAATTAATTCAGATTTAGGCTTTATAAATCAAACTAAAATAGCAAATATTAGACATAAATGTGCCAAATTAATTGAAGCCTCATTTGATGAAGTTATTTTCACATCGGGTACTACTGATTCAATAAATTTATTTGCGCAAATGTTTCAAAATTTCATCAAACCTGGAGATGAGATTTTAGTTTCATATTTAAATCATTCATCTAATTTAACTCCTTGATTGCATTGAGCCAGAACAAAAGGAGCAAAAGTAGTCTATACTACAAATTTTGTAAGTGAAATTAATAATAAAACAAAAATTATTGCTTTTTCGCAAATTAATAATTCACTACAAATTAATTTAGATCTTAAAACAATTTGGGAAAAAGCAAAACAATTTAATGCAATAGTTGTTAATGATGCAACTCAGGCTATTAGTGTTGAAAAAGTAAGTTTAAAATTTGCTCATATAATTGCATTTAGCACAAATAAGTTTTTTGGACCCACAGGACTTGGTGTGTTGGCTATTCAAAAACAACTTTTAAGTATGTTAAAACCAACAACTTTTGGTGGGGGTGCAACATCAGTTGTTAATTTTGAATTGGATTTTGCTAAAGGTTTGCAGGTTTATGAACCAGGTACACCAAATTTAGCAGGTTTGTGAGGTTTTGATGCTGCGCTAGATTTTTTTAATCAATTTGATTATGCTAAAATTCAAGACAAATTAAAGAATTTAAGCAACTATGCTTTTTTAAAATTGTCAGAAATTGAGAATATTGAAATTTATTCACAAAAATCAGATCACATTATTTTATTTAATATAAAAGGATTTTCAGCTCAAGATATTTCTTCAGCACTTGGTCATGAAAATATTTATGTTCGAAGTGGTAATTTTTGTGTACCTTTAATTTCAAATGTGTTAAATGAACAAAGTTTTGTTAGAATTTCTTTAGCAATTTATAATAATTACCAAGATATTGACAAGATTGTTGAATTTTTAAAAAGAAAGGATTTTTTTAATTTTGTATAGCGATTTTAATACTCGACGAACTATTATAAGCGAATCTGCAAAAAAACATAGTGAGAAAAAAGTATTTTGCAAATCTAATTATTTACATCGCAATAGATTTTGTGATGATAAATTACAACTAGATTTGCATGTTTTTGAACAAAAAATTATAAAAATTAATTTTTGTGCCTCAGGTTGCACCTTAATTTTGGCCAGTTCTCAAATTTTAGAAAATATTTTATTGAATAAAAATATTTTTGAAGCTAGAACCATTATTAACAAATTTAAAAATATGTTAGAAAATCAACAAGTTGATTTGGATTTAAGTGACCTAAACGCTTTTGTGAATGTCAAGAATCATTTGAACAGGTTAGCTTGTGTTCAATTACCGATTGAGGCATTGGAGTTAGAAATATTAGATGAAAACAAAAAATAAAATTCATAAATTAATTGCACAGAGTGGATTTTGTTCACGGAGAGCTGCTGAAAAATTAATTCAAGAGGAAAGAGTATTTGTTGATGGCAAAATTGCTCATATTGGGCAACTTGTAGATGAAAATTCAACAATTGAAATTGATGGAATTTCTTTAAAAAAAGAAGAGAAAAAACTATATTATTTATTAAACAAACCTCGAGAATGTTTATCCACTTGCAAAGATAATTTTGGTCGAAAAACTGTTATTGATTTTTTTAATCAAAATCAACGTTTGTATCCTGTTGGACGTTTAGATTTTAATACAACAGGGGTTTTATTGATTACAAATGATGGCGATTTAACTAGTTATTTATTACATCCTAAAAATGAAATTGAGCGAGTTTATGTTGCAAAGGTAGATTTTACATTGTCTAAAATGGAGTTAGAATTTTTAAATTCTAGCAATGTTTTTATTGATGAAAAAGAATCAAAACAAATTGTTAAACAACTTAGCAGCCGGAAATATGTTGTGACTTTGTGAAGAGGAACAAATCATCATGTTAAAAAACTTTTTGAGTTAGTTCACAAAAAGGTTATCACTCTTGATAGGGTAGGTTTTGCTTGTTTAGACATTGGCAATTTAAAACAAGGTCAGTATCGAAAATTATTGCCTAAGGAAATAGAAAAGCTCAAAAATAGGAAATAGCAAAGATTTATTCTGCTAGTTGTCCAATTGCATTCAATGTTTGCTTAATTTATGGTAAAATTTATAATTTAATTTTAATTATGATTACAACTGTTATTGTTATTTTGCTTGTTATAATAGCGATATTAATGATATTAATATCATTTTTAATGTCTCCACATTCCAACTCTTTTTCTGGAGCACTTATAGGTTCTAGTGATCTTGATTTGTTTCAAGTTTCCAAAGAACGAGGTTTTAAAAAATTTACTAAATGAGCTATGTTTATTTTGGGTTTTATCTTTATAATTCTAGCTCTTGTGATAAGGCTACTTTAAAAGTATGATAATTTCTCCTGAAAAATTAAGTGTTTTTTTAAAAACACCACGAAGTTATGTTGAAATAGTGCGTTTTTTTAATATTTCAAAACACCTACACCATGATGTTACACAACAGATTGTTAAGTTAATTAAAGATTTTGCAATTTTTAAACTACAAGATGGTCGTTACCACTGACCTCGACTAATTGAAACTAAAATAGGTTTGTTTCGTTGCCGAAATGCTAATTATGGGTTTGTTGAAGACAAAGACAAAACTCCGCAAAGCACTAGTGTTTTTGTTGCAGCTCGCTTTAGTGCAAATTCACTTGATGGAGATGAAGTTCGTGTTAATGTTTATGAAGATTCTATTCGTGAAGGCCAAAAATATGGTGTAATTACAAAAATTTTGCAACGAAATACTAAAACATTAATCGGTAAAGTTGTTTCTAAGAATAATAGTTTTATTTTTGAACCTTTTAATTTTCAACAACCAGTCCACTTTGTTTGGCAATCTAGTGAAAATTTAAAAGTTGATAAATTTGTTCAAGTTCAAATCATTGATTTTTTTAGAAATACTTTAAAAATTAGTTTTTTAAAAGAAATAGGTGATGCAAATGAGGAATTTGTATATGTAAAAATTCCTATTTTTGAATCAAATGTGCCAACAAAATTTAGCGAACTTGCTTGTCAAGAAGCCAAGAATATTCCACAAAATATAGGTGAAATTGAATCGGACAGAGTTGATTTGCGTAATGAAATTGTTTTTACAATCGATGGTGATGACACTAAAGATTTTGATGATGCAATTTCTGTTTTTCATCAAGGTGATAATTATGTTTTGAAAGTTCATATTGCAGATGTTAGCCATTATGTTAAAGAAAATAGTGCAATAGATATTGATGCTCAAGAACGTGGAACTTCAATTTATTTACCACATACTGTAATTCCTATGCTTCCAGAAGAACTTTCAAATGGAATTTGTTCGTTAAATCCCAATGTTGATCGCTATACATTGACTATGGAGGCATTAATTGATTCTAAAGGTAATAATTTAGATATAAAAATTTATCCTTCTGTCATTAATTCAAAATTTAGATTAACTTATAAACAAGTTAATAAATATTTTGAAGATAAAATAGTTACTTGAGATAATTCTAGCTCAGATAGTGAAAAACAAAAAAATGCAGTTGCAAAAATGCTTGATGTTGCCTTGGAATTACACACAATTTTGCATAAATTTAAATTACAACAAGGTTATGTGGATTTGGAAGTTCCTGAACAAAAAATTATTTTAAATGAACAAGGTTATACAGATTCCATTCAAATCAAACATAGAGGAATTGGTGAGACTTTGATTGAAAGTTTTATGGTGCGAGCAAACGAAAATGTTGCACAAGTTCTTTTTGAAAAAAAAGTGCCTTTGTTGTATAGAATTCACCATAAACCCGACCAAGCAGGTATAGATGTTTTTAATAGTATTGCTCAACAAATTGGCGCAAAACATCAAATTAAGGATAATGTTGATTCTATAGAGTTTGCAAAAGCTGTTGAAAAAATTAAAACTATAGATGATAGCAATTTTATCAAATATAGCATTTTGCGTTGCTTGCAAAAGGCTATTTATTCAACTTATAATGATGGTCACTTTGGACTTGCTTCAAAATTTTATACCCACTTTACAAGTCCAATTCGGAGATATCCAGACTTGCTAGTTCATAGAATTATTAGATATGTTTTGTTTGAAAAACATGCAGATTTTGAACGTTTTGAAGAAATTATGAACAACCAGGCTAGTCAAACCACAAACTTTGAAAGGCGAGCTGTTGCTCTTGAAAGAAAAGTTGTATCTATTAAAAAAGCTGAATATATGCAACATCAAATTGGCCAAAGTTTTGAAGCTCAAATTACATCTGCAGTAAATTATGGAATTTTTGTTGAAATAGATCAAAAATTTGATGCTTTAATTTTTGCTCGCCAACTACCAGATGCTGAAGAAAATCCTTATACTTTAGCTCCTGAAGGTTTTGAACTTTCAAATGGTCATTACAAATTTAAAGTTGGAGCTAAAATTCCTGTTATTTTATCTGAAGTAGATATTTGAAATGGAAAAATAACAGCAATTGTAGACCTTAAAAAACTTAATAAAATCTCATAAGTAATTTTTAAAAAAAATAACTAAAATGCTTTATTTTATAGACTTTTAGTAATTTTTTATATTTAAAATTAATTGTTTTTTAACTGAAAGTCCATTAAAAAAACTATTACTGATTGTTTTTTTTAATATAATTATTAAAATTATGTTTAATCATAAATTAATTGAAAAGAAATGACAAAACTTTTGGCAAGAGCAAAAAGTTTTTAAAACTGAAAGTAGAAGCGATAAGAAATTTTATGTTTTGGATATGTTTCCATATCCTTCAGCTGCTGGACTGCATCTTGGGCATCCATTAGGTTACACAGCAACTGATATTGTAGCAAGATATAAAAGATTACAAGGTTTTGATGTCTTGCACCCAATGGGATGAGATGCCTTTGGATTACCAGCTGAGCAGTATGCTCTTAACACTGGTAACCATCCTGCAGATTTTAGTAAGAAAAATATATCAAATTTTAAAAATCAAATTCAATCACTTGGATTTTCTTATGATTGGGATAAGGAAATTGATACAACAGATCCTTTATTTTATGAAAAAACCCAATGAATTTTTCGTTTACTTTATAAAAAAGGCTTAGCAGAATTGCGAGACACAGAAGTTAATTGATGTGAAAAATTAGGAACTGTATTAGCTAATGAAGAATTAGTTTTAGATGACAAGGGAAATTTAATAAGTGAGCGTGGTGGTTTTCCTGTTGTTGCAAAACAAATGAAGCAATGAGTTCTTAAAATTACAGAATATGCTGATAAATTATTAGAAGGTCTTGAAGGTCTTGAGTTTCCAGATTCATTAAAACAATTACAAACAAAATGAATTGGAAAATCAACAGGATGAGTAGTTAAATTTTTCTTAAAAAATGGAGTAGATTTTGTTGAAGTATTTACAACAAGACTTGAAACTATTTTTGGAGTTAGTTTCATAGGTTTATCTATGAATCATCCAATTAGCAAAAAATTAATGGAAACAAATCCAGAAATTGCTAAATTTATTCAACAAAATAGTAACATTAGTAACAAAATGTCTACACAAATTAAAGGAATTTTTACAAACTTATTTTTAATTCATCCCTTAAGTGGACAACCAATTCCAACTTATATTACTAATTATGTTTTAGGGAACTATGGAAGTGGCGCTGTTATGGGTGTGCCAGCCCACGATGACCGTGATGCTAAATTTGGAGAGTTATTTAATTTACCTATAATTGAAGTTATTAGAGATGGTGTGTTAATTAACTCAGCTCAATTTAATGATCAAGATATTAAAAAGGCAAGGTTGAATCTTTTTAATTTTTTAAGTAAACAAAAACTTGCAAAAACAACAACGGCTTACAAAATTAAAGATTGAGTATTTTCTCGTCAAAGATATTGAGGAGAACCTTTTCCAGTTTATTTTGATGAAAACAACAAAATTTATTTGGAAGAAAAATTGGTTGAATTGCCTAAATTAGACCAAATCCAACCATCAGGAACAGGTGAGTCGCCACTAGCAAATGCCAAAGAGTGAGTATTTTTTGAACACGAAGGTAAAAAATATCGTCGCGAAACTAATACTATGCCACAATGAGCTGGAAGCTCATGATATTTTTTAGCCTATATTTTAAAAAATGATGATGGTACTTATTTAGATTTTACCGATCCACAAGCAATGGAAAGATTTCAAAAATGATTACCCGTTGATTTATACATTGGGGGTCAAGAACATGCTGTTGGTCACCTAATTTATTCACGTTTTTGACATAAAGTTCTTTTTGATTCACAATTAGTTTCAACTAGTGAACCATTTTTCAAAGTGGTAAATCAAGGAATGCTTTTAGGTACAGATGGACAAAAAATGTCCAAATCTAAAGGTAATATTATCAATCCAGATGATGTTGTTGAAGAATTTGGAGCAGATTCATTAAGACTATATTTAATGTTTATTGGTCCATTAACTGAAGTCAAAATTTGAGATTGAAATGGTATTAAGGGAATGTATTCTTGAGTTAAAAGAGTGTATAGAACCATTTTAAATACATACAAATTTAATGTAAATATTAAAAATATTCAAGAATTTGAAAAACAATATCATAGTTTCATTGCCGAAACTACAACACTAGTGAGTGAACTTAAGTTTAATGTTGCAATATCTAAAATGATGACATATATTAATTTCTTAAACAAAACCAAAGAATTACCAAGTCAAAAATATTTAATTGACTTTGTAATTATTTTTGGAATTTTTGCTCCGCATTTAGCTGAAGAACTATTGGAGAAATTAGGGCAAAAAGATCTATCACAACAAAAATGACCTAGTTTTGATACATCTTTTTTAGATTCTCATGAATTCAATTTACCTGTTGCGATTAATGGGAAAACAAGACTAGTTTTACCATTTAGTATCAACACTTCTAGTGAAGAAATTATAAGTGAATGTCAAAATAACCAAAAAATTAAAGCATTTTTAAATAAATTAGAGTCATTTAAACCAATTTATATTCCCAAAAAAATGATAAATTTTGTAGGTAAAGTTAAAACAGAATAATAGTTAATATGAAAAAAATCTTAATTAATTTTTTGCCACCTATTGTTTTTTTTATTTTAATTTTAGTTGTTTTATTTGTGAAAATTTTTCAACCAGATTTGCAACAGCCTCCATTTATTGCACTAAGTGTAATGTTTTTTGTTTTTTTTATTGCTAGCTTTTCTTATAGTGTTTACAAAATTTACAAATACATAACAAGTAACAATGTGTTCTATTATGAAAAATATGATTCTATAAATAATTCCAACAATTTGGGTGTTGTGATTTTGTCTTCAACATATGAAGTCTTATCATCTTCTGAATATGCAAACAATGTTTTTGGGGAAAATATTGTAGGACGTGATATTTTTTCTTTATTTCCACAATACAAAGAAATTAAATCATTTCCTAGTGAATTTAAAATTCAAAAAGAAAATAATCACTTTTTAGTCAATTTTAATTTAGGTGAAAATTGATTTTCAATTAGAGACATCACCCTTTTAGAGTCTGTTGTTAATAATAATGAAAAAAAGGCACTAGTAATTGGTGAAATTGAAATCGATAATTTAAATTCATTGAATTTTCAATTAGATGATCAAAATAGTTCAAAATTAAAAATTTTAACTACTCAATTTCTAGATGAAATTTCGAAAGAGTATCATTTTTTGTATCGGGAATTTGACTCTGGCAAATTTTTGATTACAATGTATTATGAAACTTTTGAGCAATGACAAAAAAATCATTTTTCAGTTTTTAGAAATGAAAAATTAAAGCTAAAAAATAATCAAAACCTTTGACTGTCTATAGGTTTTGGTTTTGGTAGTTCAAACCTAGACGAAATTCAAAGACTAGCGAACGAGGCTCTATCTTTTTCTAAAATTCGAGGTGGAAATCAAATTTCTATCTACGAATTTGGTAAAAAACCTTTTTCATATGGTTCATATGGAAATGGAACTGGTGATACCTCATTAGTATCACTAAAAAATGTAGGAAGATTATTAGTAAATAAGTTAAGAGATACTGAAAACATTCTTCTATTTGGGCATATCAATTCTGATTTAGATTCATTTGGAGCAGCTTATGGGCTAGGTTATTTTTTGAAACAATATGCCAAAAAAGTTTTTAAAAAAAATATTAATTTTTTTATTCAAAATAAAACTTTTGATAGTACTACAAAACGTTTTTTGAAAATAAATGAACCATTTTGAAAGAAAATTTTCATTTCTGAAGAGCAGTCCAGTTTGATATTAAACGATAAAAGCAAACGCGATTCCACTTTGTCAATTTTGGTTGATACTTCAGATTTTTCGCGAATTGAAAATTCATTTTTGCTTGATATGTCAAAAACTCAAAATTTATTCATTTTTGATCATCACGGAATCACATTAAATAATAAAAATCAAATTGATTCAGCTAATGTTTATATTAATACAAATGCATCTTCTACTTGTGAAATTATCACAAATTTAATTTTATTGAATATAAATTCCCAAATTCAAATTGAACGAGAAGTTGCACAAATTTTATTAAATGGTGTCTATGTTGACTCAGCACAATTTAAAAAACAAACCACATCTGCAACATTTAATTCTATTTCTGCTTTAGTTCGTTGAGGAGCCAAACCTTTACAAACAGCTGAGTTTTTAAAAATCAGCGAAGAAGAATCAAGTATTATCAAAGAAATCTTGTCTACTGTCAAACCTATTAAAGCGGGTTATTTTTTAGCAGCTATTGACAAAGAAGTTAGTTTAGATTTGATTTCAATTGCTTGTGAGCAAATTTTAGCAATCAAAGGTAGAGAAGCCGCTTTTGTTGTTGCAAAAGTGCCAGAAAAAGAAAATTATAAAATGTCTGCACGTAGTTTGGAAAATATTAATGTACAATTTATAAGTGAGCAAGTTGGTGGTGGAGGGAATCCAACATCAGCTGCTGCATTTTCAACAACAGAGACTTTTGATGAGTTTGTTGAAAACATTAAACTAGCAATTTTAAGAGTAAATAAGGAGTAAAATGAAAGTAATTTTAGTTAAAGATTCAAAAGATGGAAAAGCATACACAGTGAAAGATTTTCCAGGCGGATATGCAAGTAATTTTTTGTTTAAAAATGGAATAGCAATTCCTTTTACAAAAGAAAATGAAATTTTCTTAAAACAAAAGTTGGCTAATTTGAAAATTGAAAATGATATTAGAGATAGAAAAAATTTAGAAATTAAAGAACAAATTGAAAAAACAGTACTTTGATTTAAACTTAAAGGTACAACCGATGGTGTTCATGGAGCAATTTCTAGTAAAAAAATTCACAAAGCCCTTGAAGAACAAGGAATTATTGTTGAAAAACATGCTGTTGAACATATTAGTTTGCATAGTTTTGGGACATCAATTGTAACTGTGAAAATAGCACACAATATTAGTGCAAAATTAAAGGTAAATATTACAAAAGATGAATAGTAATAACAACAAAGATGAACGGTTTAGTGCCCCAGAACTTGAAAGAAGTATCATCGTTTTTCTTTTAAAAAATGGTGATGATCAACGTTTTGCAAAACTACTTAGAGACATTGATTTTACTGATAGCAAACTTCAAACTGTCTTTAAAACTATAGACTATTTTTGAGATAAGTCTATGAATTATGATATTAATTTGGTGACCAACAAACTTAAAGAAGATAATGAATATGACAAGTTAGGTGGAGCTCATTTTTTTGCTGACCTTATAAATTATGTTCCAAAAACTCCACATAGTATTGACTACTATATTAAAAAATTAACTGAAAAAACTTCAATGCGTCAAACTAAAGATGTATTAAATCAGTCTATAAAAGATTTGAATAATCCAAATTTAGATATTTCAGAAATTATTGGATCTTTACAATCTAGAATTAATGATATTTGATTGAAGCCCGATAACATAGATAAATTCACAAATATTAATGAAATTTCAAAAGATATTTTTCAATATTTGATAGACAATCGTAATAAAGATTCACCCTTAGGTTTATCAAGTGGTTATTCAAATCTTGATTATATGATTTCAGGATTCCAGCCAGGTGAGTTATTCATATTAGCAGCAAGGCCATCAGTTGGTAAAACGGCTTTTGCTTTGAATTTGGCACGTAATATTTGTGCAAGCGGAGATTCTGTTTTATTTTTTTCACTTGAAATGTCAGACAAAGACTTAGTTACTCGTATTTTGTCACTTGAAACATCTATCAATGCAACATTATTTAAAACTCCTAAATATTTGACTAATGAAAATTTCAACCGAATTAAAGCAACAGTTGATCAAATTAGTCGCTATGATTTAGTAATTAATGATTCTGGTTCTATAAATATTGATGAAATTTATTGACAGGTTGTCAAAAATTACAAAAATAAGAGTAAAAAATATAAATTAATTATTTTTGATTATTTGCAATTAATTAACTCTAGTCAAAAAATTAGAGGTGATAGTCGCCAAGTAGAAGTGTCTATAATTTCAAGAAAATTAAAACAACTTGCACGTGAAGTTAATACACCAATTATAGCCCTTTCACAATTATCAAGAAGTGTGGAAAAACGGGAAGATAAAATGCCAGTTTTATCAGATTTACGTGAATCTGGTGCGATTGAACAAGATGCTGATGTGGTTGGTTTTTTATACCGTGATGATTACTATGGGAAAAAAGAAGGTAATTATAATGATAATCAATCAATAACTCAGCTTAAAATTGCCAAAAACAGAAATGGACCAACAGGAGTTATTGAGTTTGCTTTCTATCCTGAAAAAGGTTTATTTGCAGAGCAAGAACGAAACTCTATTGATTCTAATGATTTTGAGGATTAATTTATGGGTTTTTATATTTCATTAGGCTTTATTTTATTGTTGCTTTTCTTTTTTTCAGGTGTGTTTTCAGCATCTGAATCAGTGCTCTCTAGTTTCTCTAAAGCTAAAATTGAAAGTAGCACATTGTCTAAAAGAGTTAAAAAAACAATATTTAAATTTTATGACAAATATGAACACACACTCACAGTAATTTTGGTGGCCAATAACATTATTAATATTTTAATTTCAGTTATTATTTCTACACTTTTTGCAGGTTTAGCTCTTAATGAATCATTGCAAATTATTGTTTCATTAGCTGCAACAACACCACCAATTATTATATTTGGAGAAATTTATCCAAAAATTTTTGGACGAAAAAACCCTATTTTATTTTTAAAATTATTTTGATTTTTAATTGCAGGTGCTTATTATTTGTTTTATCCTATGGCTGCTTTTATAACTCATTTTATTAA
Source organism: Mesomycoplasma bovoculi M165/69 (assembly GCF_000524555.1). Taxonomy (NCBI): domain Bacteria; kingdom Bacillati; phylum Mycoplasmatota; order Mycoplasmoidales; family Metamycoplasmataceae; genus Mesomycoplasma; species Mesomycoplasma bovoculi. The sequence goes on along the minus strand of NZ_CP007154.1, from coordinate 565,398 downwards.
AAAAAATCATATAACTAATACAGAAAATGAGTTAAAAAAAATAATTTCTCAAGGCGAACGCGAAGGTGTTTTAGAAAAAGATGAATCAGATTTAGCTATTCGAGCTCTAGAGTTTGATTCAATGAGAACAGATAAGTATTATACAAAAATTAAAGATGTTGTTTACGTTGATTATGAAGATAGTTTTGATCACATTGTAGATGTATTTATAAAAAATATGTTTTCTAGAATACCAGTTTGACAAAAAGACCAATTTGTTGGCATTTTGCTTGCAAAAGATATTTTGCACTTATCAGAATTTCAAATTGAAGACCACATTATAAAAGTGCCTTTTTTATCAGCTAATGGTTTGATTAAACAAAATTATGATATTCTTAAAAAAGAAAAAACCCATATGGGTTTTGTTACAGCTGATGAAAAAAGCAATAAAGTTATTGGTATTTTAACTTTTGAAGACATTTTAGAATCTATTTTTGGACCAATTTACGATGAACATGATTATCGCGATAATTTAGAAATTTATGAAATTTCAGAAAATGAGATTATTGCTTTTGGAACAACTAGCATTTTAACAATAAACAAATCCTTAAATATTAATTTACCCACAAATTCTAAGGATTTACAAGAGTTTTTGATCACAAAAGCTGGAAACAAAAAAATAGTTAAAGGTAGAAAAATAATCATCAAACAAGATAAACACCAATTAGAGTTTGACATTTTAAGTAAAGATAGCAATGTAATTGAAGTTAAAATTAGCAAATATGTTGACCAATAGTAAAATAATTAATTTAAATATTAATGATAAATTAATTCCAATTACAGTTGTATATAAAAATTACACAAATCCAAAAATTACTTTAAAAATAAAAAATGAACAGTTATTTGTTTTTTGTTCTTTAATTTTTAGTGATGAAACTATTATTGATTTTGTCAAAAATTCTTCATTTGCTAAAAATAATTTTAATATTCTTAAAAAACAAAAATGATTGAGTATTGATGAAAACTATTTTTGATTTTTAGGAAAAAAATATTTATACTCAATTATTAAATCAAATAATTCTTGATTTATTGTAAGTGGTTCACTCGTTTTGTTTTTTAAAAATAATGAAAATAAATATAGTTCAATTCAAAAAGCAGTAATCACTTCTTTTAAAAAATATATGGAAAAAAGAACACTTTTTTGAGCCAACAAGATGGAAGTGCCAACTTATAAAATTGAAATACGTTCTAAATCAACAGCTTGAGGCACAAATTACAAAAGAGAAAAAATACATTACTCTAGTCATTTGGTGCCTTTTTCTGAAAATATAATAGATTATGTTATTATTCATGAGTTAGCACACCATCATTATTGAGCTCATAATGCATTTTTTTGAAATATTGTAAAAAAGTTTTGTCCAAACTATAAAGATATGCAAAATAAGCTCAATAATTACGAATATTTTTAAAAATATGTTACAATTTATATTACTTTTTAAAAATTTCACAAGGAAATAATTAATGGCAAATATAAAATCAAAAATTAAGTCTATTACAAAAAGTGAAAATGCAAGAGCTAGAAATAATGCAATTAAATCACGAGTAAAAACTGCAATTAAAAAAGCTAAAATTGCTGTTATTAATAAAGATGATTCACAAGCTTTATTAGTTGCACGTGCTCACAAAGAAATTGCCAAAGCTGCCTCAAAAGGTGTTTTCCATCGTAATAAATCTGCAAGAAAATCATCAAAGCTTGACTTATTTGTTAATAAACACAACGAATTACAAGCATAAATAATTTTTATATAAAAAAGGGAAAAAGTAAAACACTTTTTCCCTTTTTATTACATTTTTTTATACAATTTTTAATAAAAAAAGAGCATAAAAAAATGGCGGGCCAGACAGGATTTGAACCTGCGCGGGCGGTTAAGCCCCTAGCGCGTTAGCAGTGCGCCCTCTTCAGCCTCTTGAGTACTGACCCACACAATCCAATATTATACCACAAAACTATAAATAAAGGAATTAAAATGAAAATTTTAGGAATTGAGTCTTCGCACGATGATGCATCTGTTGCTTTGCTAGACAATGATTCAATTGTTGTTATGACATCTTATAGTCAAATTGATATTCACGCTCAATTTGGTGGGACAATCCCAGAAGTAGCTTCTAGAGAACATATTAAAAATTTTGCCTTTATTTTAGAAGATTTAAAATCTAAAGGTATAGATTTTACTATTGTAGATGCAATTGCTTACACTAAAGAACCAGGACTTTTAGGTTCACTGCAAGTGGGTTTTTTGTTTGCAAGTGCACTTGCAATGTTTTACAATAAACCACTAATCCCAATCAATCATCTTCATGGTCATTTTTGATCAGCAGCTATTGAGCAAAATTTAAAATTTCCAGTTTTAGGTTTGCTTTTATCGGGCGGTCATAGTCAATTTATTTTAGCTAAAACTCCTTTTAATTTAGAAATTGTTGGCACAACACAAGATGATGCTTTAGGCGAAATTTATGACAAAATTGCTCGAAAATTAGGATTAGGTTTTCCAGGTGGTCCTAAAATTGATAAATTAAATCAAGAATTTACACTCAATTCAAGCGAGTTGATAAACTTTACTATTCCTGGACAAAATCCAGAATTTTTGTTAAATTTTTCCTTCAGTGGTTTGAAAACTCAGGTGATAAATTATATTCATAAAAACAAAGATAAACTTGATAGTAAAATGCAAAAAAATATTGCTATTTCATTTCAAAAAACAATAATTAAATATTTAAAAAACAAAATTAATTTAGCTTTAGAAATTTATCCAGAAATTCAAACATTAACATTAATGGGTGGAGTTGCTGCTAATTTAGAAATTAGACAACTCATAAAATCTTATGAACAATTAAATACAGTTGTTCCAAAAATGCAATATTGCACAGATAATGGTGCAATGATCGCTAAAGCCGCACAAATGAAATTAGTGGAAGAAAACTAGTAATAATAAACTTGCACCTATAGCAAACAATAATGGTAATGTAATTCAATAAAATCTTGAATGAGACCTACTAAATTGAGTTTTTAATTGTGGATTAATTTCAATAGCTTTTTTAATTTCTTGATATTTATCATTTCTTTTTTCACCAATTCAAACTGTAATAATTGCTATTGAAGAAACAAAATAAGGAATAAATCAATTAAAAAGTCGATTTGCAAAATTAAAAATATTAAGATTTAATAAATCGTTGGCTTTAAAAAAGTTTTGAAACACAATTTTTGTTGTAAGATCAACAAAACCTACACCACCTGGTGATGGACTTAAATTATTAGACATTGCCAAAATTGTGTTTCCAGAAATAAATTTAAGATAATCAATTGCACTTATCATTCCAATATTGTAACCACCATTTTTCATTGTAATTAGCAATGTTAAAAATGAAAAATTAATAACAAAAGGTAGGAATTTATAGAAAAATAACACTTCAAATAACAATTTTTTATTTGCAAAAATTTCTAAAAAATGTATTTTAAAATTATCAATAAAAAATTGATATTTAAATTCATTTTTTTTCAAATCCTCGATTTGATGTAAATATCTTAAATTTAATATTTTAACAAATATTTTAATAAGTCAATATTGCAGTTTTTTTCAGACAGAAATAATAAATATAATTGCTAAAACAACAACATTTAAAAAAATATTTATAATTAATCAAACAAAAAATAAAATTTTTTCAATTGAATTAAAAACAAATAATTCACTAAAATAATAAAAACCAATAGGAATAAAAATCAAAGATATAATTAATTGAGATAATTGGTGTATTAATGCATTATATGTTAATGTTGCACTAACATTTTTGAGAGGATATCCTTTTTTATTAAAATACCAGTAGTAAGAAATTTCTCCCCCAAAGGAAAAGGGAGTTGAAAATTGCATAAAATATGCAATAATACTACCTACAAACATATGTTTAAATTTAACTTTTATATTTTGGGTTCTTAAAATTCTTTTTAGTTGCATACCTATAATCAAATTCGAGACTCAAAATAATGCAAAATTTATTATTACAACTGATTTCGCAAGATTGTCACTTAAAAAATATTCATAAAATTTATTAAAAATTTCCGTTGGAGAACCATTGCTAAAACTGGCATTATAGAATTTGTAAAGTAAAAGGAATATTATAGATATAATTGCACTAATAAAAAAACCAAATTTTAAAATATTTTTATATTTATTGCTAGATTGAACAATTTGCAAATTATCTTTTTTTGCAATTTTCATTTTGTTTTGAATTTCATATTCTAAAAACACACTTTCTTTATAGCTATAGTTGCTAGAGTGAAAAAAACTAGAAACTTCAACGCTTTCATGTATTTTTGAATAAGTTATTTTTAAATAATCATTTTTTGGCAAACCTATTTTAATAGAAATTATGTTGTTGTTAAAATTTTGTTCAGAAATTTCATAGTTTATTATATTAATTTTATTTGATTGTTCAAAAATTAGTTGATCTACAAAATTAGAAAATGTTTTGTTATCTGCAAAAAATTGCATTTTATTTTTAAACACAAAATTATGATTTTGTTTTATAAAATCTATGACTTCTATAATGTTTAAATTATTTTCTTTATAAAATTCTAAAATTTGCAAGTATCACAAAGCAATGAAACTAGAATCCTGACCTAAAAATAAATATTGATCTTTGGGAGATCAAAAAATTTTGTTGTTATTTAAAACAAAAACTTCATTTTGATTTTCTTTTATTTTAAAAAATAGTTTTTCTAATTCACCATTTTCCGGGTTAAAAATTTGAATGTTGTTAAAAGAAGTTTTAATTTTTTCAAGTATGAAATCAGGTGTGTCTTTACTAATTAAAAAAAATGCATTTGCTAAATGATTTTTCAAAATATAATCGAGAACTAAAAGTTGAAAATCTTCTTCTGAAATTACTTTGTAAAAAAATTTTTGTAAATATGCAACTTGAACTTCATCTTCTTTTAATCAAAAAACAAAGTCAGGCTTGTTTTTTAAACTGCTAAATATTTTTCTCCAAATAGCAATGTTTGATTTAAATTTATTTAAACTAAATTTGCTTAAAATATTTGTTTTTATAGGTAGAATATTTTCAGATTTATTCAAATTAGCTTTTAAAAACACTTCTAATCTATTATTGTTATTATCAAAAAACTCATATTTATTTTTAAGATCATTTAAAGGAAATTTATTAGTTTGATAATTCAAATCCATAAAATAATTATCAATTTTTGGTATTTCCTTTGATTCATTATCATAATTAACTTCGTTAATTGTAAAATTATTTAAAAATTTTTCATCTTCTAATGTTAATAAAGCCAATTGCTTATGGTTAAAAAACATTTCAATAGTTTTTGCAGTTTTTTCATTGAAAATACTTTGAATTCCAATAAAAAAATCAAAATCATTATTTACAAAAAATTCTTTTGCAATTGTAATTTTATTATTTTCAAAATCACCAAAATAAACTGTTTGAATTTTAAATTCTTTAAAAATTCTAGAAAAAATTCCGGCAAAAGCCAAGGAAAAATCATTATCATTGTGATAAATCAAAACCTTGTTTAATTGCTTTTTTTGTAGCAAATTTGCTAAAGCAACTGCTTTTGAAAAAATAAAATTTTCATTGATAAACTGATTACCTTCTCCGATTTTAGCAATAATTTTTGATTTGTAAAAACCTGGGAGATAATCAAAATTAAATGCTAAAAAAGTTTTTTTATTAGCATTGCTAGATATATTAGAGTTTAATTCTAATGCAGATGACATTACTCATCCATTTCACGTTGTGAACCAAATAAGTCAAAAGTTTGTTCTTGATTATCTTGATTTTCACCATCTTCTTCACTTTTATGAAATTCAAATTCTTTGAATTTTGGTAAGTCTTTTATAGATCTTAATTTAAAATAATCAAAAAATTTAGAAGTTACACCATATAAAGTTGGATTTCCAGGTGTCGATGCTACTCCAACTTCTTCAATAATTCCTTTGGCAAGTAGTGATCCTACTATGTAGTCAGAAATAACTCCTCCACGAATTTGATTAATCATAGAACGAGTTACTGGTTGTTTGTAGGCAACAATTGCAGCAACTTCAATTGCTGAATTTGTTAGTTTATATTTACGTTCATTTGAGACAAAATCTATTAAAAAAGGTTTCATATCTTTGCTTGTTACAAATTTAAAAACATCATCAAATTCAACAATAATAATTCCATGATGTTCTTTGTTAAAATGAGTCATAAAATCTTTAAGAATTTTTCTAGCTTCATTGATTTTGTCTAACTTTAGTGCATTTTGCAATTGCTCAGATGAGACTCCCTTTTCTCCTTGTACATACATAATTGCTTCAATTATTCTATTATATTTCATCTTGATTTCCTTTGTAAATTTTAATGTCTCCAAACTGTTTTTGCTGTTCTAAGTACAAAATTTGTTTTTTTGCCATTTCCAAAACAGCAATTAGTGTTATTGAAAAGTGTTTCAAAGAGGGTAAAGCAAAAACAGTATCAAATTTTAATTCACTATATTTTTCCAGTAAACTTAAAACATATTTGTTTTGTTCATCAGGACTAACAAAAACTTCATCAGTTTTAATTGTAATTTTTTGTTGGGCTCTAGTTCGATCAAACATTAGTTTTATTATCTCTATTAATTTAACCAATGAAGATCGACCATCAAGTTTGTTTTTTACCAAAGGCCTTTTATATTCCTCGTAGCTATCAACTGTTTTTTCATAATAATTATTTCGATGCTCTAATTGTTCTTTTAACATCAAAGCAATATTTTTAATTTGTTGAAATTCCGATAACATTGCTAGAAGTTGTTGTTTATCTTCTTCTAATTCAGGATCAGGTTCTTCTTTGTCAACTTGCAATAGCATTTTAGCTTTAATATGAATTAAAGTGGCTGCCATAACTAAATATTCACTTGCAATTTGAATATTTTTATTTTTAACTTTTTCTATAATAGAAACATATTGATTAGCTAAATCAACAAGGTCAACATCCATAATATCAACATTCTTGCTTTTAACAAGTTGCAATAAAAGGTCTAGTGGACCACTAAAATTTTGAAAATGAAATTCAATATCTTTATCTAAAAACATTTTATTTTCCTTTTTGATCGTTATAGGATTCTGAAATTACCAAATAACTTTGTTTTGCAAGTGAGTCAATAGTTTGTGAACTAACATAAATTGGTTTAATAGGTTTATGGAATATGATTTCTATTGTTGTTCTTTTATTTCTAGAAAAATTAAAAACATCTTTGGAGTTTTTAATAGTTGTTGGAACAATTGCAAGTGAATTTTCCTTAGCAACTTTAAATGCACCAACTTTGAACTCACCTATTTGTTCAGTATTAACTCTAGTTCCTTCTGGAAAAATAACTCCACTTGTGCGATTATTTTTTACAAATTTACCAAATTCTACTAAGGTTTTAAAAGCTGATTTGGGTTTGTCACGCTCAATAAAAAAGGTATCAATCAATTCTAAAACTCTTTTTACAATTAGTTTTTCTTTGAGTTCAGCTTTGGCTAAAAAAGTCAATATAGGATTAACCGCATCTTGACCCTGCTCTTCAGTTGCAGTAGCAACCATCAATACAAATGGGTCAGCAATTGATTTATGGTTGGCAACAATTAAACTAGAATTTTTTACTAAATTTTCTTTGCCACTAATTTTTAGATCCACCATAAAAATTTTTAATATTTTTTTGGCATATTTTAAAATTAAATCAAATCTATATTGTGCATTTAACTCTAATTTTCCCTTGCGATATTTTCGAGATAATGAAAAGATTTTTTTAATTCTTCACAATCATACAGGTGAAAATAAAAATAATTTTAATTTAATAATCATATTTTATCGCCTATCTATCAAATATACAACTGCAACAACAAAATCACCATCATTAGAAGTTGAAATTTGGAATCTATGATCTATTATTTCATTATTATCAATCAATCAATATTTTAATTTGTTTTTGACAATGTTCAATTTAGAAAAACTAGATTTTTGATTATTTGCTTTAAAAATTGCTTCTTTTATCACCCATCTTGTAGCTAAAAATTTTATTTTTTCATCATTATTTAGTTGGTTATACAAAACTAATTCATTTGGGTGCAAGACTTTTTTTAAAAAAGCATCAGTTTTATTTTTAAATCTTGATAATTTTGTTATGTCTATTCCAATCATAAATTACTAATTTTATTATAGTTATTAGTCATTTTTTAATTTTTTTTATAAAAATAACAAAAAAAGCCAATTTATAGTCAAAAAAATTTATTTTTTTTGTGTTTTCACTATTTTTTCTTATTAATTTATATATATGAACCATAAACATCGAGGAATGATTTTAGAAACCATAATAAATAATACATTAGATTTTTATAATCAAAATAATGTTGCTATTATGCATAAAAAAATGTTAGATATTAGTTTTAAAAAAATAGGAAAGGATTTAACAGTAAAAGATGCATTTGTTTTAAAAAAATCAACTGTTGATTATTATGGAATTTACAAGGGTATTTTTGTTGCTTTTGAAGCCAAGAGCACAAAAGAAAACACTTTAAATTTAAAACAAATTCAAGAACATCAACTAAATTATTTAAAAAAAATTCGCCATCATCATGGTTGTGCTTTTTTAATAATTTTTTTCAAGGAATTTGAAAGATTTTTTTTGTTAGATATAGCTAAATTAGATTTAAATCAAAAATCAATTTCTTTGAATTTTTTAGAACAAAATGGAATAGAAGTAATTTTGACTTATCCAGGTATCATAGATTTTGCTGATCATATTTTTGATATGCTATAAATTTTAAATAAATTTATGTATTTTTGGTAACTTTCTATTATAATATTATTATTTATTATAGTTTTAAATCTTAAAAATTAATTATTTTTACATTAAAATGGATTCAGTTGGGTGTGCTTTTTTTAATAAAAAAAAAAAAGTTCTAGCTGTTGGAAATTTTAAGAAGCTAAACAAACTAAAGGAACAAAATGAATGACATTCAAAATAAAAATATTGCTGTAAATCAAACAGAAAATCAACAAGTTGAAAAACCTACAACATCTTCAGAAGTTGAAGTTGTTTCAAAACAAAAATTAATGGAAGCTGGAGCATACTTTGGAAGAAGAGCTTCACTTTGAAATCCTAAAATGGAACAATACATTAAAGAAAAAAAAGGTGGAAGACACCACATTGATGTATTGAAAACCCAAAAAATGCTTGAAATTGCTTACAAATTAATTTACAAATTTGCACAAAAAGGTGCAACATTTATGTTTGTAGGAACTAAAAAACAAGCGAAAAAAGTTATTTTAGAACAAGCTATTCGTACTAACTCTATTTATGTTTCAGATCGTTGATTAGGTGGAACACTAACAAATAGTAGAACTATTTTATCAAGACTCAAAACAATGGAACAACTAGAAAAATTAGCTGAAAATAATTTTGAAGGTTATACCAAAAAAGAAGGTCTTTTGAAACAAAAACAACTTCAAAAACTTCAAAAAAACTTAAATGGTATTCGCAAATTAAAAGAAACCAAATTTGAAACATTAATTATGTTAGTTGCTGATCCAAATAAGGATATTATTGCAGTTCAAGAAGCTAAGAAAAAAGAAGTTAAAATTATTGGAGTTGTTAATACAAACACTGATCCAAGTCTTGTAGACTTCCCAATTCCTGCAAACGATGGTTCAATTAAAACTTTAACATTAATATTTACAATTTTAGCCGATGCTATTTCAGCAGCAAAAGGTGGAAAACAATTGTTTGCTTTCCAGCCAGAATCTCAAGTTATTCTTCCAGAAGATCCAGAACGTGAACAAAAACAAACTAAATATGTTCGTCGTTTTAATTCAAATGGAGATCAGCAAGAAAATAAAGTTGTTGAAGTTGACACTACAAGCAATTAATTTTAAATTTTATTAGAAGGAGTTAAAATGTCAGCACCAGATTTAAATAAAATAAAAGAATTACGTAATATTACAGATGCACCTTTTGTAGATTGTAAAAAAGCACTAGAAGCATCTGCCTATGATATTCAAAAAGCAATAGCATGATTACAAGAAAATGGTAAGGCAAAAGCTATTAAAAAAGCAGGTCGTATAGCTGCTGAAGGTTTGGTTTATGCCATTAAAAATGACAAAAAAATTGTTATTTTTGAGTTAAATTCTGAAACAGATTTTGTGGCTAAAAATAAAAATTTCATTTCTTTAAAAGATGAAATTGCAACATTATTATTAGAAAATAACTTCAATAATCTAGATCAAGCTTTTGAAATAAAAAGTGGAAGTGGAAAAACAATATCTGATTTAGTTACAGATGCATCTGCAACATTAGGTGAAAAAATTAGTTTACGTCGTGTTGAATTTGTTTTAATTTCAAATGGACAAAATGCTGGTTCATATGTTCACTTCAATGGTCAAACATCTGCAATTGCAGTCATTGAAGGTGGTTCTAAAGAAGTTGCTAGAAATGTATGTATGCATTCTGTTGCAATGAATCCAGAATTTACTTTTGAAAGTGAAATTCCAGTTGATAAACTAAACAAAATTAAATCTGATCTCTCTCAATCACCAGCATTAGTTGGAAAACCTGAAAATATTCAGCAAAGCATTATAACTGGGATGTTGGCAAAAGAACTTTCTAAATTTGTTTTAGAATACCAACCTTTTGTAGTTGAGAGTGAAATTAGTGTTGCTAAATATTTGCAAAATAATAATGCTAAACTAATTAAAATTATTCGCTTTGAAGTAGGTGAAGGAATTGAAAAAGTTGTTTCAAATTTCAGCGAAGAAGTTAAAAATCAAATTGAAAATTCTAAATAATCAATTTGTTTTTCATTAAACAATAAGGAGAAAAATTTTCCATTTGGAAAATTTTTTGATTTTTTATGTTAAATTTTTTAAGTAACAGATTGCAAAAATCATTAGCTAAAATGCAAAAATCCACTTTAATAACTAAGGATGATTTAAATGGAATTATTAGAGAAATTAGATTAAACTTGCTTGAGGCTGATGTTAATTTGAGTGTTGTAAAAGAATTTGTTTCTGAAGTTAAAAAACAAGTTTTAGCTGAAGGTCTTACATCAAAACTAAATCCGAAACAACATTTTTTGAAAATTTTACACCAAAATTTAGTAACAGTATTGGGTCAACAAACCAAAGAATTTAGTTTTAAAAAACCAATTTCTAAAATTATTCTAGTTGGTTTACAAGGTTCTGGTAAAACAACTACAGTTTCAAAATTAGGATTATTTGCACGCAACAAAAAAAAGGCTGAAAACCCACTCTTGGTAGCTTGTGATGTGTATCGCCCAGCAGCCATCGAGCAGTTAAAACAGTTAGGGAAACAAACATCAATTGCAGTTTTTAGCACAGATGGAACACCTCAAGAAATAGCACAACAAGCACTCAAATTAGCTACTGATCACAATCATGATTTAATCATTTTTGACACAGCTGGACGATTAAGTATTGATGAACAATCGATGCAAGAATTAGTTGATTTGAAAAAAATTATTCGTCCAGATGAAACAATTTTTGTTGCAGATGCACTATCAGGGCAAGACATCATTAATGTTGCTAAAACTTTTAATGATGAAATTAATTTAAGCGGTTCTATTATCACTAAATTAGATTCAGATGCTCGTGCAGGGGCTGCTCTTTCTATTACTCATTTACTTTCAATTCCTATTTACTTTATAGGTAGTGGTGAAAAAATTGGTGCTTTAGAAGTTTTCCATCCTCAACGAATTGCAGATAGAATTTTAGGAATGGGTGACGTTGCCAGTTTGTTAGAACAAGCCGAAGAAAGTATTGATCATGCTCAAGCAAAAAAACTTGGGAATCGACTTTTTAGTGGCCAATTTGATTTAGATGATTTACTAAAAAGTCTATATCAAATTAAGAAAATTGGTAAATTTTCTAAAATCATTAATATGATTCCAGGCGTTGCAGGAAAAATTAATGACCAACAAATTAGTGATGCTGAAAGTAAAATTCATTTGTATGAAGTTTTAATTTCTTCAATGACTATGGAAGAAAGAAAAAGACCTAAGTTGCTCAAAATGCAATCTAGAAAAGAAAGAATTTTAAAAGGGTCAGGAAGAAGTAGCTCTGAATACAATCGTTTAGTTAATGAATTTGAGCAAATGTCAAAACAAATTAAAGATTTTGGGGGCAAAAGTTCTCTTTTTGAAAATTTTTTCAAAAATTAATTAACTTTTAATATTATGATAACAGAAAAAGATTATTCATTTTTTATTAACCATCTCAAACAATTTGGTTTTGTTTTTCAAGGTTCTCAAATTTATGGCGGATTAGCCAATACTTGAGATTATGGACCTTTAGGTTCGTTGTTGCTAAAAAATATTAAGGACTTTTGACTTGATTTTTTTGTGACCACAGAACCAAATATGTTTTTAGTTGATACTAAAATTTTATTAAATCCTCAAGTGTGAAAAGCATCTGGACATCAACAAAATTTCAATGATCTTTTGGTTGAAAATATAGTTAATAAAAAACGTTATCGTGTAGACCACCTACTTGAGGAAGTTTTTGGAATAACAAATATTGAAAGTTGAGATAAAGAAAAAATTGAAGAAAAATTAGCTGAAATTACCAGCTATGATAATTCAAAAGTACAATGATCAAAAGTGCGACAATTTAATTTGATGTTTGAAACTTTTCAAGGAGTTGTTGCTGATCAAAAGGCTTCAATTTACTTAAGACCTGAAACTGCTCAAGGAATTTTTATTAATTTTAGCAATATTTTACGTTCACAAAGACCTAAATTACCTTTTGGTGTAGCTCAAATTGGTAAATCATTTCGAAACGAAATTACACCTGGTAATTTCATTTTTCGAACCCGCGAGTTTGAACAAATGGAAATGGAAGTCTTTTGTTACCCAGAGCAAGCATCTCAAGTTTATCAAAAATATATTGAAAAAATTAGCTTATTTTTAAAAAACATAGGCTTGGAAGATTCAAAAGTTAGACTTAGACATCATGATACAACAGAACTTGCTCACTATTCACAAGCAACTGCAGATTATGAATTTAAATTTGCATTTGGGTGAGGTGAACTTATTGGAATTAGCAACAGAAGTGACTTTGATTTAAAAACTCATAGCGAGCATAGTGGTGAATCACTAACATATTTAGACCCAGTCACAAATCAAAAATTTTATCCTTTTGTTGTTGAACCATCTATCGGGGCTGATAGATTGATGCTCGCGGTGTTGGAGAATGCTTTTACTTATGACCAAAAGAATGACCGCTATTTTTTGAGTTTGCAGTATGATTTAAGTCCTTATAAAGTTGCAATTTTACCTTTAGTTAAAAAATTTAATGATGTAAGTTTTGAGATTTATCAAAACTTACTAAAAAATAAGATTAGTGCAACTTTTGATCAAAGTGGTAACATCGGAAAAAGGTATAGAATCCAAGATGCAATGGGAACATTTTTTTGCATCACCTATGATTACCAAAGTTTAGAAGATAACACTGTAACTATTCGTCACCGAGACACAATGGAGCAAAAGAGAATTGCAATTGATGAAATAGTTACATATTTACAAGGAAATAAAGGATTGAATGGATTATAATAAATTACGTTTATTAATAAAAAATGATGTGAGTATTGTTGATGAAATCTCAGCCCACATTAATTTAGTCAAAAAAGGAAATAATTTTTGAGCTCTTTGCCCTTTTCACGAAGATGCAAATCCATCACTTTCAGTCACCCCTAATAAAAAAATTTTTCAATGTTTTTCTTGTAAGGTAGGCGGTGATGTTATTGCATTTCTTACTAAAATTAATAAATGAAGTTTTAATCAAGCGGTTACTTATTTAGTTAAAAAATATAATTTAAATGTTGATCAGTCTCTTTTATCTATAAATGAGTTTAATTATAGTGAACAAGATCAAAAAGCAATTAAAGTTTTTGAATCAGCAGCTAGGATTTTTGCTACCAATTTATTTCAACCTAAAAACCCTATAGTTTTAGATTTTTTAAAAAAACGCAATTTAAGCCAACAGATTTTAAAAGATTTTGACATTGGTTATGCTGAACCAGATGGTTTATCTAAACTATTATTGCGCCAATATGATCAATTTGTACTTGTTAATAATTCCTTAATGAACAAGGCAGGATTTGATTTTTTTAGTAATCGAATCACCTTCGCAATAAGAAATGATCGTGGTGATATTGTAGGCTTTTCTGGGCGGAGTTTAGATGGCAAAGAACCCAAATATTTAAATTCAGCAGCTAGTAGTTTATTTGCAAAATCTACTATTTTATACAACTTTTTTAAGGCAAGATCCAAAATTCCTAACACAAATGAATTAATTATTACCGAAGGATTCATGGATACTATTGCATTTTATCGTGATAATATTTTCAATGTTGTCGCCTTAATGGGAACATCCCTAACTAAAAATCATTTAGAATTAATTCAAGGTTTTAAAATTATTTTAGTTTTAGATGGGGATGATGCTGGTGTTTTAGCAACTTTAAAATCTATTCAACTTTTAATTGAACATAAAATATTTCCAGAAATTGTTAGTTGCCCAAAAGGCTATGATCCTGATGAATATTTTCAAGAAAATGGCAAAGGTAGTTTGACTAAATTATTAAGTACAAAAATTGGTGTTTTTGACTTTGTTTATGAGCATTTTAAAAATAAAATTAAATTAAATTCAGCTTCTGAACTTTCTGAATTTGTTAATAAAATGGAAGTTTTTTTAAAATTTGCTCCACACAAAATTCAAAAAATAATCGTTCAAAAAATTAGTTATGAACTCAATATTCCAGAATCTAGTTTTAACTTAAAACAATCTAGATTTCAATATAAAAATATAAATAAAAAAACTCAAAATTATCAACATCAACCTTCTAATTATTATAATATTCCACCATCAGATGATTTAAATGAAATAAATGATATTCCACCATCGAATCATAAAAAAAATCCAAATAAATCACTAGAACGTTTGAATTTTTTAGTTATATTGGAACTTCAAATTTTATTGTTTTTAATTGAAAAACCTGAGTTTATTCTAGAAATCAAAGAAAGAAAATATAATTTTTTAAAGTTAGAAAACAAAATAATTTTTGAGCAAATAGTGAAAAAAGAGTTAGATCATAGTCAAAAACAGGAAATAATGGAGTCACTAGAAAATAAAATATTAGAATTAATTGAAGAGGAATATCGAAAAAATTACAAATTAGAAAATCGGAATTCATACAATGATTTTTTAGATTGAATCGAACTTGCTAAGCAACATAGGGCTCAGTTTGATATCACTAATAAGATAAATAGAATTATGGAATCTAATGATCCGAATGAACAAGATGAATTAATTAATCAAATTTATAAAAAAGATTACTAAAATTTAAGGAGTTTTATGTCATCAAAAAAAACAGAAAAAAATTTAATATTAAAGCAAGAAAAAGAAACAAAAAAAGTTAAATCAAAAACAACTAAAGCAAGTAAAGAAGTTAAAACTTCTGAGTTAAGCAAAAAAGAATCAAAAACAAAAAATAGTTTGTCTAAAGTTGCCAAAGAATCTAAAAAAAAGGATTCAAAAAACACTGAAATAAAAGCAAAAGTGTCAAAAGTAGAAACTAAAAAATCTAAAAAAGAAGACACTAAAACTAAAGTTGCCAAAGAAAAAAAAGTAAAAGTTGCAAAAGAAAAATCTTCAACTGATTCAAGTAAAAAAGCAAAAACAAGTGCTTCAAAAACTACAAAATCAAAAACAAAAAAAATAAAGACAACAAAAAAATCAACAATAAATTCAGAATCAAAAACTTATGATTTTTTAATTAATGAACTTTCTAAAGTTCTTGAAAAGAAAAAAAAGAAATTATTAAAATCTAAAGAAATTAAGAAAAATCAAAAAATTTTTTTAACAAATGATGAAGTTTATTTATTTTTAGACAAAAAAAATCTTCAAATTCCTGAAGATGAAATTGACAATATGTATTCTATTTTGATTAAAAGTAAAATTTTAGATAAACAAGCAGATGAGTTAGATGTTGCTGATGTTGAATTAAACGAGTTATCCAAATATAGTAAATCCAAACCCAAAAAAGATAAATTTCAAGAAGATGAAGACTTCCAAAATTTTAATGAAGATGAAGATTTTGAGAGTTTTAATGAAGAAGATGTTGATGATGACAATATGGATGAAAGTCTTTTAATTCAAGAACCAAGCAAATTAGACTATTTAGACGAAGATAGCGTGAGTCATAGACGAACAAAAATTTATAGTGATGATACTTATCGAAATAAACTTTCTGACACTAATGACATTATAAAATGATATATGCGTTGAATTGGGAAATACGGAAAATTGCTAACCCCTGAAGAAGAGCAAGAGTTGACCAAAAAAATGCAAATGCCAGGTCGAATTGGTAAAAAAGCTAGAGATACATTGGTACAACGTAATTTGAGACTTGTTATCAACAATGCAAAACGTTATAAAAATAGAGGTCTAGGTTTTATTGACTTAATTTCTGAAGGAAACTTAGGAATTATGAAAGCTGTATCAAAATTTGATCCTAGCAAAGGATTTAAATTTAGTACATATGCAACTTGATGAATTCGTCAAGCAATCACTAGAGCAGTGGCTGATCAAGCAAGATTAGTTCGAATTCCTGTTCATATGGTTGAAACTATCAATAAAATCAACAAAATAGATAGAGAATTACAACAAGAAACAGGTCTAAATCCTACAGCTGAAGAAATTGCTGCAAGACTAGGTGGTGATTTTACAGCTGAAAAAGTTCAACATATTCGTCGTATTAATATTGAACCTATTTCTCTTGATAAAACCATTGGTAAAGAAGAAGATAGCTCTTTTTCAGATTTCATTAAAGATGAAAGTGTAATTTCTCCAGTTGAATATGCTGAACGCGAGGAACGTGGTAAAATGCTTGTAAATATTATTAAAGAAAATTTAGACCGGGACGAGCAAGATTTTATTTTTCGTCGTTTTGGAATTAGTGAAGATGAAAATGGTAATCAATATAAACCACATTCTTTTGATGAAATGGCAGAGTTGCGAAAAGTAACAAAAGAGAGAATTCGTCAAATTGAAACCAAAATTCTCAAAAAACTAAAACCTTTATATCGTCGTTGAATGCACAAGGACTTTTTTTAATTTAAAATGACTATTAATTTTGAGCCTACTATAAAAAATGTTGTTGATTTTCTAAAATTTAAATTTACATCTGAATTTGCCGCTCCTTGAGATACTGAAGGTTTAGAAGTTCCAAGTGCTCAAAAAACACTTGACAAAATTTTAGTAGCACTTGATTTAACTCAAAAAGTGCTAGAACAAGCAATTACAAGTAAAGTAGGTTTGATTATTATTCATCATCCATTTTTCTTTTATGAGACCAAAGTTGATGAATACAAAAAAGCACCATACAAAAAAGTAATTTATTCTAAATTACGCAAAGAGGGAATTGCTGTCTATACTTTGCATACAAGTTATGACTCCACAAATCACAGTACAGCAAATGCTATTTTAAAAAATTTAGGTTTGCAAGTATATGAAAAAAAAGCAATTGATAATTATAATTTAATTGTTGATGTAAAAACCAACTTCAACCTTGTAGTGAGTGCTGTGCAACAAAATTTGAAACTTTTACAACTACAATCAAATGTTACTAAAAATTTTGTTGTAAAAAAACTAGCAATTTTGCCAGGAAGTGGTGGGATTGAAGCAGTTTTAACTGCTAAAAAAAACAAAGCTGATTTAGTTTTAACCTCCGACTTAAAATGATCAGATTGATTAACTATTGAAGCACAAAAAATTAATGTTTTACAACTTAGTCATTTAGTTGAACAACATTTTGTCTTTGATATTAAACAAATATTAAATCAACATTTTCCAAAAATTCAAACAATTATTTATTTAGCAAATGAAATTTTTGCTAACATTAGAGGCAATTATGATTAAATTAGGTTCTCATGTTTCATTTAAAAAACCCTTATATTTAGTTGGTGCTAGCGCGGATTCTGTAGCAAATAAAGCTAACACAATGATGATTTTTTTAGGTGCTCCACAAACATCAAAAAGAATTAGTGTGAGTAATTATCGCTTAGAAGATTATCAAAAAATGTATTCTAATATTATTACTCCAGAAGATATTGTAGTTCATGCGCCATACATTATTAATAATGCAAGTTTAGTAAAGGCTGAATTTGCCAACAAGTTTTTAATTGAAGAAATTAATCGAATGAACTATATTGGAGCTAAATATCTTGTTCTTCATCCAGGTTCTTATACAACCTTTAGTCGTCAAGCTTCAATTGAGCAACTCATCGAGTCTCTTAAATTTGTTATATCACAAACAAAAGATGTTGTTATTTGCATTGAAACTATGGCGGGAAAAGGGACTGAGATTGGTACAACATTTGAAGAAGTTGTTTACATTGTTGAGTCTATAAATTCACCAAGGGTGGCAATTTGCTTAGATACTTGCCATGTTTGAGATGCAGGTTATAACTTACATAATTACAATGAATTTATAGAACTTTTAAAATCTACAAGAATGATAAACTATTTAAAAGTAATTCATTTGAATGATTCACAAAATGAGTTAGGTTCACATCGTGATAGACATGCCAATATTGACCAAGGTAAAATTGGTTTAGAAACTTTGCAAAAAATAGTACACGAACCTTTGTTTGATAATATTCCCATTATTTTAGAAACACCATGAGTTGATGGTGCTCCAATTTATGATAAAGAAATAGCAATGTTACTAAACAAAAAATAAACAAAAAGGAAAAAAATGAAAAGAATTTATTTAGCGGCAGGATGTTTTTGAGGTGCGCAAGCTTTTTTAGACCAAGCCAAAGGTGTTAGCTCAACTCAAGTGGTTTATTTAAATGGTGGTTTTGAAGGTGTTACTTATAAACAAGTTTGCCAAAGCTCAGGTCATGTTGAAGCTGTTGAAATTAATTATGATCCAAATCAAATTAGTGATGAAACAATTTGAAATTTATTTTTAAAAATAGTTGATCCATACAGTTTGAATCAACAAGGCAATGATAAAGGGATCCAATATCGTTGTGGAGTTTATGCACAAAATCAAGAAGATTTAAATGTTTTTTTAGAATTTAATAAAAAATTTGTGGCATCTGAAAACCGTACAAATTTTTTAGAATTTGACTTAGTTAAAGATTTAACTATTGCAGAAGAATATCATCAAAAATATTTGGAAAAAAATCCACAAGGATATTGCCACATTGATTTATCAAGTTTTCCAAAAAATCTGCAAAAAAGTAATATTTCAAACTTTATTTATGAACTAAAACAAAGAAACATTATAAAAGATATTAGTGATGAGCAAAAATTTGCTAATATTCAAAAAGGTCAAAAAATTTATATTGGTTTTGATCCAACAGCTCAGTCCCTTCACCTTGGAAATTACATAGCTATAAGTGTTTTAAAGCGCTTGCAAAAATTAGGGATTGAAACAATTGCGGTTGTAGGTGGGGCAACAGGAATGATAGGTGATCCTTCTTTTGCATCAAAAGAGAGAGTTCTTTTAGACTTGCCAACACTTCTTGACAATAAAGTGAAAATAATCAAACAACTTCAAGGTTTTGGTTTAGAAGTTTTTGATAATCTTCAAATTTATGAACAAATGACTATTATTGATTTTTTGCGTGATATTGGTAAAAACATCAATATTGCATATTTGCTTGCTAAAGATTCCATTGCAACTCGAATTCAGAGTGGATTGTCTTTTACAGAATTTAGTTATCAACTAATTCAAGGTTGAGATTTTAAATTTTTACATGAAAATCATAATGTTATTGGTCAAGGTGGTGGTTCAGATCAATGAGGTAATATGGTTACTGGGCTTGATATAATTAAAAAGACTATTGGTGAAACAAATTCGTTTGTTTTTACAACTAATTTGCTAACAGATGAACAGGGTCGCAAGTTTGGGAAAACATTTGGTGGAGAACCTATGTGGCTTGATGGTCAAATGTTTAGTCCCTACAAACTTTATCAATTTTTATACAACCAAAGTGATGAGCAAGCAGAAAAAATTATGATGATGCTATCTTTTTCTAGCTTGAATGAAATTCAAGCATTAATAAATGATCATAATTTGAATAAAAAAGCCCGCTTGTTACAAAAAAGATTAGCTGAAGAAATTGTTTTTGATATTCATGGAAAACAAGGCTTGGAACTTGCAAACAAAATTAGTAGTATTTTATTTGGTAAAGTTAGTTATGAAATGATAAATCAGAATGAAAAAAACGAACTTGCTAAAGTTTTACCATTTTTTAAAGTTCAAAAATTTAATGCAGAAATTTTGTTAGAAAATAAAATTTTTAATTCTCGAAGAGAACTTAGAGAATTTATGAATGATGGCGCTTTAGAAATTAATGGTGTCAAAATTCAACAAGCAGATGATTTAAATTCTAATCTTTTGGATGACGAAAATCGCTTATTGATTAAAAAAGGTAAAAAGTCATTTTTTATTATTGAAGTTGCAAAATAGTTGCAACTTTTTATATAATTTAATTTTTAGACAAGGAATATTATGTCAAAATTCATTTTTATTACAGGTGGCGTTTTATCAGGAGTTGGTAAAGGTGTTGCAGTTGCATCTGTGGCTAATTTATTAAAGGCTGCTAACTTTTCAGTCTTTATTTTAAAATTAGATCCATATTTAAATGTTGACCCAGGAGTTTTATCTCCATATGAACATGGCGAGGTTTACGTTACTTCAGATGGTGGTGAGACTGATTTAGATTTAGGTCATTATGAACGTTTTACTAATCAAAATTTTTCTAAAGATTCCAATCATACAACAGGGAAAATTTTACTTTCAGTTATTGAAAAAGAACGTCGTGGTGAATACAAAGGCAAAACAGTTCAATGAATTCCAAATGTAACAGATGAAATTATGAATTACATTAAAGGTGTTGCAAAAAAACACAAAACTGATTTTGTATTAGTTGAAATTGGCGGTACTGTGGGTGATATGGAATCAAATCCATTTTATTTTGCAGCATCACAAATGGGGGCAGAATCTGATTATAAAAACACATTTTTTATTCATACAACATACGTGCCATTTTTGTCAACTTCACAAGATTTTAAAACAAAACCCACTCAGTTTTCTATTGCAAATTTAAATACTTTGGGAATTAAACCAAATTTAGTTTTTGTTCGTCTTGATAGTTTAGAGGTTGATGAACAAGTTTGTCAAAAAGTAGCTAAATCCAGTTGAATGTCAACTAAAAATGTAATTGCAATCCCTAATTTACCAAATATTTATTCCTTGCCAGAAATGCTAAAACAATCGAAAGTTCTTGAAATTATTTTAGAACATTTTAATTTAGAAAATGTTGCACCAGATTTAAGGCTATGAAATGCTTTTAATGAAAAAATGCTAGCTAAAAAAGAGCATTCTGTCAAAATTGCAGCACTTGGAAAGTATATTGAATTTAAAGATGCTTACAAATCAATTTTGGAAGCTTTAAATTTTGCTGGAGCATACAATAATTGTGAAATCAACTTGGATTTTATAGACACTTCAGGTGAACATCCATTTGATTTGAATAAGTTGAAAGAATATTCAGGAGCATTAATTTTGCCAGGTTTTGGTTACCGCGGTTTTGAAATCAAAGTTGCTGCAGCAATGTTTTTGCATGCAAATAACATTCCAACTTTTGGAATTTGTTTGGGAATGCAAGCGATGACTGTTGCATATGCAAGATACAAAGGTATTTCAAATGCTAACTCAGCAGAATTTCTAAAAGAGCAACCCAACCAAACTAGTGTTTTAGATTACAACAAGGAAAATGGTCATGAGTTACAATTGGGTGGAACTCTTCGTTTAGGAAGTTATGATATTCAATTTGTAGAAAATAGTAAAATTGCGCAAATTTATAAAAATAAATTTGCTTCTGAACGTCATAGACATCGTTTTGAAGTTGTTAAAAAATATATCAATACTATTTCAGATGATAATTTTTATTTTAGTGGTTTTGAAAAACATACAGGTTTAGTAGAATCATGTGAAGATAAAACTAAAGATTTTTACATTGGTGTTCAGTATCATCCTGAATTTGAATCAAAACCACTTTCACCACACCCGCTATTTGATGCTTTTGTAAAAGTTGTTTTAAAACAATCAATTAATTAAAGTTTTACTCGAGAAAAATCTTGCACTTTAATGTTGTTGGCAACATCAATATTTTCAATTAAAAATAGTATAAAATCATAAACCATAATCATAGCAACAACATCATTTTGACAGTAATCTTGAAGATTTTTCTTCACACTTACTCATTCCTTGTCAGCAATTAAATTCAAATATCTTTGAATACCTTTTTGCATTGCCATTAGTCCATTTTGCACCTTCAGCATTTTATAAGGCGTAATCAAATGATTTAATTGATAATTATATTTAGTTATAAAATGTTCAATTTTTTTAATTGAAAAAAAGCCTTTCAAATCAGAAATTACTATTCACCCCTGAGCAAAAGGATCTTTTAAATCTACTGTTTTTTCTATGATTTCATAGACTTTTTGCCTATAAGGTTGAATTTTTTCAAGAACAATATGACGATCAAAGTCTACACTCAAATTATCTTCTATTAATTTTAGCATTTCATTCAATTTTGAATGCTCATATCCTTTGTTAAAAACAACATATAAGTCTGCATCGCTTGCATAAATTTTGTCAATAATTTTAAAACAATCTTCTCATTTATAGGTTTTTGGGTCAATTACAAAATTTTGATCATCAAAATTTTGTTTGATTTCTTTACCATTTTCCGTAACAATTACAGAAGCTTGAAAAATCAATTGTTGATAAGGTGGACTAAAATCAATTGCAGGATAAGGAAGACTAAATGCTTCAAAATCAAACCAAACAATTTTTTTGCTATTGGCAAATTTTGCCATAAAATCATAAATTGCAGTTTCATCATTTATGATAATTTGGTTGCTTTGTTTAAAAAAATTAAATCAAAAAGAAGTGTTAATTCAATTTTGAAGTATTTCAGGTTTGTCTTTTATTTCGATAATAGTGTTGCTTTTGATTAAGGTTCCACTAAAACCATCTATTTCAGGTAATTTGAGAGCTACAATTTCTTTAAAATCACTATTTTTTGTAAATTCACCATTATCTATTGGTAATGGTTGTTCGAAAGTTGTAATATTTTTAGCTTCTTCAATCATTTCTAAAGCATCTAAAATATCAATCATAGGAATATAAATATCATCTTTAGTTTTATTTGACTTGCCTTTTTTTATACTTCCTTTATAAACATGAGTAAAAATAGTGTTAGCCATCATATAGTTGTCATCATTAAACTGCGAGGCGGTTAGCCCCATTTGTTTGGCTATTTTTTTAAGAAAAAATTGAGAATATTGACCACTTTTTAATTCTGTTTGACTAGGTTTTTTTGTAGTTTTATTGTAACTAATATGTTTAAGTTTAACAAATTCAACTTGTTTAGCTTTAGGTTTTTCAACAGTGTCTAAAAGAAAAATAGATATATTTTCAATGGGAAACTTAGTGTTTAAAATGTTTCTTAAACTATAAGTGCTAATTCAAAAGTCTCAATTTGAACGCAAAAATTCTTTAATTGTAGTTGAAGAACTTATTTTTAAATGCCCAATTTCTTTGCTTTTTTTAATAAAAATGTCAGGTTTAGCAACTGCATTTTTAAAACTAAAAGTAGGCCATAAAATAATTTCGCAAGAATTATCTAGTAAGAATTGATTTGTTTGTTCGATAGCATTTTCTGTTTTGGGGGAATTAACGACACAAATATTTTGTTGATATGTTTGCTTAACAAACTCAAAAAAATAATTTGTAAAATACTTAAAAACATTGGTGTGAATGTCAACATATTTTTCTGGTTGAGATTCAGAGAAACTTTCAAAATTTCATAAATTACTATCTTCACCAAAATCCTCTTCATCAAAATCTTCATCAAATTCCTCTTTGTTTGATTGAGTGATTTTGTTTCAAATAAAATAAGGTTGGCCTGTTGACAATTTTAAATAATGTTTAAAACGAATTCAGTCCATAATTAATTAAAAAAACTATAATTTACTAGCTAGTTGAGCTTTCTATATATTTCAAAACTAACTTCTATAACTTTATCATCATCTTTTAATTGTTCAAAAATTTCTTTAATTTTTTGACTAAAAGTTGCTCTAAAATTATTTTGTGTACGGTTACAAATTTCTCTTGTCATTTCACTGAGACTAATAGCAATATTGTTGTGCTCAAAAATTGTTAAAATGCAATTTTTGAGTTCATTATCATGAATTTCCAAAATATTTCTTTGAGTTGCTAGTGTTTTGCTTTGGCGGAAATTAAAATCAGCATTTAGTGGGATAACAAAATTGTCTTGAATTTTTGCAACAGGCAAAATTCAATTGTTAATTTTATCTTTGAGTGAAGGATTTATTCTAGGCTCGAAAATTCAATTTTTAATAATTGTTGCAAGTTTGCTATACAAAATTGGCCCACTTTTGTCTAAAACTTGTTTAATTATTAAACTTTTTTGTTCAGAATCTGCTTGATAAAATGAATTTGCATCATCTTTGTTTGCAAATTGACTTACAGTTTCTTCAATGTCTGGAAATTCTTCAAATAAGTTAGCTGAAGAAAAATCTCGCAAAGCATAGTTATCATCATTACTTGATTTTGTGCCTGAATTATTATTGGATTTGTCTGGGTAAGTTCCTAAATTAATAAGTTTATCAACAATTATTTGAAGCTGTTCTTCACTATTTTTAAATCAATCTACAGATCAAATTCTATGAATATTTCAACCTCTACGTTGGAACACTTGGTGGCGAAGTCTATCACGGTCACGACTAGTTTTAGATTGTTTGTAGGCAGTTCCATCACATTCAATTCCCAAGACATAATGATTAGAATTTTTGCTATCAACAACAGCTATATCAATATATTGTGATGATGAACCAACTTGTTTATGAACATTGAAACCTTTTTCTTTAAGTTTTAAGTAAACTTGGTTTGCAAAAATTGAATTTGTTTTATCAGTTGTAGTGTTTTCAGCTGGTTTAATTCCAAATTCTGCATTTTTAAAAAATTGCTCAAGCAATTTAATTCCACGATTGTCACTTTTAAATCAATCAACTTCATCACTTCTAAAGTTAGAAACTAAAAACATACCTTTTTTAGCACGAGTGATAGCAACATTTAATCTTTTGTATCCAAAATTTCTATTGATTGCTCCAAATGATAAACCAATTCTAGAGTCACTATTTCTTTTCCCTTCAATTAAGAAAATAATAAAGTCACGTTCATCACCTTGAACGGTTTCAATGTTTTTAACAAAAAATGGACTATCAGTTTGAGATTCAAAGAAAAATTTATATTTAGGATTATTTAATTTAAATTTTTCAATTTCACGTTCAACTTTTTGTTGCACTTCTGAGTTAAGTACAACAAAACCAATTGAAGCTTTATTGTGATATTTATTTATAAGTTTTTTAAGAATTTCAAAAGACTTATTAATAATATTTTGTTCATCACTGATTTTGGTTGCTAGATCGGGTTGAGCATAAACAAATCTCAACCCTTCATTTGATTGTGGTTGTCTTGCATTTGCGAAAGTTTTGAGACTTTTATAGATATTTTCTTTAGAAGTATAAATTAATTCTTCAAATTCTGATCGATAGTGCCACTTAAGTTCGATAGAATCTAAGATAGCTTCTCCTAAATTTAGAACAGAGTCAAAACCATTTGAAAAATCATCTTCAGCACTTAAATTATCTTCATCAAAACCATTTTCATCATCTTCGTAATTTGAAACAAAAAAATTAGATGGTGGCATTTGTTCTTTGTCACCAGCAATGATAACTTGTTTACCACGATAAAGTGAAGTAATAGCAATTTCAGGTCTAATTTGTGATGCCTCATCAAAAATAATTACATCAAATTTAAAATCTAAATTTTTAAATAATCAACTAACAACAAGTGGAGAAAGCATTAAGCAAGGTTTTATATTTAAAATAAAATCCAAAGAGTTGGCAAAAAGCTGTCTAAAGGAAATTTTAGAAGTTTGCTTTGCAGCTTCTTTTTTGAGTTGCATATATTGTGGGTTTGAATTTGCTGATGCCAGAAATTCTTTGATATTTTTATCTAAATTAAAAGCAATTTTATCAATGTTATTTTTAATAATTTCTTGATCACGAGTTCTAAATAAATTTAAGTTATTATTCAAGAAAATTGAATCATAATAAGGTATTTCAGTTTTTATGGTGTGTTCAACAAGTTTTTTATAAAATTGTTTTAAATAAATTTTTCTAAAATCACTAGTAAAATTAGATTTTAAAATTGCTTCTAAAAAGTTATTGCAATTAAGATTTTGCAATGAATTTTTATAAAAATTAAATCTTACATAATCATCAAATTGAGATGTAAATTGAATAAATCCTTTTACTTTATTGCTAAATGATTCAAAACTAATGTTTTCAAAATTTAACAAAGATTTGTCAAATTTGCTCATTAACAATTGAATTCTTGGAACAAATTTTTCTAGAAAGTTCAAAATTCTAGAATTATGATAAGACATACTTAATAATTTGAATATTGAGTGGTGAATTTCTAATTCTTCCATTGCATTTGTAATTTGCTCAAAACCTTGCTCTACTCTTTCCAAATCTTTTAAATCCACTTCAAAAGGAAGTTGTTTAACTAATTTATCAATACTTTTGTTGTGATCTTCTAAATTAACAAATTTCTCAGATTGTTGTATTAAATTAATGTTTTTAAGGTCTAAATTTTCTTTTAAATTACTTTTAAAAAGACGACTAACTTCTTTTCAAGCTCCAGACAAAAACTTGAAAGAACTATTTGATTTATTTATAACTGTCTCATAAACATCTCTAGCATTTTTTTGTTCTAGAAACTCAACATTAGTTCATGTTTGTAGAAGTTCTGAAACTAATTGTTGTCTTGTTTTAGTTATATTATTTAACTCTTTCACTTGAGTTAAAATTTCATTTACATCAATGTTTGAGTCAAAATCTTGCTCAAATTTTAAACTATTGTAAAAATTTACTAGTTGATAAATAGCAAAAATAGAAGTAATAAAATTGGTTTCAATAACCACTCTGTTTCTTTGTAAACCTAAATCAATAATTTGTTGTTTTGTTTGAGAAGCTATTTCTAAAATGTTCTCTAAATTGTTAAAAATTTCTTCTTTTTCATTAATATCAACAACATTTAGACCTAATCATTGGTGTTTTTTTCAATCAAAATTAATAGCTTGATATGATTGAAAAAACCTATCAATTGTATTTAGTATATCTTCAAATTTTGAATTGCTCATTTTTAAAGGATTGTCTTCAATTTCAAAATTTAAGTCAGGAACTGACTCTAATTCGGCAAATTTACCTATGTAGTTATATAAATTTAGTGATTCAGGACCAAATGGTTTAGTTAAAGTAGAACCATATTTTTCAAGAATCTCTTGAACTTGATTGTGGTTAGTTATAAAATTTTTTAAATTGGTTTCACTTAATAAATTATGACTAGTTTCGTTTGAAATTTGTATGATTTCATTGATAATTTCTTTTTTATTAACAGCTAAATCATAAATAGGGATAGCAAATTTATCTAAATTTACTTTTTTTAGGTTGTTGTAAACAACATCTAAAGCTGTTCTTTTTGCAGCTAAAAATAAAACCTTTTTACCATGAGAAATTAGTTCAGTAATAATGTTTGTAATTGTTTGTGATTTTCCTGTTCCTGGTGGTCCTTGCAATATAAAACTTTTACCAGCAACAGCTTGTTTGATGGCAATTTCTTGAGAGGAATCAGCATCTAGAATTTTAAAATCATCTTCAATACTAATTTTTTCATTGATGTTTTTTTCATTAATTGTTCTAATATCAGTATCTAAAGAATTACTTTCACCCATAATATGTTGGCAAAAAGGGCTGTGAATAACATTATTAGTGTTTTCGCTTAAATCTTTATAGGTGTGAATATTACTAAAGTCAAAGTTAGATAAGAAAATTCTATTATGTATTTTTCAGCGCTTATCTTCAATATTGTCTAAAATTAAATTATTAAACTGTTCAAGAATTGATTGAACATTCCCCTTGCCTTCAAGAACATCAGAATCAATGTTTATATTGATGCTAAATTCTTTTTTGAATTTCATTACAAGTGCATCATTTTGTGCAAGTATATTTTCTTTTTTAATAACTAAGGTTCAATTATTGCCCACTTTTTTAAGGTCTACTGGTATAAATAAAAGTGGAGCAAACTTTTTTTCATCAGTATAAGGTGAATCATATCACTCAAGAAGTCCAAATGTTAAAAATAAAATATCTATTGAATATTCTTCTTGAAATTTTTTATAGTTTTTGTAAATTTTATCAAGAACCAAATTAACATACTCGCCACCAAATTCTCCATAAATTTTTCCTTGCATTATCTGGTTACGTTTTTCAATTTCATTAATTAATTCTACTCTGAATGAATAAAAATTTTTAACGTCTTTTGAATTAATTTGTTTGTTTTTATAGTTAACTATATCAAAATCTTGCTTGTTTGAATCTAAAATTGTACTAATAAAATTATTGAAATTAGGAATAAGAATTTCTAATTGAGAAGGGACAGCCTTAGTTTCCTTCATACTAAAATTAATAGTTTTATTTTTAGTACTAAGATCTAAAAGTTTAGTTTTTCAATTATTAATATTTTTTAAAATAATATCTTTTTTATTTGAATTATCTAACATAGAATTTCCTTTAGCCGTTACAAGCAAATGTGTTAATTTATCTTACTTGTTAATTATAAAAAAAAGTTATAAATTAACACTAAAATGTATTAAATTTTGAATTTAACAATGTTTTGAATAAAATTTTACTTTTAAATGTTTTAAAAAAATAAGTAATTTGTAATAATTCATAACACAATAATTGTTTAAATTAAATTTTTAAATAAAAAAGCACAAAATTTTTCATTTGTGCTAAAGTGTTAAACTAATTTATTGCATTTCATTTTTAAGCAATTCTTTAGCTTTTGAAAGTTCAATAGAGAAAATAGATGTTACTCCACGTTTTTGCATTGTTACACCAAGTAACTGATCAACCCTAGACATTGTTCCATGACGGTGAGTAATAATTAAAAACTGAGTATTTGCCTTTAACTGCTTCAAAAATTCCACATAACGAATAACGTTTGATTCATCAAGAGCAGCTTCAACTTCATCTAGAATGCAAAGTGGAATTGGGCGAGCTTTAATGATTGAAAATAGCAATGAAATTGCAATAATTGCTTTTTCTCCACCTGAAAATAATTTTAGATTTTTAATAGTTTTACCAGGCGGTTGAGCACTAATTTCAACTCCAGAATTTAAAATATCATTTTTATCTGTGAAGTAAATTTTAGCGCTTCCACCACCAAACATATTTTGGAAAACAAGGTTAAATTCTGAGTTTACCATTTCCAAGACTTCCATGGTTTTATTAATGATAATTTTGTCTAAATCACTAATAGCTTCAAGAATTTTAGATTTGGCAGTTTCCAACTCTTCCTGGTTTGCTAAAAGCTTGTCAAATCTCTCTTTTGTGGTTGTGAAATCTTCAATAGCATTTAAGTTAACATTACCTAAGGCTTTAATTTCAGCATTCAAAGTGTCCACAAAACGACGAGCATCACCAATTTCAATTTCGAGACTATAGTTTTGCGAAGCATTTTCAAAAGTTAAGCCATACTTTTGAGACAACTTGTTTTGCAAGTCGTTTATTAACATATCTAATTTGTTTAATTGAGTTTTTTTATCATTTAAACTATTGTTGAATTGTCTTTGTTTATCTGATAATTTTTTGTTTTCAATTTCCATTTCATTAATTTCTTCAGCCAAACTAGAGAGCCTATCGGCTTGTGATTTGCGTGTTAATTCTAAAGCATTTAATTTGTTTTCTAATTCTAGTTTGGTTAGGAAATTGTTTTCAATTATTGAATCTGAGTTGTTAAAATCTTCTTGATCTTTACTATATTGCGCATTGTCAGCTTGAATTTTAAACAACTTATTATTTAAATTAGACAAGTTATCTTTTAGTCTTGCAATTTCGATATTTAAATTATTTATTTGATTATTTAAATTCTTAATTTCAGTTTCTTTTTGATATAAAATGTTGTATAAATCACTTTCTTTCTTGGTACAAAAATCATATTTGCTTTCCAATTGATCAAGTTCTTGTTGCAAGTTAAATACAGAATCTGTTTTAACTTTTTGACCACCTGTGATTGTCCCACTAGGACGAACAAGATCACCATCTAGAGTAACAACAACATATTTAAAGTCTATAATTTTAGCAATTTTATTAGCTGTTTCAATTGTGTCAACAACTAAAATAGAACCAAGTAAAAATTCGGCTAAAATTTCATATTTATTTTCAAAAGAAACTAAGTTAATTGCCACATCTATAAAACCTTTTTGGCCACGGATAGCCAACATATGACTTTCATTAACTGTTCTACCTTTTATTGATGATAGAGGAATAAATGTTGCTGTTCCACTTGCGTTTTTCTTTAAAAAGTTAACAGCTTGAACAGCATCTTCTGAACTATTGGTAACTATTTGTTTTAGGGCTGGCCCAATCGCACTTTCAATCGCACTAACATATTCTGGTTTAATTTGAATTAATTCTGAAACAATTCCACAATAACCACTAAACAAATGCTTATTGTCAACAATAGTTTTTGTGCCTTTAGGTAAAAAAGATTGTCTTTCTAGTTTTTCTTTAATTTGATTTATTTGTGCTTCAGCTTGAGATTTTAAATTAATAATTTTACGTAAATTAGAATCAACTTCTTGTTTAGAACTTGATAATTCATTTTGTTGTTTTTCAATAGAATATCTTTGATTTTGTAAATTATCAATTTGTTTTTCTGTGTTTTGAATGGTGGTTTGAGTTTGCGCATATTCACTACGCAAAGCTTCTAGTTTTTGTTTATAATCAACTTGAATTTGGCCTGAAAGAATCATTTCACGCATACTCTCAGCTTTAGCTTGTTCAATGTTGATTTGATTAATTTGGTCTTTGTATGAGTTGATTTTTTGTTGGAGTTCACTTAACTGTTTTTCTAACTCATTTTTAATTTCAATATTTTTAACAATGATTTGTTGTTGTTTGTCTAATTCATCATTGCTAAATTTTTCATTACTTGCAAGTTCTTGGATTTCACTTTTTAAAACATCGAATTTATTTAAAAAATCATTAAGGTCAGCCACAATTAAAGCAACTTCAACAGATTCAAGTGCCTTAGATTTTTCAAGGTAAATTTTGGCATTTTCTGCTTGTTTTTCAAGATTTTTAGTTTGCCGTTCTAATTCTTTAATTTTAATCTCTATTTTTTCAAGTGCATTCTGGGTTTGGTCTAATTTGGTTAGTGCCTCTTGTTTGTCTAGTTTATATTTTGCAGTTCCTGCAACTTCTTCAATTACAGCTTTTCTTTGTTCAGGAGTTGCTTCAGCAATTTCACTAATAGTACCTTGTGAAATTATGGCAAGTGAAGACTTAGAAATTCCAGATTCAACAGCTAAATTTCTAATGTCTTTGTAACGAACAGGTTGCCCATTAAAGAGGTATTCATTAGTTCCTTCACCACGTTTTAAAACACGGGCAATTGTAAAAATTTGTGAAGATTCCTCAACTCTAGTTAAATCTTGAAAAGTTAAACGAACCATAGCTTTATCAAGTGCTTTTACTGTTTTAGAACCAGCAAAAATAACATCGTCCATATTAGAACCACGCAATTGTTTGGCTGATTTTTCACCTAAAACTCAACGAATAGCATCGTTGATATTTGATTTTCCAGATCCATTAGGACCAACAATTCCTACAACAGAACCATCAAATGATATACTAACAGGGTCTGCAAAGGATTTAAATCCTTCTATTTCAATTTTTATTAATTTCATAAATATCCTAGCATTGTATTTTATGATTCTATAAATTTTACTCAAAAAAAGCTTAATTAAATTTTTTTTGAGTAAAAAATAAGACAAAATATTCGAAAAGTCTATTTATTTTTTTTGTTTTTAATTAAATTTTATAAATTTTCATTAATTTATATACTATGAAAACAGATTTAGAAAACTTAGATTGAAGATATAAAATAGAAAACTATTTTTTTAGATATCAAAAAATTACAAATGAAATTCGTAATATTAAAGTTTTTTATAGCGACAGTGAACCAAATTTATCTATCCAAATTAATCTTTTAGATTTTCCTCACGCACTAGGGCTAAAAAAACTAGCTTATTTTAAGGATTGGTCTGCAAATAAAATTAATATTTGAATTCAAAGTGGTAAATTTATAAAAAAAATGAAGGAAAAAAGTAATTCTAAAGTTACAAATTCGATTATTAATCAAATTGAAGCTAAAATATTTGTTTGAGAAAAATATTTGCTTTTTTTAGAGGGTGTAAAACTTAAAACACTAGTGCTTTCAAATGTGAATTTATCACAACATCTAAACTTTTTTCGTGGTTTGATGTGATATGATGATAAAAGATATGCAATTGTTGGGTTAAATAAAAATAGCAAAAGTGATTTATACAAGCATGATTATTGCCATTTTTATACAGCAATTTCTTATACTAACACAAAAATTAGTAAATTATTAATACTTGGTAAGTCTATCAAAAAAGTAGATTTTATTAAAAAAATTTGATTGAATAAAATTGAGACAAATAGACTTTATAACACAAATTAAAGTGTTTGTTCTTCAACAAAAGGGAGTTCAGTAGCTTTTAATTCTTGAGATTCTGTTTCTAAGTTTTGCCCAACTGGCATCTCTTTTTGTTTTTTAGCCATAAATTCTTCAAAAGTTAAGGCTTCTTGTCGAATAGTTTTGACTGTTCCATTTTCCACTTTTATCAATAGATTAGCAAGTGGCTTCATATCATCATCGTGGCTAACCATAATGATTGTAGTTTTGTATTTTTTATTAATATCTTTTAAAATTTTTAAAACAATATTTGTATTTGTCTCATCAAGAGCACCGGTGGGTTCGTCAGCAAAAATAATTTTTGCATTTTTAATAAGAGCTCTTAAAATGGAGATCCGTTGTTGCTGTCCACCTGACATTTGTGATGGAAATTTAAATTTCACATCTTCAAGTTCAAAGTCTTTAAATAGTTCGTTAATATTTAAGACTTTAGATTTATCTTTTTGTAAATATGCACCAACTTCAACATTATCATAACTATTAATGTTGTTTAATAGGTTGTATGACTGAAAAATAAAAGAAATATTTTCACGTCTAAATTTGGTTAGTTCTCAATTTTTTAAGTATGAAAGATTGTTGCCATCCACAATTATTTCACCTTCGGATGCTCTATCCAAACCAGACATTAAATTCAAAATTGTTGACTTACCAGAACCAGATTTTCCACTAAGAATGGCAAAGTCACCTTCTTGAATTTGGAAGTTAATGTCAGTAAAAACTTTAGTGACAACACTTCCAAAAATGTAGTATTTAGAAACATTTTTAAAATCAATAATACAATTTGGGGAATTTTGAGTGTCAATTTCACCTTGTTTAATTAAAGGTCAATCATTTGCTTTTTTGATAGCTTTGAGTTGTTTGGCTGTTAGTGGTTGGTCTTGATTTTTAATGGTTTCAAGCACATTTTGCTTTTTTAAAGCTTTTCGATTTTTATTAAAAATATTTCAAAATTTAAAATTCATATTGACTCCTAACTTTTTAGTCTTGTTCTTTTAGTGTCATAACAGCTTTTTTACGATTTAGAATATATCAAGAAGCTGCTAGTGTTACAGTAAATATAATTGCAACAATTATAAGGGCTGCTATAAATATTGGCGCTGTTAAAGAAAGTGCTAGGTAAATAGAGTTGCTTGCTAAGATCAGGTTGTTAAAAATTGACATAGCTCCTAAAACAATTGGAATAGAAAGTAGAGAACCGATTAGGACAATTGGAAGGTAAATTCCAAAAAATAATTTAATTTTTGTTCAATTTGAGTATCCAATAATACTTAGAATTGCAATATTTTTTTCATTTTCATTAATAATTGAAGAGGAGATTATTAGTAAGATAATTACAGCAACAACAAGGAAAATAATCACAATTAGATTGATTCCTGAACTAAATAGACTACCAAAATTTGAAATAAAGTTAACTTCAATATTTCTAGCTTCAACCCCTTGAGTTTCAATTTGATACAATGACTTACCATAAATTTGATTGAAATTTTGAAGGGCTTGTCTAATAATTCCAATATTTTGGTTAACAAAATTCGGACTAGTTACATTTTGATATGAAAGGTCAGTAGATTCATTGATTTTTCACTCTTGTGGTTCATTGAGTTTGTTTCAATTTATTACTTCCACAATTTGTTTTTTATTATAGTTTTTTTGTTGCATCAATCCAGTGTTGTTGCTGTTTTTTGGTTCAAAGGCAAATATTTTTGCAAAAAATCCAGCTGCATCATCTTCTGTTATTTTATTTGCATCAATATCAGGTTGTCCTGCTCAATAACCAGATGGAGCATAAAGTCCAAATGAAGATGTTAGTTGATCAATATTTCCACCCTTAATTAAAATACCATTAAATGGTTTGACATTGTAAGGTGCTAGAGCAGCGCTAAATTCATCTAGACCTAAAATTTTGTTAGCAACAGTATTTGTTGTAATTAATTCAGAATTAATGAAAGTGTTTGAGATTCCCACAATTTTGAATTTAACTTTTTCGGATTTTTTATGATTAATAAAGTCTGTAAAGCGATTTACAGAATTGAGAATTGGGAGATCAATTATACTTCCAATTCCTACACCATGTTTTTTAGCAAAAACTTGGTTGACTGCTATTGGATATGGTTCATTTGAATTTTGACTAAAATTATTGTCAATAACTTTTAGTAAATTTTTACCATTTTCATCAGTTATAGAAACCAATTTACTATTTACATCATAACCATAAATTTTAAGACCAGATTCTTGTGAATAAGAGCTACTATAATTAGTGTCTAAATAAGTATAGACTTCATCTTTTGATTTATCAAAATCAATTCCACCAAATGAAATTAAAAAATCTTTGTTAACTGATGGATTTAGATAGGATTCCACCAAAAATTTACGATAAGCATTTCGGTTTCCACCAAAAATTGAAACTTCACTTGCTTGATAATTATTAATTTTTTTATTGTACTGGAAGTATCAAAAGCGTCCTTGATTACTATCTTGATCTTTGATAAATTTGAAATAAGGTTGGTAATCAGGAGGAGTTCCTTTGTAGACAAAATCAACTCCATTACGTTTTTCAACTTTAAGATTTTGACTTTGTTCCATTTGTTCTATAACTTTGTTGGAGATACTAAAAATATTATTTTTAAGAGATTCAGGTAGTTGTCCAAGAACAATGTCAAAAATTGTTGTTCCATTTGCACTACCGGATTTAAGATTGAGTGATGAGTAGCTTACTAAAATTGGTTGGTTAGGTTTGAGTTTACCATTTTGATTTTTTGAACCCATTACAGTTGCTTGTCCAGGCTCGAAATAAGTACTTGCACTTTGATTAATCTCACCAACATCTCCACTTGGTACATAAAGTGAATTTGCCACATTTTTAGGGTCGTATGGAACAATTGGACCACCTTCACGAGTCGGAGTAAATAAATTTACTTTGTAGTTATAGTGCCGATTTTCATAGGTTTTATTAATAGCATTATTAAAAATATTTTGTGAAGATAAACTAAAAATTAAAATAAATTGTACTAACACAATTGAAACAATTAATGAAACTAATTTTCAAATTGAGTTAACTACTAATGAAATAGAGAATTTAGTAGTTACACCTGTTTTCATAAAGGTTTTGCCAATTTTTTGAGCAAAACTAGAAGTATTAACTTCGCTCATTCCAGAGAGCAACATTGAAGGTTTTTGTCGCAATATTCAGAAAATAGTAGCATAAACTAACAAGGTTAGAATTAGAAAAGGAGCTAAAATTGATATAACAAAGGTTATAGGTTCAAAACTAAATAAACTAACATCAAATTCTCAAAATCCAGAAATTAAATTAATAACAGGGATTTTTAAGAAAAATCCAGCAATAAATCCTAAAATTCCACCAATAAATGAAATAAAGAATGAAATTGCAATAAATGAAGTTGCGATTTCAAAAAGTGTATAACCTTGAGCTCTTAGCAATCCCAAAATTTTATTATTTTGACTTATGAAGCGTTTTGTAATAAATGCTACAGCAAAAATAACTAAGATAGATAAGAAAAGTGTTAAGTAAACATTGACTGTTTTGAATCCATTAATAATTTGAGTAGCAACTGAGATTCTAAGTGAACGCTCTGGATTTAAAAAGTCAACCTGAGTAGCACCATAAACCCTTTCTAGTTTGCTTTCTCCAAAGTTTTGAGTTATCATTTTGTCTACATCTTGTTTGAATTGACTAAATGAAGCGCCAGGCTGTAACTGAATTAGTAAATAAGATTTAATTGGTGTAGTTCTAAATGAGTAACGGGCTTTGTCAAAACCTCATTTGTTGACATAACCAAGCACTTGATTGGTTGGATCAACTTGAAGATTTTTCTCATCAAAGACCGGATATAAGTAATCAGCTGTAAAATCAGTTCCAACAATAATGTATTTTAAACCAGCTGCTTCAAGTATATATTTAGGATCAAGTGAAGCAATTTGTTGTTCAATTTCTTCACTTGTTTGGCCTATTTTACCAGTGTAGACTTCCTTGTGATTTGCCTTCAAGAAAGCTTCATTAATTTTAATAACATAAGCTCGATTATCATTGACATTAACAAGGTTATAAAATGATTTAGTAACTAAGGTATTGTTGAGAATTTGGTAATAGAAATTTCCAAGACTAATTCCAAAAAATTCACCTTGTGATTCGTCACTGAGTTGTTTTCCAATTCAATTTAAGTAGTAGTAATCAATATTAAAACTTGGTTGTTGGGGCTTAGAGATTTTTTGTTGAGCTAAATTATTTTTTAGACTAGCAAATAAATCAATAAAACCATTAGGTTGTGTAGTAGATTTTAAATTTTCAGCTTTTGGCAATCTATGAAGTAAGATAAATGCTAAATTTCCAGCATTTGTTTCAGATGTACTCTTTGCTTCAGGATTAACACTAAATCAAAGTGCAACTTGAGGCAATTGAGCAGCAAAAATTGTAGATAAGCCTTTTAAACTAAGATTTAAACCTTGAACCAGTGGATTTGTTGTTGCAAACTTTGCAACAAGATTAGCCAAAATAGTTTTGTCTAGTTCTGTTAGTGGAGCATTTGTGTTTAGTAAATATTGCTCAACAACTTGTTGTGCAGCAATTGCAAAGTTGATATCAAAAGGATAATGTTGTTTATAAAAGGCTAGCAATCCTAAATTTTCAACTAGAGCAACTTGATTTTGAGTCAGTCATTTAGCTAAAGTGGAAGTTCCAGTAGGGGTTTTAAATTGTTTTTGGAAAATAGCATTGTTATTTAAAAAGTTAGTTAATATCCCTGTGTCTCCAAATAATTGATTAGCTGTTTGATAAGGTAATAAAATTGAACGTGAAGGTTTTGGGAAACCTTGGATAATACTATCAGTTTCTTTTAAATTTGTTTGACCAAACAAGTCAGTAGAGTTTAGTTGTTTAGATAACTCACTTGTAGAACTAGTTGCTTCATTGTAAAGGAGTTCAAAAGCTGAACGTAAATCTTGAGTGCTTAAATTATTTTCAATTGAAAAACGAATTCAAAAGTCAAAAGTTTTTATTGCATCAGCAACAATATTATTTGGATTTTGAATATAATTTGACTTGAGTTTTTTTATTAATTCACTAGAAGCAATTACATAAATGGATCTACCAGTTGTGTTTGTAGTAGAACTATTTTTTGCTGAAGTTGAATTTGTTAATTGGAAGTAGTAATCTCCAATGGAAGCTAAACCACTAAAAGCTGGTGCGCCTGGTGATCTAACTAAGTTTTGTAATAAAGCATTTTTGCCTGTTCCATTTTTTTTGAAATTTTTAATTTTAAATAAATTATAAATTTTATTAAAAGCTGTTAATTTAGCTGCTAAATCCTTGTTATTTCCTGGTAAGTTGAAATTTAAAAAATCAATAACAAATTTATTTTCTTCAGGAGTTAAATCTTTTGCTAAAAGAGTTTTATTTATAGTGACTTTTGCAGTTAATGACTCAATTATTTGATCCAGACTAGTCCCACTAGAAAGAAATGAACTTAAATTTTGTAAATCAAAAATATCAATTTTATTGTCATCTTTTGCTGGTTTGAAAATGCTTATTCCAAAGTCTTCACTTCCAGCTTGTTCAACTTTGTCAGAGATATTTAAAATTTTAATCACTTGTTGTATAGTGTTTTGTTTAGATTGTTCATCTTTGAACAAAGTTGTAAGAAGAGCAACTAAAATACCATTAGTTGAAATTTGATTTTTTTCAAACTCAATAGGTTGCTGACTTTTTTGACCATTTTCAGTTACAACTTTGGTTGAATTTTCCACTATAGTTACAGTTGCCATTTTAAAGTTTTTGGCAAATGCATCTAAGTCAAAATTAATTATTAAATTTTTCAAACCTTCATTAATATTGCTGAAGTGTTGGTATTGTTTGTTGTTTAATTTTTCTAAAAATGTTAGAAAGTCACGTTTCTTTTGCTCTGCAATTTTATTAAGAATTGGTTGAACTAAAAATCCAACAAACCCTTTGCCTTCACTTGCAACTTTAGCTGAAATAATAGCTTCAAAATTTATATTATCAACTATATTAATTAAACCTGATTTAAAGTTTTGACTATCAATTGAACTTAGCAATGATTGTAAAATATCAGCACTTGTTAAAATTTTTACTTTATTTTCACTAATCTTGTCTGTTTCTAGTCATTGATTAACTTTGGAAACAAACATTGAAAAGTCAATGCTATAAATAATTTGTTTAATTCCTTGTAAAAATGCAATTGGATTTTTAATCGCTTTAGATAATTGTTCAGGTGTTGCTGATTTGAACAATAAATCAAAAACATTTACATTAAAAATTTTTAAAAATGAGCTAAGTGATTGCAATTGTTTAACTAAATAAAGACTTTGTTGAGTTGGAACACTACTTTGTTGTTGTGTTTTTTCAATCATTTTATCAACAAAATTAATCAAAACATCTCTAATAATAGTTGGTCGGTTGTCATTAATTAAGTGTTGTAGTGACTTAAAGACTCATTTGTATAAAACATTGTAATTAGTGTTTGACCCTGTAAAGAAAGAAACAACATTTAAATCACGAGCTGAATTTGCAAAAGCTTTAGCGATTGCATCTACATCAGGTTTTAAGAAAAAACCTTGAGCTACAATTGATGAATTATTAATAGAATTTGCAAGTTGTTTGAATAGTAAATTAATAGTTTTTTTCTGTTGAATTTCATTTAAAACGTCAGTAGCAGGAGCATAAAAAATAAATGGAACAGTTTTGGTATTTGAGAAGTCATTGTTGGATCTTAGCCAACCATCTTTGCCTATTCTTCCACTAATTTCATAGTTATTTTCTTGTAAGTATTTAGCAAGTTCTACAACCCCACTATTTCCAGAGGCTTTAGATTGAGATGAATCTGGATTAAACACATCACCTAAAATTTTAGTTAGTATTCATTCATTACCTTGCTTTTCAATTACTCCAAACTGAGTTGGACTTACTAAAACAATAGCCTTGTCCAGTGTGATGTTATTAGTTCCATTTTGTTGTAAAAGTACAGCTTTTTGTTGAGTTTTTACAATTTGGACTGTTGGATCTGTGTTTGAATCACGGTATGTTATAAATGAGACATCTACATTTAAGTAATTTGGATCAACTGCATTTCCAGAAAATATGTTATTTATAATTTGTGCCGCATAAATAGGTGGGATTTTTGTGATGCTTGTGTCATTATCTTTACTTACAACTGGGAAAAGTGGGCTATTTGCTTTATTGCCATATTTTAAAGTTTCATCATAAAGTCTTCCAACTTGTTGAGGCAAGTCAATTGTTTGACTTTCTCCTTGTGAATTATCCTTTAAACTTTTAATTTGATCAAAATATTGAGGACTAATTCCTGCATTTATGAATTGAATAATTTGATTTTTTTGTCCTTCTTTTTTATCTTTTTGTGATAAATCTAAAGTTAAAAATTCACGAGTTCCTATTGCTTTAATAGCAGGTTGCTCTTTTCCATTAATAGTTTGAGTGTATTGTTGTAATTGTTGATAGAAATATGCATTTGCATAACGATGCACATCTTCACTAATTTTTAAAAAAGTTGCATCTTTAATATTAGCATTTGAAAGTTCATCGAGTTGTTCTTTTGTTAAGTTTAAAATATCATCAGAACTTAATTTTTGTATTTTTGCAATTGTTGTTGGTTCTGCAGATATTGAATTTTTATCTAATAAATAAATTGGAGTATTTAAATCTTCAATTGAAACTTTGGAAGAATTAAACTGACTTACATTATTTGTAGTAGTTGTAGTTCTTTTTTCTCAATAATTAATATTTGCAATTTTATCAAACTCTTTGGGATTATTTTCTTTTAAAAGAGTTAAGTATTGTTTAATAAAACCACTAAAGTTGTTTGGATCATTGATTTGGTTCAGTTCGTATCTATGATTTATATATTCAATTTTTGAATCTATATTTTTAATTCAAGATGAATCAAGATTTAGTGATTGATTAGGTTTAAAAGTAAAAAAATCACTAGAGCTTAATGTTTGCTCTTTAGTTAAGTTGAAAGTTGTCTTACTAAAACTTATTGTTTGTTGGCTGTCATTTAATGTGATTGTAGCAATTTTTAGTGAGTTGTCAGATGTTGTCTGTCCAGATGTGCCAGAATTAGTAATTTCTATTTTTTTAGTTTCATTATTTTGTGTTTGAGTTAATCCTAGCAATTTGAGAACTTCATCAGAATCAACTTTAACACCAATTTTTGATTGTATTCATTTGGAAGCCAATTCAGAATTAAATGTTGCTTGTTTTGTTAAAACATTAATAACGAAATCTTTTACAAAATCAATAACATATTTATCAGATTCTTTGTGATACAAAATAACATCACTAAGTTTGTAATCGCTTTTATCTAAAGTAATATTTTCTGAGTGACCAATTGAATATGTTTTACTAGTTTTTTGATATTGGTCTCCAGTTTTTTGATAAATAGGAGCAACTGCTTTTTCTTTAACATTAATAGATAGTGTATCTAAAGAGTTGCTATTTAAATTATTTAAATAGTATTGATTTAATAAGTCTGAAGTCAAAATATATTTATTTGCATATTCAGCTGC
Source organism: Mesomycoplasma bovoculi M165/69 (assembly GCF_000524555.1). NCBI lineage: Bacteria > Bacillati > Mycoplasmatota > Mycoplasmoidales > Metamycoplasmataceae > Mesomycoplasma > Mesomycoplasma bovoculi. The sequence goes on along the minus strand of NZ_CP007154.1, from coordinate 524,030 downwards.
TTTTGACTTATCAATAGTTGATAAAGAAACAAAATTAGTACTAATAACTAATTGTTTTTTATTATTGTTTTGGTTTTTAATTTCATAAATTTGATTAGGAAGTTTTGTATAACCGTTGTTAGCTGCGTTTCCAAAAAAATTAAAGTCAGTATTAATCGTAGCATCTTGAAGACCAGATACTCTTTTATAATCATTTAATTTTTTGTTATATGCACTTGTTGTTGTAGATAGTAGTGTAAAGACTCCAACTGTGAAAAAAATTAGAGTCGTTAGACCTAGAAAAATAGTTCTTTTTTTCAAAAACGAGCTAAATATATGTTTTAAAATTTTAAACATAATTACCCTTTCCAAAAATGAATTTAAGTTATAATTATATAAAAAAACAAGGAGATAAGAAAAAAATGAAAATTTTATATATCAAATCTGAGCTAAATAATCATTCCAAACCAACTATTTTAGCTGAGAGATTTATTGAATTTTTGTTGGCCAAAGATTCAAGTTTAGAAGTAATAAATTTAGATTTAACTAGTGAAAAAATAAGTAATATTTCATTAAACACTAATAATAAAGCAACATTTTGAGTTGATACTGAATCAGATAGGCTGATTAATTTATTAAAAAGTGTTGACAAAATAATTATTTCAACTCCTATAATAAATTGAGGATACACAGCTGAGATAAAAAACTTTTTTGATGCAGTGTGTTTAGCAGATAAAACTTTTTCTTATAAATATAGTAAGCAAGGTGGTTCTGTTGGACTAGTTGATAACATCAAAAATGTTCAAATTATTACAACATATCACAGTTCTGAGGAACAACTATTACCATTTAATATTGAAGATTCTATTGCTGGAACTTTTAAATTTATAGGTGCGCAAAACATCAATGAAAATCTTGTTGTTTATCGTGGTTATGAGTTTCATTCTAAAGAAGAATTGTTGAAAAAATTTGATTCACAAATTGAGAAATTGGCAAATAATTTTTAAAAAATAAAGGATAAATTATGAACATTTTAGTAATCAAGTCATCAGTTAATGAATTGCAAGGCTCATATTCATCAGCAATTACTGATTTTTTTGTAAAATCATATGCTGAATTAAATCCAAATGATAACATTGAGGTTTTTGATTTAAATAAATATAAATTAGCAAACGTTTCTCTTAACAAAGGAAATATTGTAAATAATAAATTTTGAGAAGAATCTGAATCTGAATTTTGAATTGAAAAACTTAAAAAAGCTGACAAAATTGTTTTTTCAACTTCAATGACAAACTTTCATTATTCAGCAACTACAAAAAACTTTTTTGATGCAATAATCGTTGCTGACAAAACTTTTAAGTTAGATAAACAATTAGCAAAAATTACAGGTCTACTTACAAACATTAAAAATATTCAAATAATCACTTCACAAGGAGCACCTCTTGGTTGGTATCCTTTTGGAGACCACACTAATTTTATTTTGCAAACTTTTAAATGGTTAGGAGCAACAATTGAAAACAAACCATTTGTTTTGGCAGGGACCAAAGTAAGTCCAAATAATCAAAAGTCTTCTGCAGAGCTTGTTGATGAAAATAAGGCTGAATTAATTAGTTTGGCAAAACAATTTTAAAAAAAGTGTATAATTTAAACTAATTTAACTAAAATTAAAGGAATTTTATGCAAAAAAATATTCATCCAAATTCTCATACACTAAAAGTAAGTTGTACAACTTGCAATAATCAGTATGAATTTAAAACAACTATTGACAAATTTACAATTGATATTTGTTCAGGTTGTCACCCACAATTTACAGGTGATCACTCACTTGCAAGAACTACTGGTCGTATTGAACGGTTCAATAAAATGGCTGCTAAAGCTATTAAAAACAAAAAATAATTTAGATTATGCAAACTTTAACTAATAAAATAGAGAAACTTCAAGCTTCTCTTTTTGTTTTGTACAATAATATTAAAAATTTTCATTGAAATGTTCAAGGTTCAAATTTTCTAGTAGTTCATAAATATACAGATAAATTAGCAAGTCAAACAATTGATTTTGTTGATGAAGTTGCTGAAAAAAACTTAATGTTTGGTAAGTTTGCCAACACTGATTTTGATGAAATTCGCAAAAACTCATTAATTACTTTAGAAACTTCAAAATTTTACTCAGAAAAAGAAGTATGAAGTAGTTTGAGTGAGCAAATTTCAAAAATTCTTGATTTTATTAAGAGTTTATATGAAGTACAAAATCCACAATTGGTTTTATTAACCCCATTGTTAGATGAATTAGTTTTATACTATCACAAGCAACTTTGGCAAATTAATGCAAGTAAACAATAAAACATTTACATTTAAACATCAAGGTTCAGAACAACGCCTTGATGTTTTAATTTCTAGCATTGCGCAAATTTCAAGATCACTTTCAAAGCAGTTAATTGAAAGTGATAAAGTTTTTGTTGATGGTTTGCTGGTTAATAAAACAAAAACATTGATAAAATCAAACCAAACTATTGAATTTAGTTTTGAACTGCAAGAAACTCCAAGTGAACTTTCTCCATATAATTTTCCACTTAACATAGTTTACGAAGACAATGATCTTTTAGTGGTGGATAAACCATCAGGACTGGTGACACATCCTGGAGTTGGAAATTGAAATGAAACATTAGCTAATGCATTAGTTTTTCATTTTCAAAATAAACTATCTGATGTTAATGGCAGTCTAAGACCAGGCATTGTGCACCGACTCGATAAAGACACAAGTGGTTTAATTTTGATTGCTAAAACTAATGAAATGCACACTTTTTTAGCAAAACAGTTGCAAGAACACAAGATTATTCGCGAATATCAAGCAATTACTGTCGGAACTATTTTGCACAAAAAAATGCGTATTGATATGCCTTTAGCTCGTGATAAGAAAAATCCTCTTAAAAAAGTAGTATCAAACTTTAACTCTAAAAATGCAATCACAAATGTTAAATTAATTAAAAATTTTGTTTATGAAAAACAAAATTTTAGCTTAATTGAGTGCAGTTTAGAAACAGGTCGCACTCATCAAATTAGAGTCCACTTATCACATATTGGTTTTCCAATTTATGGAGATGGAGTTTATGGTAAAAAAGTTGATGATTTTGGTCAAAGATTGCATGCTTTTCGAATAACATTTGAGCACTTAAATGGTCAAACTTACACATTTGAATCTCAATTGCCACCACAATTTGATATTGCTAAATAATTTTTTGAATTTAAAAACATAAAAAAAAGAAAAAACTATGATTAATTTTCATCATAGTTTTTTTCTTTTATAAATTTTATTAACTCATTTTTATATTGAGCATCTTTTAGACCAAAATCAATATTAGCCTTCAAAAAGCCTAAAACAGAGCCTAAATCATATCGATTACCTTTTAATTGGGCGGCATAAATTTTTTCCGTTTCCATTAATTTCGGAAAAACATCAACTAAATGAATTTCACCACCAACACCCGCTTTTTGATGCTTTAATAAATTAAAGATAGATGGATTGAAAACATAACGACCTATAATTGCTTTATTTGAAGGTGCTTCTTTTGGATCAGGTTTTTCAATAGCATAGTCAATCTCAAAAATAGATTGGTTTAAATCATTTACATTTTTGGCAGCAACAATCCCATATTTGTTTGATTGCTCGATATCTATATTTGCTACACCAATTACATTAGATTGGGTTTGGTTGTAAATGTTAATAAGTTGTCCAATAGCTGGTGAAGTGCCATCAATCAAATCATCACCTAAAATAACTGCAAATGGCTCATTGCCAATTTTAGACTTGGCAATGCTAATAGCATGGCCCAAACCAAGTTGTTCATTTTGATAAATAACTTTTATTTTACTTTCACGATTGGTTAGTTTAACCAAATCTAAAAGTTCATATTTTTTATTATTTTCAAGTTGTTCTTCTAGTAAATCATATTTGCGAAAATAATCCATAATTTCATTTTTTCGTGGTGAAACAATTAAATAGATTTCTTCAATACCAGCATCAAAAGCTTCTTGAATCAAATAATCGATTGCTGGTTTATTTAATACAGGTACTAATTCCTTGTGAACAATCTTGGTAAGAGGCAAAAATCGAGCTCCTCAACCTGCTGCTGGTATAATGCATTTTCGAATTTTCATATCTTAAATTCAAACCCTTCGTAACTTAAAAAGCATTAACTATTAATCGCACTAATTAAACGAATTTTGATAAATTTTTTGTGTAAAATTTAAAAACCTTTGCACTTAATTTGTATGAAGATACAAAATGAAAATCATTTGTTTTTAAATTCATAAAACGTTCATAAACTTTTCACTCTTCAAGTAATTTGTTTATTTTTTCTATTTCTTTTCAACTTTGCAAATAAATTTCTCTGGATTTTTCATTATTTTTAATAGGCCTAACCATAAAAAATAGAGATTTTAATAAAAATATATCTAAATTATGAATTAAAACCTTTGAAAGTAAATTGTGTTTAATAACTAATTCATAAAAATAATGAGCATTAGCATTTAGCGATTCTAAATTAAAAACAGATTTTGTATTGCTTATAGAACCGGAATTTAAAAAATATGAATGTGTAATTTGATTTGTAAAAGAAATTTTTCCTGCTTTGAGCACTAACAAAGGAAGAAGCATGTCTTCGCAATTGTAATTTTCTAAAAATTTTGCTCCAATTTTTTTATAAAATTCTTTATTAATCAAAATATTTCAAACAAAATTAAAACCAGATTTGATGATTTGTTCGGGAGTTAAATTTTTCTTTATTTTTCTATATTTAAAAAAAATATTTATCAAAGGAATATTTCTAAAAAATAAATTAAATTTAGAAAAAACCATATCTTGACCTTTATCTAAATATTGAGAAAAAATCTCAATACATTTTGGAGATAATTTATCATCTGAATCGAAGAAAATAAAGTGTGAAGTTTCGCAAGAGTCAATTAAGAGATTGCGATTGTATGCTATACCTTTGTTTTGCTTATTTTCTATTATTTTAATTGATAAAAAATTGCTTTCATTTTTTGCAGTTCAATTTTTCAACATTGATAAAGTTGCATCTTTAGAAAAATCATCTAAAAAAATAATGTGAAAATCTTTATTGGTTTGTTTGTCTAAAGATGTAAGCAGTCTTAATAGAAATTTTCCTGAGTTGTAACAAGGTATTAAAACTGTAATTTTTTGCATAATTAAATTAGAATTTTACCATAAATATTACTATTTTATTTTCATTTACAAGTTATGAATAAAATTTTTACTGTAAAAAAATAATTTAATATTTTCAAAAAAACTAATTTTATAAAAAATATGTTATAATATCTTTTTGGTTTGGCACCATAGCCAAATGGCAAGGCATGGGTCTGCAACACCCTGATTACCGGTTCGAGTCCGGTTGGTGCCTCCAAAAAATGCGCCCGTAGCTCAATTGGACAGAGTGTTTGGTTACGGCCCAAGAGGTTGAGGGTTCGACTCCTTCCGGGCGCGCCATATACAAAAGTACCATAAGAAAATAGCCAAACTTAGAATTGGCTATTTTATTTAAAATTTTTAGGTTTCCAAATTATACTATGAATAATTTTCAAAAATATGCAGACTATTTAGTAAAGTGAATTAAAAATCAAGTTAAAAAAGCTAACAAAAAAGGAGTTATTGTTGGTTTATCAGGTGGAATTGACTCAGCTCTTGTTGGTGTTTTAGCTAAGAAAGCTTTTCCTAACAATAGTTTAGGTGTTATTATGCCAATTAGAGATATGACCACTGATGTTGAGCATATCAATAAGCTAGTTAAAAAGTTTGATATTAAAGTTACTACTGTAAGTTTAAAAGAAACTTTTGAAAAACTTTCAAAAGCACTCAATGTTAGTGATCATTTAGCTATTGCAAATATCCAACCTAGATTAAGAATGACAACATTATATGCTTTAGCTCAAGAACATGATTATTTAGTTTTAGGAACAGACAATTTTGTTGAGATGTACATTGGTTATTTCACTAAGTATGGTGACGGTGGTGTAGACTTGTTGCCAATTGTGAATTTAACTAAATCTCAAGTGTATCAGTTAGCTGAGTTTTTAGGTGTCAATGAAGAAATTTTACAAAAAGCACCTTCAGCTGGACTTTGAGAAAATCAAAGTGATGAAAATGAAATGGGATTTACTTATAAGGAATTTGATTTATTTTTAGCAAACTCATCTAAATTGAGCAAAGCCAAAAAAGAAAGAATTGAATATCTTCACAAAATTAGTGAACATAAGAGAAATAAATTACCAAAACCAAAATTAAAATTAGAGGTTTAAAATGGCAGGACATTCAAAATGAGCAAATATCAAGCATCGTAAAGGTGCTCAAGATGCAATTAGAGCAAAGATATTTAATAAATTTTCCAAGGAAATTATGGTAGCAGCAGCTAAAGGTGGGCCAGATTTAAATTCAAACTCAGCGCTTAGAATGATTGTTGCAAAAGCTAAAGCCAAATCAATGCCTAAAGCAAATATTGAAAAAGCTATTGCAAAAGCAACAGGTGGCGCAAGTGATGGGGCAAATTTTAAGGAATTAATTTATTCTGGAAATTTAGCTCATGGTGTTACATTGATTGTTACAATTTTAACAGACAATGTTAATCGTGCAATTTCATCTTTACAAGCTTTATTTAGAAGAGCTAATGGACAAATTGGAAAACAAAACGCAATTCCTTATATTTTTGAACAAAAAGGTTTAATTGAAATTGATAAAACCAATTTAAATGAGGATGAAGTTATGATGTTTGCACTTGAAAATGGAGCTAATGATTTTCTTGCAAATGATGAAACATTTGAAATTTATTGTGAGCCTAGAACTTTTCCAGATTTGAAAAATGCTATTGAGCAAAAATTTAATCCTGAATTTAAAACAGTAGAAATTAGTTATTTTGCTAGCGAAGAAGTTGAACTGTCAGAAGAATTAACTGAAAAACTTTTAAACCAAATTGATACTTTTTTAGAAGATGATGATATTCAAGATGTTTATCATAACTTAAAAGTTTAAAAAAACAATTATAAAAAACTCACCTTTAAGGTGAGTTTTTTATTTTTTATTTATTTTTATATTATTAATCAATTAGTTTATGAGTTTTTAAAATTTGCTCTAAACGTTCAATTCTAAAATAACCAACTTCTTGTGCTAGGAATTTTCCATCACGATAGAAAAAGGTTGTAGGTGTCGCTTGAATACGAGATTCATTAGCAAATTCAAGGTCCTCACGAATATTATATTTAATAATTGTAAGAGCAGGAAATTTTTTTTCTGCTTCTTCAATAGTAGGTTCAAACATCACACATGCTCCGCACCCTTTTTGTGAAAAGACTACAATAGCTGCTTTTGATTCTGTAATTTTATTTTTGATTTCTTCAGCTTTGGATAAGTTAAAACTTGCCATTAGTTCTCCTTTGTGTAAATTTTTTATTAAATAAATTTTAGTATGCTTTTGCAAAAAGTACAAATCTTTTAGTAGGTTTTTTGCTAAATAATGAATTATCTTGATCAGGTATATTTAAATAATTAAATGAATCAACATTAATAATACAACGAGCAGTAGCGCCGGTTACTTCTTGTATTTGTTGTTCTACAGTTGAATCTTCTTCAAATGGAACAACAACAAACTTATTAATTTTGGTGTGTTGTGTAAATTCTTCAAAATTATTTGTGTAAACAAAATTATTTTTTAATCTTAATTGGGCCTGTGACAATAAATTGTCTTGAATTTTTGTTAGTAAATCATTGATATGATTTACAAATTCTTCTTCTCATTTTGATTCTTCTAGTTTAAATTGTTGTTTTTCTAATGTATCACGTCTAACAATAGTAATGAGATTGTTTGCATAATCACGTGGACCTATTTCAATTCTAATTGGAGTTCCATGAACTTCAGAATCTGCAATTTTAAAACCAACTTGTTGGTTATCGTCATCATTTATATTGACAGTGATTTTATTATTTTTTAAAATTTGTGCTAAATTTTTTGCCACTTCTTTTAATTCAGGATTTTTATTTCCATAAAAAACTAATATATCTATTTGGTTTGGTGCAATTTTAGGTGGTAAGACAAGGCCACGATCATCACTATGAGACATAACAATGGCTCCTAATAATCTTGTTGAAATACCTCAAGAACTCTGATAAACATTTTCTAGTTGATTTTCAATGTTTTTAAAGGTAATGTCAAAACTTTTAGAAAAATTTTGGCCTAGATAATGTGAAGTCCCAGATTGCAATGCTCTTCCATTCAACATCATAGCTTCAACTGTGTATGTTTGTTCAGCTCCTGCAAAACGTTCACGAGGAGTTTTTTCACCTAAAATAGTTGGAATTGCAAGGTACTCTTTTAAGAAATGATGATAAAAATCAATCATTTCAATTGCATTTTGCTTTGCTTCATAAGCATTTGCAAAAGCAGTGTGACCTTCTTGTCATAAAAACTCAGTATTTCTTAAAAAAGGATTTGTGGTCTTTTCTCAACGCACCACAGATGTTCATTGAGCATAAATTAAAGGTAGTTTATTATTAAGGTCAATTTCCTTTTTAAAAAAATCAGCAAAAAGAACCTCACTAGTTGGTCTAATGTAAATTTTTTCAGCCAATTCTTTCTCACCTGCATGAGTTATTGTAAGTAGTTCAGGAGCAAAACCTTCAACATGTTCTTTTTCTCTTAAAATAAAAGACTGTGGAATTAATGAAGGTAAATAAACATTTTTAACATTTTTAAAAGAAAGATTATAAGTAACAATTTGGCGAATTTTATCTCAAATTGAAAATCCATGATGTCTATAGTATATAGTACCTTTTATAGGTGCATAGCTCATAAGATCTGCTTGAGTTATAACATCAATGTATCATTTGGCAAAATCTTCTTGCCATGGTGTAATTTTTTCTAATTTTTTCATATTTTAAAATATTTTAGATAAAAACGTTCTTTTGAAACCTATTTTCTTAATTTTAATAAAAAACCTAGCATACGCTAGGTAAATGGAGTCCTTTAACAAACAAATGGCTGCCCCAGTTAGATTCGAACTAACGCATGACGGTACCAAAAACCGTTGCCTTACCGCTTGGCTATGGGGCAAAATGGTGGGGGGTGAGGGATTCGAACCCCCGAATCCGAAGAAAGTGGGTTACAGCCACCCGCATTTGGCCGCTCTGCAAACCCCCCATTTTGTCCTTTGAAATCAGAACCATTACATATTGTAGCAAAAAAATCAAATTTTGTTTAAAAAATGTAATAAATTTTTTGTTTTAAACATTTAGTTAATATGATTAAGTATTAAGATTTTGTAAAATATTTTTACAAGTATAATTATAGTCCTTTTAGAAAAACAAAATAGCAAAATTAGCTTTATTTTTAAAATTATTAGTTCTCACTTAATTTTGTGTAAATATTTATAGAAATATATTGTAAAAAATCAAAAACATTTTATAATTTATTATTTTATAAAATTAAAAACAATTCAAAATTACAAAGGAAAAAATGGCAAATTTATTTGACCCAACAAAAGTTAGTTCTCCAGAAGGTTTTTCACCAAATGTAGACAACACTACAAGAAAACCAGCTGCAAGCACTGCTGCAAAAATTATTTTTTGAGTTTTTGGAACAATTTTACTTTTTGCAGCTCCAATTTATTTCTTTGTTAGAAGAAATAGTTTGATTAGAGAACAAACCGAAATAAATCAAGCAGCAAGTACTATTGAAACACAATTAGCTAAAAGAGCAGATACACTTATCAAAGTTTCAAACCTAATTAGTTCTTACAAAGAACATGAAAAATCATTATTTTCAGATATTGCCCGCCTTCGTTCAATGAGAAACTCAGGTGGTCAAATTGCAAATAGTAGTGAATTGAATGAATTAACAAACAATGTTTTTTCAAGAATGGCTTTAACTTTTGAAAATTATCCAGAATTAAAGGCTAGTGAGTTATATAAAGAAGGAATGGAACAATCTATTTACTTAGAACGTGAAATTGCTGCAGCTCGTCGTGTTTACAACTCTAAAGTAACTAACTTCAACTCAGGTATTTTTACTTGACCTACCACAGTTATTTCTAGCACTTTAGGTTTATCAACTTACCCATTATTTCAAGCTACTGCTACTCAACGCGCAGATGTTGATATGTCAAAAATCTAAAGTATTTTAAACTAACTAAAAAACACCAAGTATTTGGTGTTTTTTTATTTTAATTTTTCTAACTTGCCAAAATGAGGTGGATCGATATTGGTTTCACTTTCAAAATATATTTCAATAAAATCATCTTTTGTTTTTCTTGTTGTTTCAATTAGTTTTATTTGTTTTAGTCATGTTCAAAACTGCTTTTGTTCTGAAAAACTAAAACTAAATTTGTAATAAAATTTTTGAGTAAAATCAATTAATTTACTTTCTTCAAGCACTTGTTTAGTGCTTTGCAAATATGATTTGCTTAGTGGTCCAACCCCGAGTTTGACACCTCCGAAATAACGAACCACTACAACACAAATTTGAACAATATTTTGGTGTTCCAAGATTTTAAAAATAGGTTGACCAGCGCTTCCTTTAGGCTCGCCAGCATCATAAAAACCAAAATTATTGCTATCTAATCTTCATCCATAACAAATGTGACTAGCATCATTGTGTTGATTTTTGACTTGCTGAACCAAATTTTTTACTTCACCTTTATGAAAAATTTTAAAACTATAAGCTACAAAAATAGATTTTTTAATTTCATAAATTATTTTGCAGTTATTAACAATAATTTTAGACATTAATTTGAAATTTTATCATTAACTTTAGAATATAAATGAGATACATTACAAAATTAATTATTTTTTTTAGAAATATTAATAATTTTGTGAAATTTTTTTATTTTTCAAATATATATTTGTTGATTCTAATAAAATTTAACTTGCATTTTTATAAAAATGCTTAAAAAATTAATAAATAAAATAAATTAAATTACAGAAAGCAATTTAATAAATGAAATTAAAAAAAATTTTATCTATTTTGCCAATTTTGGCAACTACAACAATTTTAGTTGCTTGTGGCACTGTTAGTGCTCAAGATCCTAAAATTGAGCAAAAAAACGAAACACCTACAATATTAAATAAAGAAGTAAAATTTGCTACTTCACAAGGCAAATTTTGACCACTTATTTATGCACTTGATGCCAAAGGTGAGCATAAAACAGGATTGATTCCTTATTATAATCAAACTTTTAAAAATGATGAAGATTTTGTTCCAGTCAGATTGCAACTTAATGAAGAGACTAAAGCAGAAACTCAACTTGAAACTGCCAATAATCTAACAAAAGCATTTTCAACAAATAGCAAAAGCTTTCCATCAATAATTTTAGGTGATGTAACATCCGCAATTGCAGCAAATCAACATAATAGATTGTTAGATTTGTCAACAACTAAATTAAACCCCAACTTATTTAAAAAATCAATTGTTGAAAATTACAACAAATTAAATCTTGGCAACAACAAATTATTTAATATTCCATTTGATATTAAAGATGTTGATGCTATAGGTTTTAATCTTGATAACATAGCAATTATTTTTGATTTAATTAAGCAAGGCGGTGGGAGTGTTGATGAATCTATGGATATTTATCAAAAAGCTATAGATTCCAAGGATAAAGGAAATTCCGTGCCCAAAAATAGTTTATTTAGAGCTATTAAAGCAAAAACAAATCACATTTTTGCAGGTTTAACAATAAATAAAGAGACTTTTACAACTATTGAAAGCGCTTTAGGATTTGCTAACAAATTTGTTGATGGAATTGAAATTGATTCGTCAAAAATTGAAAACTTAGATAATGAAACTGATAATATTTCAATTTTTGACATTGATTATGCAGATCAATCATTTATTAAAGATATAATTTCAAACACTGGCAAAGCCTTGTGAGATATTAAAACAAAAAATGGAAAAACTTCTTTTGAATTTCCTATTAATTTAGATTCTCAACTACAAAATGAGTTTAAATTAGCTTATGATAAATTTACAAAAGAAATTAAGCAAGTTAAAATCCAAGTGAATGGAAAAGAGAAAATTATTCAAGCCATTCAATTTAAAAATTATAAGAAAAAAGGTGGATTTGGTGAGTGAGGGAGTCATGATATTTTGCTATATCGCACTGCTTTTGGATATATGCCTGGAATATCTATGGATGGAGAAAAATCCCGATTTTTATTCCCTAAACAAGTTACTAAATTTGCAACATATCAAGATGTTTATGCAATTGGACAAGCACTTAAATCAATTCCAAATTCTACCTATTTAGCATATTGGTCAGGAGGTTCATCGCTTATTCCTATCAAAAGTGATGATAAAATAATTAATAAAGGAACTATTAAATTTTTAGAGTGACTTTTCACTGGTGATAACACAATCACTGGGAAAAAAATGAGCAACCTTGACTATATTGCAAAAGTTGGGGCTTACTTTGTGCCGACAAAAGAGTATGTTAGTGAAATTAAATTAAATGAATTAATCAAAGAACGAGATGCTCTTTTAACTCAAATTAAGGAAGAGGAAAAAACTACTGGTCCAACTTTCAAACTTCAAGGTGATGATGCCAAAAATATCAACTGACAACTTTATACTACATTAGGTAATTTAAATGCAACTATTTTGTCTATGCAATCAATGTTGGACGCACTAAAGCAAACAAGTGATAAAAAAATAAAATTACTTTTTGACAGTAGTGATTTAAAAGCTAGTAAAATTGCAACTACAATTGGCGATTCTCTTATTGAAAGAACTGATTTTGAAAAACCAACAATCAAAACTAGTGAACAAATTTTAAGTTCTATAAAGGGTATTGTTGATTCGGATTAAAATAAATTAATACTTTTCAAAATAAAAAAATTGAGTATTAAAATTACTCAATTTTTTATTTTTTACTCAATAAAACAAACTAACTAAAACTTTTACTATTAACCTTATTGATAAATGGTGAAAATATTAAATAAATAGTCAAAGGGACTAAAACAGCAAATAGTGAACCTGCAGCTTGAATATTTTGAAAAGTCCCTTGAGGATTTTGTCCTGTATAACTAAATCAAATTGAAATAGTTGCTTGGTCTCTAAAAGCAAAAATGAAATGTGGCCATAAATAGTCATTTCAAGCCTGTATAGATGAAAAAATAATAATTAAATAGTAACCCATTTTAAGTTGTGGAAAGAAAATTAATTTAAATTGAGAAAAAGTTGATAAATTATCAATTTTGGCAAGTTGCAATTTATCTTGTGAAACAGTTTCAATACTTTTGTATAAAAAATAAAAACTAAAAAAAGAAAAAATTTGATTTATTACTAATGAAAATATAGGAGATTTATCAACAATGTTATTTGCATTTAATAATTTTGCCAGCCCAATATAGGTTGTAACTTCAGGAATCATTGAGACAATTGCAAAAATGCTTAAAAAAATAATTTTAGCTTTTTTGCTAGCTCATCAAATTCCAAAAATTCCAAGAGTATACAAAGTTAAACGGAAAAAGTTGACTAAAATAATAGTTCCTAAAGAATTGCCAAGCCCATTTCAGAAATTTTTATCTATTGATTGCTTGAAATTTTGAAAAAAATAACCACTAATTTTTAAACTAGCATCAGGGTTGTCTTGTTTTGCAATTGGCAATGAAGCACTAACTATTAAATAATATAAAGGGAATAAAAACAAAACTAAAACACAAGAAAGCAAGGCTCACAAAAATATTTGTCCTAAAATCCCAGAATAATTTCACTTATTTTTAAACACGTTTCACCTTTGTGATTTTTTTAAAAAACTGATAAATTTTAATTCATATTTTTGGATTAAAAATAATAAATGAACTAAAAATAGCTATTAAAAATAGCAATGAAATAAAGGAAGCAGCATTTCTTTTGTATAAATTATCTTTTGATGAATCTATAATATATGAAGCAATGGTGTGTCCTTTGTGCAAATTTAAATTAGTTGCACCTGTGATGACGGGAGGATAAAGCATTGTTGCAAAAATGAAATTGGTGTATGCAATAACAATAAATTGCACACCAATTTCCTTGAGATAAAGATTAACAACTTTATCTCATAAACTTAATTTGTCAATAACAAAATTTTTGCGATATCTGTTGTTAATATTAGAAATAGCAAAGAAAAACAAGACAGTATTAAATGGAATTGCTCGTCAAAGTTGATAAATTATATAAAGTCAAATTAAGTCAATTGCTTTTTTGCCTGTTCCAAAAGAAAAATCAATGCCTAAAATTTTGGAAAGCATATTTTTTTCTCCAAATAAAAAGGTAAATGAGAGGCCAATAGCAAAAGCTGAAATGAAAAATTGTGAGTACAAAGCAGTTACAAAAAATTTTTGACTGATTTTTGTAGACAATTTGTCTAAAAGCAAAGCGATTAAAAATCCGCCAAATAAGGCAATTGGTGAACTAACAAAAAATAAAATTGTGCTATTTTGAATTGCATTATTAAAATTCGCATCCACTAAAAGCTTTTTATAATTATCAATGCCAACTGTTGTTTGTGGTCCAAGTGGATCTTGGATTTTAAAAGATTGAACAAATGCATCAACAATAGGATAAATTGAAAAAACAAAAATAAACATCAATATTGGACTCATTAGGAAAATACTAACTAAATTTTGCTTTTTAACTTTTAGTTTGACTAATTTTTCACTAAAGTTCATAAACTCTCTGTCCTTGTTTGTCAAAAAATAAAACTTTGCTTTCATCATATTCAAGTTCAACAAACTGATTTTCAAAGTTTTCAGTTGTAATTAGTTCAATTTGAACTTGATGTTTTTTGTAAAAAATCTTAGTTAAAAAGCCATCTCCTATATTTTTTGAACTAATCACTTCATTTGTTGTCCCTTTTGAAACTTTAATATATTTACCTCTAATATAAGATTCAATTTCATTATGTTTTCCAAGAAAAATAATTTCAGGATTACCTATGAATTTTGCAACAAAAAGGTTTTTTGGATTTTCAAAAAGTTCTTGTGGTGTGCCAAACTGGGCAACTTCTCCATCTTTTAATAAGACAACAAGATCACTAATTTTAAGAGCATCAACTTGGTCATGAGTAACAAAAATAATTGACAAGTCAAATTGATTTTTGATATTTTCCAATCATTTTATAGTTGATTCTTTGATTTTCGCATCTAAAGAAGCAAAAGGTTCATCCATTAAAACTAGATCATTTCCTTTAATAATTGCTTTGGCAAAAGCAACACGTTGTTGTTGTCCCCCACTGATTTGACTAGCTTTTTTGAATTTGATATTTTCAATTTGCAAAATTTTGAGCAAATTGTCAACTTGTAATTCAAAAATTTGCTTTCTTTGTTTTAAAAAATTCAAAAATAATTTAGGTCGCAATAGCAATGTAAATCAAAATTTATATTTGTAAATTTTAAAATAAAATTTTTTTGATTTGTTTAAAAAAAAGATTGCTGATCTAAATTATTTAATAATTTTTGTTTATTATTGTCAGTTAATTTATTAGACTCAGAAATAATTTTTTTATAAGTGGAATTTGTTCATTTTGTAGAATTTTTTGTGCTAATTCACAAATTTTTAATAACACTAACTTGCTCATACAAATTGTTTTTTTGCATTATATAACCAATGTTTTCAAAACTCTTGTAATTGACAATTTGGTTATTTGAGTTTAAAAACCCAGCTATTAAATTTAAAAAAGTTGTTTTACCTGATCCAGATGGTCCAAGCAATGTAATAATTTTTTTAGGTGGCAAAGTTAAATTTGAAATTTTTAATTGATATTTTTTATCATAAGAAAAATTTAAATTTTTTACTTCTATTAACTTTTCGTTTTGCATAAAAATATTCTCATTTTAATAATTAAATACTTTAATTATAGTAAAATTTAAGTTTTTTACATTTTTTTTAAAAATATAATGAAAAAAAATGAAACTTTTTTAATTTATTTAATAATATAAAATATTTTTATAGAAAGCGATTTTTTAATGAAATTTAAAAAAATTTTATTTGGGTTGCCTGTTTTGGCCCCAATAGCTATTTTAGCATCTTGTGCTAATGTTAATAGTTCTCAATCAGAAGAAAGTGCCAAATCATCAAATCCAGCAAAAACCACCCCTGTAGATCAAACTAAAGAGGATAAGAATGGTTCTCACTCAGATGAAAGTGGCAAATCATCAAATCCAGCAGAAACCACCCCTGTAGTTCAAACCAAAGAGGTTAAGTTTGCTACTTCACAAGGTAAATATTGACCACTAATTTTTGCTCTAGATAGTCTCGGGCAACACAAAAATGGGTTAATCCCATATTACAATGAAAAATTTAAAAATGACCCAGATTTTGTTCCAGTTAGATTACAATTACAAGA
The DNA here is from genome assembly GCF_000524555.1 of Mesomycoplasma bovoculi M165/69. Classification (NCBI taxonomy): domain Bacteria; kingdom Bacillati; phylum Mycoplasmatota; order Mycoplasmoidales; family Metamycoplasmataceae; genus Mesomycoplasma; species Mesomycoplasma bovoculi. Next base: position 507,672 of record NZ_CP007154.1, on the reverse strand, counting down.
TGAAACAAAAACTAAAACTCAACAAGATACTGCTGATAACTTAGAAACAGCTTTTTCTACAAAAAGCAAAGATTTTCCAGCTCTTGTTTTAGGTGATGTTACATCTGCAATAGTTGCTAATCGAAACAATAGATTATTAGACTTATCATCATTATCATCTAAATTAAATCCAAGTTTATTTAATCAAGAAGTGGTTAATAATTATAATAAATTAAACCTAAGCAACAATAAATTATTCAATATTCCTTTCAATGTAAATGATGTTGATGCTACAAGTTTTAACTTAGACAACATGGCCATTATTTTTGATTTAATCAAACAAGGTGGTGGAACTGTTGATGAAAATATGGAACTCTATAAAAAAGCTATGGAATCAAAAAATAAAGGGAATTCAGTTCCAGCAAATAGCTTATTTAAAGCAATCCAACCAAAAAGTAATACTGTTTTCAAAAATATGCACATTAACCAAAGCACCTTCACAACAATTGAAAGTGCTTTGGAATTTGCTAACAATTTTGTTGCTGGAATTCAAATTGATTCATCCAAAACAAGCATTTTAAATGATGAAACTGCAAATATTTCAATTTTTGACATTGACTATGCACACCAATCACTTGTTAAAGATGTTATTTCAAACACTGGTAAAGGTTTATGAGACATCACAGATAAAACAGGTACTCCATCTTTTGAATTCCCAATTGATACAGATGCTAGTTTACAAGATAAATTTAAATCAGTTTATGATAAATTTACAAGTAAAATTAACACAATCAAAACTCAAGTAAATGGAAAAGACAAAATTATTCAAGCAATTCAGTACAAAAACTACAAAAAACCAGGTGGATTTGGTGAGTGAGGAAGTCACGACATTTTACTATATCATACTGCTTTTGGATATGTTCCAGGTGTAGGTATTAAACAATCAATTGACACAGCTACATCTCGTTCACTTTTCCCAGATCAAATTGCAAACTTTGCAACCTATCAAGATGTTTATACAATTGGACAAGCTTTAAAAGCAACACCAGATGCTCCTTATTCAGCTTATTGATCAGGTGGTTCATCAATTATTCCTATTAAAACAGATGATGAAAAAATCAACAAAGGCGCAGTTAAATTCTTAGAGTGACTCTACACAGGAACCAATGATATAACAGGTAAAACTATGAGTAACCTTGACTACATTGCTGAAGTTGGAGCTTACTTTGTCCCAACCAAAGATTACATAACTCAAACTAAATTAGATGAGTTAACCAAAGAACGTGATGGAATTTTGGCTCAAATCCAAGAGGCAGAAAAAACCACTGGAAAAACATTTGAAAAACAAGGTGATGCAGCTAAAGACATACAATGAAATCTTTATGCTAAATTAGCTAATTTAAATTCAGTTATTTTATCAATGAAATCAATGCTAGAAGCACTAAAACATACAAATGATGGGCAAACCAAATTCCTCTATGACAGTAGTGATCCAAAAGCTGGTAAAATTAGCAAAACAATTGGTGACTCACTTATTGAAAGAACTAATTTTGAAAAACCAACAACCAAAACTAGTGATGGAATTTTAGACACAATTAAAGGGATCGTTGAGTCCAACTAATTGTTTTAAAACACTATTAGTTTTAAATTAAAAAAAATTGAGTATCTAAAAAATACTCAATTTTTCTTTTTTGAATTTGAAAATAAACCAAAAATTGTAAGAATAAAAGCAACTATATATTATAAATGCTAATTTGTGGTAAAATTTAAAGAAATTTTGCAAGGAATTATAACTATGAATATAAAAAAAATTAAAACTATTTTTGCTACTTTGTCAGTGAGTGCTACACCAATTTATCTTGTTGCTTGTGGTCAACAAGAAACAATTAGTAAAGTTAGCCTTCAAAATGTGACATCAACATCTGCACAATTAATTCTTAGCAATGTTTCAAAGGTTGAAGTGGGAGGTAAAGAAGATTTTGGTAAATTTGAAGTTCAATTAAGAACAAAAGATGGCGAATATAAACCAATGCCTATCACTGACCAACTAATTGGTCACAAAGAACGCCAAGTTATTATAACAATTGATAATTTAAAACCTAATACTGAGTATGCTGCAAGAATTTTTCAACAACTTCCAACTGAAAAAAAAGAACTTTTTTTCAGCAACCACAGTTTTACAACTTCCCAAGCCCCTCAAATCACAAATTTTAAAATTGTGCCTGTAACAGATACATCAAGTCAATATTCCTTTGATGCAACAATAACTGACAATGCCTTGAAAAATAAATCAGTTGAAGTTAGAATTGCCAAAAGTAATGAATTAAGTAGTGATAAATTTAAGCAAACATTTTTTGATAACCAAAAAAATGATGGTTTACTTCATATTCATTTAACCAACCTTGAACGCAATACCAATTATCAAATAATTGGTTTTTATGATAGTCAAGGTAATCCAATTCGTTTTGAATCAAATGCAGTTTTAAACTTTAAAACCAATGCTGATGTTATTGATTTAAAATTATTACCACCAAATCCTGAAGAAAGTGCAATTGATTCACAACTCAAAAATATTAAGCAATATTTTGCAGTTAAATTTGCTCCAGGCGTGGTAAATAGTTCTAATGTATTTAACTACAAACTAATTTTTAAAGCAAAAACTAAACCACAAGCTCCTGAATACATTAAAAATAATCAAAATAAAGATCAAACATATGAAGCAACATTTTCGAGAACAGATACAAATACTGGTGAGCAAATTTTTGTTGCAAACTTCCCATGAAGAAGTGATTATTATTTCTTTTTAACTTCAGTTCATAACCAATTAATTTCAAATAGCAACCAATTTGATCCAGATAATGGAAATGGAACCAACTCACTTCAAATTAATCCTGCAATTTTGAAAACACCTTTCAAAATTAATAACCCAGAATCTAATTAATAAAAAACAAAAAAAAAAAAAAGAACCAATTTGGTTCTTTTTTAATTTCATATTAAAAATTTAGTATTAAAAAACATCAACATTTAAGTTTTTTTAAATCTCGATTTAGTAGTTAGATTTTTGTTTAAAACAAAATAAAGTGCTATAATTTTTTTAGGAGGTGAATTTAAAAGTAATAGTGATAATTTTGATAGGTTCTAGCTTAATTTTAATTCGAATAGGCAAACCTATTCCATCTGATTAAATTTTAGTTGATAACATATTAAATCAGACCTTCTAAACAAAATTGTGTTATTCTTTCAGTGTTTATAGTTAAGTTGTATATACATTTAAGTTATTCTAAATAACTTTATTTATTATTTTCATAATACAAAATTAATGTTAGAACTTATCAAAATTATTTCTATTATCAAATGTGTTAAATAAAATATCATTCAAAAATAACGTTTTTGTTAAAAATGCTATTTTTTAATATTTAAAATTAAAAAAAGCTAGATTTTTATAGTAAAATTACTATGAAATAGTTTACTTAATTTTTTTAACAATTTTAATTAACAAAAGGATTTTAATATGGCAGAAAAAAGCGCAATTAATAAAGGTGTCCACAAACAAAAAAATCTCAAGTTTTTAATAGGTTTAGCTTGAGTGACTGCTTCTGTACTTGCAATTGGTGGTTCTGTTGGTATTTCTTATGCACTTGCCCAAACTCGTGTAACTGATTATTCTAAAATTACATCAGAATTAGAAAAAATTGCCAAACAAGTTGATGCAGTATCTTTTCGTTCAAACAAAATAAGTCCTTTTAGTAATTTTAGTCAATTAAAAAGCGAATGAAATCAAAGCAATGACACAAAAAAAGCAAGCGATTTTTTTGTTTTACAAAAATTTGTAGATGGACAATTTATTAATTTTAATTTGCCAAGTTCTTATTATGTAACTTTTTCTAAAGTTACACCAAATGATAAAAGTCAAGCCTTTGATATTGAATTTTATATTACCACTCAAATTAATGGTAAAACTTTTTATTCTAAAAAAATAAATACAAGTGTTCTAATAAATGTAGAATCAACCTTCTTTTTAAGCAACTTTAGCAGTGCGACCAAAATTTTGTTTAATGATGCTCTTAAACCATATAATAGTTCTTCAGATGGTCACAAATTGGCCAAAATAACATTAGCTAGTGATTTTGTTGCTGATGTAAATCAAGCCAAAACATCTAAAGAAGCTATTGCAAAAATTAATAACTATTTTAATATTGAGCAGCTAATTAACAATTTATTAAATAATTCTAATTTTTTTGTTAATTTTGATCACAAAATTATTAAACCTTATTCAATTTCATTAGAACCAGCCTTTAAAAATAATGATGAAATAAAATGACTTATTCCTTCAACAACTGCCACCGATACTTTTGAAGGTTATCTTAAATTAGGTTTTAATGATGAGGCCAAAAAGTTATTTCCAAAAAATTTTAACTCAGATTTAACCACTACAGTTCGTTTTGAAATTGCAAATAATCAAACCAAATTATCACCTTTTATTAGCACTAGTGATTTTCTTGGACAGGTCAACATTGAATCTCCAGTTGCTAAAAATTATTACTTTTCCAATTCACAAATTCAATCATTAGGACTAAAAACCACTGCTGATGAAACTATAGAAGATGATTCACAAACAAACAAACCAGCACAATCAAGAGCAAAAGAAGATATTTCCAAAAAAAGTCTTATTAAAGTTTATCGTGAACTTAAATTCAAGCAAGGTCAATTATTAAATACATCAGATGAAGCTAAATCTATTTTAAATTCTTTTTTACAAACAGATTTACCAATTAATTTTAATGAATTAGATCAAGCATCTGATGAAGTTCACAAACGTTTTAGTTATGAAATAGATGTTGCAAATATTGTTGTAGGTGGAGATGCCACTTCCACTTATATTAGTGTGCCTTGAAAAATTTTATATAAATCAGCATCTTTAAATTTAAGTAAAAATGTAACTATTTTACTTCGTCAATATGAGCAAGTTCCTGGTCAACCAGGTTCTTATCAAATTAAAGGTGGAGTGCCAGTTGTTCCTTATATTGCTCAAATTTCAAATGTTGTTGATAACACAACAACAAAAACAACAAGTGATACAACTGAGAAAAAACCACTAAAATCACACCAACTTATTTCATATGAAAAAATTGAAAAACTAGTTCAAGATCAAAGTTACAATAAATTGCTGGATTTGTTAAAAGATCCAAGTCAATTTGATTATACTTTTGTGGAACAACCATTTTTAAATGCTTGAATTTCTAAATACCAATTAGCAAAAATTAATGATTTTAATAGCCAAACTTTATTGCCAGTTCACATCAAGGATAACGAATACGCTCAAGTATTTTTTGATAGTAATTTATCATTTGGTCAGTTTGCAAATAAAATTTTACAATTAAGTGAGCAACAAAATCTTGCCTATCTAACTCATTTATTTAATGTTTTAAACAAAGATAATGAACAAAAACAAGAAACTACCAAGGGTAACGCGAATGCTACAAGTAGTGAAAATGGTGTGCAAAATGGGCAAACTAGTTCATCAAGCCAAGTAGGTAATAGTAATTTACAAGCACAAAATGCTGGCACACAAGCTACACAAGTATCATCATCTACTACTGAAACAGCAGAAACTGAATCTGAAACAACTAACTCACAAGTTATCAAATCTTTAAAACTAGTTCAAAAGACATTTGCTATTGATTTGCTTGATAAATTAATAAAAGCAGTTGAAAAAGAACAATCCCAATTAACTGCTTCATCTTTTGCTAAATTATTTATTTCAACTTATAATGCTGATGATAATATTAAGGATTATGATAATTTTGCAAGATCATTAAGATACAACATCAAGTTTGACAATACAAAAGAAAATTCAAAACAAGCTATTGCAACACAAGTTGCAGATGTAAGTCAAACTACATCTAATACTCATACAACTCAAGATTCATCTTCTCAACTTCCAAAAGATGATAAACCTTTGGAACTAAGTTATCATTATGAGTTTTATGAAGTTGGAAATCCAAGTAAAATAGTTTTTAAAACTAGTGAACAAAAATTAGATTTAATGGTCTCCAGTGCTTCAAACAAAGAAGTAGAAAACATTAGTTTGGCAAAACAAGTTACAAGTAACTTGCCAGCTCAATTACATCAATTGGTTTTGAAAAATAAAACTTTAGATGAATTTAAGAATAAATTTAATGGACAAAAAATGAATGTTTTAGAAACTGCTAAAGCATTTCAACAATTTTTTGGATACCAAAAATTTATGGAAATTCAACCACTATTGAGAGGTTTAGCATTATTATATGAACCAAATGGTGTTTCAACAAATTTTGTTGGTGAGACAACACTTAAATTCTTTTTAACAGAAATTCCTAAAGAAGATGAAGAAAAAATTGTAAAAGATGTTGCAAATGATCCAGATACTCCAGCACAATCAAGGGCACAAACCCCTCCAACAACAGCTGGAAGTCCAAGTGGTAATGCTGGAGGAAGTAATGCAGCCGGTTCGTCTAACAATCAAGCAGGCGGTTCCACTGCTAACCCCACACTTGCTACACAACCACAAGCTACTCATTCTCAACAAAATGGGCAAGCACAAACTGCAACTCAAACCCAACCTAAAGAGCCCAAACCAATTGGTTCAAGTATTATAGTATTTACAGTTTCAGAAGCTAAGGATGGCCAATAATATGAAACATATTTTAGTTAAAAAAGTATCACATGTTAAAGCAATATTAATTTTAGGAACAGGACTTTTAGTGCCTGCAGCTGCAATAGCTGGCGGATGGGCTACCTACAATTATTTTGAAAATAAAAATTATAAAAGTTTTGTAGAATTTGGTAAAACAGAGCAATTAGCAGGTGCTTCAACACCTCTTACAAACGAAAATTTTGTAAAACAAATGGAAAGTTTGCCGCTTGAAGCAAAATACAAGCAATATTCACCAAGTCAAATTTTTAATTTAGTTTTGGATAAAAAAAATCCTATTAATTTGATTAGTATTTTTGATTTAAGTGATTTTAAACAAAAATACCCAAATATTAAAGTTAATGCTTATTTTATTACTAGTGACTTGGCAGCAAATAACACCATTGCCACAGCACAACAACTTGAAAATGTTTTATTTACTGCAGTTGATAATGCAACCAACCAAATTTATTCAAGTGTTGTAAATGTTTCAGGATTTGGTGAAGCGCAAACAACTCGTGTACCAGTTTTTAGTGTTGATGAAACTCAATCAAAATTAGTTTATAAAAATTTTGACTTAACTGATAATATTTTACCATCAACACTAGCAAGTAAAATTCAAAGTTTTTACACTAGTCACAATCAAGATTTTGGTCAAACAGTTTCTAATTTTGGAAGTTTAAAACTTATTGATGCAAATGGAAGCAATATTGTAGTTCCTTCAGAATTGAGACTTGATTTTGCTAAGAACTCTGAAAATCAAATTGCTTTTGACAAAATTGATGACAACAGCGGATCTCTTATAGTTTCTGTAGAAATTTTAGATGGAAATAATAAAGTTAGTCAGTTCAAATTACAAATAACTAATTTAAATTCTTACAAATTAGCATTGCAAGAATTTACTAAATTAACATCGGATGTTACAAATCCAGATCGCAATCCTGTTAAGTTAATTGCAGACAAACAAAGAGAAATTGCTTTGAGTCAAAAAAATCTTTCAACCTTTTTCAAAGAAGGTCAAGATGTTACAGATTTTTTTGATTTTAGTGTTTTAAAACGTTATTTTAAACATTTGCATCCAACTTTTAGAGCTCAAATTGAACAAACTAATTTTCAATTAGATGCTCTTGGAGAAATCCAAGTTCGTGCTACTGTCGATTTTAATGCCTCAAGTTCAAATGCTCAAACTAAAGCCGAAAACTCTGAACTACAATCTTCTAAAGTAACAGCAACACCTGTACAAGCACTTTCTGATTTAACAGATAATCTTGACCAAGATGATGAAAATGCTGGACAAAGCCATTACTTCCTTTTTAATTTTCGTATTTTTAACAACTATGCTCAAGATTTTCTTAATGCAGTTGTTGAAAACAACAACTATTTTGTAGTTCGTCCTGAATATGGTTATGTAAATGCACTTGATATTATTGCAAAACTTGAAAACATCAATGTTGCTTATTATGCATTTTTAAAGAATTTAAGCGCACCTAAGGGATATGGGGTTGTTAGTTTAACAAATTCATCAAATTATGATAGTGTAACAGTTCAACAAGCTATAGTACATTCAGTTGAACAAACTTTTGATAATGTAATTGATTTTCCAAATTGAAAAAAAACTGTTAAACAAACAGTAATTGATCCAAGCACTGGACTTGCACTTGAGACCAAAGCTTCTAAAGCACTTGCAAAAATCTTTTCAAGTCTTAACAATATTATCAATCAACCTGGACTTAAAAATGACAAAGTTAATTACAATTTAAGTTTTGATAATGCATCTCAACAACTTATTATTGGAATTTCTATTTATAATGATAATAATGAAAGAGTTGCAACTCAAAACATCATCATTGCTGGTTTTGCACCATCCCTGCCAGCACTAACCACAATTAAAAATTTAGGTTCAGATTTATATTTTGATGGAGCAGCTTTAAAAACTGTTGATGAAAAAAATAAAGAAAGTAAAAAAGTATTACCATCACTTTTAAATAATAATTTCGTATTTGAAGCTAAGGATAATTCAAAACTAGAAGTTAATCAAGTTAATGGACTTAGTGGTATTATTTTAGATTCTGAAGAATTAACTTTAAAAAATAATACTCCAAAACCTGCACCACAATCAAATGCACTTCCAGGCACAAGTACTAGTGCAAGTGGTGGAGGAAACGCCGCTCAAACATTGCAAGCACAACAACAAGTTGTTCAAACTCAAAATCAACAACCATCTTCTTTTGGAATTGTATTCTCAGAAGATAATTCATTAGAAGAAAATAAACCAAGAATTATTTTGCAAGAGAAGCCAAAAAATACACAAGCATTGCAAGGAACTAATGTTCAATCAAATGGAACTAATAATAGTTTTGCATTATTTGTAGAAAAAGTATCTGATATTTCTAAAATTCAAGGATTTGAAAATCTAAAAAGCAAAAAGATTACTCAAGTTCAAAGTGGTTCTGCTTGAGTTATTGGATTTGGTAATAAGGATAATATTAGTGATTTAACCACTACTAGTTCCACTGGTGGAACTGATAAAAAAGTTGAAATTTTAGCAGCATTTCCAATTGAAGGAAATGAAAATTCAACTTCAAAGGCAACCACATTTGTTTTAACTATAGATAGAAATGATGGTAAAATTCAAGTCAATGCAGCAAGTTTTGATGGCGAAAATACAAAAAAACAAAATACTTTTGAACTTGATAAAAGTAGTAGTGGTAGTCAAGCAACAACACTTTTAGGAAATTTAGGAAAACAAGATTCAAACATTGTTTTAGGACCAGAAAAATCATCAACACCTACAACAACAACATTTGCTCCAATAACATCTGCATCACCAGTACCTTCTCAAACCACTTCTCCATCATCTCCAAGTTCTAACACTTCTCCAACAACACAATCAACTCCAAATGCTTCCAAAACAACATTGCATGCCTTAACTTTTTATAATGCAAAACAATCTGAATCTACTGATTCTACTAAACCATCTGTTGCCCCACAACAACAAACTCAAGCACCTTCTCAACCAGCAGTAACAGCAACAACTCCTACAAAAGAAGTACAACCAAGTGCTGTTTTTGAGGCCCTTCTAAAAAGTTATACAAAAAATTAGTAATTTAAATTTTAATAAAAATGAAAACTGCTTTTTTTAGTCCTAAGCAACTTGAACAACTTACAAAAAATGAAAAAAGTATTGTTAATTTAATAATCGAAAATCCTATTGTTTTTTACAATTCTTCAATTAAACAATTAGCATCTATTTGTAAGACTTCAATGGCTGTTATTTCAGTTTTGTCTAAAAAACTTGGTTTTCCTTCACTAAAAAGTTTTCAGTTTTATGTTTATCATAATTATTTAAGTTCACAAAAAATTAATAATAATTGCGAAAGTGATTCAAAATTTTGTGATAACAAACAACAAGTTCTTAACTCACTTAATTTATATTATCAAGAATCACTTTCGCAAACAGTTAATTTAATTGATATTGATCAAGTCTATAGTGCAGCAAAGATAGTTTTTAACAGTAAAAAAATTTATTTATATGGAGCAGGCTCTTCTCAGTTGGCAGCTCGTGAGCTTGGAATTAACTTGCAAAAACTTGGTTTTAATGCCTTTTGTTTTTCGGATTTTCACAATTTTTTGTTAATTTCAGGTCAAAAAAGTGATGCCTGCATTATTTTATTTTCAAAAAGTTGCACAACAAAAGAAATTGTGTTTTTATTAAATGAATTTGAAGACAAAGGCAAAAATTTAATTATTGTCACAGCAAATAAAACATTAGTGTCTCCAAATCATTTAGTTTTATATTATCAAACTCGCGAACAACAAAACAGATTTGTCTCCATTTCTTCCAAAGTTAATCAATTTTTTATAGCTGATTTAATCTTTTTTACCATCGCGCAAAATTTACCTTTAGAATTTCGAGAAAAATACCAACAAAATCTTGATTTATTAGCTCAATGAAACAAAGTTAAGATTAAAAAATAACTTGAAATTTATAGTATTCTTTTAAAAAATAATATCTAAATTAAAAAAATTTTTGTTTAATTTAAAATAAACAAAAATTTTTTTATTTTTAAAGCAAAAAAGCAATTTAAGTTGGAAAATAAAGGAAAATATAGAAAGGAAAATTATTGTTATGAAAATATTTACAATTGAAAATATATTTTTAAATCAAAAACTTGATTCTAAACAACAAGTTTTTGATTTTGTAGCTCAAGTTGCTGTTGAAAAAGGCATTGTAAATGATGGTAAGCAATTAGTGGTAGATTTGTGATCTCGTGAAGAACAAATTACAACTGGAATTGAACAAGAATTTGCAATTCCACATTGTCAAAGCAATGTTGTTAGCAAGCCAACTTTATTTTTTATTAGTTTGCAAACAGGTATTGATTGACAAAATTTTGATGGCACACTTGCTAAATATCTTTTTGTAATTTTGCTTCCAAAAGTAGAAAAAGATACAACTCAAGTTGAAACTCTTTCAAAAATAGCAACCTTAGTTTTAGATTCAAAAATAAGTTCAATTTTGAAATCTAATGATAAAAATGCTATTTTTGAAGCAATAACTAGTCAAAAAGAATCTGAAAATATTGAAGAGCAACAAGAAAAACCACTTGCAATTGGAATTACTTCTTGTCCAGTTGGTATTGCCCATACTTATTTGGCAGCAGAAAGACTAGAACAGGCACTTATAAGAGCAGGTTATAAGCCACACATTGAAACCCGCGGTTCAGTTGGAGCTAAAAATGTAATTAGCCAAAGTCAAATTACTCAAGCACAATTTGTGATTATAGCTGCTGATGTTGAAATTGATGATTCAATTTTTGTTGGCAAAAAAGTTTTAAAAACATCAACAAAAGAAGCTATTCACAAAAGTGACTCTGTTGTAGAAAAAGCTAAAAATGCATCAGTGCTCATCAAAGAAGGTAGTACAAATCAAATACCTACTAATGTGCAAGGGCAAAAAACAGGCTTTATTCGCCACATAATTACAGGAATTTCATATATGATTCCATATGTAATTTTTGGCGGAATTATGATTGCTTTATCACTTGGAATTGGAAAAGCAATTTATGGAAATAATTCTGCAGCTCCAAAAGGAGATTTCCTAGATTGGATGCTCCAAATTGGTGTAATTTCCTTCCAAATTATGATTGGAGCACTAGGGGCCTACATTGCTTATTCCATTGCAGGACGAGCTGCATTAATGCCAGGTTTTGTAACGGCCACAATTGCAAATAATGCCGGACTATTTTATAGCATCGGTGGCATCACAGTTGTGACACCGATGGGCTTTATTGGTGCTATCTTATTTGGATTTTTAGTTGGTCATACAGTTAAATATATAACTGCACTAAAAATCCAAAAATCACTAAGTGCAATTGTGCCAATGTTTGTAATTCCAATTGGAGTGACTTTATTTTATAGCTTAATTGTTATTTTTGTCATTGGTGCACCAGTTGGTTGAGTGATGGACAAATTTATTGATGGTCTCAAATCTATCTTTAGTGCTAAAGGTGAAATTAAATCAGTTAGTTTAGGAGTTGCCTTTGTTTTGGGAATTTTACTAGGCGGAATGGCAGGATTTGATATGGGAGGACCAATTAACAAAGTTGCCTTTTTAACTTCATCAGCGCTTGTAACTTCTGGTGTTTTCGAACCTATGGGAATGGTTGGAGCAGCCATTCCAGTTGCGCCACTTGGAATGGGGCTTACAACTTTAGTGTTTTATAAAAAATTTAACAAAGAAGAAAAATCTCTTGGAGTTTCTGCGCTCATCATGGGATTTATAGGTATTTCTGAAGGTGCAATTCCTTTTGCAGTTGCAGATCCAAAAAGAGTTATTTTAGCCAATGTAGTTGGTTCAGCAGTCGCTGGTGGGATTGCAGGATTGTTGTCAGTAACAAATGCAGCAGCACATGGTGGACCAATTGTAGCAATTTTAGGAGCTGTTGGTTCACATGTTCATGGTGTTGCTCTTGGTATTTTGTTCTTCTTTATTGCTATAATTGCAGGTTCACTAACTACAATGCTCATTTATGGATTTACACGTAACCGTAATTTTGCAATTTTAGATAAAATTGGATTAGCAATTAAAAAATCAATTACTTTTAAAGGTGGAAAAAATGCCTAAGAACAAACAAATTATTGCTTTTTGGTCAATTTTAGCAATTGCCATCATCACTTTTATTTTAGCTCTTGTGTTTTTAATTTTGGGTAGAGATAACTACAATATTTTTGTTGAACTTCATAAAATCATAGATTTAAGCGCTCAACAAGAAAATCAATTAAAGTCACTAAATACTTCTGAATACATTTATGGAGTGTTTTTGATAATCATTAGTATTTTGCTTTTTGTTTTTGAAACACTATTAGCAAATCATTTGTTTAACAAAAAATTAAAATAATGAAGTCTAAGTTTTATTTTTGTCGCCCATATTTTGAGCCAAAAATTTGAGCAGGAACTAATTTAGCAAATTATTTTAGTTTGAATTTTAATGCAGGGGAAGCTTGATTAATTAGTGCAGTTGCAGGCAAAGAATCATTAGTGGATGGAGTAATTTTAAGTCAATTTTATCAAGAAAATAAAGAGTTTTTTGGCAATTATGAGTCTGAAATTTTTCCAAACTTACACAAAATCATTGATGCTAAAGAACATCTAAGCATTCAAGTTCACCCAGATGATAATTATGCTAAAAAATATAATTCAAAAGGCAAAGATGAATGTTGATTAGTTTTAAATAATCCTGTACACCCATTTTTAATTGGATTGCAAGAAAAATATGTAACTAATTTTGATTTAACTAACAAAATTGTTGGCCAATTAAACAAAATTTGGTTACAAAAAGAAGACTTTTGCTATATTCCAGCAGGTTTAATTCATGCAATTCCATCAAGTGCTCTTGTCTATGAATTGCAACAAAGTAGTGATATAACTTTTAGAATTTATGACTATGAGCGCAAGGACAGCAAAGGTAACTTGCGAGAAGTACACACTCAAGAGTCCAGAGATACGATTAAATTTAACTTACAGCCAAAAGTTGTGCAAAATCAAGAACAATTAGTTCAAAATCAATATTTCAACTTATCTAAAATCTCTTTTGAAAACGTTTGAGATTTGATGCCGAAAAGCAATGTTTTTTGATATGAAATTGTTATAATTGATGGGTCAGGCACAATTGATGGCAAGCCTTTTAAAACTTATGATGCTATTTTAGTTACAGGTAATTTGAAGCAAAAAATTCAATTTAAAGGCAAAGCAACATTAACTATTAATGAAGTAATTTAATAAAAAATAGTGTTAAAAAACACTATTTTTTATTTTTTTGATAGAAAAATATAGATAATTAGTGTATTTTTCTATAAATTAATTTAACTAATTGGTCAATTGTAAATGGTGCTAAAGCAATTAATAAAAATAATAATTTTAAACTATCACCTTGGTAAACATCCATATGGAAAATAGTGTTTAAATAAGGAATAAAAGTTACAAAAACAACAGTTAAAAAACTAATTAAAAATCCAATGTGCAAGTATTTTTGTTGTGCAAATTTAAATGTGAAAATTGATTTATTACTTGCAAGTAAGTAAGAACAACTTGCTAAACTTGTTGATGCAACAAAAAAACTAATTCCAGATGCTTGCAAGTGGTCTTTTGAGCTAAAATAGTAAGTTAAAAGTGTTAAAGTAGTAATGCAAATTACTCAAATAATTATTTTAATTATTAGTTCTTTTGTAAGTAAATAATTATTTTGTTTTAAAAATTTTTTGTTCATCACTTGTGATTCTAAACTTGTCAAACTAATTGCTATGCCACCAAATGTCTCTGAAACAACATTGATTCAAAGAATTTGTAGTGAACCAAAAATATTGGTTTTAAACAACAAGGTTCCTATAAACATAGTTAGCAACATAACTAAATTAGCTATAAATAAAAAGCTAATTAGTTGTTTAATGTTCAAAATAGTAATTCGTCCATTTTTGATTGCATTATATAAAGTTGCAAAATTGTCATCTTCTAAAACAACATTTGCAACCTGTTTGCTAACCTGAGTTCCAGTTTGACCCATAGCAATGCCGACATTTGCTTTTTTAAGTGCTGGTGCATCATTGATACCATCACCAAGCATTGCAACTTGATATTTTTTTTCTTGTAATGCTTCAATAATTTCTAATTTATCCTCAGGTTGCATTCGAGCATAAACTCTATAATTTTCTAGTTGTTTTTTTCATTTATGATCATTCATTCACATTTGGCGATTAACTGCCAATTGTTGTAAATCATTTAATATAGCAGTCTGACTAGCAACAGAATTTGCAGTTGGCAAACTATCACCGGTAATCATAATAGTTGAAATTCCAGATTTACTCAATTTGGTAACAACATCTTTAATTTCAACTCTTGGTGGGTCAAAAAGAGCTATTAATCCAGTTATTTCAAGATTTTTGACTTGTTGCTCAAGATTTGTGTTGTCTTGAATTTTTGCAATAGCTGTTGCAAAAACACGATAACCTTTAGTGTGAAAAAATGCTAATTTTTCTTCTATTTGGTTATTTTTCGATTTTGCAAGTGGCAGCAAAACTTCTGGAGCACCTTTGAGATACAATAATTTTTGTCCATTTTCATCAATAGCAACCCCACTAAATTTTATTTTTGAACTAAAAGGAATTTTGCCAATTATTTGGGTTGTTGATAATAAGTTTTTTTGTTCGATGCCATATTTTTTTGCTTGTTGCAAAATAAGCACTTCTTCAGGATCGCCACGAAATTCTTCAATGCCATTTTCAAAAAACGAATAGGCGCTACAATTTAAAACAGTTTCTTTTCAAAACCTTTCAACTTCATTGTCATTTATTATGTGAATATCAACTATAGACATTTTGTTTTCAGTTAATGTTCCAGTTTTGTCACTGCAAACAACAGAAATATTTCCAAGAGCCTCAATAGTTGATAAATCTTTGATAATGGCTTTTTGTTTGGCCATTTTTTTAATACCAATAATTAAATTAATACTAATTAAAGGGACAAGCGATTCTGGAACAAAACCAATAGCTAGAACTAGTGAGACTACAATAGCGTTTTTAGATTGTTGGTAATCACCTTGAGCAACTGCGTAAATGTAAATAAAAAAGAAGATAATACTAATTAAAATAGCAACTATAGAAATGATTTTTGAAAACAAAATCATCTTCTTTTGCATAGGAGTTTGAGATTCTTTTGTGTTTAAGACTAGTTTTGCAATTTCCCCCATTTTAGTGTTTTCCCCAATTGCATAAACTAAAGCAATAGCTTGTCCTGAAATCACAGACGAACCTGCATAAATTTGACTATCAATTTGGTCAAAATCATTGAAATTTTCTTTAAAAATTGCATTTGATTCACCTGTGAGCATTGCTTCTTGGACTTGGAAGTTAATTTGTGAAATTACAAAGGCATCTGCCGCAACAATGTCACCAGCACTTAAAACAAGTAAATCTCCAATTTGTACCAAAGTGCTATCAATTTCCATCTTTTTTCCATCTCTTATCACAGTTGCTACGGGTGAGTTTAGATTTTTAATAGCATCTAAAGCTTGTTTAGTTTTATTTTCTTGTATTAAACTAAAAAAAATATTAATTGCAATGATAAATGCGATTAATATAGGTTCTAAATAAGCAACAATTTGTTCTGACAATTTGTTTTCATGATGAAAAACAATAGTTAAAATTAAAGAAATTATAATAACAAATAAAAGCACTATTGTAAGTGGTTCTAAAAGTAATTCCAAAATTCTTTTTGCAAGTGATTTTGGCTTAATAGTTGGCAATTGATTAATTCCAAAGTCGGACTTGGAATTAATAACTTGTTGCTTAGAAGGACCATTTGTTTTGTCAATTGCCATTAAAAAATTAATAATTTTTGTATCAATTTTCCTATTATTTTCTTTTTTCATATGCAAAAACCTCTAAAAAATGTAATATAATTATAACAATTAAAAAATGAAACAGATTGCTAAAAATAAAGTTGCTAACTATGACTATCAAATTGACTGACAACTCACAGCTGGTGTCTCACTTTTGGGTTGAGAAGTCAAGTCAATTCGAGCTGGAAATGTGAATTTAAAATCAAGTTTTTGCTATTTTAAAGATGGCGAATTATTTGTGAGCAATATTCATGTAGGACAATATATGAATGTTCCAGGAGATTTGACTAGATCTCGTAAATTACTACTTACCAAAGCAGAATTGCGTAAGTTATTTAGTCTCAAAGAAAAGGAAAGAATTAGCATTATTCCACAAATTATTGGTTGACAAAATGGTAAGATTAAAATTGTTTTAGGAATTGGAAAAGGGAAAACCAAATATGATAAAAGGCAAACCATTAAAGAACGAGACCAAAAAAGGAAAATTGACTCATTTTTAAAAAATTATTAATCCTTTTATCTTCTCTTTTCTTTTTTGTTAGTTGCTCAATATCAAATTCAAACACAATTTCTCCTTACAAAATAAGTATAAATGAGAAAAAATTAGATTTTCCACTTGTCAAAAAAGAAACCAAATTATCAGTTGGTAAAAGTTATTATACTATTGTAAAAAGTGTTTATGATGGTGACACTTTCACTGATTATATAGGTAATCGGATCAGGCTTTTTGGAATTGATACTCCAGAGTTGAAACCCAAACAACATATCAAACATAAAAAGAAGAAATTAGATGCTCGTTTAAGTAAGTTGTATGGCTTGAAGGCACAAAAAATTTTAAGTGATTTAGTTTTAAATAAATTAGTTAAAATTACAATTGCAGCCACAGATGCTTATGATCGCAAGGTTGCTATTGTTGAAATAGATGGCAAAAATGCTAGTTTTGAACAATTAAGTTATGGCTTAGCTCAAATGCGATTTTTTGATATCAAAAATTCTAAAAGTAAATATTATTATCCTCAATACAAAAAACTTTTTGAATTATTTTCTAAAGTTCAAGAAGCTGCTAAAAATGAAGAAAAAGGTATTTGAAAAGACAAAATTTGAGAAAAAATTTATGATTAATTTTTATTTATAAACATTCTTAGATTAAAAATTTTTTTTAAAAAATATGTTTGAAAAAGATGCAAAATAAGTAAAAATAGTAAAATAATGCTCAAAAATTCTTATTTTTTCACATTAATATATTATAATTAACCCGTTAATTAAATATTAAGCCATCATAGCTCAGTCGGTAGAGCACATCCATGGTAAGGATGGGGTCGCAGGTTCGATTCCTGTTGTTGGCACCATATCTAAAATAGACCACAAGATGCTAAATAATTTTTGCATCTTTTTTTATTAAAGGAGGGTGATTTTTAAAAAATGAATAAAAATAAACAAGATTTAAAATCTGAAGAGAAAACAAAAGATAAAAAAACTAAAGTAGTAATTTTAAAAAGCAATTCAAAAACTTCTAATTCAAACACAAATCAACCACAAACTAAAACCAAAAAAACAACAAAGAGAGGGCCAAAACCCGCAACAATTAAAAAAGCTTATGAAATTTGAGATATATATTTTCCTAAAAAATCTAAAGATGGTCGATATTTTGATTTTGCTGGTGTGGAAATTAAAAAAGAAGAATATGTAAAGGGTGAGTGGGACAGAGACCATATTATTCCAAAAAGTAAGTGTAATGAATTTAAAAAAACTAATTTAATTTCAAACTTCTCTCAAAACCACAAGGACAATTTGCAACCAACATCTAAAATTGCAAATCAAGCTAAAGGTGAGAAATTAAATTTTTTATTTAATGGGAATGAATACAAAGTTTATTTTAACAAAGATGATAATGAAAAAATTTCCAAAAGGAAACTATTTTGTGGTAAAGTTTCAGAATATAATGAATATGTAAAAAAAGGTATGCTAATTGATGTAGAATTAGAATTAAAGAAATTAAAGGAGACTACAAAAGTAAAACCTAAAAAAAGCACTAGTTCAAAAATAAAAAATAATAAAACTTTAGTAGATTCATTAATTCCAGTTGAAGAGAATAAACCTATGTTTGTTAATTCACTTTTTAGTCATCTTAATTATAAATTTTCAAAAAAATCATATAGTGTGATAGCTTTTTCCATAAAATTTACAGATTCTAACTTTTTTAATTTTTTTATTAGGCTAAAAGAAATTCTTTCAATTGTAAATTATGGTTTTAATAATTTTTTAGTCAATGTAAAATCCAAAGCTTACTTTTTACATATTTACAGTGAGAGATTTGTAGAAAAAACTAATAAAGTATGTCCAGAAACACTAGTAAAATTTATAAAACTAATTGTAGAAATATCAAAAATAAAAGATTTTGAAAACTATGTGTGCAAACAATTTCTTTGAGCTTGTGATTTTGATGAAAATCAAGAGAATCTACATGAAGAAATTGGTGGAATTTGAGAAAAAATACCACATTTATTTTGGACAAAGTGTATTGAAAATCAACAAACTGACAAGTTTTACATTAATGAAAGGATAAAAGAAATTTTATCTGAATATTATCAGGTCAATACTAAGTCATTAGATACAATTGGCAAATGATATAAACTTGATGAAAGGTTTTTCAAAAACTAAACAAGGATAATTATGAAAACAGCAAAAGTCTTATTTATTGGTGATATTTTTGGTCAACCAGGTATTAAAATGTTTGAAAAAACATTTAACGAACTGAAAAAAGAACACAATTTTGATTTAGTCATTGCTCAAGCCGAAAATATTACTGGACGAAAAGGTCTTAATCAAGCAGATTATTGTTACCTAAAAAAAATCGGAATTGATGTTTTTACAGTAGGAAATCATGTTTGATTCAACCCAGATATAAATCTAATTATTAATAATGGTGACATTGTAAGACCACTCAATATCCCAGACCATTATGAAGGTAAGGGGAGTGTGACTATAGAAAGAAACAACAAAATTTTTAGAGTAACATCACTACTTGGTATCACTTTTAATAAATTAGACAAACCATGACAAGAAAAAGAAGCACAAAACTTTTTTGATGCCATTGATCCAGTCATAGCAAATGATAAAAGTGATTTTCACATCGTTGACTTTCATGCTGAAACTACAAGTGAAAAAAATGTTTTAGGAATTTATTTAAATGGTAAAGTCAATGCTGTACTTGGAACTCACACTCATGTGCAAACAAGTGATGCTCGTCGTTTGTCTTATGGAACTTTATTTATTACAGATGTGGGAATGACAGGTCCAGCCAATGATGCTATTGGAGTAAATTTTTTAGATGTTTATAGAATGTCTCGTTACAATCACAGCACTAGATTTGTAACATCTAGTAACCGTTGCCAATTTAATGCTGTTATCTTAGAATTATCAACTAGAATGGGCGAACAAAAGATTACTCCAATTTTAATTTATGAGTAGTTAAATAAGTATTTTTTATGCTAATTAAAAGGAAAATGTTGAAGCACAAAATGAAAACAAAATTAATGGTCACTTTATTACGGTTAAAATCATTTTTTTCTTTAAATAAGAAAACAAAAACAATATTATTTCTATTTTTATCTATTACCACTTTTGCCTCTTTAACCGCTTGTCAATCTACAAATGAATTTGTTTCTCCAAAATTAAATTCTAAAAAAATAGATGATTCTCAAAATAATCTTGCAAATAAAAATTCTAATAATCTTGATGATTCAAAAGAAAAATCTACCAAAACTCCTGTTGATACACCCGCTTCAAAACCAGAAAGTGCAAATTTGACTTTGCTAACAAACTCATTTGAGCAATTAACTAAAAAAATAAATGAACTAAATATTGATGACCAAACTAAAAAGCAAAAATTAAAACTGTTAACTCAAAATGTTAATCATATTAGAGAATCTATTGAAAAAAATGATATTTCTGAAAATCAAATAAAATTATCAATTCATTCATTAGATAATATTTTAAAGGTTGAATCCAAAACAAAATCTGAATCTTCAAAATTAACAAAAGAAAATAATATTTGTCACAATTCGATTGATAAATTTATTAAGAATGCAAAAAGTGCTGACAATACAGATCAAAATGATCAAAATGATCAAACCATTCCTGAATTTAAAAATGGGAAACGCATTGTCGAAGACCAATACAAATATGATTTTCCTCAAAAATTACATGATTTTTTCACTAGCAAATATGGTAGTGAAAAATTAGCGATTACTAATCATAACTTGAAAAAAGAAAAACAATTTACTCCTTGAAATGGATTAAATCATCCAAAGTACTCATTAGAATTAGAAAAATTAGCAAGAGAAGTAGACCAACCCTTACCAGAAAATGCTTATTACAGAGCAATGACAACTCCAGATCCTAAAAATAAAGATAAATTATTCATTCCTACTTTTCAAAGAATTCCAGATATAGCGCCTATTTCATTTTATACAAAAGGAATTCACAAAGGTGAAATAGATGAAAATAAATCAGGCCCTAATCATTATGGTCTTCCTAGAGTTATTGTTAATAATAGATACAAGGACTTAATAGATAACGTTGTATCTGTTTTGATAGGAAATGGACAAGTGGGAACAAAACAAGTGCATGATGAACAAGGAGTGCACACTGAAGAGGATTATCGAGAACCAGGAGAAACACTACCAGATATTGCTAGACTAAGAGGGTCTTTTAATATATTAGATTACCAAGTCAAAGATGGTCAAGATTATCCACTAACTTGATATTTTACAACAAATGCTCATGTGGCTAGACATCTAAGACTTCAAAATGATGAAGGCGATGGTGTATATGGAAGGGATACAACAAATTATGATACTCACAACACAGCATATAACACTAGGGAAGTATCGATTTTAAAACTCATCAAAGAAAAAGTGCAATTAAATAAAGTCATCCCTTTAAGTAACCAAGAACCTGATTGACAAGATTATTATAAAAATATTAAAATCGATCCTGCAAAAATTAAATTAGTTATGATAGGGACTAATGTAATGGGTGAAAAAGTTAGTGACTATACAGATCAAGAATTTTGAAAAAGTGTAGGTATGGTTATGGACTTTGCCATTGTTGAAATCACATTTAATTCAGAAGAAGATGCCAAATCAATTACTCAAAATTGATATGAAAAACATAAAAATTTAAATAAAAATAATGATTACATAATTACTTCAGATGCTAACTTATTAGACAAAAAACAATATGCTAATTTACCAAAAGATCCTTTTTATACTTTAGGATTTCCTATTTCCACTCCTGAAAAATACATTAAAGAAATTGATTATGGAAATGTTGATAAAACTGAAATTCAGAATCAATTAGGTGGTTCAGTATCGGTATGAATTAACAAACCATCTAGATTATTTCCTCAAAGAAATGAAATCAAAAATAAATCGCAACAGTTAGAACAATTAAGAAAAAATGGTGGAGATCTCAATTGATCAAGATCTTTTAGAAGTTTTATGTCAACTCCTGGAATAACAGATTGATTTATAGCATCTCCTTATATAGAAGAAGGTGCTTTAACTATTGAAAAATATAACAATAAAACTCATAAATTTAACAAGGATGATTGGTATGCATTTTCAGGTTTAGGAACAGTTCTTGATAATATGGTAGCAGGTGGTGGGATGTCAGGTTCTGGAGTTTATTTAAATGGCAAACTTTATGGACTCATTTACAGTAGTGATGCATTATCGAGTTCTACAGGTGTGATTAATTTAAGGTCTTATGGTAAAAATTACAAAGGTTACTATGGCAAATACAATTTGCCAAAATATGATTTAATTTATGGTGACAGAACTGCCAATGGAGCAGGAAATCAAAAAAAATCTTATTTTGATGCAATGCAACATATGTATACTAATAAAGGGCAACAAATTAGAACCTTCTTATTCCCAAATGGATTTGGTGAATCTTATAGAGTAAATGTATTTGAAAACAAAAGTGAACTAAATCATTAATATATTTAAATAGAAATTTTTTCCAAAAAGCAAAAGTCCAGTTTTAAAAATTGGACTTTTTTGTCTCTAGTAGTATAATTTAGTTTAAAATTATGTGTTTAAAAATACAACAACACAAAAGATATATATAGGAGAGGTGTCAAATGAATAGATTACATCTTACTAAAAGAACAAAAATCATTATTGGTTTTTCTGCAATTGCTTTTGTAGGGCTAACTAGTTTTGGTTTAACTAATAATTTGACAAACTTTAATTATTTCACTACCCAAAATATTGTTTATTCAACCTCGGCTCCTTCAACTATTGAAAAAAATTCCGTAAATGACAAAAATTTTACATCTCCAGTTGCGAATGTAAAATTTGTACCAAAACCTCCTGAAAAAATAACCCCCCCCTCTAAGAAAGTGGAAACACCAAAAGTGGATCAAATTAATGTTGTTCCACAAAAACCTAAAGAACCTAAAAAAGTTGTCCAACCACCAAAAGCTCAAATTTTAACTCCTGAAAAACCCAAATTAGAATCAAAACCTGTTGAAATTCCAATACCAAGTCCAATTGTTTCAAATAAAAATGATGTCACACCAATTGAAAAACCAAAAACTTCAAACAATGATATTCAAGTTGAAGTTACTACAGAACTAGAAAAACGTGCATTAGCAAATTACCAAAAAGGTTTTGAAGCTGAAATTAAAAAGGTTGAACAAAGAATTGCAAATGCGCAACAAGCGTATGATAATAAAGTTTATGTTCGTGACAATAAGTGAAATGATTATTCACCAATGTGGAATAGAAATAAGTTATCAGAGTATGAATGAAAAGCAGAACTAGCTGGTCAAGTTTCACTTGCAAAATATGATTTAGATAAAGAAACTAGTTATTTGAATTGATTAAAATCTCAACCTAAAAAAACTTCATTTACTCAAGATGAAATCAAATCACTTTCAAGAGGTTTGATTCCAAGTGAAACAGACCTTGGAGTTTGAAGATATGATAACCCAGATGACAACCCAGAAACTGGAAAAAATGGAAGGTTAAGAATCAATAACAGAAAAAGAGTATTTAACACTCAAAGTTGATACTCACAAACCCCCTATGATATTTTGCATGGGAATTTTTCAGGTTGAGATAAAAAGGATGTAACTAGTCAATATTCATCTTATCTTCAAGGTCATGAAAATTCCATCAAAATTTATCGCTACACTCCAAATGCACAAAATGAGGATCAAACTCGTAAACCAGGTGATATTATTGAATTGGATGCAAATGATAATCAAGCATTCCAAAAATTTCAAGCAATTTTAGCCGATGTCAATCAACATGACCAAGAACTCAAGGGAGTTAGACTTAAAAATGTTGGTGAAAATCATAGTACTCAAAATGCAGAAGATATTCTAAAGTCTATCCCAGATTCAATTAAAGCAGTATATCTTTTTGTAGATAATTATGAAGGAACAGATTCTCTCAAAGGACTTAGAGATAAACATCTTGATGAACTTGCTATCTACACAAATAAAAATTCACTTGACGCTGATTGATCTGTATCTCCTAATGATCTTCAAAATGTAAAATTTATTTCTTTTGACTACAATAATCAAGCACAATTTGGACAGTATCAAGGTAAAATTGCTGGTTCTATTGTATTTAATACTTTAAGATGATACGCTGGTGATGATACAAACACTATTAAAAAAGGGCTTGAAATTGCCTTTGGTTCAAAAATGGAACAAAGGCCTTTCCAAGGAAGTTTTGGTGGAAAGGGAGGTCACCCAACAGCTTTAGACTTTTCTTTAACTAATCAAAATACTTTTAATGGATTGGATATGGAACATATTCAACAACTATTTAACCAGTCTGTTAAAAACTGAACAACAGATAAATATGCCAAAGAAGATTATGAACATCACACTTTAAGTTTTACAAAATTAATTGTTGGAGTAAATGAAGATGGTGTGATTAATTTTAAGGCAGATGATTTGAATAATGCAGGATTTACAAGATGAATTCAACCTGGAGGACCACAAAATCCACCTATAATAGCAGTGAAAAACCGAGATACATATGAGTTGACATATGATTCTACTATTCGAGTAACTGGAAATTTAACCACTGAGGGCGCTAATCAATTGAAGAGATTTCTTGAAATAGCAAATAGTAGTAGTTCAGGAAATAAAATTCAAAATGTAACAGTAGATAATTGACCTAGCGGAATGAGCAAGCAAATTGTAGTTCCTTCATCAAGTACTATTACTAATATAATTGTAAATTCTTAAACTAAGTCATAGGCTAACATTACCTAAAAATATTAAATTATTATCAAACTTACCAATTTGGAAACATAAATTATACATTGTTTCACTAGATTAAAAGGTTTCCTTCAAACCCAATTTGCATTATCTTAATTCCTTAATAACTATAAAATAAAGAGAGATTTATGAAATTTAAAAAAATTAATTCAAAATTATCTTTTAAAATGAAAGTTTTTTTAGCTTTGTCGCCAATTATTACTTTGCCTATTTTAATTTCTTGTGGAGTGAATCCGCAAGAGTTAGACAAACAAGGTTTAAATATTAAATCACCAAAGCCGGGTGATAATTCAAATCCTGATAATTCAAATTCTTCATCAGTAGATATTTCAACCTTAAAAGAACAAATTCAAGATTCGAATTCACTAGATGAAGTTTCAAAATCTCTTTTTAAAAAACTAAATAGCTTGCCTTTAAATGATGAGACTAAAGCAAAAAGAGAAAAAGAGCTTCAAAGAACAATTGATTTAATTAGAAAACAAATTCAAACTTATGGGATAGAAGATGAACAAACAAAAATGGTGATCAATTCACTAGATGAAATTTTTAAACCACAAGAGAAGGAACACAAACCTATAGAATTTACTCCAGAACCACCTGTGAGTGATGAAAGAATTAAGAAATTCGAAAAAGAACTAGCAGATGCAAAACCCAAAGGACAAACTGTTCCTGAGTTTGATGCAAGTGGAAAGAGGCTTGTTGATGATCAATATAAATATGATTTTCCTAAAAACGAATTGAATTATGTTTTAACGTATTTCAATTTAGGGGGTTCTCAATCTGCTACTTATGAATGAAAACCATCTAAAGTTTTTGGTCCATGAGATGGACCCAATGCTCCAAAATATTCTCAAGATCTTGAAAGATTAGCAAGAGAAGTTGATCAACCACTCCCACAAAATGCTTATTATAGAACATTTGTAACACCAGATCCAAACAATAGAAATTTAATTCATATTCCTACAACTAAAAGAAGTTTTCCTATTCCACCTATTAGTTTTTATAAATCCGGACCTAAAAAAGGTCAGATTGATAAAGATAAATCCGGACCTTTGCATTTTGGACTTCCACGAGACATTGTAAATAATGATTATATGGAACTCATTGATAATGCTGTATCCGTTTCTATAGGAGATGGTGTTATTGGAACTAAATTAGTTAAAAATGCAGATGGTACAGAACACTATGCTGAAGATTATCGAAAACCAGGTGAAGAACGTGGAAACACAGAAGCAAAACGTGGAACCATGAACATTATTGACTACAAATTACCTAATGATGGTTCGTATCCTTTAACCTGATATTTTATTACAAATACCCACGTTTTAGCTCAACTAAGACTTGAAAATGATAAGGGTGATGGTGTTTTTGGAAGAGATACATCAAACTATAACACATATAACAAAGCATATAACACAACAGATATTAATATTTCCAAACTTGTCAAAGAACAAGTTAAACTTAATCAAGAAATACCTTTAGTTGGAACAGGTGAATGAGAAAAATATTACAAACAAATTAAAATAGATCCTAAAAATGTCAAACTAGTGATGATTGGTTCTCAAATAATGAAGCAAAAATTAAGTGAATTAACTCATCAAGATTTTTGAAAAGGTGTGAATTTCTTGATGGATGTTGGAATTATTGAAATCACATTTAAAGATGAAGCAGAAGCAAAATTAGTTACAGAAAATTGATATAATAAACATAAAACTCCAAATTCAAATTTTATTTTAACTTCTAATGTAAATTTATTAGACAAAACTCAATATTCTGAACTTAAGGAAAATCCATTTTATGCTTTTGGGTTCCCAACTTCAGCATTTGAAAAAATGATTCCTCAATTAAATTACAAAATCCCAGTTAATAATGGACGAAGTTTTGATAAACCCCCAATTGAAAATCTTTTAGATGGATCTATTTCACCTTTAATCAATAAACCTTCTAAATTGTTCCCTAGAGCTCGAGCAAGTAAAAAATATTTAGAAGAATTAGAACCATTAAAAAAAGGTGGCGGAGATCTCAACTGATCAAGATCTTTTAGAAGTTTTATGTCAACTCCAGGAATTATGGATATTTTTATTGCAGCCCCTTACTTAGATGGCGGTGGGCAAATTCTTGAAAAATATGATAAT
Organism: Mesomycoplasma bovoculi M165/69; assembly: GCF_000524555.1. Lineage (NCBI taxonomy): Bacteria > Bacillati > Mycoplasmatota > Mycoplasmoidales > Metamycoplasmataceae > Mesomycoplasma > Mesomycoplasma bovoculi. The sequence continues at coordinate 480,681 of NZ_CP007154.1, read as the reverse complement.
GCAACTCGTACATTTAAAACAGATGACTTATATGTGTTCTCAGGTCTTGGAACTACATTAGATAATATGTCCGGTCATGGTGGGATGTCAGGTTCTGCGGTTTATTTAAAAGACAAGGACAATAATCAAAAAATGTATGGTCTCATTTATATGAGTGGACCAAATGCTTCTGTTGCTGGAGTACTTAATCTGCGTTCTTACGGAAAAGATTACAAAGGATATTATGGTAGGTATAACTTACCAAAATATGATTTAATTTATGGTGATGGAACTAAAGATGGAGCAGGAGAGCAAAAAAAATCATACTTTGATGCAATGCAACATATGTATACTAAAAAAAATAATGATGTTAAGACTTTCTTATTCCCAAATGGCTTTGCTGAATCCAATAGAAAAGATGTGTTCAAAAATAATGGTCAATAATATTTAAGGAATATTTATTTTTAAAAAAATCCAAATTTTAAAAAAAATTGGATTTTTTTGTCTTTAATGTTTTATTTAGTTATAAAATATTAAAGACAAATTTTGATATATATATATATATAGGAGATAAAAAATGAATAGACTATATTTTACTAAAAGGGCGAAAGTTGTTATTGGACTTTCAACTATAGTTTTTGTTGGAGTAACTGGTTTTGGTCTTACTACCAACTTATCAAATTTTAGTTATTTTGCTAATCAAAATATTATTTATTCGACTTCTTCTCCTTCAACTATTGAGAAAAATCCTGTAAATGACAAAAATTTTACATCACCTGTGACGAATGTAAAATTTGTACCAAAACCTCCAGAAAAAGTTGAAACAATTAAAAAAGTGGAAGCACCAAAAACTGATCAAAGCAATATTATTCCACCAAAACCAAAACAAAGTAGTAAAGCACCAGATACTCAAATTTCAATTTCAACTCCTAAAGTTGAAGCTAAACCTGTTAAAAATCCTACTCCAAGTCGTTCAGAGGATTCAAAAAACCAAGCACCAGCACCTGCTGTAACACCTTTGTCAGTTGATCAAATTTTACCAAATGATGACAAGCTTTTGAAGGAACTACAAAATAGATTAAATGCTAGTTTTTCTGTTCCATCTAACTACAGTGATGTTGAAAAAGAAGCACTTTTAAACTATGAGCTAGGTCTTAAAGCTAGAATTAAGAGAACCTTGCAAGATTATTTAAACCTAAAACAACAATATTTAGAAAATGAGCGTTCAAGAAGAGAAAATTTTGATACCCCTTATAATTTTTATGCTAAAGGTAATCGTTCACTTTGAGAAGAAGCTCATGATCACAAACGTTTTGAATTGATTGGTGTTTCATACAATAATGATCTTCAAAGATATCAACGTGAGTTAGATTTATATGCTAAACAACCTGAAAAAACTAGTTTTACACCTGATGAATTAACTGCCATTTCAAGAGGTATGACTTTTAGTCCAGAAGATAATCTTGTTATGAAATATCGCAATCCAGATGACAATCCTGTCACAGGTAAAAATGGAACCTATCGGATTCGAAATCGGAAAAGATTTTTCAACACACCAGGTTGAGTTCCATTAAATCCTGAAGAAATTTCAAGTGGAAATTTTCCAGGTTGAACCAAAACCGATATTTCATCAACAGGCAACTACAAAAGCCAAGGTGTTGATGGGCAATATATTAAAGTTTATAAGTATGTGCCAAATGATAAATATGAGCCAGTAGATGGAAAAACTAAAGGTGAACAACACCTAATTGAACTTGATGCAAATGATAAAAATTCATTTGCTAAGTTCCAAGAAGTTTTAAAGAAAGTTGCAGCTTCTGATTCAAAATTAACTGCTGTGCGTATTAAAAATATTGGTGAGATTCACTCAACTCAAAATGCGTCAAATATTTTAAGTCATATGCCAAATTCTATTAAAGCAGCTTATGTTTTCTTAAATAATTATTATGCTGTCGACTCATTAGATGGACTTCGTGGCAAAAAGCTAGATGAGCTAGCAATTTATACAGAAAAGAATTCACTAAATGCTGATTGAGCTATTAATCCAAATGATATTGAAAATGTCAAATATATTAGTTTTGATTACTTTAATCAAGGTGAACTAGATAGAAATGCTGGTAAAGCTGGGAGTTCAATTGTCTTTAATACACTTAGATGGACAAGTAAAGATGATCGCACATCCATTGCTAAAGGACTCAAAATCGCTTATGATGACAAGCTAACCGAAAGAATTTTCCAAGGAAATCTAGGTGGAAAAGGTGGATATCCAACTATTTTGGACTTTTCAGCAACTAAACAAAATACTTTCACAGGTTTAGATTTGAACAAAGTTAATGAATTATTTAATGATAAAATTAAAAATTGACCTGGTGATAAATATGCACAAGAAGATTATCAACACAGAAATTTGAGATTCACAAAGTTAATTATTGGTTCTCATCAAGGTAAATTGACCTTTAATGCTCAAGATTTAAATGATGCTGGTTGAAATTGGTTTGTTGCTAAAAGTCAATTTGAGCAACCTAAAATTGAAATTAAAGAAGGTGATCAAATCACTCCAAGTCCAACAGTCGAGGTTACTGGACAATTAAATTCACAAGGTGTTCAAAATTTAATTGAATTTATTCATATAGCAAATAGCAATACAAGTGGAATGAACATCACATTGGTTAATGTTGGTTCTCAAAATATTGGATTGTTCAATAATAAAATAAATATTAACACTCCAGGTACTGATAAAATTACAAAAATTAGTGCAGATGCGCTATCTCCATCAACTGGTTCTGGTTCATCTAATGATGGTGGATATATTTAATAATATATAAATAAATTGAATTTTTAAACTTTTCGAGGTGCAAAATGAGAAAACTAATGAAAAACAAATTAAAATCACTACTAGTCTTATCGACAGTTGCTTTTCCATTTGCTTATTTAGTGTCATGTGGCGTTGCTAATAATCAAAAAGATATAAATCCTAGTGAGCAAAATAATCAACAATCTGATTTTCAAAAAAATAAATCAGATTCAAAAGCAAATGAACTAAAAGCAAAAAAAATGGAGCAAACCAAAGAAAAACTTGACAATGCAAAGTCAGCTTTGCTTCAAAATTTAAGCCCAGAAGGATTTAAAAATTTTTCAGATGCTGTTTCATCGATTGATAGTTCTATTAATTTAAAAAATGCCTTAGCAGCTTTGAAATCCAGCCTTGAACAATCAAATTATTCTAATAATCAAACAATTAATTTGATTCTTAATTCTTTTGATCAATTTTTTGAACCTAAAGAAGAAAAAAAAGATAACCATCAACAAGCACATAAACCTGTTGAAATTTCACAAGATAGAATTAATGAATATGTTAAACAATTAGATGCTATTAAGCCAAAAGGTCAAAATAGAGCTAAATTTAGCGAAGATGGCAAACGAGTTGTTGAAGATCAATACAAATATGATAATCCAAAAGAAGATTTAGATTATTTTAATGCCACTTTTGGCGGTGGTGTTGGCACAGTGATTTCGTCTCAAGGCAATCCAGATGGACTCACAAGTTGAGACCCAAATAACACTAAGCAGTTTCCAGATGAATTAAACCAAAAAGCAAAAGCCGAAAATCAACCACTACCAGCAAATGCGTGGTTTAGAGGTTTTTCAACTCCCGATGGCAATGGTAAAATTCATATTCCAACAAGTGTAAGAGTACCTACAACACCTGCTTTACAAGTCTTATCTGATGGAAGAATCTTTGGTTCTCCAGGTGAATATGGATTGCCTCGTGTTATTCCAAATGATAAATACAAAAAATTAATTAATTCAGCTGTTTCTATTGCGATTTCAAACGGCCATGTTTGAGACAAAATTGTAGACAAAGACACAGGTGAAGAACGAGCAAGTCGAGAAGAGTATCAAAAAGGTAATACAAAAAGAGTAGATGCTTATGTTGAACCTGATCAAGTAATTCATCGCCATGATAATTTTAAAGGTACATTTAATATCATCGATTATAAGTTAACTAATGATGGAAGTTATCCACTAACATGGTATTTCATCACAAATGCTCACGTTGCAAATTCTTTGCAAGTTGATCATGATAAAGGTGATGGAGTCTATGGCCGTGATGAAAGTGTTTTTAATACCTATAATCGCCAGTATAACACTGATAGACTAGCTTTTTTCAAACTCAAACCAAATGTGGATGAAAAAACTGTTATTCCATTTGCACAAAATAAAGATTTCTTTTATGACACATTAGACATAAAAGTTCGAGATAAATCAGGAACACCTAACAATAATCAAAATTACAATAGTAACAATGCGATCATATTAGGCAACAACAATCAACCAATCCAAGATAATCTTAATGCACGTACAATTGTTATTGGAACAGATCCATTTAAAACTAAAATTGGTGATTTCACAAACCAAAGCTTGTGGAAAGATAAACAAGAATTTATGGATTTTGCAGTTGTTGAAATCACTTTTGACAATGAAGCTCAAGCTAAAACTATTACTGGCAAGTGGTATGAAGAACACAAAAATAAAGATGATCACAAAAATGATAAAACAAACATTGCTAACACTATAACTTCAGATTTAAATTTATTAGACAAAACTCAATATGATAATTTTGGTAAAAATCAACTTTATAGTTTAGGATACCCATCTAGTAAATTTGAACAAAAGAGTGGCACACTTGATCAACTTAAAAGAGACTATACAGGAAAAGAAGATGAATTTGATACATTAATTTCTTATAGTCTTTCACCAACAGTTAACAAACCAACAGATCTTTATTACAAAACTAGAAGTCAAGATAAAAGTGTTTTAGAAAAATTTAAAGATGGTGGTGATCTCTCCTGATCTCGTTCATTTCGTTCTTTTGTAAATTTACCTGGAGTAAATGATTTGTTTATTACCACTCCATATATTTCTAATGGAACAATTAAAATAAGAAAATATAATTCTACAACTCATAAATTTGAAGAAACTCCTTATATTTTCTGAGGTCTTGGGACCAACTTGAGCAATATGTCTGGTGGAACTGGGATGTCAGGTAGTGGTGTGTATTATAAAGATAAACTTTACTCATTGGTTTTTGCTTCAGATGATAGAGCAGCAACTAATATTAGTTTAAACGTTAGATCATACGGACATAATTACAACAATTATTATGGAAGCTACAACCTGCCCAAATATGATTTAATTTATGGTGATGGAACTACCAATGGAGCAGGACAACAAAAAAAATCCTACTTTGATGCAATGCAAAAATTGTCTCAAAGCACTCACACAAATTACAAAGGAATTAAAACTTACTTATTCCCGAATGGATTTGATGAAAATCAAAGAATAGATGTATTTAAAAAATAAACAATAAATAAATATTTAAAAAAACTACTTTTAAAGTAGTTTTTTTATTTTTTTTAAAATATTTTTTATTGTGTCTTAACTAATTTTTCTAATTCAGGTTTTAATTTTGCAAAAGCTATAGAAGCAAGGGTGCCAGACGCAAATTCAGGTTCTGATGATAAATTAGCAATAAAATTAAAGAATATTTGTGAATTTTCTTTGAATAATCTTTTTAAAATCCCCTTTGTATTAAGAGCAACATATTTATTATTGTCAATTTCAGTGAGTAACTGGTCAAATAAAAAATCATATGTTTTTACATTAGACAAGATTTCTATTACTACAGTGGTCACATCATCAGAGTGGGCTTTGAATTCATCGGGAAGAATTTCTTTTATTTGTGGTTCTAAAGACAAATAAAATTGTTTTGAAACAGCATTTGATTGAAAAATTTTAGCTAAACTAGATTTAAAGCTAATTTGTTGATTTTCATCAAGTAGATTGAATACATTGCTTGAATTTAAAATAATAAATTTGATAACATCATTATTTAAAGCAACTTTAAAAATATTAGAAAATAATGTATAAAATGGAGAACTAACTTCACTGGTTTCAAAATTTTCTTGAGTCTGATTTAATTGTTTAAATAAAATTGCAAGAAAATTTTGATTATTAACTTGGTTTTGTTTATTTTCAACTTGTGGTGTTTTAAATAATAGATATTTTATAGCAATTAAAAAAGTTTTTAATTCTTGATTTGTAAAATTAATTTGAAATACATCTTTCAAAAATTTAACACTTAAATCTAGCAATGAATAAGTGTTAGTGTTTTCTTTTGATTTCAAAACAACCACATTTTCGCTATTGATTCATGCATTTAAAAAATCTTGAACAATAACACTAAAGTCAGGGTTATCAATAGTTTTTTCAATAATGGCAAGAGCATTTTGTCCATTATTAACTTTGTTTAAAAAAGACAAAATGGCTAAGCGAGTTTTTAATGCAAAAGGTTGTGACAGCAACTCTTTTAAAAATCATTTAGTTGTATAAAGGGCATTATTAACAATATTTTTTTGTTTTTGTTCTTCCCGCTCAACCTTTTTGTTGTAGTTTTGAAAATATTTTTTGTCTAAATTAGCAACTTTTTCAGGAGTATTTAAAGAATAGTTTTTAGGATCAAGTTTAGGAACATATCTGTGAATTATTTGTTTAGGATAAAGATTTTTAATGAATTGAGTATATAATAAATCAAAATTAGAACTATCAATTGCTTTTTTAATTTCAACAATAGAATTGTTGATGATTTTATCTGTTTGTACTTTTATACCAACAGGAACACCAATTGCTATTGGTATTGCAATTGAGGCAAAAACAGATAAACTAATAATTAATTTCATTCTTTTGATTTGTTTCATAATCAACAAAACCTTTATTGTATTTGATAATAAAGTCTATGAAATTATAGACTTTTAGTAAGAAAATATGTTTTTAAAATACTTGCAAATAATTTTATTTACCTAGACAAAAATTGGAAAAAATAGAATCTAGTAATTTTTCATCATCAGCTCGACCAAATATAGAACTCAACTCTGTTCAACATGTTCTCAAGTCAACAATGGCCACATCTGGTCCATAGTCTTCTAAACTAACTTTAGCCTCCAAAAGTGCACTTTGAGCTTTATTTATTTGGCTAAATTGATAAGTGTTATAACCAACATCACTATTTTCTAAAAACTCAAATGAGTTTTTAATTTGCTTTAGCAATGCATCTATATCATGGTTTTTAGCACTAATATAGATTTTATCATCTTCACAGTTTACAAGTAAATCTTTTTTGTTGTAAACTTGAATATAGACTTGGTTTGTTAAACTATCAATAATTTCTTGATCACTTGGACCAAATCCAACCTGTGAATCAATAACGTGAATTATTAAATCACTTTTTTGGATTTGTTCAAAACTTTTTTGAATTCCAATTTGTTCAATACTTTCATTAGTTTGCCGTACTCCAGCAGTGTCGCTAATTTTAAATAACAAGTTTTCCAAAACAAAAGAACCTTCAACAATATCACGAGTCGTTCCCGCTTGATCGCTAACGATAGCTTTGTTTTCGTTGATTAAAGCATTAAGTAAAGAAGATTTACCACTATTTACATTACCCACTAAGGCCATTTTAATTCCATTGTAAATTAATCGACTATTTTCAGCTTTTTTAATTAAAGTAATAAATTTTTCTTCTAATTTTACAATACCATCTAAAACGGTTTGTGAAGTTAGTTTGCTAGTTTCATCATATTCTGGGTAGTCAATATTGACTTCGATAGTACCAATAATAAATTCTAAGTCGGTTATTAAGTTTTTGATATACTTGCTAGTTTGTCCTTGAAATTGCTTTAAAGCAAGACTATGTTGCGACTTGCTTTGAGCATGAATTAAATCATTAATTGCTTGGGCTTTTACTAAATTCATTTTTCCATTTAAAAAAGAACGCAAAGAAAATTCGCCTGGATTTGCAAGTCTAGCCAGTCCTGTTGAAAGAATGAGTTCTAAAATTATGTTAGTGTTAAGCACACCGCCGTGAGCATTGATTTCAACAGTTGGCTCACCAACAAAGTTTTGATTGCCAGGAAATCAAAGCACCAAAACTTCATCAATTTTTTCTCCTTTATTATGAATTCAACCATAAGTAATTTGCCGATTGTTGCCAACTTTGCCATCAAAAATTTGTTCCATAATTTTAATGGCATTTTCGCCACTAATTCGAATAATCGAAATAGCTTGGTTGATATAGCCAGAGGCAATTGCGGCAATAGTGTCGAAAATCATAAAAAAAGTCTTAAATTCCCATTTTTTTCTGATAATCTTCTAAATTTCCGCGGAAGAAAAATGAAGAATCATCACGAATTTCTAAAATAGTTGTAGCAACTTCTTTTATCAAAGTTCGATTATATGTTGTAAAAATCATTCCTGAGTCAAATGCCTTTGCCCCTTCAATAAATGAGTCAATAGATTCAGAATCTAGGTGGTTAAGAGGTTGGTCAAAAATTAAAAAGTTAGACTCACCTAACATCATTTTGGCAAACATGAGTCGAACTTTTTCACCTCCAGATGTAACCTTTACATTTTTGAAAACTTGTTCACCACTAAAGAGCATTCGACCTAAAAAACTACGCATTCTATGATCTGAATTGTCTTGATTTTCTTGAACAGAATTATTTAGCGGTCACTTGCTAAGTCAAGTTAAAAGATTTTCATCTTGCTCAAAAAAGCTATCATTATTTGAGGGAAAATAGTCAAATGAAATTGTGCTTCCTCAAGTAATTGTTCCACTAGTTGCTTGGTCTTTGCCGGCCAAAATATCTAATAATTTAGTTTTCACAAGGTCATCTTCACCAAAAATAGCAAGTTTTTCACCTGGCAATAGATTAAAAGAAATATTATCAAATAAAACTTCGCCAGTTTGTGGATTTTTATAAGATAAATTTTCGACATTTAGAATTTGTTTTCCAGGTCTAGGATGAACATTGAAACGAATAAATGGGTATTTACGTGAGGAAGGTTTGATTTCTTCAAGTTGAATTTTTTCTAAAGATTTTTTACGCGAAGTGGCTTGACTTGACTTGGCTGCATTGGCTGAGAATTTGGCAATAAATGCTTGTAATTTGGCAATTTGCTCTTCTTTTTTGGCATTGCTATTTTTAACCATTTCTTTTAGAAGCTCAGAAGATTGTTTTCAAAAACTATAATTTCCTGTAAATAATTTAATTTCATTAAAGTCAATGTCAACAATGTGGGTACAAATTTGATCCAAGAAATCGCTATCGTGGCTAACGATAATAGCTATATTTTTATAGTTAATTAATAATTCTTCAAGTCATTTAATAGCTTTAATATCAAGGTGGTTTGTTGGTTCATCCATAATTAAAATATCCGGTTCACCAAACAGTGCTTTTGCTAAAAGCACTTTAACTTTGTGAGCAGATTTTAGGTTTTTCATTTGTTGGTTTCAATATTGTTTTGGTACACCAAGACCTGATAATAAAATTTGGGCATCATTTTCAGCATTTCAACCACCTAAAGCCCCAAATTGTTCTTCTAATTCACTTGCTCGATGATAATCTTCTTCAGTAGCATCAGGGTTGTTATAAATTGCATCTTTTTCTTGTTGAATCGAAAAAATTTTTTGATTACCCATAATAACTACATCAGTAACATTGTAGTCATCAAATTCAAAGTGATCTTGTGATAAAGTTGAAATTCTTTGTTCATTTGAAATGATAATTTCACCTGAAGTTGGTTCAATTTGTCCTGAAAGAATTTTCAAAAATGTGGATTTACCTGCACCATTGGCACCAATAATTCCATATGTATTACCTTCGACAAATTTCAAATTTCCATTTTCAAATAGTTTTTTGTCAGCAAAAACTTTAGATAAATTTCTAATTTCTAGCATTATATTCCTTAAAATAGCAAAAAATAACTATATTATTATAGTAAGAAAACTAAAAAATAAATAATTATTTAGCTTTATAAATGGTTTTTTCTTAATTTTAATAGTTTTCACTACTTAAATTATCTTTATTTTCAATATCTCCAAAAGATTCCATTCTAGATTGATTTTTAATTAAATCAATGAATTTTTTACATTCTAAAAAATAGTTTAGCTTGTTCTTATTTGTGCTTATGGTGTTTTGTAATTGAGTTATATCTTGATTGGAAGATATGAAGGTGATTTTGTCATTGTGAAAACTTCTAGAATTTAATATTTGATTAATTAACTCTGTAGTTCATAAATTCAAACTTTCAAAGCTAACACCATCTAAAATAAAAACATCAGCTGTTTTTATTTTTCTAATAATGTTATAATATTCACTTTTTGGCTTGCTATACATTCATCAATAAAAATCTTTCATATCGAAATACACAACAGTTTTTTCTTTTTTAGCAAACATTATTGCTAAAAATTTTAATAAAGTACTTCTTCAATTGCTAGTACCACCATATCAAAAAATTCACTTATTTTGTTTTAAAATTTTGGATAAATTATTTTTGTAAAAAGTGAAAATTTTAGATAAATCAGGTGATTTATCAATATTTTTGATTTTCTCAAAAATATCTTCATATTCAGCAAAACCTTCTTCTTTATAGATTAAAAATCCTCGAAAATCAACTTCTGGTTTGTTGATAAAATAAACTTTTCTAATTAATTTATTTTTGTTATTACGCTCAATAGTAAAATTCAAATTTTTATCTTTATTTTGTAGTTGAACTAAAAATAAGGAAATATGTTCTTTAAATTCTTCAAAACTAATGTTTAGTTTTTTTACAATTTCTTGTGTTTCTGGATTATCTCAAATTTCTTGTTCATTAATTTCATTAGTTGATTTACTTAAATCAAGATTCAAAATTGAAGATAAATTATTAGAACCCATTAAAATCATCCTTTACCATTTTGGAGGTCATCGTAAAAATTTGTTTCAGAATCATTTTTGCTGTAATCATCACTATTATTTGGTTTTGCTTTATTAAATTTTTGTAGCTTAGCATCACTGTTAAAACTAAAATCTGGTTCAAAAATAGGTTGGGTAACTTTTTTGTAACGATATTTTTCTTCTAATTCAACTTTAACATCATTTTCACTAGTAACACCATTTTTGTAAAAATCATTAACTACTTTACTAAAGTATCTTTGGTTGACTTCACCACCATTAATTTTGTAACAAAATTCAATAAAATGGTTAATACTTACATGGGTGTAACCTAATTTTAAATATTTTCGAAAGTGATTTTTCAAACTAGGCATCGGATCTCGTCTAGATAAAAATTGAAAAAACTGCACATTGTCCAACATTTTTTTAGCATCTCTAACGCTCATATCAACCAAATTAAAATTTTTAATTTCACTTGTTTTTTCATCCAATTTTTCTAAATTGTAGCCAAAAACTTTTCCATAATTGTGCGAAACATCCTCTAACCCTTTTAGTATTGATGTTTTTTGATTAAATTTATCAAATAGTTCATCAACCAAAGGTTTTGAAATATGTTTTGTTAAAAGTTGTGTAATATATTGATTCTCTTGTAATGCTTGAACACCAATAGGTTTTAGCAATTTAATAAAAAATTCTTTTGTTTTTTTGTTGTAAAAAGTAGAAATGAGCCCCAAAGCTTCAAAAATTTTTTTTAAACTTTCAAAAACAACAAAATTAATTTGAAACACCCTTTCTAAAATTTCGAAATTCATAGGCATATCACCTAAGGTATAAAGGTAGTGATAAAGAACAAAACCATCTTTTTTAATTATAGGGAAATAAAAATACAAAACAGTTTGCAAATCACTTCAGCTTATAGACTGCTCATTGACAACGTGATATTTATCCATAGTGATACTTTATTTTATATTTAATTAAAAATGTTTTGGAAAAAAGTGAGAAAAAATCCATCTTTTTTCCATTCTTCATTCTTTATTTCAACATCAAAATTTGCAATTTCCTTTTTATTTAATGAGTTATTTAGTTTGGCAGCTAAGTTTTCCACATTTTTTTTGCCAATGTTAATAACTCTTTGCTCTTCACTAGTGGAAATCAATATTACTTTGCTAAAAAATTTTCTAAAATTAGCATTTGGACTATCAATATTAGGAATTTCAACAAAGTCGAAATGATTTTGACTTAAATAATTTTCTAAAATTTCGTAAACTTTTGATTCTATTAAATTACGATTTAATTCTGATTGTGTTATAAAGACTCTTAATTTGTCTTTGTTCACACCCTCTTTTGTTACTAAATTAGGATCTATTTGCTTTATAACGTTGTATCCTAGTTGACCGACCAGGTAAGAATTTTTGAAAAATTCATCAGTGTATAAAACTGAATAGCCATACTTTTCCACTTCTTTTAAAAAGGTTGTTTTGCCACTTGCATATTTTCCAATGATAGCTATAGAAGGTTTTTTTAAAATAAACTGCTCAATTGTTTTTGCAACTCCGCGATGTTTACCAAAACCTATAGTATCAGCGATATTTTTTAATCTTTTTGAACCTGATTTCATTGCAATAAGATTTCCAACAATACCTTTGCAAGTTGCATCATTCATAGAATCACCAATGTGAACTGTTTGTTTTAAACTAACTTGTTCTTTTTCGGCAATAAATTGAGCCGCAAGACCTTTAGATGCATTTTTGTCTGTTATTTCTAAAGCAAAACCCTTGCCTATTCAAGAAATATTAAGATTATTTAGAAAATGTGTTTTTAATATTTTTTTAATATGTAGAATTTTTTTTCTGCTATGGCATATAACTAAAATTTTTTCAACATCTAAGATTTGGATTTTTTTGCTAGATTTAGGTCTGAATTCACTAAATAAAGAAAAAATGTGTTTTCAACTTCCCTTGCCATAAATTGTTTTATCATCAAAGGCAATAGTTGCTTTATTTTCAAAAGCTATTTCTGTGATTTGCTCAACAATAGTTTTTGAAATAGTGTTATGTTTGATCAATTTGAAATTGCTATCGAAAATAGTACCACCATTTTGACAAATATAGTATTTAGCTTTTATTTTTTTACCAATAGATTGAATTTTTTTGCTCATTTTGCGACCAGTGGAAATCACAATAATGCTAGAGTTTGATAATTTTCTAACTGCTCTAATGTTTGCATTTGATACAACGGATTTAACACCATAACCAAGATCCAAAAGAGTTCCATCCAAATCAATAAAGGTTATCTTGTATTTCATTATATTTTTTGAGTGGTTCCTTGCAATTTTTAAAATTATACTAAACTTTTTTTTATTAGCTTTACTAAAATTTAAATTTTAAAATTTTAAAATGCATTTTTATCCACTTTAAACTGTGTTTTTTAGCAACTTATTGTATAATTAATAGTTTGTAAAAAGTTCAAGGAAAGGCAAAATTATGAAAAGTTTACACTTTTTTAAAAAAGTTGCAAAACTAAATTCAAAAAACCAACCAAACCTAAATAATGATGATGAATCAAAAAAAATATCTAAGAAGAAAAAAATTATTTTTTCCACTCTAGGTGTTGGTTCTTTAGTGGCTATAATTGGTGTTGGTATTGGTGTTCCTATTTCAGTTGCTTCTCAACAAGGTCAAGATGCAAAACTTCGCAAGTTGAGTGATGTAGCTGTTGTGCTCAAAAGTAAAAATGGTTCAAATGATATTACAGTTGGGCAACTTTTGAAGATTTTTGAATCAAATCCAAGTAAAGAAAAAGAAGATTTTCAAGAAGCTAAAAAAACTTTAATCAAATATTTGTATGATCAAGAATATGAAGCTTCTAAACTTTTTCAAAAAGCTTGGGATAGTTCTAACACTGATAAAACACAAAATAATTCTCGAAAATTTGAACTTCAATCTTATGATGAAATTAGAGATTCCCAAAAAAAAGTTTTAGAAGATGAAAGAGCTAGATACCAAAAAACATATGGTTTTAACAATTGAGAATCTGAATTTAATAAACATTTAAATACTGATCCTCGTTTTGGAAATGCAACAACTTTTGATCAAGCTGTGGATAATTTAACAATTTCTAAAGCAACAGATATTGCTTTTGCAAGATTTAAGCTCAATTTTGATACAAGTTTTACTCGTGATGACATTGAAAATCGCATTGTAGGAGCTGATATTGTTGATAAAAATAATAAAGTAGTTTTTGCTAAAGGACAAAAACTATTTAAAGATATTTTAGTTTTTGGCGAAAATGCTATTGCACCATCAATTGTTAGTCCAAATAATGGTGCTGTGGCAAAAGATCAAGATAAAAATCAAAAAGTAGCAGCATTTTTAACTAAATCATTCATCAAAAAATATATGAATCCAAAAACAATCATTGATGAAATTTATAGCGATGCAAATGCCCCTCTAAAAAATAATTTTTATTTTTATGATATTTCACAACTCACTTTAAATGCCAAACCTGATTCTAAAGATGCAAATGCCTCTTGAACTGTTGATAAAAAAACTTTAGAATTTTTATTAAGTTACCGTCCATTGAGTGAAAATCAATCAGATAATGCTTCAAATGTTGAAAATAATTTAGAATTAATTCAAAAATTTCAAGGTGGATTGTCTGATGATGTTAATCAAAATTTAAATGATAGAATTTTATTAAGTACTTTAGATTATTCAAACAACAAAAAAAATGCTAAATCATTAGGTCGTGTTGGTTTAGAAAGTCGTGAAGAGTTATTTAACAAAAATGATGCAAGTTACTTTTTATCATTTCTAAACAGTTTTCAGCCAAAAGAATCTAGTGACATTTTGTCTAAAACATTGTTTGACAACTTAAAAAAATCTATTTTCAAAGATCATGAAAGTCTTTTACCTAACCCATCATCATTAGCTGGTAAATCATTAGATGAGATAAAACAAATTAACTTTGAATTAAAACAATTTATTGAAGGCCTAAGTGATAATGATTTGAAAGAAGTTGGAAAAGCATTCCGTGACACATTTGGAGTATCACAAACTGATGGTCGGGTTAAAACTAGCTATAAAATAAATGATAATTTAAAATTAGTATTAAATTCAAATGGTTTAAATGCTGTTGCTTTTAAAACAATAACTAATTACAATGATTTTTATGCAATTATTAAAAAACAATTACAACTAAAAGCAAATAATTTAATCGATTCCAACATTGATAGTACTTTAGATTTAAATAGTATTTTTAGCACTATGACTGATAATGACTTTATTCAAGCACTTGTAATGCAAGATCCAGATTATGTTAAAATTTTGACAGATAATTCAGCATCTAACATTAAAAAAAATCCAAACTTTATACAATCAGTCAAACAAACTGCAAAAAATTATTTAAATTCATATTTAATTAAGCAAGTTTTAAAAATCAATCAAAAAATTCAAGATTATATTTTACAAGTAACAAATAATAATCTAAATTCTGATTACAAATATGATATGGCCAAAGAACAATGAGAGCTAAGTTCAACACCAGGCGTTGAGCTTAGAGATCAAATTCTAAAAGATCTTGAAACTACATTTGGAATTGGAACAGGGAGAAAATAATGTCTAAATTGAAAAAAATTATTTTACCATTTGTTGGATTGCCATTAGCCACAGCCTTTGTATCATGTGGCACCATTGTTGATGCAGGTGTTAAAGCTGAACAAGACAAAAAATTAGCATCACAGGAAACTACTAAATTTGTTCAAAATGCATATATTGAAAACATTTTGAGTCATAAGTTTTATCCAAATGGGTCTTTAACATTACAACAAAGTTTTCAAGATACTAATTCAGCTTTTTTCAAAGCATCATTAGCTGCTTTTAATTTTTATCAAGATTCAGAAATTGCTAAAAATCCTACATTCAGTTTGGAATTGCTAAGTAAATTAAGTGAAAATAATGCACTAGCAAACGCAGATTTGGCCAATTTAAGAACACAAGCCGGTTGAAACAAAAAATTTAATACCGCTGGTTTTATAACTTTATACAATAATTTTTCAACCGGAATTCGTGAAATAGTTAATAAAATGCTATTAGTGAAAGGATATTTGCTTAATTTAAATGAGCAAGATATAACTTCATCTTCTAGTTACAAAGATGCAATGTCTGGTTCAGGTCTTAAAGAAACTTATGAAAGTATTAATCCAAAAAATAGTGATTTTTTCTTATTAGAACTAATGCTTACCAAACAACCAGCACAAGTTTGAAAATTTGAATCAAAAGATCCTATTGACATTACAACTTTAAGCCAACTTCGTGTTCGTGATGTTACTTCATTTAACACTTTTTTACGTAAAGGAGATGCTACAAATAATGCTCTTTTAACTAAAAAAGAACAAGCTTATGAAAATATTGGAACAAATGACAAGCAAGTTGATACAACTAAACTTTTTGGATATAGTGGAATTTTGTATAATCAAGGAAACTCGACTCCACTTGGAGATTTAGACTATAGCCTAAACTTTTTAAAATCTCAAGGTGAAGTTCGTTCAGGTTTTGTTGACCCTAAAACTAACAAAATTTGGTCAAGTGCACAAATTGCAGCATATAATACAATTAACTCCACAAAAGTTTATCCATTAACTTTTAGTGCTACATTTGACAAGAAAAAAACTAATACACAAATAACAACTAGTGATGTAAGTATTAATCACGAAAATTATAGTGTTGTTAAAGTTTATCCAAGTAGCGGGAGCAACACTCGCAGCGCTACAGCGGTTGTTAAAATTAATTTAGGAACAACTAATTTATATTACTCAATTGATTTTAATTGAGATGAAAAGCAAATTAATCAAAGTCCTGAGTTTCCAACCACAGGTACACAACTAATGAATCTTACAAATGGACTTCCAAGTGTCAATGATAATTTAGACCAAATTAATATTCGTTTTGTTAATAAAATTACACCAATTTACCAAAAAGATACTACATCTAATAAGTTTTATTTCTCTTTAGCAAACACTCCATGAGCTAGTGATGCTTCTAAAGAAAAACTTGCTTATTTATTTTATTTAGCTGATCAAAATGGGATTTATAATAGTGCTAAAAACTTTTTTGAAAGTCAAGGTTATACAATTGATGTTAAAGATAGCACTGTTAAATTAAGTTAATATGGAAAACAAAGACTTATTTTTAAAAATTATTAATCGTGAATTACCAGCAACTATTTTGTATGAAGATGACAAAGTTATTGCTATTTTAGATAAATTTCCACATCAAAAAGGTCATTTTTTAGTAATTCCTAAAATTTATTCTCGTAATTTGTTTGAAATTGATGATCAAACCTTAGCTTATGCAATGATTAAAGCAAGAGAACTAGCACTTGAACAAGTTAAATTATTAGGTGCTAAAGGCTTTAAATTATTAGTGAATAACGAATCAGTTGCTAATCAACAAATTTTTCATACCCACATTCACATCATCCCTTTTTATTAATTGACTATTTCAATTTTAAAAAAGTTAAAAATTACTAAAAAATCTATATACAATATAAACTTGTATATAGATTTTTTAAATTTTTTGCTTGTCATTTGCAAAAAAAAAAAAAAAGTATAATATGCCTTATTATGAATAAAAAAAATTAATTTACTAATTATAAAAATAATTTTTTGAAAATTATAAACCAGAATAATGCAAAATTTAATTATTTTAAGGTTGACTAATAAGGAACTTTTACCATAATGACTATACAAATTTTTAAAAAACTTAGTGAATTAATATTAAAATTTAACAAGGAAACAAATTCAAATTTGCAAATAATTCTTAAAGGCAGTGTCTTGTTTTGACTTGATCATCAAACAAACGATAACGCTCCTGGAGATTTAGATGTAATTTTATTTGAAAATAGCTTTGAAAAAAAGCTTGCTTTTCTAAATTTTTTAGAATTAAATGCCAAGATAGAAATTATAAAAAATGATGGTAATTTATTCATTTTTAATTTTGAGAACATAACTATCGAAATTATTTTGCTCGAATATTTAGATAAAAAGTTTGCAACCAACTCACAATGAGAAGGTATTTTATTACTGAAAAAGAAATGATTATTTATCCAAAAACTTCTTGCTCTTCCTTATATCATGAGTGATTATTTCCCTCATGATAGAGACAAAAAGATTCGTCGCACACTTGAGCAATTATCAAAATGAAAAAATATAGTTGATTTAGATTCTTTATATGATGATGAATCAATTGGTTTTTTAAGGTCTTGTTTGTGAAATAGTTTTTTTATTTTCTATAAATATAACTATAAACAAATGTTAATTTTTGACTATGGTAACAAAGAAGATTACATGAAAATAACAGATGACCAAGAAGTCATTGACATTATTGTTAAATTTTATGATGCCTTTTCAGCTGATGAAAAAATACAACAAATTGTAAAAATTGGTGAAAAAATTCTAAATCACAAAGAAGCAATTACTGATTTTTTATTAAATAATTATCAAATCCCTTCATTATCAGGAGCCGAATCAAAGTTTCTAAGTAGCATTTTTGAACTTGATCATAATAGCGATTCATTGAATTTATTTTATTTTAAAAAAAATAATGAAAATAAAACTATATTTGTCAGTCATTGCGATGAAACTGGTGGCGTGGTTATAGGCAATAATGTTTATAATCTTGGTACACATAATTGAATTTCAGCTAAATATGATTTATATGATCTTGAAGGTAAATTTATTAAACAAATAAATGCAAATCAAATAAATGATGAAAAATATTCAAAAGAATTTCAAACAAAGGTTGCCAGAAATAGAGTAAAAATAGATGAGCAAAATAGCAATAATCAAATTTTTCAAATGGTCTCAAGTCAAAAAGCTGAATTTGATGATTTCTATTTTACCACAAGAAATCATGATAACCGCATTAATGTGCTTGGGCTTAATTTTTTAGATAAAACAAAATTATCTAATATTAACTATTTAATAACAACTAGAGAAGAAGTTCAATTACAATCATCTAAAACATCACAAGTTAAACAAATGATAAAACAAAATAAATACATTTACAATTTGGAAGTATCAAAACATCCAAATTGGGATAATAAAAACCTTTTAATTCGAGTAGCAGATTTTTATGCAGGAATTAACACAAAAATGATTGCTAGAATTACAAAAATATTCAATGATTATGCTATTCCTTTTAAATATTATTTTGGAGCTGGTTCAACCGATCAAACTGAATTTCAATTCGAAAATTCACTTACACTAGCAATTCCAGCAAATGATGTCCACTCATATTCATCCAAAATCTTCAACAAAAATATTTTTTATATGCTTTTTGCCATTGCGATTTTAAATGATGCACTTTCGTAACAACCTTTATAAATATACAAGTTCTTTAGCAACTTCTTTAATAGGATCTGAAGCATTTAAGTTTGCTTCATCTTTGTATGTTTATCACATTACTGGAGATTTTTGACTAGTTTCTATATTATACTTGTTGATACAATTACCAACAATTATTGTTTATTTTTTTAGTTCTAAAATTGTAACACTTTTAAAAAGGTTCACTAGCCGCCTAATTTTGCTTATTTGTGACATTCTTAGTTTTTTATTGCTAATCTTGTTAATTGGTATGTTTTTTGGCATACGCAATAGTTATATTTTTTCTATTTTATTAATTGCTATATCCTCTCTTTTAGGATTTGTACACTCCTTTAGATTTATTTATATTAAAAATATAGTCTACTATATTGCAAAAGATGATCAGCAAATGTGAAAAATGAATATTGGCTCATCATTTGCTACATCAATTGGTTTTATGGTTTCGCCAATTTTATCTTTTTTTATTTATAAAAATTTAGATTTTTATTATTTAATTATTTTTAATTGTTTCACCTATTTACTGTCTGGTTTTCTATACTTATCACTAAAAACACACAAAGAAAAATCTGTATTTGTTACAAATGCTATAAAACCAACTAGTATAGTTGTTACAGAAAACAAAGCATATAAAAAATGAATTTATGTGCTTAGTGCATCGATGATAATTGGTATTTTTATTTATCCTCGTGCAAGTGGTTTGCCGCAGTACTTTAAGTTAATGCCAGAGTTTTCAATTGATACTTGAGCTTTTTATATCAACATTATATTTTCAGCTAGTGCCTTAATTTCTTCAATAATTCAATTTAGATTAAAAAAATCAAGCAAATTAAGGTGTCTTGAGTTTTAACTATAATTTCACTATCTGGACTAATTTGACTTTTAGGTTTATCGTTTATAAAAGATCAAATGACAAACCTAATCTTATTTTTAACCTTTAGTTCTGTCCAACAGTTTCTATTTTCTTTATTTTTAAGTCAGTATTATAGTTTAACCTATGAATTATTTGATAATAATACATTTCACAAACAAAATGGTATTTCTTTAAGTTTTAGAATTATATTCAGTTCTTTATTTGTATTATTATTTACCTACCTTGCAACAATTTGAGCTTTATATTCCTTTGTTGCTTACTTTATTGTAATTGTAATTTGTACAATTTTGGTTTGAATTTACCAACCAAAAATAAAGAAGAATAACGTAGTTATTAAAGACACAAATAAATTTAGAAAGTAAATAAATTGTGTTATACTCAAATTTAATAATTTCCAAAATTATTTCGATAATCAGTAAATATGTTTTTTTTAATTATGTGATTTTTTATTAGTAGTTTTTATATATGTTTATTCATATAATTTAAAAAATGTATGACTAGATTATTAATTAAAAATTTAAATTACATACTGTAATTATATTTAATAGTAATTAGTATGCTAGTTATTATTACTTGATCTAACAGGTGAAATTATTCATATTCATTATGCTAAATACTAAAGATTAACTATAAATTTTCTTATAGATTTAAAGTGAATTTAGTTGTATATATCAAAACTATAATATTTAGTGAAGATTTTATGGTTTTTTAAATAATCTATAAAAATCTTTATATCACAAACTAACAATTTTATTAGTTGTTAATTATTTAATAAAATTTAAAAATCCAGAATAATTCTGGATTTTTAAAATATTTGTTTTTATTGGCTATTTATTTGTTGATTAATTTCCTCTATTGTTTGTAATTTAATGGTTTGATCTTTTTGAATAGCTTTTGAGGCATTGAACACAAGAGCTTTACCATCTAATGGTACATCAATAATTTCTTTATTTGATTCAATAATAATTTCGTCGATTCAAAAATCTTTGTTAAAGTTAGCTTTATTGGGACCATTAAGATCAGTTGAAAAATCTATTTTATCATCATATGCATATATATTGTGTTTTTTATAGTAAACAATATTTAAATCAAAGTAAACAATTCCACCATTTTTCTTGCTTTTGATAAGAACTCTAGCACTTTGATTGTTATTAAAACGAGAATTCATATTAGAACCTTTAAATATAAAGTTAAAATCAGCGTGTTTGTTCTTTTCTGTCTTTAGTTCTAATTTTTCAACAGTTATTTTATTTTCCTCTTTTTTACCTTCTTCTATTCTTAATTTGTCTCAAAAATCTTTAAGTTTTTTGTTAGCAGTAGTTAATTTAGCCACACTAGGATCTTGACCTAGTTCAGACTTAATTTCTATTAATTCAGTTTTTTTAGAAGGAAAGTTTTTTTCCACTATATCAGCAACATTAGTGAATTTCGAATTTAATTCAGTTTCTTTTTTCTTAATTAATTTTGTAATATCATTGGTAGCTTTTTCTAAATCTTCAATAGTTGAAGTAGATGAAATCTTATCATCTATGGTTTTTAGTTCAACATTATCTTGCCCTAATTGTTTAAGAGATTCTCGATATGTTTCATAATATGCAACTTTTTTTGCATTATATTCATCTCGCTGTTTTTCGACACTAATTTCAATGCTTTTAGTCTCTTCAACTTTTCCACCACTTGGAGATTCTACTTTATCTTGTTGTTTTTGAGTATTACTATCTTTTTGTGAATTAGCTTGTGATTCCATTGACTCTGCTGCTTTATTGTTTTCTTCAATTTTTCCACCACTTCCAGACTCTGCACCATCTTTTTGTTTTTCTTCAGCACTATCTTTTGGCACTTCTACTTGCCCACTGTTTTCTTTAGTTTTTTCACCACTTCCAGATTCTACAGGATTTTGTTGTTTTTCTTTAGTTAATGCAGGAATTTTTTCTTGTTCTTGTTTTTGTTCTGGAGTTGGTTGGTTAGCTTTTTGTGATAAAGGCACAGCAATACCGGTGATTGTTGAACCAGCAAGAACTGTAGAACCAATTATAATTAATTTAGTTTTTTTAATCATTAATCTCCTTTTTTTAAAAGACTATTTATTCATATGAAACACACTATATATATGTGTATTTTGATTATTGTACTTTAAAAAAAAAAAAAAAACAATTTGTGTCACTTTCTTCAAACTAAGGTGCAAAAACATTTCAAAAAAACTTGACAAAGTCAAGTTAATGTTAAAAAAATAGAAAAACATTTAAAGTTAAAAAAAGTCAATTAAAGATCGCTAACTTTGAAATATTTTATTTGACATAAAATTATTTTAAACTTGCTAATAATTATTAACAATTTTATTTTATTATAGGATACAGTTACATCTACTCAAAATCTATATATATTTTGAAGCATAAGTTTATAAAACTATATTTGTTTATTATTTAAATATTTAATTAATAATTCAATAACACATTTATAAGATTATTAAATAAATAAACTATGTATTTTAATAATTAAAATAAAGGAATAATTAAGAAAGTTTAGCTAAAAGCAATGGATTTAAACTATCATAATTGAATATATTGATATTAGTTTTAATCAACGATCTATAAACTTTTTATACTTTATAAATAAATCAAGGGATAAAAAAATATATAAAAAAATGCTAAAAAAGACTATAGAGCTTATACTTTCTTTTCCTATTCACTTTTTTTGTTAAGGATAATAAAAAATCCATTTGAGTTCAAATGAATTTAATATTTTCTAAGATTTGTTATAAAAAAAATAATATGTTTTTATTGAACTTTTACTGTTTTACTATCTTTTTTTAATAAATTTGTTTCAGAAGGATCTTTTGATAATCAAACTTTTGTAACTTTGTATGTTCCTTTTTCGTCATTGCCACCATAACTTTGGTCTGAAGTAATTTCAAATGAAACATTACCATTATGTTCATCTAAATAATTTAAATAATAAGAAGTCTGATGGTTTTGTTCAACTTCAGCTGCTTGTTCAATATATTCGCGAAGTCCTTTTTCTAATACAAATTTGAGTCTATCATTTTTTATTTTATCATATGTTGTTTTAGATGTTTGTAATCTCAAGAAAAAATATTTATCTCTAAAGTAAAGGTTAACAGGAGTCAATTGTGATTGCAATTCAGTTCCCTTTTGTTTAATAGATTCAATGGTGTCATGCTTTTCAACTTTCCCACTAACTTCTGGACCATTTTGTTGGTTTTCAGTACCATTATTTTTTGAATCTACTTGTGATTTCATTGGTTGTGCTGCTTTATTATCTTCACCACTTGCAGATTCTGCACCATCTTTTTGTTTTTCTTTAGTGCTATCTTTTTGCGAATCTACTTGTCCCTTGTTTTCTTCAGTTAATGGAGGAGTTTTTTCTTGTTCTTGTTTTTGTTCTGGAGTTGGTTGGTTAGCTTTTTGTAAATCATCTTGCTGTTTATTTGTCTCTACTTGCCCACTGTTTTCTCCAGTTTTTTTACTATCATCATCTTGTTGTTGTTCTTGTTTTTGTTCTGGAGTTGGTTGGTTAGCTTTTTGTGACAAAGGCACAGCAATAGCAATGATTATTGAACCGGCAAGAACTGTAGAGCCGGCTATAATTAATTTGCTTTTTTTAGTCATTAATCTCCTTTTTGATTTTTAAAATACTATTTATTCATATGACTGTATGTAGCATTTTGGATATTGTACTTTAATAAAAAAAAAAAAAAAAAGCAATTTGTGCCACTTTTTTAAACTAAGGTGTAAAGCATTTCAAAAAAAGGATAAAAAATATATATAAAAAAATGCTAAAAAAGACTATAGAGCTTATACTATTTTTTCCTATTCACTTTTTTTATTAAGGATAATAAAAAATCCATTTGAGTTCAAATGGATTTAGTATTTTCTAAGATTTGTTACAAAAAATTAAATGTTATGTTACTTTGATGGAACCTCTACTGTGTCACTATTTTTATCTAATAAATTTGTTTCAGAAGGATCTTTTGATAATCAAACTTTTGTAACTTTGTATGTTCCTTTTTCTTCTTCTTTATCACCATATCTTTGGTCTGAAGAAATTTCGAATGAAACATTACCATCACTTTCATTTTTTAAATTTAAATAATAAACATTTTGATTACCATATCCAAATTCAGATGCTTGTTCAACATATTCGCGAAGTCCTTTTTCTAATACAAATTTGAGCCTAGCTTGTTTTATTTTCTCAAATGTTTCTTTAGATGTTTGTAATTTCAAGTAAAAATATTTATCTTTAAAGTAAAACTTAACAGGAGTTAATTTTGATTGCAATTCTTTTATCTTTTGTTCACTAGATTTAATAGTGTTAGAATCTTCAACTTTTTCACCAACTTCCCCATTATTTTGTTGATTTTTATTACCATTATTTTGTGAATCTACTTGTGATTCCATTGACTCTGTTACTCTATTATTTTCTTCAGTTTTTTCATCACTTCCAGCTTTTTCACCATTTCGTTGTTCTTCTTTAGTGCTATCTTTTTGTGGATCTACTTGTGGTTTTGTCTCTACTTGCGCACTATTTTCTTCAACTTTTCCACCACTTCCAGATTCTGCACCATCTTGTTGTTTTTCTTCAGTATTGTCTTTTTGCGAATCTACTTGCGGTTTTGTCGACTCTGCTGCTTTGTTATCTTCTTCAGTTTTTTCACCACTTCCAGCTTCCGCATCATTTTGTTGCTTTTCTTCAGTGTTATCTTTTTGTGAATCTACTTGTCCCTTGTTTTCTTCAGTTAATGGAGGAGTTTTTTCTTGTTCTTGTTCTTGTTCTGGAGTTGGTTCGTTTGGTTTTTGTGAATCTACTTGTTGTTCTTGTTCTTGTTCTTGTTCTTGTTCTGGAGTTGGTTGGTTAGCTTTTTGTGACAAAGGCACAGCAATAGCAGTGATTACTGAACCAGCAAGAACTGTAGAACCAGCTATAATTAATTTGCTTTTTTTAGTCATTAATCTCCTTTTTAATTTTTAAAATACTATTTATTCATATGACTATATGCAACATTTTGGTTATTGTACTTTATAAAAAAAAAAAAAGCAATTTGTGCCACTTTTTTCAAACTAAGGTGCAAAAGCATTTCAAAAAAACTTGACAAAGTCAAGTTAATGTTAAAAAAATTACATCTACTCAAAATCTATATATTTTGAAGCATAAGTTTATAAAACTATATTTGTTTATTATTTAAATATTTAATTAATAATTCAATAACATTTATGAGATTATTAAATAAATAAACTATGTATTTCGATAATTAAAATAAGGAAATTAAGAAAGTTTTAGCTGAAAGTAATAGATTCAAACTATCATAATCGAATACATTGATATTAGTTTTGATCAACAATCTATAAACCTTTTATACTTTATAAATGAATCAAGGGATAAAAAATATACATAAAAAAATGCTAAAAAAGACTATAGAGCTTATACTTTCTTTTCCTATTCACTTTTTTTATTAAGGATAATAAAAAATCCATTTGAGTTCAAATGGATTTAATATTTTCTAGGATTTGTTATAAAAAATTAAATGTTATGTTACTTTATTCAACTTTTGCTGTGTTACTGTTTGTCTTTAATAAATTTTTTTTAGAACTATCTTTTGATAATCAAACTTTTGTAACTTTATATGTTCCTTTTTCATTTGGATCACTACCATATCTTTGTTCTGAAGTAATTTCAAATGAAACATTATCATTACCTTGATCTAAATAATTTAAATAATAAGCAGTATGATTACTTTGAGTAATTTCAGATGCTAGTTCATCATATTCGCGATTTCCTTTATCTAATGTAAATTCAAGTCTATCTTTTTTTATTTTATCAAATGTTGTTTTAGATGTTCGTAATCTCAAGAAAAAATATCCATCTCTAAAGAGAAGGTTAACAGGAGTCAATTGTGATTGCAATTCAGTTCCCTTTTGTTCACTAGATTCAACATCGCTAGAATTTTCAACTTTTTCACCAACTTCCCCATTATTTTGTTGTTTTTCAGTACCATTATTTTGTGAATCTACTTGTGATTCCATTGGCTGCGCTGCTTTATTATCTTCACCACTTGCAGATTCTACACCATTTTGTTGTTCTTCTTTGGTGCTATCTTTTTGTGAATCTACTTGTGGTTTTGTTGATTCTACTTGCGTACTGTTTTCTTCAGCTTTTTCACCACTTCCAGCTTCTACTTCATCTTGTTGTTTTTGAGTATCACTATCTTTTTGCGAATCTACTTGTGGTTTTGTTGATTCTGCTTGTGCACTGTTTTCTTCAGTTTTTTCACCACTTCCAGCTTCTGCACCATTTTGTTGTTTTTCTTCAGTTAATGCAGGAATTTTTTCTTGTTCTTGTTTTTGTTCTGGAGTTGATTGGTTATCTTTTTGTGAATCATCTTGTTGTTTATTTGTCTCTACTTGCTCACTGTTTTCTCCAGTTTTTTTACTATCATCTTGTTGTTGTTCTTGTTTTTGTTCTGGAGTTGATTGGTTAGCTTTTTGTGACAAAGGCACAGCAATACCAGTGATTACTGAACCAGCAAGAACTGTAGAACCAGCTATAATTAATATACTTTTTTTAGTCATTAATCTCCTTTTTAACTTTTAAAATACTATTTATTTATATGAAACACACTATATGTGCATTTGGTTATTGTACTTTATATAAAAAAAAAAAAAGCAATTTGTGCCACTTTTTTCAAAATAAGCCGCAAGGCATTTTAAAAAAAAAAAAAAAAACTTGACAAAGTCAAGTTAATGTTAAAAAAAAGTAGAAAACATTTAAAGTTAAAAAAAGTTAATTAAAGATGGCTAACTTTGAAATATTTTATTGTAGGATAAATTACATCTACTCAAAATCTATATCTATATATAGATATAGATTTTGAAGTATTATAAAACTATATTTATTTATTATTTAAATATTTAATTAATAATTCAATAACAGATTTATAAGGTTATTAAATAAATAAACTATGTATAAAATAAGGAAATTAAAAAAGTTTTAGCTAAAAGCAATGATTTAAACTATCATAATTGAATACATTGATATTAGTTTTAATCAACGATCTATAAACTTTTTATACTTTATAAATGAATCAAGGAATAATATATATAAAGAAAAAAATGCTAAAAAAGACTATAGAGCTTATGCTATCTTTTCCTATTAAGGATAATAAAAAATCCATTTGAACTCAAATGGATTTAGTATTTTCTAGGATTTGTTATAAAAAAATAATATGTTTTTTATTGAACTTGTACTGTTTCGCTATTTTTCTCTAATAAATTTGTTTCAGAAGGATCATTTGATAATCAAACTTTTGTAACTTTGTATGTTCCTTTTTCGTTACTGCCACCATATCTTTGTTCTGAAGTAATTTCAAATGATACCTTGCCATTACCCTCATCTAAATAATTCAAATAATAAGAAGTAATGCCACTTTGTTGGCCTTCAGATGCTTGTTCATCATATTCGCGATCTCCTCTATCTAATGTAAATTTAAGTCTATCTTTTTTTATTTTCTCATATTCCTCTTTAGATGTTCTTAATCTCAAGTAAAAATATTTATCATTCTTAAATAGAAGTTGCACAGGAGTTAATTTTGATTTTAATTCTTTTCCCTTTTGTTCACCAGTTTCAATGGTTTCAGTCTTTCCAACTTTTTCACCACTTGTAGATCCTACTTCATCTTGCTGTTTTTTAGTATCACTAGATTGCGAATCTTCTTGTGATTTCATTGTCTCTGCTGCTTTATTATTTTCTTCAGTTTTATTATTTTCTTCAGTTTTTTCACCACTTCCAGATTCTGCACCATCTTGTTGTTTTTGAGTATCACTATCTTTTTGTGGATCTACTTGTCCCTTGTTTTCTTCAGTTAATGGAGGAGTTTTTTCTTGTTCTTGTTTTTCTTTTGGAGTTGGTTCGTTTGGTTTTTGTGAATCTACTTGTTGTTCTTGTTTTTGTTCTGGAGTTGGTTCGTTTGGTTTTTGTGAATCTACTTGTTGTTCTTGTTTTTGTTCTGGAGTTGGTTCGTTTGGTTTTTGTGAATCTACTTGTTGTTCTTGTTTTTGTTCTGGGGTTGGTTGGTTAGCTTTTTGTGACAAAGGCACAGCAATACCAGTGATTACTGAACCAGCAAGAACTGTAGAACCAGCTATAATTAATTTGCTTTTTTTTAGTCATTAATCTCCTTTTGATTTTTAAAATACTATTTATTCATATGACTATATGTGCATTTTGGATATTGTACTTTAATAAAAAAAAAAAAAAAGCAATTTGTGCCACTTTTTTCAAACTAAGGTGTAAAGCATTTCAAAAGGCGATAAAAAATATATATAAAAAATGCTAAAAAAGACTATAGGGCTTATACTATCTTTTCCTATTCACTTTTTTATTAAGGATAATAAAAAATCCATTTGAGTTCAAATGGATTTAATATTTTCTAAGATTTGTTACAAAAAATTAAATGTTATGTTATTTTATTTAACATCTTCTGTGTTACTTTCTTTATCTAATAAATTTGTTTTAGAACTATCATTTGATAATCAAACCTTTGTAACCTTGTATTTTCCTTTTTCTTTTGGATCACTACCATAACTTCGGTTTGAAATAATTTCAAATGAGACATTACCATTAGGTTCATCATAATAATTTCGATAATAAGAAGTATGGCCACTTTGTGGGAATTCAGATGCTAATTCATCAATTTTAAGGCCTCCTTTATCTAATGTAAATGCAAGCCTATCATTTTTTATTTTCTCAAATGTTGCTTTAGATGTTAGTAATCTCAAGAAAAAATCTCCGTTAAAAAAGTAAAGGATAACAGGAGTTAATTTTGATTTCAATTCAGTTCCCTTTTGTTCACTGGATTCAACAGCGTTAGAATTTTCAACTTTTTTACCAATTTCCCCATTATTTTGTTGATTTCCATTACCATTATTTTGTGAATCTACTTGTGATTTCATTGGCTCTGTTACTTTATTATTTTCTTCAGTTTTTCCACCACTTCCAGCTTTTTCACCATTTTGCTGTTTGTCTTCAGTGCTATTATTTTGTAAATCTACTTGTGGTTTTGTCTCTTCTTGCGCACTATTTTCTTCAGTTTTTTCACCGCTTCCAGCTTCTGCACCATTTTGCTGTTTGTCTTCAGTGCTATCTTTTTGTGAATCTACTTGTGGTTTTGTCTCTTCTTGCGCACTATTTTCTTCAGTTTTTTCACCGCTTCCAGCTTCTGCACTATTTTGTTGTTTGTCTTCAGTGCTATCTTTTTGTGAATCTACTTGTCCCTTGTTTTCTTCAGTTAATGCAGGAATTTTTTCTTGTTCTTGTTTTTGTTCTGGAGTTGGTTGATTAGCTTTTTGTGACAAAGGCACAGCAATACCAGTGATTATTGTACCAGCAAGAACTGTAGAACCAGCTATAATTAATTTGCTTTTTTTAGTCATTAATCTCCTTTTTGATTTTTAAAATACCATTTATTCATAGGAAATGCACTACATATGTATTTTGGTTATTGTACTTTATAAAAAAAAAAAAAAGCAATTTGTGTCCGCTTTCTTCAAATTAAGGTGCAAAACCACTTCAAAAAAAACTTGACAAAGTCAAGTTAATGTTAAAAAAATAGAAAAACATTTAAAGTTAAAAAAAGTCAAATAAAGACCATTAACTTTGAAATATTTTATTTTATTTGACATAAAATAATTTTAAAATCGCCAATACTTATTAACAATTTTATTTTATTGTAGGATAAATCACCTCTACTCAAAATCTATATATTCACTATGCATTTTGCCATCGTCATATATTTTAGGTTTTGAATCTTCTATTGTTTGCCTTTTGAGTTTTCCATCAGCATCTCTTAGATACAAGGCTTGAATATAAGGTATTAAATTATATTGAGATGTTACAAATGCCACTCCACGTGACAAGTAAGATGACATATTATTTTGATCATAATAAAGTTGGTTGGTGACATCTTTGTCATTGTCTAAGATAATATCTGAGTTAATAAATGCTAGTGAGCCATCTAAGTTATAAACTCCTGAGCCTGAAGCCCCAGGTCCGTTAGTTGCTAGAAAAAGTGGTCTTGGCACATTTTTGTTATCATATTTAAATTGAACACCCTTAAAAAAGTTTTTGGCATTAGCATCACCTGGATAAAATAAACCAATTTTGGCTGTATAGTCTATATCATCAGGTCTTCATTGTCGATCTGAAAATTTTAAGGGCTTAAATTTTGATATTTTTTCTCAAAAACTCTCAAAAGCTTTAAATTGTTCATTTAACTTTGTCATACTTTTTTCTCACTCAACTCTTTGGTATTGCGAAGGAAAATTTCAACGAGTTTTTGTTTCATCATAAAATTTTAATAATTGTTTTACATCTGATATGAAACTACTATATTTAAAATAAAAAGCAGCTACATCTTGCCCATGTGTATTAAAGTCAGCGACTTCAAAATATTTATCATAAAGATTTTGTAAATATTTAGTAATTTCTGCTGTGCTTACATTTTTAATTGATGGGTTACTTTTCCTTTTATCATAAGCATATTTTTGTTGCCAAAGTTTTATTAAAGTAATATTATTTAAAGTGTTAATTTTACCATTATCATATCATTTTAAAAAAGTGCCAAGTGATTTATTTATATAGTAAAGTTTACCATCAGAACTTGTGGTAATGGTATTCATACTATTTCAAAAATGAGCACCTAGATTTAAAACATGATAATTAGTTAAAAAAAGAGCCTCTCTATCACTACTATCTAATAAAATACCTGTACCTGTTGGAAAACGAACATTTCTTTGATAAATATTTTCATATTGTTTATCTTCATAAGGTTCGGATTTAAAGCCAACATACTTTAAATCTAAAATGCTTCTTCAACTATCTGGGTTTAAGTAAGAATTTTTGATTGCAGAAACACCATTATTTCCAAGGTTTTTATTAATTTTGTCTAATAAATAAATATTGAGATTATTATTTTGAGCCCCTAAAAACATAGAATCATTTTCAGATTTAATAACTCCACTTGAGTTATCTAAAGTGAATTTTCTATATCAAGAACTAAAATGCACATTTTGAGTAGTTGGTTTTGCATTAGATAATAAATCTGGTTTAAAATCATTTAGTGAACGTTCATTGATTTTGTCAAAATCTTTTTCAGGATCTAGTTTGTTAAATTTTTCACTTTCATTCAAAGTGTTTTCTAACTTATTTTGCTTGTATTTATTGAAATTTGAATCTGGATTTAGATTAGATCGCACAATTTGAGAGTCATTGCCTTCATCGCCTTTTTTTAGTTTTTTGAAAAGTCGAATTAGCATGCTATCATTGCTATCATCGTTGAGATTTTCTAAATTATTTTTCAAATCAGATTTGTTTGAATTTACTTGATTATTTTCAGGTTCTGGGTTCAAATTATATGGATTATTTAAATTTTTATCCGGCTCTTCTAAATAATGAAAAGGCCCTTTTACTTCATCTTCATTGTTTGAATCTATTGCAGATTTTTGACCATCATTGTTTAAATTGCTTGTTTCTGACTTATTTGTTTTCTCATCATCTTGCTTTGTTTTATTGATTAAATCATTATCTAAAGATGAATCATTTTTGTCACCTTTGTCAAAATCTTTTTGATTATCAATGTTAAGTTTTGGTTCATTTTTACTCAAATAAGTTGGTGATGAACAAGCAACCAAAACTGTACTAAGTGGAACTAAAAGTGCAAGGATAAGTTTCTTTTTCATAATAATATAATTATAAACTCTTTAAAAAAAACTAATAAAACATAGTTATTTTTTGCAAAATTGAATAAATAATCATTAAAAAACAATATTTTTTCATTTTTTTTCTTTATAATAGTTATATTGTTTTAAATTTATTAATTATTATTAAAAAGGAGGTTATATTATGACAATAGCCAAAACAAGAAAATTAGGTTTTTTTGCTGCAATGGCAATGCTTGTTGGTTCAGTTGTTGGTGTTGGTATTTTCTTTAAAAATGGTAGCATCTCTAGAGCAACTGATGGTAATGGGTATGCTTGATTGTTTGCATGAATAGTTGGAGGAATTATCTCCTTGATGGCTGCCATCAACTATTCTGAAATTAGCTTTTTAAAACCATCTAAATTAAACGGACTTGCTAATTGAGCATATCGTGCAGGTGGTAAAAAAGCTGGTTATGCCACAGTTTTTAATTATTCATTTTATTACTTAGTAATTTTGACACTTTTGCTGTCTATTATTGCTTCAGAAGTTACGGTTTTTTTTATTAATCAAGCTAGTGGTTATGAAATTAAATTACCATTTTGAGTTCATATTTTAATAGCCATAGGATTTTTACAGTTTTTCACAATATTAAACTGATTGTCTGTTAAAGCTTCAGGATATGTAGCTCTAACATCTACAATTTTAAAATTTGTTCCATTAGTTATAGCTTTATTTGCAGGTATTTTTGCTGCAACCACATACAATGATGGTGGACAAAGTGCTTTTGGAAATGACTATATCAATGGAGTAAAAGATGCAACTGGCCAATTTATTAAAGGCAAAGAGCCACATCCATTTGATTTTTCTAAATTAATTTTAGCTTTACCAGCAGTTTTATTTGCATATGACTCATTTTTATCAGTGGGTTCATTGCACAATAAAGTAGACAAAGCTGAAAAAAGAGTTCCACTTATTATTATTGTTGCAATGATTTTAATTGTTTCAATTTATACATTAATTGCTCTTTCATCTGCTTTACACTCAAAAGGTTCAATTGATGGACTAATTAGGGATGCCTTTCCTAAATCAGCAGCCAAACCTATTACAATTTTTGTTTTTGCATTTTTATTAATTTCCACATATGGAGTTAATAACTCAGTTAATGCGTTTTTTATTAATCAAATGAAAGATCTTGTTAATCTAGATTTAATTTTTGGTTCTAAAAAAATTAAACAAAAATTTGGAAAAGATAAAGCTGTGCTATTTTATTTAATTTTTGGTCTTGTAATGTGAGGACTTATAACTCTTATACCATCTATTGCAATTCCACTTCCAAAAGCAAATTCTGCAATAGGGCAACTTGAGTATGGATATGGTAGTGATGTTATTGCTGATGCAATGTCCAACTTTCCATCCTTAATTTTTTATGGATTATATATGGCTATCATGGTTTTATACATGGTTAAAAAATATAAAAATCCAACAAAATTACATAGCCAACTAACAGGCAAACCAATTAATAAAGTTTTATTTTGAACTTCAGGTGTTCTAGCTAGTTTATTAATTTTAATTGCTATTGTAGCTTTTGTTTATTCTCAAGTAGAAGCAGTTGTAGTAAAAACATTTGGGAACTCATCAGCTGGTATCTTTGAAGATAACGGTTTAATGTTGACTAATCTAGGTAGTTTCTTAATCTTTGTTTTCCAATTGATAGTTTTCTTTAGTTTTCCATTAATTAACTATTGATTGATTAAAAAATTTGAAAAAAGATGTGTGCTTTCAGAGTTTGAAAAAAATGTTGAGTTAGATTCAAGTAGTTTATCAACTGATTCTCAAAATAGCAATATAGTTACTAATGTAGTTAAATACTATTCATCTATTAACGATAAATAGAATTTGCTAATAAATGAAAAAAACCCAAAAAATTTGGGTTTTTTTCATTTAAAAATTATAAAATTAAGACATTTAGGAAAAATATGATACAAAAAGTTCGTGATTATACAACAAAAGAAACATTTTTAGAAAATATTAATGAAAAACTCAAACCTGTAGTTGATGCTATATTGGATGAAATTTGGAAAAAAAATGATTTTAAAACACTAAGATTTAGAAAAATATTAGCACTTAGTTTCACTGCTTTTTTTATACTTTTTTTAATAATTTCAGTATTTGTAATAACAACTTTTTCAACAGCTGCTTTAGCTTTATCTATTATTGATATAATTTTATTAATATCAGCTGTAGTATCTGGTATGTTTTGGCTTTGAAAAAGAAGAGATATAAAATATTCAATTCAGCGAGCGCTTAATATTCATCAATTATACAAATTAGCTTTTTCATTATTAAATGCAAATATCCAATATATTAATGAAGATATAGACAAAGATATATATAAACTCATGTATAAAGATATATATAAAGATATGTATGAAGACATAGAAGACATAGAAGACATAGACGAAGATTCTTTTCCATATTTAAGTCAATCAGAATTATCATTACATAATTTACTAATACGACGAGGCTATGATTTTTTTAAAAGTCATGGTTCAAAAAAACTTGTTTTACATTCAAAACATAATGCATCTTTTGAATGTGCAACATGAATAAAAGAAGTGGTTGTGCAAGATAAAATAGTTAGCACTTCTTATGCCTATACAACTGTTATTAAAATAGATACTAGTCAAATTAGAGATCCATTTGATTTTTTTATGTCTGAGTCCTCATTATTTGATTTTAGTAATTATGCTGGAATGAAAAAAATAAAATTAGAAAATTCCAATTTTAATAAAGAGTTTAATATGCGAGCATATAATGAATTAAAAACCTTTCAAATGTTGACACCACTTGCAATGGAAAATATGGTTCAACGAAAAATGGATAGTAATGGTGTTGATGTTAAGGATCTTAAAATTTTATCAACAGGAAATTTTCTTTATATTGGTTTTGTTACTAGAAAAGAAGAAGTGTTTCGTGATAGATTTTCATTTTTCTTAACACTTAATAAAGAAGTGATGAGTCAAAGAATAGTTGATCAAATTTCACAAGCAGTTTACAATATTTACTATCCAATTAGCATTATGCAGATTCCAATATATATAGATTAATTTTGTATAAATTATAAAAACCCCTTTAGAGAAATCTAAAGGGGTTTTATTTTATTATTTTTATTTTATTTTCTTTTTTTAACCACGGTATTCAGAATGGTTAGGGTTAAGTTGGTTTGAATGATTGTCTCTATCATCCTTATAAGAACTATTATTAGAATTCTTAACATTTGAGCGCTGATCATTTGGCCCAAGATTAAAACTAAATTGATAATTTTTCATATTTATTTTCCTTTCTATTAATTTTAAATAATTTATAATAATTGAAATTATCCAAAAACTAACTAATTAACCTTTGTATCTAGGATTATTAGGGTTTTTTTGGTTTGCGCGGTTATCATTATTATTTTTGTAATCACTATTATTAGGATTTTTAACATTTGCGCGTTGATCATTTGGACCAAAATATTTATCCATAATAATTACCTCCTTTCTTTTTTTAATTGTTGGCAATTAATTTAAATTATTGCCAATAATCAATATTTTACTTTTTTTTTTTTTTCAAAGCAATTTCTCTATTTTTATAATTATTGGAAAAATTAAAAGATTATTTGTAAATTTAAAAAATAAAAAAACTACAAATAGTCTAATTTTTTATTATTGTGGAAAATTTCTTCAATTTGTCCTGAAACAACAACTTGCTCACCATCGTAAATAACAACTTCTTGACCTGGAGTGACAGCTTCAAAGTCATCATAAAAAACTCAAAAAGTATTTTCATCAATAAGTTCAATTTTAACATTAACTGGTGTTTGACGATATCTAAATTTAGCCATTAAATTATTTGGATTAAAATTTTTATTAAGTAAATTCAAACTACTTGCAAGTAGTTTATTTGACAAAAGTCATTGTCTTTGGTTTTGTGGAGCAACATATAAAATTTTTTGATCTAATTTGTGGCCAACTACAAAATAAGGTTGGTCCATTCCATTGAGTCCCAAACCTTTGCGTTGCCCAATTGTAAAATACATTGCACCAGGATGCTCACCAATGATTTTTCCTGTAGTGATATCTACGATATCGCCTGGCATTGTTGGAATGTAGTTTTGCAAAAAATCTGTAAATCTTCGCTCTCCAACAAAACAAATTCCAGTTGAATCTTTTTTAGTAGCAGTTGCAAGTCCAATTTGACTTGCAATTTGGCGAATTTCAACTTTAGTTAAGTTGCCAAGCGGAAAAATTACTTTTGCAAGTTGTTCATTTGTAAGTTGAGCTAAAAAATAACTTTGGTCTTTATTTGTATCTTTCCCTGCAAATAACTTGCCATTTTCAACTCGAGCATAGTGACCCATAGCTATAAAATCAGCTTGATGTTCTTTGATTGCATAATTTAAAAAATGTTTGAATTTAATATTTTTGTTACACAAAATATCAGGATTTGGAGTTTTTCCATTTTTATACTTGCTAATCAAGTCAGCAAATACTTCGTTTCAATATTGTTCAACAAAGTCTACACGAAAAATGGGAATTTCTAATTGAGCAGCTACTTTTTGAGCATCAAGTCAATCTAACTCTTGCGGACATACATTATTTTGATAACTATCATTGCCTTTAATATCATTGTTAAGAGTTGAGTCTCAATTACGCATAAAAACAGCTATGACTTGATGACCTTGCTGTTTTAATAAGTGAGCTGAAACAGATGAATCAACTCCACCTGATAAACCTAAAACAATTTTAGCCATTATTTTTCCCTATTTTTTCCAAAATAGCTTTTTTGAAAAACAACAATCAATGCCTACAAAATTTTCAAAAAACCTTGCAATTTTTAGTAATAAAATGGCTCATTTTTCAAGTGCTAGATTGAATACTAAATAATTTAATAAACATTCTTCCAATTCCATAAGGCATCAAAAATGACAATACTATCATAATTAAATTTAATAAAAATAAAACAAACATTGAGCCACCAGAGTAGAAAAAAGGATGTAAAAAATTTAAAAAAGGATAGATAGTTACACCAGTATAAAAATAAATAACATCACCATTGTGAGCATATGTTTTGCTTAGTCATTGTTTAACTGTAAATACATATAATAAAGCACAAAATATTAAGTAAGCAAAAGAATATATTGATGCTAACAACATTCCTTTGGTGCTAATTTGATAATCTTTTCTAAATCAAAATAAGCTAACTATAGCCAAAATTGGATTTAAAAAATGGACAGTTGCTGTAGATAAAAGGTTTTCAAAACTAGAAAAATTAATGTGCCAAGCAATTACTGTTCAAAATACAATTAAAACCACAGTTATCATTGAAGTAGTTGCAAAAAGTAATTGAAATTTCTTTTTACTTCTTGTAAGCACATATGAAAGTAAAACAAACCCAAATAGTAAATTTGACTGATAAGTAAAATAAAAAATAGAACTAAGATTTCCAAAATAATTGGAAAAACTAATAAAATAATAAGCATCTACTAAAACAAACTCAACTTTGTTAGTTGAAATTGAATTAATAACTAAATATAAACTAATAGCAATAACAAATATTGCAATAAATAACGCATATTTGCGTGTTTTTTTTCATTTTGCTAGTACTTCTAACTTTTCTACTAAATAACTTTCATGGTTTTCCATAATTGTTTAATTATAATTTAAAATTTAAATTTATCTTTTTATTTATAGAAAAGTTAATATTATTTTAACTAATTTATCAATCAAGAATATTTGATATATATAAATGCATTAATTTTAAAAGCTATTGCCAAGATTTTAACTTTTTGTAAAAAAAAAAAAAAAAGTAAAAAAATATTTTGTTTTTTCTTATTTTTGGTATAATTCAAATCATTAAATTTGAAAGGAATTTTATGCAAGTACATCATTTTGATAATCTTAATGTTAAAAACAATCAAAATTTATTTGATGTTTTTGTTGTTGCTAAAAATTCCATTATTAACACAATTAATACACTAGATAAAATGTTTTGAACTATTAAAAAAACAATTATCTGACCATCTAGCCCTGAGTAGCTAAATATTTTTACAAATAGTTTCAGTAAAAAGGCAGGATGAAAATTCTGCCTTTTTACTTAAATTTAAATAAAGGAGAAAAAATGTGAAAGAAAATTTTTAAAAGCCCAGAAATAACTGAGCGAAATTATGTAGATGCTGCTAAAATTGACAAAAATGAAGCAGATATTGATGAAAACCAGATTTTTTATGTTAGAAAACCTAAAGTTCAAAAATATTCATGATTAAAATATATAGATTTTGATTCGTTTTTGTTTAGATTTTCAACAAAAATTTTAAAAATTTTTGTTGAATTCATAGTAGTGGCGTGAATTGTTTTGACTTTGGTGTTTTTGTTGATTGAATCCATTCCGGGTGAACCACACTTTTTAGATGGCTTGACAGAAGCTCAAAAAGCAGCAGAAAAACACACATATGGTTTGGATTTACCACTAGCTCAAAGATATTTTAACTATTTATGACACTTTATTAACTTAGATTTTGGAGTTTCATATAGTTTGAGACCACGAGTTGAAATTAATGACTTTATTTGACAAAGATTTTTAACTTCATTTTCAATTGGTATTTTTTCAGTTTTTTTAACAATAGCTATTGGAGTACCTTTAGGAATTGCTGTTGGTAAAAATCCGGGAAAATTTTTGGACAATTTAGCAACAGTGTGAATTGCAGTTTTTTCTTCTATTCCATCTTTAGTGTTTGCTTTAGTACTTCTTATTATTGGACAACGTTCAGGAATACCTTATATTTTTAACATTCAGGACTTCTCAACATTTGTCTTGCCAGCTTTAGCGCTATCAATTGGTTCAGTTATTAGTTATGTTCGTTATATTCGTTTTGAACTTAATAATGAACTAAATTCAATTCATGCTAAATTTGCATATTTGAAAAATTTAACTAGAAACCGTTTTGTTTGAACACACGCACTAAAAAGTTCACTATTTCCAATTGCAACATTTTTTCCAGCTGTGGTTTTAGGTTCATTTATTGGTTCAATTTTTGTTGAAAAAATCTTTTTAATTTCAGGTTCTGGTGGAATTATGATTGATGCAATTCAATCAAAAGATAATAATATCATTTTATTTTTAGTAATCATTTATTCACTTTTAACTATTATTTCATACACTTTGCGTGATATTAGTTATGAGTTGTTAGATCCAAGAATTCGTAGGAGAGCAAAATAATGTCAGTTACATCAATTAATGAGTATATTAAAAAAGATATTGCTCCAAATATGTTTTTGCAGCCAGTTGCTTATCAAATGTGAAAATTGATGAGTGCGCAAGCACAAAATTTGGATAAAAACTTTTTTGCACCAAAAATTGGAAGTTTTAAAGAATTTATCAACCGTTTTTCTCGTTCTTTTTCAGGTGTTTTTGGTGTTGTGATTATTGTATTTTTAATTTTATTTGCAATTATCATTCCTTTTACAACTAATTC
This sequence comes from Mesomycoplasma bovoculi M165/69, assembly GCF_000524555.1. Lineage (NCBI taxonomy): Bacteria > Bacillati > Mycoplasmatota > Mycoplasmoidales > Metamycoplasmataceae > Mesomycoplasma > Mesomycoplasma bovoculi. The sequence goes on along the minus strand of NZ_CP007154.1, from coordinate 441,451 downwards.
ACCTACAGAACTAAGGCCAACGCTTAAAAATAGAAACTATTTTGATCACAACTTTATTTTAGGAACAGATAGTCAAGGTCGTGATGTCTGAGCATTTTTATGACATGGCTTGCGTTTCTCATTGTTACTTAGTTTTGTAGTTGCACTTTTAGATGTGCTTATGGGTACATTTTTTGGTGTGCTAATGGGTCACTTTGATGTTTTTGATAAAATTTTTACTTTTATTATCAAAGTTGTTTCAAATGTGCCAACAATTTTAGTTTTAATTTTAATGACATTAGTTTTAAGACCGAGTTTTTGAGTTTTAGTGCTTTCATTTAGTCTTACTGGTTGAATTGGACTTGCCAACCAAGTTCGAGCTCAAATCAAAAGGGCTCGAAACTTTACATGAGTAACAGCTTCTAGGGTGCTTGGAACCCCATCATACAAAGTTTTATACAACTTTGTACCAGTTATTATCCCTCTTTTAATTACCAACACTGTCTTTGTTATTCCAGGAACTATTTTAGGTGAGACAGCACTTGCCTTTATTGGTTTATCTTTACCAAATGTGCCAACATTAGGGAATGCAATTAACTCAGGAATTCCAATTGTAACTTTATTCCCACGTTATGTTTTAATTCCAGCATTTTTACTAATTTTACTAACATCCTCAATTCAAATGATTGGTAATGCATTGCAAGATGCATTAAGAAGGCAACGCTAATGAATCACAAAGATAATACTATGTTAAATAAAGCTTTAGCTAAAAATGTTGAACATTTTGCTAAAGAATACAAAGAACTAAAAAATAGTTTAGAAAGTGGAAAATTTGAAGAAAAATTCCACTTACTCAAAGAAGAATTTTTAGCTCGTGAAGCTCACATTAAAAAACGCTATAGCACCAAAAAATCTTTTAAATGAGAAGATATTGTTGCTCGTGTTAAGGCTTATTTTCAAATTAGCCAAAATCGAAGAAATTTTGATTTTGCTAACTTTGCCAAAAATGCTCCAAAAAAAATGATTAATGGAAAAGAGCACACAGTGGTGGCTCAAATTGAAAATTTACATTTAAGTTTTTTGAATCCAGCCAATCCAAATATTCAAAGCAATGTTATTCGTGATACATCTATTGAATTTTATGAAGGTAAAATTCATGCTATCATTGGTGAATCTGGCTCAGGAAAATCTGTTATCACATCAACTTTATATGGTTTACCAGGTGATAATGCTGTTATTCAAAGTGGATCTATTAAACTTTTTGGCAATGAAGTGCAACACTTTACCTTTAGAGATTGGGAACTTTCCAACTATCGTGGCAAAGTGGTTTCAGCTGTATTCCAAAATCCAATGTCCACACTAAATCCTACTAAAAAAATTGGTCCACAAATTATGGAAGGTATGCTTTTAAATAAAATTGTTAAGGATAAAAAAGAAGCATATGAAAAGGCTATTCATTACTTGCAAATGACTAAAATTACTGAACCTGAAAAAGTTATGAAATTATATCCACACGAACTCTCAGGTGGAATGATTCAAAGGGTTGTAATTTCGGCAATTTTATCACTCGAGCCTAAAATTATTGTTATGGATGAGCCAACAACTGCGCTCGATACTACAGTGCAAGCTTTGGTGCTTGACATCATTCGAGACTTGCAAGCTCGCTTGAAAATGACAATCATTTTCATAACTCACGATTTAGGTGTGGTGGCTTCCCTTGCAGATTACATCACCATTATGTATGCAGGTCAAGTTATTGAAGAAGGGACTCGTGAAGAAATTTTACAATTTCCACAACACCCTTATACTTGAGGACTAATTTCATCAATGCCTGATGTCAACAAGGGAGAGCGTTTACAATCAATTCGTGGAGTTGTGCCATCTAGTTTAAACAATATTGTCGGTGATGCTTTTGCTGTTCGTAATGACTATGCTTTAGAACAAGATTTTTATGAAGAACCTCCTTTTTATCAAATTAGTCAAACCCATAGAGTCAAATCAGTACTATGTGATCCAAGAGCACCTAAAGTAAATCCACCTGCTATTATTGCTCAAAAATGAGCAAAATGAAAAGCAGCTAAAGGAGAAAATAATGTCTAAATATTTTTACCAACGCAAAACTAGTATTTTTGGTAGTTTTTTTGATAGATATTTTGCTCAATATCTTGGCAAATTTTTTCCAAAAATTTTTAACAAATATGAATATCGTCGCATTACAAATGGGACCGAAGAAATGTTAAATAGTGGTGATAATCCACTAGTTAGCTTTAAAAATATTGATATTATTTACGGAAGTGGTCGCCAAAAAAATAAAGTGATTCATGACTTGTCGTTTAATATCTATGATGGAGAAGTGCTTTCATTTGTTGGTGAATCAGGTTCTGGAAAATCAACTACAGGAAGTGCACTAGCTGGACTAGTTTCCCATCACTTTGGTCAAATTAAAATTGGTGATTTAATTTTGCCACAAAATAAATCAGATATTCGTGGCCAAATTTTAACTTCCCTTGTTAAAACAGTACAAATGATCTTCCAAGATCCACTTTCTTCGCTAAACCCTTATAAAAATATTTATACTGTAGTGACAGAAGGCATTGATAATTTAGAGATTAAAAATAAAGGTGCTATTAAAAATATCTTTTTTCAAAACTTTTTAGAATCTACTTTTTATCAAATAAGTCGAATTTTGAAGCAAAATTTTAGTTTGGATCAGCAACAAGCAAGTTATTTGAAGCAATCATTTTCTCAAAAAATAGCAACTAGCATTGAAGAAGGTTCAAAGTTTTTGTTTTCAGAACTTGCAAATTTCCTACAAGAGCAAAATGCTCTTGATTTGGAAATTCAAGATTTGCTTGAACAAAAGCATAAAGAATTTATTGAAAATCAAGACAAATCTACATCAAAATTAAAACGTCAACTAGTAGTTGAACTACTAGCTTCTGTTGGTCTTGATGAATCAGTGCTTGATCGTTTTCCACTTGAATTTAGTGGTGGACAACAACAAAGAATTGGAATTTGTCGAGCCTTACTTGTAAGACCTAAAATTTTAATTGCTGATGAGCCAATTTCAGCACTTGATGTTTCCATTCAAGCTCAAATTATTAACATCTTTAAAGATTTAAAAGAAAAATATAATCTTACAATTTTATTTATTTCTCACGATTTGAGAATGGTTGAATACATTTCAGATCGAATTGCTGTGGTTCATAGAGGACGCTTGCTTGAAATTGGACCAACTCAGGAAATTATTAATAATTTTTTGCACCCATATACTAAAAGTTTGATTGAAGCAATTCCAACCATTGAATCAAATCGCGAATCACTAGTTGGTTATATATATAATCCACAAGTTCACAACTATACAACTGAGAACCAACCACATTGAATTAATCTAGGTAATAATCATTTTATTTTAGCAACAGAAGAAGAAGTTGCTAAATGACAGAAAGGAGAATACTAATGAAACTTAGCAAACCGTTAAGTCGTTTTTTAATTGCTAGTGCTACTGTAGCGGCTAGCACTGGGATTTTGATTGCTGGAATCAAACTCTATTCTATTCACAATGAACTTGGTGTTTATCCAATCCAAATTAAAGATAAAGTTTCTGACTTTATTGCCAAAAAAGATCAAATTTCAGAAGCTGAATTTGTCAACACCAAAGGTGAAAAAGTTGCTCATTTTGATGTTAAGGCTTTAACTGATAAATCAGTTAAAGAACCTATTGTACTTGAGGATAATATCGAATCTAAGCAACGACGTTTTTCAACAGATGAGTTTGAAAAATGATTTGGCGAACACTACAATCGTCAAACTCCCATTTTTAATGTTCGCGTTGGTTTGATGAACTTTGTTAATGAGTATTGAGATGCACTAGAACCACAAGAGTTTTTAGAATATGCCTTGTGATTTGTTAATAATGTTTCTTGAGGACCAGATGCAATTAGTCTCCAACACTTTGCTCTTAAAAAAGGTGTGACACGTAAAGGAAATAACTTACTTTTAGGTCAACACTCAGGGCTACGTAAAGAAGAAACAAAAATCGATTTTTATCCTGATTCATTTTTTGGTTCATTTCCTATTTTTTCAAAATTAGCAGGAAAAGGAAATGCTCTTGATAATTTAACTTATAAAATTTTTAGTAATCCAATTTCCAAATCTGCCCTTGATGAATATTTGGCAACTATTCCTCAAAAACAAGTGCTAGCAAACTGGGATAAACGAGATAATGTTGCTGGATTGGCTGGGATTAGCTTGCTTAAAGGTCAAAAAGTTTATAAATATAATCTCCTCCAATTGTTAGCGCAAACAGTTGGAATGTCTAGCCCAACAGATACAAAAACATCAAGTGCAAAAAAAATAGCTAAAGAATTTGATAAATTTAGTAGATATAATTTCATAGTTTTTGACTATCCAGGTCAAACATTAGATCAAGTAAAAGAAAAATTTGAAGCTGCAGCTCTTTTAGTTGCTAATAAGCTAAGTTTACAATTACCTAGTGGTTATCAATTTCAATTTGATGATTTAGAACTTCAACCAAAAACTATTGCTAATGTTGAAATTCAAAGAGGTATTGATAAATACACAACTAATACAGGGAATGATAATTTTCCACAAGGTATTTTAAAAATTAGTTTTGAAAAAAGTGGTGATCAAACAACAAATGATACAATGGGTCTTTATTTAATTCATAATTTTAAAGATTCAACAATGACTTTAGAAATTGCTGAAATGGCAGCTGCTATTAAATCTAAAGTAGATGAAATTGTTAAAGATGGTTTTTATGACTTGTATAACATTCATCAAGGTGATGAAAAACAAATCGGACTTTATCAACAAAGTCCTGATGAAGTAAGTTTTTTCGCTATTGACAATGAGTGAAATCCTAGTCCAACCACTTATGCACAAAATGAGTACTTAAGTAATTTTGACTCTAGTTTGTGAAGTGTTTGAACTGTTAAAAATTTGGAAAAAGTTAGTCCAACTATTTTAAAAGTCAACTTACAAAAAGGTGATGAAACAACTTCAGTTCAAAGTAAATCAATTACTTTTGACCTCGATCCTAAAAAACCAGATTATAAGAAACAACTACGTGAATTTAGTTATTTTAAACAAGCAATTAATTGATTTGATCGTTCAACTCCAAGAATAATTCAAGAAGTTGACCAACTTGTAAATGGTAAAAGTGAAACATACTACCAACTATATGCTGATGTATATGATGGGCTTATTGACACTGTTTTAACCAACAAACCATTAACTGGAGAACAACTTCAAGGAACATATTTAACTAAAACAGTTGATCCAAAAACCGGGATGCTTTCTTATTCAAGTCAAAAAGGACAATATATTGGATTTTCACCAACTAGTAGAATTTCCTATATTTCTTTATTAAAAGCATCATCTCCATTTTTCAAAACTACTGGAATTAATTATCTAAAATATGTTGGAACTCACGAGTATGGTCACCACCAAACTCTAACTTATGCTCAAGACAACTCTGATCCATCAACTAATGTTATTCTTAATGCACTGTCAACAATTACTCAACCACAAGTGCAATCTTTTTACAATCTTAGAACCTTGCAACTTTACTTAGATGCTCGTTCATCAGGTCTTAAAATTCGTCGAAGTGATCCTGATTTGAATAGTTCACTAACAGGGGTTTTTCCAAACTTTAGTTATAAAAAAGGTGGGGAAAATAGTTTTGAAACTGAAAAAGAAATTTATGGATCAACACAAAACCAAGACATTGGTGTTTTATTAGCTGATCCAACCCGTCGTTTTTTGCAAAGTTTTAATGGACTAAAAAAAGCAGCACAATTGCGTAACTTAAAACTTTATGACCTTTTCTTACTAAACTCATTTGACACAGAATCTGGAACAATCAACCCATCAACCGAAGACAAAGCTGAATATTTCCGTCAAAGTCAAAAATTACTCAACTCAATTGTGCCAGGTTCAGTTCCTAATGCTTCACAAACTAACATTCAAAACCAAACTAAGACTTCACTTAGCCCATTTATTAGTGGTTCTGATATCAAGGATCTTTATACCCACTCTATCACAGATGGAAAAGGAAATCAAATTCAATTTGATGAAAACAATAAACCCATTATAGCAACTTATACTGTAAATTCAGATGGAGTCACGTTTAGTAATTTAGATGTGAAAGTTTTTTATCCAAATGGTAAACCAGTTATTGATGTTAAGACTTTTAAACAATCAAATAGTTTAGCAGAATTAACTCAAGCCATATCTGCAGTTCAAGAATCATTTTTAAGGCAATTAGTTGTTAAATTTTCTGACAATGGTTGAAATGGTACTTCAAACACCAACACAAGTAATGTTGAAAAATTTAGAGTAAACAGTCAAGAATGATCTAACATTTTAACTTCACTTCTTACAAATCCTGTTGAAAAATATGCATTTTTAAATAGTGTTTCAACAAATAACAAAAACAATGTTACATTTGAATTAGCAGATCATTTAGTGCAAGATCTTGACATTGAAAAGATCTTATCTAATAAAAATGAAAAAACAGATCCAAAAAACACAAAAGAAGAAAATATAAAAGAATTGTTCCAACAATTACAATTAAATGAACAAGAACGCCAAAAAATAGAAAGTATTATTCAAAAAAATACAAAATTAAAAGATAAAAATAAAATTATTGAATTTTTTAAGAAAAAACATGATGATGTTATTAATCAATTAAACACTCAATTGAAACAAATTCAAAATCAACAACAAATTGTTAATACAACTTCAGTTCAAAGTAATAATCTTTATGATGAATTGAAAAATATTGGTGATATAAAAAATTCTTTTTATCAAAAAATTAGTGATGCTATTTTTGAAAAATTATCTAAATATGTAAGTGCTTTTGACAAAGAAATTAATTTATTAGAATTATCTAAGGTATTATTAGACCAAGATAAACACACACCAACTCAAACAAGGTCTACTAAAAATGGTCAAGAGATTACAGCTAATAAAGAAATAATAAAAATTGTAACTATTTCAAATAAACTAATTAATTTATTTAAACAAAAATTATATCAAGAAGTTGCTAATAAATTAGATACACTTTTAACTTTTAAAGTGAATGGACAAACACAAAAAGCGCCTAATTTATTACAACAATTAAAAAAAGATATTTTAGCAGCTGGTGATGCTGGCAAAACTAGTGATGAGTATCATAATGAATTATTTAGATTTCGTAATTCTATTGAATTTGGTTCAATTCCATATGCCAAAATTATTGATGTAAATGGTAAAACTTATTATCAAAATCCAAAATATGATATTTTTGTTAACATCAATAAATTGGATGAACAAGGTAGAATTATTCGTTCACAAGGAACAGCTACAATTTCAGATAATTCAGAAACTGATCCAAATTCATATGATAAACCAGTTCATAAAGCACCACTTGCAACTTTATTAAAACTAGACAAATTAGATACTTTAGGTGGACTTTTTGGAATTGCACGAGATTTTACTTTCCACAAAAGATCCAATTCATCAGAATTAGATAAGTCTAAAATTTATCTAGATGCTTGAGATTCAGAATTATTTGGGTTTGATTACAATCACAACTATTTTGTTAACCAAGCTGGAACCACTTCATTTAGCAAAATGAGTAGTTTTCTAGACTTTATTTCAATTGATCCGTTTATGATGACAATTGAAAAAGTAGATGATGACTATGTTCGTAATTGAAATTTAGACTATACAATGACTAAATTTGATTTATTTAGTTATGCTTTTGACAAACTTAGTCAAGAAAATAAAACAACAACAAGCAAACCAAGTGAATCAATTCAAAATTCAACAACACTAATTGATAAATTAGCAAGTATCTTTAATCTTGATAAATCTGAAATTCAAACCAAAGTGCAAGGTTTTGCTAACACTTTGATGAATGCATTTGAGCAATCAACTTTAAACTTACTATTTAAAAATCCTGATATTAACAATAAAAATATCGATCCATTATTCTTGTCATCAGTTGGATTTAGAGGATTTACCACTTATAAAGGGAATCCATCGGATGACTCAAGTAGTTTAACTACAAAATTTGGCCCATTCCATGATCTTGAACAAGTAAAAAGCGGCTACAAAACAACTGCATTTAGATATAGAGCAATTAGTGATGTTAACTCTGTTTCATTTGCAAGTGAATCTTTTGTTGGTGATGATTTAAATAATTCAAATAAATCTCAAGTATTTAGCTGAATTAAAGATTTTCTAAATGAAAATAGCATCAAATATAATGATATTAGTCTCTATATGTTGCAATATATTGTTGGATCTAAAAATTACTTTGCGCCAGGGACAAACCAACCAATCCTTTATACTCAAAGTGATATCGAACTAACAAATTTACGTACTAAAAATCAAAATAGATCAGAGGCTAGACCTGATGATTATTTCTCAAACTATGTTTATAATTTCCCAGAATCATTAACTCGTGATTTTGTGCAAATTCACTATGTGCCAAGTCAACAAAATCTTGATAATCTTCCAAGTGCATTTTCTAATATTTCTGAAAATAACACAGGAAATGAATATTTTGTTGATGGCAGTTTAACTAAACGTTGATTCCGTTCATATATGCCAGTTTTCGATATTGGTCAAGGACGCAATCAAACTACAATAACTCCATTTACTAATTTTTATTTAACATCTTTAGTTGCTGGTTTAAGCGCTCAAAAACTTAACAACTTATATGACTCACTTAAAGAAATTTTCGAAAAAAGTCAAAAAGAACAAGTTTATAAAGCAATTAGTGATCTCCAAGTTGAAGGTCAAAAAGAAATTAGCGCTATAACTGGTAATTTTGCTGGAGATAAATATATTGACAAAGTTTTAGCTGAAAACAAAGTTTTAGAACAAAAAGAAAAAATAGCTAAAAATTTTGGAAGCAAAATTGATGAGATGGCAGGTCCTATCAACATTGCCCTACAATTAGCAATGACTAAATTCCAAGGCGAATTGCAAAATTGACATAACTATTATGATAGTACTATTTCACCATTTATTCGTGACGGAATTTGAAGAACAGGGTATATTGGTCAAAACAATTCAACTAATAATGGATTTTTCAAGGATCGTTTCCAAAGAAAAGTTCTTGATTGACAACTCTATGATGAAAATCGTAATCCTGTACATGATGACACACTTTCAATCACTGACTTGCAAGGTCAAACAGTTACCAATCGCCCAGCAGCCTATTGATATTACTTATTAAAATCAGAAGGTATTGGAGAAACAACAGTTAGTGGAATTTGACGTGATTCTCAACGTGATCAAGTTGTTTTATGAGGGTTTGTTAAAAAAGATGAAGCAAGTAAAATTAAGTATTTAACTTTCGAAGACCAATCTGGACAAAAATTCAATATTTCAGTAAGTACTAAAAACAATGATAATTTATTTTATCTCAAGCGTCAGGCAGATCCATCTACAAAATGAACTTTAGCTGATGAAGGTTATACTAGTTGAATTACTTCATGAAGTATAATTGGTGATTTTAAAAATGCTTTATTAAGACCAAATGAAAGTGGTTCGCGAGAATTTAGAGTTTACTTTAGTGATGCAAATAACAAAGAAATTCCTGGTTTACTTGATTTAGGGCACTATGAATTTGTGGCTGAAAATGGTAAAAACTATAACACAGCACCAACATTTTTAACTAAAAAAGGAGAGCAAACATATTTTGTCGTTCGGACACAATTTAGCTAAAATATGAAAAAGTTGTTTAAAAAGTCTTTATTTTTTATTAGTTCTTTAACTCCAGTAATTCTTTTGGCGAGTTGTGAAACAGTTACTGAACGAAATCGTCAAGAATTTGATTTTGGAATCGCAATTCCTCCAATCAATGACCTTAACTATGTGACTAACAAATCTTCAGAACCAATTATCAAATCACTTGTTGAATCATTTTTCAAACCTGGTCCTTCTGCTGGTTCTAGTTATGGAGCAAAATTAAATTTACCCACTTCATCAATTACTACATATAGTAGTAGTGGAAATTACACTACTGCATCTGAAATTCTTGACCATATTGATACCATTAAAAGTGACAACGCTTCTTACAATTTAACAGATTGAGGACTTACTGTTGGAACAATAAATCCTGGAACTGATGGCCACTTTTCAACTATAGAAAATAACTCTGGTGGTGAAGTTACTGTAACAATTCCACTTAATAAAGGAGCTTCTAAATGGTCAAATGGTGATGAAGTAACTGCTCAAGACTACATTGATTATGTTTTATATGTTTTAAATGCTAATGTAGCTTCACCAAAATTAATTGAAGTTTTATCAGTTAATATCAAAAATGCTCAATCACTTGTTTCATTGCAACAAGACTATGTTAAAAAGTTTGGTAATTTATATGCCAATCCATTTGGTCAACGCAAATTTGTTAAAAATAAAGATGGCGAAATTGTTCAAGATTTATCAAAAAAGGTCTTTCAATCACAAAATCCAGGTGATCAAGAATATGTTGACAGGTTCAAAAAATTAATTCAAGGTTTTGGGATGTACACAGGTAGAATTTTCATGGAATATACCAATGCTGAAATTGTGAAATTAATTCAAAAATATGCTGTTTATAATCCTAATTTTAATTACAAAAGCACTTCGTTTTTCAAACTTGTTGATGGCAAACCAGTTGAAGAAAAATTAACTCATAACCCATTTTTAGATCCAAGGCAGGTTTTTGTTGGTCCACAATTGCGAGCAAAATATGACTTCTTGCCAAAATCAGGTTATGACTTACGAATTGAGTTTGAAGACTATGGAATAAAACAGTTTTCAAATATGTTCCAGCAAGTATTGTATCCAAAAATTTTGTTGCCAATTAATAGAAAATTTGTTGAATACACAGTTGGTGGAATTCGTAATTTTGGAACAGATCTAAGCAAATTTATTTGAAATGGGCCTTTTGACATTTCAGATTTAAGCTTGGGCCAACAAGGTTATATGATTTTGAGTAAACGCCAAAGTTATTACTCATCTGATAAGACAGTGCCAAGTAAAATTAAAGTCTTTTTTGCCGATCAACCAGAACTTCTATCTTCATTATTTAGTGATGGTTATATTGCAAAAACTCGAATTCCTTCGAGTTTTCAACGTAAGTTTTGGTCTGATGCCAAAACTCGTCAATATATGACCAAACAGCAAGGTTATGGAACTATTGGAATTCAAATTAACCTCGACAATGTCAAACGAGGAAAATCACCACTTCAAGATCCTGATTTAAGAAGAGCTTTATTTTATAGCATTAACCGAGTTGATATGTTAAGACTATATGGTCTAGATTCATCTTTCCCACAAACAACTTGAACTAGTCCTGATAATATTTCAACAAATAAAGGTTATCCATTAGAAACTTTCTTTAGTGGTAAATATTACTACTCGGAAGATAAAGATGCTAATGGAAATTTTAAGAAATTTCCAATTTCATCTGAAAGCTATCCATCACACCTTTCCAAAGCTGTTTGATTTGAGTCTGTGCCACGAGTTGACAATTCATATAATTTAGATGTTGCTAACTTTTATTTAAATAGGTTCAAAAAAAATCACCCAGAAATCAAACATGTTAAATTAACCTTTATTTATAAAGAAAACAACGAAGAAAATGCAGCTATTGGACTTCAAGATGTGCTTTCTCGTCAAACTAATGGTTTTATTGAAATCGATCCAATTCGATTGCCAGATGGAATTTATTACCAACGTTTAATTACTGGTGATTTTGATCTTACTATGAAAAACTTTGACTTTTTCAACATCGGTGGTGGTGAACCTCAGAGTTACATTAGAGCATTTTTTAACACGGATGAAATTAGTCCTCTTGATAGCAAACTAATTGGTTTTGTATATAATCCATCAGGTTCATTAACATATAATAGTTGATGATCAAGTTTAACTAAAGAACAACAAGATGCCGTAATGAACAGGCTTAGAATTAGTGATTTTTTTAGAAAAAAATTCGAAGAATTAATTCAGCGTAAAGTCAAACTTGATGAAAATGGTAAACCAAAAATGCACAAGGTGGCACTCAATAAAGAAGGAACTAAATTTGCCACTGATTTAAATGGTAAATTTATTATGGAACCAGAATTTGTTGAAACAAGTGATGACTATAATAAACGAATCAATAACTTTTTCAGTGGTAACTTTACAATTGAAGAAAAAGAAGCTGGATGAACTCAAGATAATGTCTTTAAGTTTGTTGCTATTTTTGAAGAAATTATTCGTGAGTTTGTGCCAGTTATCCCACTTATGGAAGTTGATACTTTCTGACTTATTGATAGAATTCGGGCAGGTAATGATGGTTCATTCCAATATGCCTTTGATGTTGAAAATATTAAAAATAGTTTTATCACACCTGAAGATGGTAAGGAATAAAAAAATAAAACTTTTAATAAAAACCACTAAATATAAATAGTGGTTTTTTATTTTAAAATAACAAATATTTTTTACTTATTTAGTTTGTTAGCATTTAAAAAATAACTTTAAAAAGCTTAAATAGTTTTGTAAATTTAATTCTAAATTTTAAAATTAAAATATTTTTATTTTGTTTTTTTAAAAAAAGTGGTACAATAATAATGCTTTTATACGGCAATGAGACATAAGGTTGCGATACACAAGAGTAAGTTGTTATTGTGTATCGGTTTTTATGGGGAGCCGGTTCAAGTATGAACAAGGAACAACTTTTAATTATTAATAATGAGCAAAAATGCAATTAAAATAAAATTAAAAGCCTTCGACCATCGTCAAATAGATCAAACAGCACAAAAAATTGTTTTGTTAGCTCGTGAGTTAAATGTTGACGTTAGAGGGCCAATCCCTTTACCTACAAAAAGGGAAATCTTTACAATTTTACGTTCAGTTCACATTAATAAAAAATCTCGTGAACAATTTGAAAGTAGAACTTACAAACGCTTGATTGTTTTAGATGTTGATTCAAGTAATGAACAAGCAGTTATTGACAAAATTAAAAGAACTCAACTACCAGCTGGTGTTGAAATTGATAAATTAGAGGTTGCATAATGAAAGGTATTTTAGGTAGAAAAGTCGGAATGACTCAAGTATTTAGTCAAGACGGCCAAGTTATTCCAGTCACTGTCATTGAAGCACAACCAAATGTCGTTACTGCAGAATTAACAAAAGAAAAAAATTCATATCAAGCTATTCAATTAGGTGTTTTTGATAAAAAAACATCTCGGATCAACAAACCTGAAAAAGGTCATTTTGACAAAGCACAAACTACTGCTAAAAGATTTGTTAGAGAATTTCGTGACTTTGAAGGTTACAAATTAGGTGACAAAATTGATTTAAGTATTTTTAGTGAAGGTGAATTTGTTGATGTAGTTGGTACTTCAAAAGGAAAAGGATTTGCCGGAACCATCAAAAGATACAACCAAGCAATTGGTCCTCGTTCTCACGGTGGTGGAGGTGGTTCAAAACCTATTCGTCAAACTGGTTCAATTGGTGATATTTCTGGAAACAAAGTTGTTAAAGGAATGACAATGCCAGGACATTTAGGTCATGAAAGAGTAACTGTCCAAAATCTTGAAGTTATTAAAATTGATCTTGCAAACAATGTTTTACTAGTTAAAGGTTCAATTCCAGGACCTAAAAAATCATATGTAATTGTTAAACAGGCAAGTAAAAATTCCACTGCTAAAACACCTATTAATTTAGTAAATTATTCAGAGGTGCAAAATGGCTAAGAAATTAGAAACAAAAACTATGGAAACTAATCAAGAAGTTAAAATTGAACAAAACTTAAGTGCTCCAAAAGTTACATTTGAAAATAACTTTGAGTTACCAAAAATTCTATTTGGTTTAACTGAAGCACATTCACAAGCAGTTTTTGATACTATCTTGTATGAACGTGGTTCACGTCGTTATGCAACTCACAAAGTTAAATCACGTGCTGAAGTTAGTGGAACTGGTAAAAAACCTTGAAAACAAAAAGGAACTGGTAAGGCTCGTGCAGGTTCGCGTCGTTCACCTATTTTTGTTGGTGGTGGGCGTGCTTTTGGGCCTACAACTGCTCGTAACTACAATACTAAAGTTAATAAAAAAGTTCGTAAATTAGCATTTGTTAGTGCCTTATCACAACTTGCAAATCAAAAACAAGTTTTAGTGGCTGACTTTGCAATGAACCAAATTTCAACTAAAGAGTTAGTGCAAAAATTAGACACCTATAAAGCAAGTAAATTAAAACATGTTTTAATTGCTTCAACTGATGAGAATTTATTTTTATCAGCACGTAACTTACAAAATGTTGTAGTTACCAAACCAACTTCATTGTTAGTTGAGCAGTTAATTTGAGCAGATGCTCTAATTATTGCTGAAAATGATATTGTTAAAATGGTCGAAAGGGTTAAATAATGAATTTTACAGAAATTATTAAAGCACCAATTTTGACTGAAAAAACTTATGAGCAAATGCCTTCACGTGTTTACACATTTGCAGTAGACAAACGAACCAATCGTTCAGAAGTTAAAAAAGCTATTGAATATATTTTTGATGTTAAAGTTGAAAAAGTTAATATTAGCGTAGTTGATAGAAAAGCTAAAAAATTAGGACGTTTTGCAGGTTTTGTACCAGGTTACAAAAAAGCATATGTTACTTTAAAAGATGGATACTCAATCAAAATTAATGATGATGAAAGTCCAATTGTAGAACAAGACCCACAAGACTTACCAAAAGATCAACTAAGCGAAGAACAAAAAGCAGAAAAACAAGCACGTTATGATGAAGTTCAAGCTAAAGTTGCAGAAAAACTTGCAAACAAAGCTAAAAAAACAACCAGCAAAAGTGCTGAATCTGATCAAAAAGAAGTTAAAGGAAAAGAGTAGTTATGGCGTTAAAACATTACAAACCAGTTACTAACGGTAGACGTCATATGTCAGCGTTGAATTACCGTGAAAATTTAACTACTGATAGACCAGAAAAATCTTTAGTTGTTATTCTTAAGAAACATTCAGGTCGTAATAACCAAGGTAAAATCACTACCCGCCATCAAGGTGGACGTCAAAAACGTAAATATCGTTTAATTGACTTCAAACGTAATAAAGATAATATTGTAGCAATTGTTAAAACTATTGAATATGATCCAAATAGATCAGCTAACATTGCTCTTGTAAGTTACAAAGATGGTGAAAAAAGATATATTTTAGCACCTAAAGGATTGCAAGTTGGTCAACAAGTTATCTCAGGTGACAATGTTGACATTTTAGTTGGAAACACATTACCACTTGCAAATATTCCAGAAGGTACTTTTGTACACAACATTGAATTGCATCCTGGGGCAGGTGGACAGCTAATGCGTTCAGCTGGAGCTAGTGCGCAAATTCAAGGTCGTGATGAAGATGGTAAATATGTTATTCTTAAATTAAAATCAGGAGAATACCGTCGGATTCTAGCTCGTTGCCGGGCAACTATAGGGGTGGTTGGAAATGAAGAACACTCACTTGTTAATATTGGAAAAGCTGGTCGTTCACGTCATTTAGGAATTCGTCCAACTGTTCGTGGATCAGTTATGAACCCAAATGATCACCCACATGGTGGTGGTGAAGGGAAACAACCAATTGGTCGTAAATCACCTCTTACCCCTTGAGGTAAAAAAGCGCTTGGTGTTAAAACCCGTCGTAATAAAAAAGCATCTACTAAATTGATTATTCGTCGTAGAAAGGATAGTAAATAATGGCACGTTCACTTAAAAAAGGACCTTTTGCTGATGAGCATTTGCTAAACAAAGTTGCTAAAGCAATTGAATCAAAAAGTAAAAAACCAATTAAAACATGATCACGTCGTTCAACTATTTTTCCTGATTTTGTCGGATTTACCTTTCAAGTTCACAATGGTAAAATTTTCCACGATGTTTATGTTACCGATGATATGGTAGGACACAAATTAGGTGAGTTTTCACCAACTCGTACCTATACTGGTCATGGTAAAGATAAAGACAAAGGTAAGAAAAAATAAGGTAAGTCACTATGGAAAATAAAAGTAAAATTATTAGAGCAGCAGCTCACGTGAAAACTCAACGTATTTCTGCTCAAAAAGCTCGCCTAGTGGCAGCGCTTATTAAAAATCGTTCAACAACAGATGCTTTAGCGATTTTGCACAATACTAATAAAAAAGCAGCTTACTTTTTTATTAAATTAGTGAACTCAGCTGTTGCAAATGCAGTAAATAACTTTGGCCTTTCAGGAACAAATTTATATGTAGAACAAGCTATTGTTAATGAAGGAACAACTTTAAAACGTTATCAACCAAAATCAAAAGGGGTAGCAGCTTCAATTTTCAAGCGTACTTCTCACCTTTCTGTTTTTGTAGTTGATCGTTCTAATGTTGAGCAAGGAGATCTATAATGGGACAAAAAGTTAATCCAAATGGTTTTCGTTACGGGATCACTCGTCAACACAATGCAATTTGATATGCTGAAAAAGCCAACTTTGCTGATAAACTAATTGAAGATGTTAAAATTCACCGTTTTTTTGAAAAATTAACTCGTGAATATAGAATTGCTAACACACAAATTCGTCGTGATAGTAAGGGAATAATCACTGTTGCTGTTCACACTGCTAAACTAGGATCATTTTTAGGTCAAGGTGGAGCAAACCTTAAAAAAATTATTGATGATTTGAAAAAAGCAATTCGTAACAAAAAAGCTCAAATTAACATAGATGCTGTGGAAATCAAAAACCCAGATCTTAATGCTAAATTATTAGCTGAAGACATTGCCGTTAAATTAGAAGCTCGTGGATCATTTAGAATTGCACAAAAATTTGCAATTCGTAGCGCCATGAAAGCAGGAGCTAAAGGTATTAAAACTAGAGTAAGTGGTCGTCTTAATGGAGTTGATATGGCTCGTGCTGAAGGTTATGCTGAAGGTGAAATGAAACTTCATACCTTGCGTCAAAATGTTGAATATGCCACAGCAACTGCGCGTACTACTTATGGTGCTTTAGGTATTAAAGTTTGAGTTTCACTAGGTGATCAATACAATCAAGTTGAATCCAAATCAAAACCTAAAGTGGAAAGGAACTAAAAATGTTACAACCCAAAAAAACAAAACACCGTAAAACCTTTCGTATTAAACACGACAAACGTGCAGCTTTTCGTGGTAACACTGTAGCCTTTGGTGAATTTGGATTACAAGCTGTAACTTCTAATTGAGTAAGTGCAGCACAAATTGAGGCAGCTCGTATTGCCATTACTCGTCGTATGGGTCGTGAAGGTCAAGTTATTATTCGTATTTTCCCTCACCTTTCACTAACTTCAAAACCAATTGGAGTGCGTATGGGATCAGGAAAAGGTTCAGTGGATAGATGAGTTGCTGTTGTTAAAGAAAACACTATGATGTTTGAAGTTAAAGGCGTAAAACCTGAAATTGCTCGTGATGCACTACGTTTAGGTGGTCATAAATTACCACTTAAATGAAGAATTTTAACCAATAATGTTGAGGAGAGACAAGATGGAATTTAAAGAACTTGCAAATAAAAGTGTTAGTGAATTACAACAAATGCTAGTTGAATATCGTTCAGAACTTTTCACCTTGCGTTTTAAAAATAAAACTCAACGTCTTGATCAAAGTCACAAAATTGCTGAAATTAAAAAAGATATTGCAAGAATTTTAACTGCAATTCGTCAGCAAGAAATTATTAAGGAGGCCGACTAATGACTTCAACTAGTGTTGCAAATCCAACTTTAGTGCGTAATTCTCGTAAAACTTTAGTTGGTGTAGTAGTTTCAACAGCATGTGAAAAAACAATTACAGTTGCTGTTGAGACCCATGTTAAACACCGTTTATATGGAAAACGTTTT
Organism: Mesomycoplasma bovoculi M165/69; assembly: GCF_000524555.1. NCBI lineage: Bacteria > Bacillati > Mycoplasmatota > Mycoplasmoidales > Metamycoplasmataceae > Mesomycoplasma > Mesomycoplasma bovoculi. Next base: position 423,616 of record NZ_CP007154.1, on the reverse strand, counting down.
AAAAAAATTAAAAAATTTGCTGTGCATGATGAAGCAGCAAAAGCTCAAATGGGTGATAAAGTTAAAATTGCTGAAACTCGGCCAATTAGTAAAACTAAAACATTTCGTTTGGTAGAAATTATTAAAAAACAAGGAGAGCACTAATGGTTCAAGAACAATCACGTTTAGTTGTCGCTGATAATTCAGGGGCTAAAATCGTTGGGGTTATCCGTAATTTAGGTGGCTCTGTTAAAAAAAATTCTAATATTGGTGACATTGTTGTTTGTTCAGTCAAAAAAGCACTGCCAAATGGTATTGTCAAAGAAGGTCAAGTAGTAAAAGGTGTAGTTGTTCGTAGTGTTTATGGACTACGTCGTGCTAATGGATCTCATATTAAATTTGATGATAATGCAGTTGTGTTAATCAAAGAAGATGGTTCTCCTCGTGGAACTCGTGTTTTTGGTCCAATTGCTCGTGAAATTCGTGATAAAGGTTATCTCAAAATCGCTTCATTAGCGCCTGAGGTTTTATAGGAGCATAGTTATTAAAGTTATGAAAATTAGAAAAAATGACGAAGTAGTAATTATTGCAGGTGATGACAAAGGTAAAGTTGGTGCTGTGCTAGAAGTTTTTCCTAGCAAAAACCAAGTTATTGTCAAAGATGTTAATAAAATTACCAAACACAAAAAACCAAATCAACAAAATACTAAAGGTGAAATTGTAGTTAAAGAAGCACCTATCCACGTTTCAAATGTGGCACTACTTACCAAAAAAGCAAGCAAAGACAAACCAGCTGAATATAGCAAAATTGGTTACAAAGTTGAAAATGGTAAAAAAGTTCGTTTTGCCAAAAAAACTAAGAAGGTGGTCTAATGAATCAATTACAACAGTTTTATCTTGAAAAAGTAGCTCCTAGTTTAAAAGAAGAATTTCAATTATCTTCTGTAATGCAAATTCCTCGTATTGAAAAAGTTGTGCTTAACATGACAGCGGGAAATGAAGTAACTAACTCAAAAGCTATTGAAGAAGTATTAAATGAATTATCACTTATTTCAGGACAAAAAGCTTATCAAAATACAGCTAAAAAATCACTAGCTTCTTGAAAATTACGTAAAGGTATGCCAGTTGGTGGAAAAGTTACTTTACGTCGTGATGCAATGTGAGAATTTTTATACAAATTAATCAACATTGCTATTCCACGTATTCGTGATTTTCGTGGAATTAGTTCAAAATCATTTGATGGACGTGGTAACTTTGCGCTAGGAATTAAAGAAATCATTGTTTTTCCAGAAATTAGTTTTGATAAAATTCGTAAATTACGTGGACTAGATATTATTATTGTGACTAGTGCACCTAACAATCAACAAGCAAAGGCATTACTTTCAAAAATGGGCTTCCCTTTTGCGAAAAAAAGTTAATTAAAGGATTAATATGGCAAAAAAATCATTAAAAGTAAGAGCGGAAAAACATCCAAAATTTGCTGTTCGCGCCTATAATCGCTGTCAACTTTGTGGTCGTCCACGGGCAGTGATGCGTAAATTCAAAATTTGCCGGATTTGTTTCCGTACACTAGCACACGAAGGACGAATTCCAGGTATTAAGAAAGCGAGTTGATAATGGCATTTATAACTGATCCAATTGCAGATATGCTCACCCGTATTCGTAATGCAACTATTCGCAAACACGAACAAGTTACTTTAGGGCATTCAAATAAAAAAGTAGCAATTTTAAATATTTTCAAACAAGAAGGCTACATTAGTGGCTTTAGTGTTTCTGGTGAAATTAAAAAAGAAATCACTATTGATTTAAAATACAAAGGTAATGCTAGTGTAATTTCAGGGCTAAAACGTATTAGTAAACCTTCATTACGTGTTTATGCTCCAGCTCACAAATTACCATCAGTTCTTTCAGGGTTTGGAACAGCTATTGTTTCAACTTCAAAAGGACTATTAACTGATAAACAAGCGAGAAAGGAAAATGTTGGTGGTGAAATCATCGCCTTCATTTGATAGAATATGTCACGTGTCGGAAATCGTATTTTAACTATTCCAGCTGGTGTTGAAATTATCTTTAACAACAATGAAGTGACTATTTCAGGACAGCTTGGTAAATTAAGTCGCACTTTTGCACCACAAATTAACATTGAAGCTCGTGATGGTAAAATTTATACCACTCGTTCTTCAGAATTAAAACAAGTTAAACAATTGCATGGGACTACTAACTCACTTCTTCAAGGAATGCTTACTGGGGTTTCAGTTGGTTTTAAAAAAGAATTGAGAATTAAAGGGGTTGGATATCGTGTGGCACTCAAAGACCAACAATTAGAATTACTTGTTGGTTATTCACACCCAGTGTTAGTTGATGTTCCAACTGAAATCAAAGTTGAACTTCCAAATGCAACTACCATTATTGTTAGTGGAATTGATAAACAAAAAGTTGGTGAATTTGCTGCTCAGCTTCGTGCTGTTCGTAAACCAAATGCTTACTCTGGAAAAGGTGTGAGCTATGCTGATGAAGTTCTTAAACTTAAAGAAGGGAAAAAAGCAAGTAAATAATTATGGCAATCTCTCGAAATCAAGCTCGCAAAATCAAACAAAAAAGAGTTCGCAAAAATATCACTCAATCACTTTCAGCTCAAAAAAAATACCGTATTGGAGTTTACAAATCACTACAGAACTTTTATGCTTTTGTAGTTAATCCTGAAACTAATCAAGTAATTACATCAGTATCAACATTATCTGAAGATAGTAAAGTTTATGGTGGAAATATTGCAGCAGCTCGTGACTTGGCACCTAAGTTAAGTTCTAAAATTACTGAATTAAAACTCATTGATCAAGATTTTATTTTTGATCGTAGTGGATACCTTTACCACGGACGTGTTAAAGCTTTTGCTGAAGAGTTAAGAAAACAAGGAGTTAAATTCTAATGGAAAAAGAATTGCAAAAAATGCAACCAACTGAACAAGTTGTTGCTCCAAAAGCAGAAGCTAATAAAGCTGAAGAAAAACAAGTTCGTAAACCAGTGCGTCGTCGCGCACCACAAAACAAAGATCGCCAAATTAAAACTGAATTTGAAGATCGTGTAGTTAGCATTGCTCGGGTAACAACTGTTGTTAAAGGTGGAAGAAGATTTTCTTTTTCAGCTTATGCAGTTGTTGGTAACAAAAAAGGAAAAGTTGGTTTTGGTCACGGAAAAGCTAATGAAGTTCAAGATGCTGTTAAAAAAGCAGTTAAAGATGCTCAAAATCGTTTGATTTCTGTGCCAATTATTAATAAGTCAACCATTCCTCATGAAATTAATGACAAATTTAATGCTTCAAAAATCCTTTTAAAACCAGCGCCACGTGGAAAAGGGATTGTAGCTTCAGGAACAGTTCGTGCTGTTGTTGAGTTGGCTGGATATACTGATATTTATAGCAAAACTTATGGTTCACGTACCAAAATTAATGTTGTACGTGCAACCTTAAAAGCACTTGCTAAATTACGTACTGCACAACAAATTGCAGATATGCGTGACATTGATGTACGTAGTTTGCAAAGTGGTAAAAGTGTTTTTGTAAAATAAGATTTAAGCAATTGTAATTACAAAAACTATTTTGTGATACAATAGTCAAATCTTAACTATTTAATTAACTAAACAAAAACAAAAAAAAGGAATTATTATGGCAATTAAATTAGAAAATTTGCAATATACTCCAGGATCTCGTCCAGAAAAACATCGTAAAGGTCGTGGACATGCCGCTGGTAAAGGAAAACAAGCAGGTCGTGGTCAATCTGGTCAAAAAAAACGTTCAAAAGTTAGATTAGGTTTTGAAGGTGGACAGAACCCATGATACCGTCGTGTACCTAAAGTTGGGTTCAACAATGTTAATACTATAAAATATGAAACCTTTTCACTTGCAGATCTTGAAGCTAAATATAATGACAGTGATGTAGTTAGTTTAGAATCACTATACATCAACAAAATTTTACGTCGTAAAAATTTACCAGCTAAACTTTTAGCAACTGGTAAATTGACTAAAAAGAATTTAACTATTACTGTTAATGCAATTAGTGAGCAAGCTGCTAAAATTATTGAATCCCTAGGAGGAAAAGTCGAGGTTCGCTAGTGTTTAAATTATTCACTCGACTTTTTGATAAAGCCTCTAATGGCTATATCAAAGCAAAACACCACATAACCCTTGTCTACAAAGACAAGGTTTTGTTACGTAAAATATTTTATACATTTTTCTTGCTTACAATTTTTGTAATTTGTGGTACAATAACAATCCCTCGTTTAAAACTTCTTAATTTTCAACTAGACAATAACTCATTTTTGGGGATTATTAACACAGTTGGTGGGGGTGGATTACTCAATTTTTCTATTGTGGCTTTAGGAATTGGTCCCTTTATTACAGCATCGCTTATTATGATGATTGCACAAACTAAATTAGTGCCACCAATTCATCGCTTGTCACAGTCAGGACCTCATGGTCGTCGAAAAATCAACATTATTACTAGAGCACTAACATTAGTTATTGCATTAGTGCAAGCTTTAATTTTAGTGCGAACTGTTATCACCAATACTCAACTTCGTTTTGTAACTATTGAAGATAATTCTTTTGGTTATTTATATATTGGTTTACCACTTATTTTAGTTGCAGGTTCAATGTTTACTTTATTTTTAAGTGAGCAAATCACAGATAAAGGTGTTGGTAATGGAACTTCACTAATTATTTTTTCAGGAATTGCAATTGGTTTACCTCGACGTTTCCATTATGCTTTTGATTACATCGTTTCTCATGATTCTGTGGCTAAAATTAGTGAAATTTTAGGATTTTTAGCCTATGTTTTTGGTTTTGTGCTTTTAATGGTGCTTGTTACCTATATTTATTTAGCAGAGCGTAAAATCCCAATTCAACAAACAGGGTCTGGAATGACCAAAAACATCAAAGAAATTTCAACCTTGCCAATTAAACTTAATCCAGCAGGGATTATGCCAATTATTTTTTCATTAATCGTTGTTTCATTGCCGTCGTTATTTACAGGTTTTTTAGACCCAAACACTTCCGCAACTAGTAATTGAATTCGACATAATTTACGAATTCAAGATCCACTAGGGTTGACTATTTTTATCTTTTTTAATATCATTTTTAGCGTGGTAATGTCATTACAACAATCAAGAGTTGATAAAATTTCAGAAGATTTTGCTAAAAATTCAACCTTTATTCCTGGGATCCGTCCAGGTGAGCAAACTGAAGATTATTTAATTGGTGTGGTGTTACGTTTATCAGTTTTCAGTGCAATTTATTTAACAAGTATTGGAGTGCTCCAACCACTTGAAATCATTTTTGGTATGCCACAAGCAATTACTTTTAGTGGAACTTCAGTAATCATTTTAGCTACCACAGCACTTGAAACCTTATCACAAATTAAAGCACGTCACGATGCTGAAAAAATCATTGTAAAAAGAAAAAAAATCAATAAAAATATGGAAAAAGGAATTATTCACGATCGTGATTTATTATGGTAAATAATTTTGACCAAAAAAAATTCATTTTTTTAGGAGCACCAGGAAGTGGTAAAGGCACTTTAGCTAAAGCGTTAGTTGACTTAGCTGACATTGAACATATTTCCACAGGTGATATTTTTCGTCAAAAAATTGCTTCAGATGCTGACTTTGCTCAAAAAATTAATGCTACTATCTCTAGTGGTGGTTATGTAAGTGATGAGATCGTAAATGCTTTGGTTGCTGACAAATTGGCAACCTTAGGTAATAAGGGTTTTATTTTAGATGGTTATCCACGAACACTTAATCAAGCAGAGTTTTTACTAAATAGTGAAATTAAAATTGATGGAGTTGTGTATTTAGAAATTAGCAATGAAGTTATTTTTAATCGCCTTTCGCTTCGTCGTTTTTGTCCAGAATGTAAACAAATTTATCATTTAAAAAATTTACCACCAAAAGATGGAAAATTTTGTTATAATGATAATAGTGAAGTTATTCAACGCAAGGATGACCAACCTGATGTTATTGCACATAGACTTGATGTGTTTGCCAAAGAAACTAGTTTACTAATCGATTATTATGAACAAAAAGGATTGCTTTTTAGAGTTGATGGCAATGAAGATCCTAAAATTTTAGCAAAGCAAATTTTAGCAAAATGCCATTAATTAAAAAAGATTTCGAAGTTTCTTTGCTAATAAAAAGTGGTGCAATTCTGGCAGAGGTAAAACAAATTATTTATGACCTTGTAAGACCAGGAGTCTCACTTAAAGAATTAGATACCATCGCTTTTGGTGAGATTGAAGCTCGTGGTGCAAAACCAGCATTTTTAAATTATCATGGTTTTCCAGCCACAATTTGTGCATCTGTGAATGCAACATTAATTCATGGCATTCCAGATGATTATGTAATTAAAGATGGTGATGTTGTTTCAATTGATCTTGGAGTAGTTTATCAGGGTTATTACTCTGATAGTGCCTTTACTAAAGCTGTTGGTTTTGCAACTGAAGATGATTATAAAATTATTGATGTTGCTGAAAAAGCTTTTGTTGCAGGTCTTGCTGCAATTCAACCAGGTGCATATCTTAATGATATTAGCATTGCAATTGGTAAAGTAATTAGCGATGCGGGTCTTTATACCACTGATAATTTTTGTGGACATGGTATAGGAACCGCTTTGCATGAAGATCCTAATATCTTTAATTTTAGTACCGGTAAACGTGGACCAAAATTACAAGATAATATGGTTTTGTGCATTGAACCAATGATTTTACAAGGTTCAAAGAAAGTTAAAATTTTGCCAGATCAATGAAGTGTTGTCGCCGCTAATGGCAAAAACACTGCCCATTTTGAACAAATGGTTTTAATTAAAAATGGTAGAGGCATCGTCCTAACAGGAGAAATCAAAAAATAAATGTCAACAAAAGAAAATAAAATTGTCTTTGCAGGTGAAGTTATCCAAGTTTTTAATGCTCAAGAATACGAAGTTAAACTAGAAAATGGTGTAAAAATTAATTGCCATGTTGCTGGTAAAATGAAGTTGCATCGCATTAAAATTATTGTTGGTGATCAAGTTAAGGTGGAAATGTCACCTTATGACCTTAGCAAAGGTAGAATTGTTTATCGTATTAAATAAGGAAAAAATATGAAAGTTAGAGCAAGTATTAAACGCATTTGTAAAGACTGTAAAGTTATTAAAAGAAAAGGTGCAAACCGTGTGATTTGCATCTTAGCAAAACATAAACAAAGACAAGGATAACTATGGCTAGAATATTAAATATTGAAATCCCTAACAACAAGCGTGTTGTTATCGCCCTTACTAGCATTTTCGGAATTGGTCGTTCCCTTTCAGCTGAAATTATTGGTAAAGTTGCTAGTTTACAAACTGAAAAATTAGGTGATAAATACCCACTATTAACTCAAGAAACTAAAGTTAAAGATATACCAGAAGATATCTTACAAATTATTCGTGATGTTGCCAAAGAATACAAAACTGAAGGTGATTTACGTCGTGAAGTACAAACTGATATCAAACGTTTAATTGAAATTAAATGTTATCGTGGAATTCGTCACCGTCGTGGACTTCCTGTGCGTGGGCAAGTAACTCAAAAAAATGCTCGTACCCGTAAAGGACCACGTAAAACCATAATGGGTAAAAAGGCTAATAAAAAATAATTAAGGAGGAATCATGGCTAAAAAAGAAAAAGTTAAAAAAGTAAAAAGTAAAAACATAACCACTGGTATTGCTCATATTCACTCCAGTCACCAAAACACCATTGTCAGCATTACTGACAAACTTGGAAATGTTATTTCATGAGCTTCATCTGGTTCAATCGGATTTAAAGGTACTAAGAAAAAAACCGCTTATGCAGCTACTTTAGCTACCAATGCAGCTTGCGAAAAAGCTAAAGAGCATGGAATTAAAGAAGTATTTGTTGAACTTCGTGGAAGTGGGCAAGGTAAAGAAGCAGCTCGTAAACAAATTCAAACTGCAGGAATCAACATTTTACAAGTTAAAGACGTTACTCCAATTCCTCACAACGGAACTCGCCCACCTCGTAAATACTTCAAACGTCTTGAAAAACGTTAGGAGATAAAAGTGAAAAAATACGCTAAAGTTTATTATAATGAAAACACTAACAAACAAATTAGTGATTTCAATACCATATTTGAACTAAAACCTTTAGAACGTGGACTTGGTCATACTTTAGGAAATGCACTTCGTCGCACTGCTTTATCATCAATTACATCAGCTTCGGTTTTTGCCATCAAAATTGCAGGTATTGATCACGAATTTAGTGTGCTAGACAATGTTGTTGAAGATGTGGTAACCATCTTAAACAACCTTAAAAAAATTCGTTTTCGTTTCAATGAATCATTATTTGAAGCAAATCCTATTCAAGTTGTAAGTTTTACAGGATCAAAAGTGGGTCAATTGCGTGCTAAGGATATTACTAGCACTGGTGGACTTGAGATTGTAAATATTGACCAACATATTGCAGATGTTTCTAAACAAGGCGCTTTGCAATTTGAACTATTTATTTGTGCTGGTAAAGGATTTGTTGATTTTGAAACCAACAAGAAAAAAGTTGCAGAATTAGAAGGTCAATTACATAGTTCTTTACAAACTGGAAGCATTTTAGCAGTTGATAGTGATTTTTCACCAGTTATTAGTGTCAACTATGAAGCTAGTGAAATTAACTCATCTAATCCAATTGTTGAGGAAAAATTAGTTCTTTCACTTAAAACAGATGGAACTGTTTTTGCCAAAGATGCTATTGCAGAAGCGGCTAAAATCTTGATTGCACACTTGCAAATTGTAAGTAACACCGAAAATCTTGATATTAAAGCTGAAGATTTCTTTGAAGAAATTAAATTTAAAGAAACAGCACCTAAAAAGAATTCTCTCGATCTTTCATCTCTTGATTTATCAGTTCGTTCACTAAACGCACTTCACCGTGCTCACTATTACAAAGTGTCTGATATTCAAGAATTGACTCGTGAAGAGCTTGAAAATATCAAAAACTTAGGAAAAAAATCAGTTCAAGAAATTATTGAAAAACTTCGTGAACACAATATTGAACTTAAATTAGGAGAATAATTATGGCAAATCCACACCAAATTTATCGTCGTGATGCAACTTGAAGAAAACATGTATTACGTTCTCAAGTTTCTTCACTTATTTTGCACGGGCACCTTACAACTACTTTGCAACGTGCTAAAGAATTGCGTAAACATGCAGAAAAATTAATTACTAAAGCTAAAAAAGATACTCTAGCAGCCCGTCGTTATGTTCTTGCTTTTGTGCGTCCAGAGATTGTTAAAGAAGGTAAAAAAGAACAACACATTATGCCATATATCTTTGAAACTCTAGCTCCTCGTTTCAAAGATCGTAATGGTGGTTATACTAGAATTGTTAAAATACCTGCACGTCAAGGTGATAGCTCTAAAATGGCAATTATTGAATGAGTTTAATTCAAATTTGCTAAAATAATAATTAAAACACCAATAAAATTGGTGTTTTTTTATATTTTAAATTTTAATTAATATTGAAAAACTAAATACCTGTTTTATTTAACATAAAATTTTTTAATTTCATTTGTTAAATCAATATTTTTAGTTTTTAAGGCCACTCCAGATGAAAGGAAAGCACTTAAGTTAAAATTATCATAAGTTAGATGTTTTAGTGAATCATTTCCTAAAATAATTCTATTTAAAAATGCTAGTGAACCATCGGCATTATAAACACCAGATCCAGAAGCTCCTGGACCATTGGTGGAAAACCAATAAGGTGCAACTTCCAATGGATTGCTAGGATCTGAAGCAAAATAAACACCTTTAAACATATTTTTTGCTGAAGCATTCCCTGGATAAAAAGTGCCAATTTTTGTTGAATAGTCCACATCTTGATCTTGTCAGGTGTGGTCAGAGATTTTCAAATCTCCCAATGACTCCATTTTAGTTCAAAATGATTCATAATCAGGTAGCTCATCAATAACTTGCTGAAATTTAGTATGCCAAAGACTATTGATTCCAGAACCGTCTAAAAACATTTCATTTTTATGCTCTTGTCAATATTTTGCTAGATCCTTAACATCTTGAATAAAATCTTTATAATTGAAATAAAAAATGGCTAAATCTTTCCCTTTGCTATCAAAACCTTGAGCTTGTGAAAAATATTTATCATAATATTTTTTTGCTCAATTATTGATTTGAGACTTAGGTGGTGGTGTTTTCAGATTAGGATTTGATCCATTTCGTCAAACTATATTTTGTGAATGTTCAAGAGCAAATTTTTGTGACCAAATTTCAATTAGTGGAGAATTGCTCAAAGAATGAAACTGACCATCTTTATAATAACGCATAAACTGATTCAATGTAGCTAGTCTACCACCCATTTTTGAAGCTCGTGAATCGTTCATTAAATTTCAAAATTTTTGATTTTTCGTATTAACAACATGGTTATTAGTTAAAAAAGCAGCTTTACCATTTTTGGCATTTAAAAGAACTGCTGTTCCTGCTGAAAAGCGAATGTTTCTTTGAAAAATTGGTTCATATTTACGATCACCAGGATCAATAGAACGAAAACCAAAATATTTAAGCAAGTAAGTATTTAAAACTTTTGAACGATTATAGTATGTAAAATTATCTTTGTCTACTTCACGTCCACTAACTGAATTTAGATTCAATTTATCTAAAAAATAAATAAAAAGATTTTCATTTTTTTGTCCTAAAAAAGCTTTATCATTTTCCTCTTTAATAGCACCATTGCTATAATTAATGTTATATTGAAAATAATTGTTAGACCAGCTTAGTTTTGGTGCTTTATAATTTTTTATATCTGAAAGACTATCAAATTTAGATTCAAAATTTCTATCTTTTATATTAATTGCATTAATATTTATAGGAGTATTGTCATATTCTATTTGATTAGAATTATTATTTGTTGGTGATTGAATCTGTTTTGTTAAATTATTTGGCAAAACTTCTTCTTTTGCTTGATTTTTATTGACTAAATTAGTTTTATTTGTTTGGCTTTTTTCTTTTTTTTCTTCAATTTTTGTGTCTACTGGAGTCGAAATTTTACTAGTTATTTTTTGCTTTTGCTCATTATTATCAACTTTAGTAGTTTCATTTTTGCTAATTTGCTTTTCTTCTGTGTTTTCTTTTGGTTTTTGAAAATCTACCTTATTAGTGCTAGGTTCTTTGATGACAATATTTTTACTAGGATCATCTGGATAATAGATTGTGGGACCACAAGAAAAAAGAATAGCAAGTGGTAGCAATGTAATCAGTAGTGATTTGCCTTTTGATTTCATAATAATAGGAAATTATATTTACTTTTGAGTAAGATGACAATATTTTTTAGTGATTAGAAAAAAATATACTACTACTATTTGCTTTTGTTGTTGTTTAAAATTAAAATAATTTATAAATAATTAGTTGTGTTTGTAAGGACAATTTTTAACATTTTTGGTTGGATGACCCAAATCTGTTAATTTTTGTTCAAAAACAGATGTTAAATCTTTAATTGATTTGGCACTTGAATTAATAGATTCTATTTTATTTATAACATCAATAAGATTATCAATAAATGCTTCTCATTTTTCAATACTATTTTGAAATTGAAAATCAAGGTCTTGATGAAAAAATGTGGATTTTATACTATCTATAGTTGTGTTGTTATTCAATGATGAAACTTGTTTAAATCAAAAATCTAAGTTAAAAATTTGTTCAAGCACTAAAGGTAATCAGTGTTTGATCTCATCTAATTCATTACTTATTTGCTTGAATTCATCAGTTTTTTTCAAATTTGTCAAAGTAGTTAATTTAGATTTGAATTGAGTAATTAAATCTTCTTGCTTTTCTATTTCTTGTTTGCTTAAATTAGTGTTAGATTTTTCCATTCAAACCTCATTTTCTTTGTATTTATACCTTTTTAAAATCTTTTTGCATTAGTTAGTTTGCAAAACTATTAAATTTGCTTAAATAACTTAGTTTTTAAAAATAGTCAATTACATTTTACAATAATGCTTTTATTTTGTTAAATCATAAAAATTATAATGACCCAAATTAAGTGACAAACAAAATAAAATTTTTAAAAATATAATGATAATTCTAATTAATAAACACAATTTGAATTCAAAATCACTTAAGTTTAACTATAATAAATAGACATAAAATGGAAAAAGTCTATATATTTTCTTAAAAATTAGCAATTAGTAACTAAATTAGTAAAAATTCATTTGTAATATCAATAAAAACTAGTAAAATATTAAATTATTTAAAATGAAAGAAGGTAATGACATGACTCCACACGTTAATGCTGCTGAAGGTTCTATAGCTAGCTTGGTTTTGATGCCAGGTGACCCTTTGCGTGCTAAATTTATTGCCGAAAACTTTTTAACAAATGCTACTTTAGTCTCATCTGTTAGAAATAATTTAATTTATACAGGTTTCTACAAAGGTAAAAAAGTTAGTGTAGCATCCTCTGGAATGGGAAGTGGTTCTATTGGAATTTATGCTTATGAATTATTTAAATTTTATGGCGTTGAGAAAATAGTTCGTCTTGGTTCTGCAGGAAGTTATACAAAACAACTTAATGTTCATGATGTAATTCTCGCAAGAGATGTATACTCTGAAAATTGTTCATTTAGTGAACTTTTAGCTGGTAAAAAGACACATAAAGCTCAAGCTAATGGTGATCTTATTGTTGACATTTTAGGAAAGGCCATAAAAGAGGGAGTGAAATTAACACTTGAAACTGTTCACTCCACAGATGTCTTTTATGCAATTCGACCACTTGAACAAACCATCGAAATTACCAAAGCATCAGCTGTTGAAATGGAAAGTTATGCACTATTTACAGTTGCTAACTTTTTAAACAAACAAGCAGCAACTATTTTGACTATTTCAGATAGCTTAGTAACAGGTGAATCTCTATCTTCTCAGGACCGTGAGCAAAGCTTTATTAAAATGATTAAGTTAGGACTAGAACTTTCATAATGAATATTGTTGAAATTATTGAAAAAAAATCTCAAAACCAAAAATTAACTAGCCAAGAAATAGAGTTTTTTGTTAAAGGTTTTCAAAATGGAAGTATTAAAGATTATCAAGCTTCAGCCCTATTGGTAGCAATTTGTATCAATGGAATGTCTGACCAAGAAATTTTTGCCTTAACTCAGGCTATGGTTGAATCTGGAATTAAGCTTGATTTAACTTCAATTTCAGGATTTAAAATTGATAAACACTCAACAGGTGGAGTTGGTGACAAATTATCACTTATCATTGGACCTATTTTAGCCGCTCTTGGCTACAAATTTCCTAAAATGGCCGGTCGTGGCCTTGGGTTTACAGGTGGAACAATTGACAAACTTGAATCAATTACAAACTTCAATACATCAATTACTGTTGACAAATTTTTGGCTCAAGTGGATAAAATTGGACTTGCAATTATTTCACAAAGTAAACATTTAGTACCAGCTGATAAAAAATTATATGCACTTCGTGATGTTACAGGAACTGTAAATTCAATTGGATTAATCGCATCCTCCATTATGTCTAAAAAAATTGCCACTGGAGCTGATTTAATCTTGATTGATGTTAAATTTGGTGATGGTGCTTTTATGAAAAAGCTTTCAGATGCTAAATTATTAGCTCAAAAACTTGTTGATATTGGGAATCATTTTGGCAAGAAAACTTTTGTGGAAATTACCAATATGTCATTACCGCTTGGCAAAATGATTGGAAATAAAAATGAAGTTATTGAAGCCCAGGCGATTTTAGCTGGAAATCAAAAAGATTCTCTTTCTAAATTTGCATTTTCAATGGTTGAGCGCTTGTTAATTAATTGAGGTTCTCACAAAGAAAGTGAAGCAAAAAGATTGATTCAACAGACCATTGATTCAGGGACTGCCTTAGAAAAGTTTAATCAAATGATTACTGCACAAGGCGGAAATCCTAAAGAAATTACTTCATTTAAATTTTGAACTCCAGCTCACAAATATGAAGTTCGAGCACAACAAAGTGGTTATGTAAAATGAGAATCAGCACTTGCTTTTGGCAAGATTGCACACCACTTAGGAAGTGGACGTACTTTCAAAGAAGATGCAATTGATCAAGATGCAGGTGTTCAATTAATTTGTGAAAATGGTGACTATGTTGTGGAAGATCAGGTGCTTTTTGTGCTATACTCATCTAAAAAAATTGCCATTGAGCAACTTCAATCTCTAATTGATGAAGCATATGCAATTGTTGACAAACCACACAAAGCTAAAATGTTTTGAGGGAGTTATAGTTAATGGATTTTAAAAAAATAATTGATCATACTTTACTCAAACCTGAAGCTACTTCAAAAGATATTGCTAATTTAGTATCTCAAGCTAAAGAATATGGTTTTGGACATATTTGCGTTAACTCAGGTTGGGTTAAATATGCTAAAGAGCTAATTGGTGATGCACCCGTTGGCATTGTTGCTGTTGTAGGTTTTCCTTTGGGTGCCAACATCACTCAAATTAAAGTTCATGAAGCTGAACTTGCAATTCGTCATGGAGCTGACGAAATTGATATGGTTATTAATGTTGGCAAATTCAAAGAAGACAATTTTGAATATGTGCTTAATGAAATTAAACAAGTCAAAAAAGCCATTGGTAACAAGATTTTAAAAGTAATTATTGAAACTGCTTTGCTAACTCAACAACAAATTAGCAAAGCAGCACAAATAGTTGCGACAAGCGGCGCTAATTTTGTTAAAACATCAACAGGTTTTTCTTATCGTGGAGCAACTTTGGATGATATTGGAATCATAAAAGATGCAATTGGTGATAAAATTGCAATAAAAGCAGCTGGTGGCATCAAAACCTTAGATGATTTAAAATTATTTTTTGAAAAAGGTGCAACTCGTTTTGGCACCTCTTCATCACTGGCAATTTTTGGACTAGGAAAACCACAAGGAGATTATTAATGTTATCGATTATCAATCACCCTTTAGCTCAAATTAAATTAACCAAATTACGTCAAATGGGTTCACAAGTTGAATTTCGTCAACTAATGTATGAAATTGGTTTGTTTTTAGCAATTAAAGTTTTTGAAAAATATCAAAGTTGTGATATAATTGCTACAAGCAAAATTGGCTATGAATTTAAAGGCCAAAACTTTACAAAACCAATTTTATTAGTGCCAATTTTACGAGCTGGTCTTGGCTTGGTTTCTGCTTTTACGGAAGTTGAACCAGATGTCCGAATATCACATTTAGGACTTGAACGCCAAAGTGATTTAAGCATCACTACTTATTTAGACAAGTTACCAGTTAGCAATGATGAATTCACTGTTGTGCTTGATCCAATGCTTGCCACCGGTCATTCCCTAAAAGTTGCAATAGATAGATTAAAGGAATTGGGTCACAAAAATATTGTTGTAGCAAGTGTTATTGCAGCGCCTGAAGGTGTAAAATATCTTGAACAACACCATAGCGATGTCGATATTTTTACCATTGCCCTTGATGAAAAACTCAATGAAAAAGGTTATATTATCCCAGGCCTTGGTGATGCAGGAGACCGACTTTACTAATATAATTAAATTTAAAATAAAATCAAAGGAATAAAATGAGTGGAATTTATTATCACCGCAACATTACCTTTAAAATTAGTGTTACTGGAATTTTATTATCAATCTCACTTTTATTTTTATATATATCACATACATTGATTCCTTGACCAATTTTTCCAGCTATAGGGCTAAAAGTTGATTTATCAACTTTATTTATTTTACCTATTTTTATGTTAGCAGGTGTTTGGTTAGGATTTGTAGCTTTGACAATTAGGTTTGTACTTGGTCCTTTTATTGTTCCTAACTTACCCATAAATATAGGTTATTTTGCCCATTTTGTCTTTTTATTAGCGTCTCTAATTTTTATTTTATCTTTTTTAGCTTCAGATTATTTATTAAATTTGACAAAAAAAGAAATTGTGATAACAAATAGTGATGAGATAAGTTCATCTAATGATATTCTAGTCAAAAAAAGAAACACTAAAAAAAGACATATTATGTTAATATTATCTTTACTAATATCTATTTTAGCAACATCATTAATTATGACTCTTTTAAATGGGTATTTTATAACCCCAGTTTTTTTCAATCTTTATGGTCTGACTAGTGCGATAACTTATGCAAATTTAGAACCAGTTTGAACTAATATTTCACATTCAATAAAAGTTAGCAATCTAAGTTACTGAGGTTTTATTTTTACTTTATACTTCCCATTCAATTTGGTCAATTTTTTAATCACTTCAATTTTGGCAATGCCACTTTATTTTGTAATAAAAACCTTTAAAAAACGTCGTGGTTTTTAATTTGCAAATTTGTTTAATTAGTTTATAACTCAATAAAAAATTGTTAGTTTAGAATTTTTTATTTTGTTTAAAATGTTATAATTTTTAATTTAGTTTTTAAAATAACAACAATTCAAGGAGTTTATTATTATGACAAAAGAAAAAGAAAGTTATCTTAGATATAAATTTATACCAACTAGAAAAAATATATATTTTAATGGTACACATGAAACTTTTCATGCTACTTTTAACAAAAGATCAACAATTCAGCATTTTAAAAATTTAGAGCAACTATCAGGTGAAACAGGATTGCTTAAAGCTCAAGCTGTTTTTGTTTATCACAAAGATGAAAAAAATGATAATATAAATTCACTTGAAGACATTTATGAATACGGTTCACTAATTGAAATTAGTGGATTTGATGTAAAAACAGATTCAAGTGGTGAATGAAGCTCCATAGATATTAGTTTTGTTGTTTTAAATAAAGTAAAAATTATTGATTTAGAAGATAAATCAGTTAATTTAATGCTTTTAGGAAGTGTAAAAACTGCTCGAGAAATTGCTAGTCAAAAAGAAATTACAATTAATGTTTTAGAATCAGTTGTTAATACAATTAAAAATAAAGGTAATTTTTCAAATTCTGTTTTATTAACAAATATATTTGAAAGTTTTCGAAATATTTCTTATTCAGTCGCAACTCCTGAATTAATTAAAGAAATTATCAATTTATTAGCTAGTTCGGACTCTTTTAGTTTCTTGCAAAAATATGATATTTTTTCTTTCAATAATTATGTTTCTAAAATTAAATATATTGTCAAAGCTATTCGTGCTTTAGACCAAAATAATGATCTTGAAGAAGAAATTAATGCAATTTTAAAATCAAATTTAGATCGTCAACAAACTGAATTTATTTTAAGAGAAAAAATCAAGGCTATTCGTAAGCGTTTGGGTGAAGACCAACGCTATGATGAATTAGTTGAAGAAAAACTAAATTCAGAATTGGGTCAAAAACAATATCCAGCTGAAATGCAAGATATTATAAGACGTGAAATTCAAAAGCTAAAAGGTATGATGTCAACTTCACCAGAAGCTGGAATTTCTAAAAATTATATTGATTTGGCAATGCAATTGCCATGACGAAAAGTTTCAACAGACCGTCTTGATTTAGAAATTGTCAAAAAACAATTAGATAATGACCACTTTGGACTTGTTGAAATTAAAAAAAGAATTGTTGAATATTTAGCAACTTTAATTCATCGTCAATCAAATCAAACTTCTAGCGCTTTTAAAGTTGAAACTATTGGTGATACCAATGTTGACAATGCTTTGTTTGTCAATCAAAAACGTAGCAAACTTAAAAAAATGTCTTCAATGCCTATTTTAACTTTAGTTGGTCCTCCAGGAACTGGAAAAACTTCTATTGCTCGTTCAATTGCCGATGCTTTAGGTAAGGAATTTGTCAAAATTTCACTTGGAGGTGTTGCAGATGAAGCGGAATTGCGTGGTCATCGTCGCACATATGTGGGAGCAATGCCTGGAAAAATTGTGCGTGCCTTGAAAAAAATTGGTGTTTCAAACCCACTGATTTTACTAGATGAAATCGATAAGTTGTCACCTGCAAGTCACCGTGGTGATCCAGCTGCAGCTATGCTTGAAATTTTAGATCCTGAACAAAATCGTTTTTTTCAAGATAACTATTTAGAAATTGAATATGATTTATCAAAAGTTATGTTTGTGGCAACTGCTAATTCTTGAGACACCATTCCTGAACCATTGTTAGATAGGGTTGAGATTATTGAGTTATCTTCTTATACATATTTAGAAAAAATTGATATTGCCAAAAATTACTTAATCCCTCAAGTTTTAGCTGAAAATAGTTTGGATTCTAAATATTTTCAAATCAATAGCAAAACTATTGACTATATTGTAAAACGTTATACTTATGAACCTGGAGTTCGGGAATTAAAACGTGTTTTTGATAAAATTGCTCGCAAAATTATTGTACTTTTATTAAATGGTGAAATTACAGAATCAAAATATGAAATTAAGCAGGACAATATTGAAAAACTATTAGGAATTACCAAATTCGATCCAGATGAACTTGAGAAAAAACCACAAGTTGGTATTGTAAATGGTCTTAGTTATTCAGCTTATGGAGGTTCTGCTTTACAAATAGAGGTAATTACAAGTCCTGGACAAGGTGATATTAAATTAACTGGTCAACTTAAAGATGTAATGCAAGAATCAGCTCGAATTGCTTTGTCATATGTACAAGCAAATTCTAAAAAATTTGGAATTGATTTTGACTTTAGTGCAAATCAATTTCACATTCACGTACCAGAAGGAGCAGTGCCAAAAGATGGTCCTTCAGCTGGTGTAACCTTTACAACTGCAATTATTTCTGCTTTACTTAAAAAAGCAGTACCTTATGATATTGCAATGACAGGTGAGATTACCTTGCATGGAAAAGTTTTACAAATTGGTGGTCTAAAAGAAAAATCATTAGGTGCTTTTAAAAATGGTATTAAAACTGTTTTTATTCCCAAATCTAATGAAAAACATCTTCCAGACATTCCAAAAGAAGTTCATAAAACTATTAAATTTATTCCAGTTACTAGTTATGAACAAATTTACAAAAACATTTTTAAATAATTTTTTAATTAAAAATTAAAAAAATTAATTTTTATGCAAAAAAATCATTATTAATTATTTTATTTTTAGTGATTTTTTGCTAAAATTTAGCATTTAAGACTTAATGTGGATAGGAAATAGTTGAAAGGCTATTCTTTGGTGGTTTTAAGTACTTAAAGACAATCATTAAATATTATTATTTACAAGAAAGGATTGATTATGGCAAAACAAGATTTTGATCGTAGTAAAGAACATATTAATATTGGTACCATTGGACACGTTGACCACGGTAAAACAACATTAACCGCGGCTATTTCAACTGTGCTTTCTAAAAAAGGATTAGCTGAAGCTAAAGATTATGCTTCAATCGATGCTGCTCCTGAGGAAAAAGCTAGAGGAATTACTATCAACACTGCTCACATTGAGTACAGCACTGATAAAAGACACTATGCTCACGTTGACTGTCCAGGTCACGCTGACTACATTAAAAATATGATTACCGGGGCAGCCCAAATGGATGGAGCAATTTTAGTTGTTGCTGCAACAGATGGTCCTATGCCTCAAACTCGTGAACACATTTTGCTCTCTAAACAAGTTGGAGTGCCAAAAATGGTTGTATTTTTAAACAAAGTTGATATGCTTGAAGGTGAAGAAGAAATGATTGACCTTGTTGAGGTTGAAATTCGTGATTTACTTTCATCATATGACTTTGATGGAGACAACACACCTATCGTTCGTGGTTCAGCAAAATTAGCTCTTGAAGGAAAACCTGAATGAGAAGCTAAAATTCATGAATTAATGGATGCAGTTGATACTTGAATCGACTCACCTGTACGTGAAATGGACAAACCATTTTTAATGGCAGTTGAAGACGTTTTCACAATTACTGGTCGTGGAACTGTTGCAACTGGTAAAGTTGAACGTGGACAAGTTAAATTAAATGAAGAAGTTGAAATTATCGGATTTAACAACGAACCTAAAAAAACTGTTGTTACCGGAATTGAAATGTTTAACAAAAACTTACAATCAGCTATGGCAGGGGACAACGCTGGTGTTCTACTCCGTGGTATTGACCGTAAAGACATTGAACGTGGACAAGTTATTGCAAAACCAAAAACTATTGTTCCTCACACTCGTTTTAAAGCAGCTGTTTATGTTCTTAAAAAAGAAGAAGGTGGACGTCACACTCCATTTTTCAAAAACTACAAACCTCAATTTTACTTTAGAACTACTGACGTAACTGGTGGATTAGAATTTGATGCTGAAATGGTTGTTCCAGGTGACAATATTGATTTAACTGTTGAACTTATTGCACCTATTGCTGTTGAGCAAGGAACTAAATTCTCTATCCGTGAAGGTGGAAGAACCGTTGGTGCTGGAACTGTTACCGAAATTCTAAAATAGTAGTTTTTTTAAAATCATATAATACAAAAACCAAAGTTTTACTTTGGTTTTTTCTTTTATTTTTTAATAATTTGTTAAAAATAAAAACTAGTAATTTAAAATTTTTAGATTTTCAATTACTAGTTTTTGAAGAAAAACCTTCAAAATGCTTTTACTTTTTATTTTAAAATTAGTATAATTTAAATTAATAAACTAATTTATTTTTTTAAAAACAATTAATAAAGGACAATATGAATCAATTTAATTGAGATTACCCCTATGTAATAAATTATGATAAAAACAATAAAATTAATATTGTGTTTTGTCATGGTTTCAACTCAAATCACAATGTTTTTTGATCTGCTGTGGCAGATTTAAAAGATGTTAATTATTTTTCATTCACTTTACCAGGATGCAATATGACACTTGCAATGCCACACCAGCTGAATATGGAGTATTATGCTCATGAATTGGTGCGCTTTATCAAAACTCTCAATCTTAAAGACGTAATTTTAGTTGGTCACTCTATGGGAGCTGGTAATGCTGCCTTAGTTTATAAATTAATTCCTGAATTAATCAAAAAAATTATCTTTATTGGTCCAATGAATAAAGCAAATATGCCATTAGCTCAATTATTTAAAGACAATTTTTTCCCAAAAACACCACAGCAAATGTTGGATTTTATGACTATTTATGAATATGACAAAGAAAAATACAAGGATCCAAAATGACTTGAATGAGCAACAGCTACTTTTGATTATGAATATCACAATAATGACAACATTGTGGCCTTAGGGATGACTTTGCCACAAGATTACATTATGGACAAAATTGACGAAGGTCTTAAACAAGTTAGTTGTCCAGCGTTACTAGTTCTTGGTGAGAATGATGGAATTGTTTTAAAAGATGAAAATATGGCTTACTATAAGAGTGTAATTCCACATATTCAAATTGAAGTTATTCCAAAAACAGGTCACCTAATTTATACTGAAAACAAAAAGGATTTTGTCAAAGTTTTTGATAAATTTATTCGTTAATTGATTAGAATAAAATTAACTTATAAAAATCGAACCAAATTTGATTAAATATGAAAATTTCAATCTTAGATTATGGTATTGTTGACTACAATTCTAATTTTAGACAAAGTCATTTGGATAGCATAGAACTTGCCAAACTTTCTGAAAAATTAGGTTATCATAGCTTTTGGTTGACACAGCACCACAGTGTTAAATCATTGAGTATTTCTCAACCAACTATTTTGGGCACCAAAATTTTAGAAAACACTAGCAAAATAAAAGTTGGTTTTGCAGGTTTTTTAGTCCACTATAGCCAACCTTTTGCTATAGCTGAAATAATTTCGACATTCAATAATTTTTATCCAGGTCGTTGTTATTATGGGCTTGCCTCTAATCCAGGAACTCCTCCTGGCCAAAAAGAGTTTAAAATAATTAATTTTAGTAAAAGAGTTTTTTATTCTAAAACATCCAAAATTCAATCCATATTAACAACAAATCAAAGCTCAAATCTTGAATTAGTACCTAAAAATAACCAACAAAGTGAATTATTTTTACTTATAACTTCTGAAAAAACTGCTAAGTATGCAGCAAAACATAAATATGGCATAATTTATGGTTATTTTTTATTTCCAGATCTTACAAATGCTAAAAAATGCATTGAAATTTATAGAAAAACCTATAAAAAACTACATAATTCAACTGGTAAGGTTTCTTTTGCAATTTTTGCAAATTACCTTACAAATGAAATGGAAATTCAACAATATCTTCAAATTATGAGCACATATCTTTTAGGTCGTAATTTTTTCAATGAGTTTGACACAATACCTAGTTTTGAACAAGTTAAAAACTTGATATTAACTAAAGAAGAAATTGCAAGTTTTGCTTTTCATCAAAGTAAAATTATAGTAGGGGATGCTGTCAAAATCAAAGAACAAATTGACTATTTTAGCAATGAATTGCAACTTGAGGAAATAATGATTGTTCCTTTTGGACAAACTCATGCAAATAGAAGTGAAACCCTTGAACAAATTGCTAAAATTTATCAATTAAAACAATAAGGAAAACTATGAAAAAATTTGCTAATTTTTTAATTATTGAAAAAACAGAAAATATTGTCACAATTTCAATGAGTGCTGAGTTACAAGATGATGTAGGGACTATTGGTTTTTTGCGCTTCACAAATGCCAAAAGTCTTTCTAAAAATGATGAAATATTAAAAATCGAAGCTTCAAAAACTGTTTTATCAATTAAAACACCATTAGCTGGTGAAATTGTAGAAATTAATCAAGAAGCAATTACAACTCCAAGACTTCTAAACTCAGCCGATGCTCGTCAAAATTGAATTATTAAATTAACTAAAGTTGATGAAAATGAATTCAACAGCTTACCAAACTTTTAATTTGAAAAAATCAGCCAAAGAAATTTTGGATTTATTAAGTGACGCTGATACTATTGTTGTTGGAATTGGTGCTGGATTAACAGCGGCAGCTAACATTGGTTATTCAGGTTCTAGATTTGAACAACATTTTGGAGATTTTATTGAAAAATATCGTCTCCTTGATATGCTTCAAGCTTCACTTTTTGATTATCCTAATTGACAAACTTATTGAGCTTTTCATAGTCGATTCATTAAATTAAATTGTT
Organism: Mesomycoplasma bovoculi M165/69; assembly: GCF_000524555.1. Taxonomy (NCBI): domain Bacteria; kingdom Bacillati; phylum Mycoplasmatota; order Mycoplasmoidales; family Metamycoplasmataceae; genus Mesomycoplasma; species Mesomycoplasma bovoculi. The sequence goes on along the minus strand of NZ_CP007154.1, from coordinate 400,650 downwards.
TTGACTTACCAAAAAGTTCTATATTTTCCAAGTTAAAAGATATTCTTGAAACTAAAAATTATTTTATTATCACAACCAACTCTGATAATAGTTTATTAGTTAATGGTTTTAATGAGAATAAAATTTTTTATATTCAAGGTAAATATGATTTGTTGCAATGTTCGCAAATGTGTTCGAATAAACTTTATCAAAAAAATGAATTAATTGAAAAAATGGTCTTAAATCAAAAAAACATGCAAGTAAGTTTGGAATTGTTGCCAAAATGTCCAAATTGTGATGCTTTTTTAGAAGTGAACAAGAGAATTGCTTTTAAAGGTATGGTTGAAAATGATGATTTTTTCTTGCAAAAACAAAAATATGAATCCTTTTTGCAAGAAAATCAAGACAAAAAAGTTGTCTTTTTTGAAATTGGTGTTGGTTATACAACACCTCAACTCATTAAATGACCTTTTTGGCAGATGACAATCAACAATCCAAAAGCTAAATATCTAGTATTAAACTCTAAAAACTATCACTTGCAAGAAAATGTTAAAAAGCAAAGCAAAATTTTTAATGAAGATATTGCTAAATTAATCGAACAAATTTGAGAATTAGAAAGGTAAAAAATGATTTTAATTGAACCAATTAGAAATGGTAAGTGAATTAAAGATGGTGCTTATTTAATAGCGATTCAATACTGAGCCATTGAGAATCTTGATCCTGAAGACACAATTGTTTTTCCATATATTTGTGATGCTCATGTCCAAATTGGCTATTTTCAAAACCCTGAATTAGAAGTTAATTTTGATTATTTAGAAGCCAATAAATTGAGTATTGTGCGACGTGACACAGGTGGAGGTGCTATTTACATTGATGATTTAGCGGCTAATTTTTGTTTTTCATTCCCTTATCGTAAACATCCATCATTGTTATCAAATTATGGCGAACTATATGCACCAATTGTTGAAATTTTACAAGATTTGGGAGCTAAAAATGTCAATTTTAGTGGTAAAAATGATCTAATTATTGATGGAAAAAAAGTTTCAGGTGCTGCTATGTCATTGAATGGTAATAGAATTTATGCCGGTTATTCTTTACTTTATGACATTGATTTTGATAGTTTGGAAAAAATTCTTAGACCAAATCGTAAAAAAATTGAAGCTAAAGGAATTACATCAGTTCGACAACGAGTTGCAAAAATAAAAGAATATCTCAAACCTGAATTTGCAAATTTGAATGCTTTTGAATTTAAAGACTTAATTTTGGATAAATTAGAGAAAAAATCTTTGCAAAGTTTTCAAAAATATCAACTTAGTGACCAAGATTGAAGTCAAATTGATGACTTAATTCAAAAAAAATATAAAAATTGAGATTGAACATTTGGAACTAGTCCAGCTTATTCATATAATCGTGATGCTCGTTTGAGCATTGGAACTATCAATTTCTCCTTTGAAATTGAGAATTTTCGAATTTCTAAAGTAAAAATTAGTGGTGATTTTTTTGTTAAAAAATCACTTGAAAGTTTAGAAAAAGCTTTGCAAGGTTGCAAGTTAGAACAAAATGAGTTGCAAAAAGCACTAGAAACCATTGATTTAGAAAATTTATTTTTTACCAAAATTACAGCACAAGAAATTATTGATGTAATTTTATCTTAAGATTATGAACAAAAAAGTTTTTCATCCTTTTTATTTAGGCAGTTATTTGCTTGAAAATAGGTTTGTTGCTTGTCCAATAAATTTAAATTTAAGTCAAAAAGGCTTTGTAAATTTAGCAGATATTGAATTTGCGGCTCGTCGAGCACACTCTGCACCACTTACAATCACAGGTGGACTTTATGTGAGTGAAAATGGTAAACTTTTTGATTATGGAATCAGCATTAGTGATGATAAGTACATTTATGGTTTATCTAAATTAGCAAGTGCTATGAAATCAAAGCACAAATTAGCAGTTGCACAACTAATTCATGCTGGTTCGCATTCGCTTGCAACACTCAATGAAGTTGGTCACACTTATGGAGTTAGCGCTAATTTTTTGGAATTTCCCCAACCTCACAAAGTCTTAGAACTTTCTAAAATGCAAATTGAAGAAATTATAAAAGACTATAAAAATGCCACAAAAAGAGCAATTAAAGCTGGTTTTGATGGTATTGAAATTTCGTGTGCTCAAAAATTGCTTCCCCAACAATTTTTTTCTTGTTTTTACAATAAACGCAATGATGAATATGGTTGCAGCACCATTGAAAATCGTTCTCGATTTATTTTGCAAGTCTTAGAAGGGGTTAGTCAAGTGATTGAGGAATTTGCAACTACAGATTTTATTTTAGGATTTCGTTTTACACCTGAAGAAACTCGCGGAGATGAACTTGGTTATACAATTGAAGATTTTATTGATCTTTTTGAAATTATTTTTGCTAAAAAAATTAAGTTATCATACTTAGCAATTGCGAGTTGAGGTCGAAGTGTGTTTTTAAATAAAGTTCGCTCTAAAGGTATTTATTATAATGAACTAGTTTCTAAAGTGGTTTATCAATATTTAAATCATAGAATTCCATTAATTATTAGTGGTTCTATAAATAGCGCGCAAAAAATAAATCAAGCTAGTTTATATGCAGACTTAATCGGTATTACATCAGCTTTTGTGGCTAATCCAGAATTTGCTTGAGATTTGGAAAAGGGTGCTAAAGAACTTGATTTGAGCATCACTGATGACAAATTGAAAGACTTATGCATTCCCCCGCAAGCTTTTCAAAAAATTTTTAGCTACTTTTCTTTTGGTCAATCACTTCCTAATAAGGCAGAACAAATTTTGGCACAAAATGCTCAAAAAAATAAATAAAAAAAACCTCAATTGAGGTTTTTTTAAAATTTAATTCAATTTAACTAAATTGCCAAACTTCGCCATACATCATCTAGCTTTTTAGTTGCCTTAAAGTAAATTGCTCATCTTTAATCGACTAGTGTATCCAAATCTAAATCATTTAAGTCAAATTCATTAAGTGTATCTGAATTTGTTGGATAATTACTCTCTTTGAAATTATAGCGTTTTTCACTAGCTATTAGACCAACTTTGATGTCATTAACTAGTTCGTTTCTTCTTAAGAGACAGTATGAATAATTTAGTTTGTTGCTATCAAATTTAGATTTAATTGAATCTAAAATATTTTTAATTTCAAGTTGAGTAATTGTTTCTGAAGCACTTATTGAAATAAGTAATTCATCAAATTTTTTTCAATCAAATTGCTCAGCAGGGTTGGCAAACAAATCATTAGCCACTCTTTTTGAGCGTCAAATTTTATCGTTATCACCAGTTGCTATTGCTTGACTTACATATAAGTGTTTGTTGCTTTTTAAAGCAGATTTCATAAGTGAAAGGTTGATTGGAATAACTTCATTTTCTTGAATTACTGTATCAGTTATCACTTCCACAATGTCTTGAAGTTTATTATTAATGAGCTTGTCTAAATCACTCTGTTGAAAATTTTCATATGTTTCTGAAAAATTTTTACCAGATATGACAACAAGAGAATCAACTTTATCAACTATAAAATCCAATGTATCCTTACTATTTTCTTCTTTGAATTTTCATTCAATATCATTTGGTAATACTACTACAGCAATAGTGATGATGTTAAGTTCTTTTGCAATTTGTGCTAAAGCACGAATTGCTCCAGAACCAGTTGCACCTCCAAGACTAGCAAATAAAAACAAAAATTTAACATTTGCTAATTTGGATTTAATCACTTCTTTGTAGTCTAGTACCATTTGGTGTGCCAAATTACTATCATAGCCAAAACCATCGCTATCTAAAATGATACTTTGATCAAAGTCAAATTGACCAATCATTTCACTTTTGATATTAATGTAAAACTTTGAAAAATTAGTTTGAGGCAATTTTTTTACATTTTGCACTCCAAAATTACCTAATCCCATTAGCATAATTTCACTAAATTTTTCTTTCATTTTCATCCTTTAGTTTTGTTAAAATTCGCAATTTAGCACTTTTAGATCTAGGATTTGATTCGATTTCTTGCAAAGTCGGTCAAATCGTTTTTACAAAACAACTAGGTTCATCTTTGACAAAAAAAGGAGTTTTATTTTTATCTAGCAATTTTTTAAAGCTAAATTTAACAAGTTTGTCTTCTAGTGAATGAAATGTAATTACTGCAAACTTTCCACCTTGCTTTAAGAAAGAAAGGAAACAAAACAACAACGATTGCAAAGCATCAAGTTCGCCATTAACTGCAATCCGCAATGCCTGAAAGACATTTTTCACTAAATTTTTTTTAGCTAACAACGCAGGAGATAAACAATTGCGTACAATATTTACAAGTTCAAATGTGGTATTGACAGGTCTGTTTGAAATAATAGCTTTGGCAATTTGACGTGCTGGTTTAATTTCACCATAATTTGCTAAGATTTCAATTAATTGTTGCTCACTATAACTGTTGAGAATTTGATGAGCATCAAGAGTTTGGCTTTGATCCATTCGCATATCTACACGAGCATCAAAGCGATAAGAAAAACCTCGTTCAGGGTCATCGATTTGTGGTGAACTAACACCCAAATCGGCAACAATACCATCAACTTTACTAATCCCTAACTCATTCATATGATTTTCAAAATTAGCAAAGTCAGATCAAACAAAAATAACATTTTTTGAAATTGCAAGTAACTTGTTTTTGCTAGCTTCAATTGCTTGTTTGTCTTTGTCAAAAACAATTAATTTGCCAGTTGTTAATTTTTTTAAAATGGCAATTGAATGTCCACCTCGACCAAGGGTGAGATCAACATATATGCCATCTGGGTTAATATTTAATTGATCAACTAGTTCTTTTAACAAAACAGGAATATGCATTATAACTCTACCCCTGATTCAACTAGTTTTTCTTCTAACTTAGCAACATTTTCCTTATCTGTAAAAAAACTATTAAAGGCTTCATAACGATGCTTTGGTCAGATTTCAATTTTTTTACCAACGCCAACTAAATAGAGCTGTTTTTCGATAGCAGCTAGGTCAAGAAGATTCTTGGGAATCAAGAACCGACCTTGACCATCAAGACTAACTTTGACAGTATTACCAAAAAAATATCTTGTAAAATCCCTAAAACTTTTATCTAGAGAATTTCTTTGATTTAGTTTTTCAGCAAGTGCATCAAAGTTATGTTTGCTACGTATTTCAAGAATTTGCTCTAAACTAATAGATAAATAGAATTGTTCTCCTATTTCTTCGCGAAAATTAGGGGGTAATACAATTCTATTTTTTTCATCTAAAGCTCTTAAAATAGTTCCAAACATATTCACTTATTACCACTATCACCCACAATTATACATTTTTTTAATTTTAATTGTCAAAAAAAATTATTTTTTTTATTTTCACTATATAAAAGCACTAGATTTTCATTGTTTTTTAGATTTAAGATTTGTGTAATTTTTTTTGCAAAAACATAAAAAATCAGCCAAAATTGCTGATTTTTCTAAAATTTTTATCAATTAAAATTTAAATTATGTTCACTAATTTAAAAATGTTTTTTAATAATAAACTATAATTTATATTATAGAAAAGGCTTATAAGATAATTTAATAAGTGATTTGAAATGATAAAAATTAATAAATTTGTAGCAGACTATTTTTTTAAAACAGAAAAAATAGTTGCAAAAAATAACCCAAGTAACATTGTTGTTTTGCAATTTTTTCAAAGAAAAGAATTAGCTGTTTTAGCTGGTATTAATGAAGCGCTTGAATTTTTGAAAAAAAACACTGATACTAGCAAGTATAAAATTAAATTTTTACCCGAAGGAAGCTTAATTTCTAGCAGAGAAGTGGTTTTAGAATTAGAAGGTCCCTTACATGAATTTGGAATTTATGAAGGAATTATAGATGGGATTTTAGCTCGTTCAACTTCTATTGCAACAAATGCTTATAAATGTGTTGAAGCTGCAAAAGGCAAAGAAATTATTTATATGGCTGATAGAAGCGATCATTATTTACTCCAACAAATTGATGGCAAAGCTGCTCGCTTGGGAGGGGTTAAAGTCTTTAGTTCCATAGCCCAAAATGGCGAGTATGAAATGTCAAATTTTGGATCAATGCCTCATGCATTAATCCAAAATTTTTCTGGAAACATAGTAGAAGCTTGCAAGGCTTATCACCGGATGTTTCCTGAAGATGAACTTATAGCTCTTGTTGATTTTAATAATGATGTTATCACTGACTCACTAAAAGTGCTTGCCGAATTTGGCGATAAACTCTATGGAGTGCGTGTTGATACATCGCAAAATGTAGTTGATAAATCATTTACCAATCCAAAACCTGAAGATTTTGGAGTTAGCTTAAATTTGATTAAAAATTTGCGTTTGGCGTTAAATGAACACAATGGTAAACATGTTAAAATTATTGTTTCATCTGGATTTGATGCTGAAAAAATAGCTTATTTTGAAGCCAACCAAGCACCTGTTGATAGCTATGGTGTCGGTGAGTTTATGACAAAAATAAACTATAATTTTAGCGCAGATGCAACAATGCTAAATGGTACAAAAATAGCTAAATTTGGTCGTTACTATCAAGAAAATAAACGCTTAATTCAGTGAAGAGATGACGAAAGTATTAAATAATTTAGGTTATAATCCAGATCTTAAAATTTGACAAGACAAGTCGATGTTTAACTATTCTGTGGACACTATCTTGCTTGGAAATTTTATTGATCTTGGTAAAAAAATTAAGCGGGCTTGTGAAGTTGGTGCCAACAATGGAGCCTTATCAATTTTTGTAGCTCATAGAGATTCAAAATTACAAATAGATGCTATTGAAATCAACAAAAAAGCAATCAATTTGGCCAAAGAAAATGTTGTTTTGAATGATAAACAAAGCCAAATTAATGTTATTGAAGCTGATTTTAATGATTTTTGAAAAGAGCATAATGCTCGTGTTGGGCAAAAATATCATTTAGTTTTTGCCAATCCACCTTATTATAAGATGGATACAAAAATAATTAAAAATGTTAGTGATGAAATCAAAAGAGCAATTTATGAAGTTGATTTGACACTAGAAGAGCTTATTGTAGGTGCTGGAAAAATTTTGGATCAAAAGGGCAAACTTGCACTTGTATTACCAATTGAACGCTATGTTGACTTACTAGAATTGCTTAGATTACACAAATTTGAACCCAAAAAAACTCAGTTTGTAGCTCCCAGATTGGGCGAGGCTCCAAAATTTGTGTTAGTTCAAGCTGAGTTTGCAAGTTCTTGAGGAGGACATTATCTTCCAATTTTGTACTTACATCCCAAAGACAAAACTAAACATGTATATCGCAAAGAAATTCAAAAACTTTATGTTTGCAAAAAGGTGAAAAATGGCTAAAAAATTTTATATAACTACTCCAATTTATTATGCTTCTGGCAATTTACATATCGGCCACCTTTACACAACAACAATTGCATGAGTGATCCGAAATTACAAAAGATTGCAAGGTTTTGATGCAAAAATGCTTACAGGTTCAGATGAACATGGGCAAAAAATTGCTCAAAGCGCTGCTAAAGTAGGTCTAGAGCCGCAAACTTTTGTAGATCAAACAGCTGCAAAGTTTGTTGATTTGTGAAAAAAATTTGACATTGATTATGACTTTTTTATTCGCACAACAAATGAACCACATAAAAAATTTGTGAAGCAAATTTTTACCAAATTGGTTGAAAAAGGCTATATTTACAAAGATTTTTATCGTGGACTTTATTCAGTTAGTGATGAAGAATTTTTAACTCCAAAGCAAGCTGTTTTTAAAGATGGTGCATATTATCACCCAGTTAGTGGGGCTAAAGTTGAAGAAATTGAAGAAGAATCATACTTTTTTGATATGCAAAAAATGCAAGATTGACTAGTTGATTTTTGAAACAAACATCCCAATTTTATTAGTGAAGAAAAAATTAAAAATGAATTAATTAAGAATTTTATTGAAAAAGGTCTCGAAAATCTTTCAGTTACTAGAACTCGCCAAAGTTGGGGAATTCCAACTGAAATTGATCCAAAACATGTTATTTATGTTTGACTAGATGCATTATTTAATTATGTGAGTACTTTAAATGTTGTTGAAGGTGATCCAAATAATAGTTATTGACTTGAAAGTGAACAAATTGTTCATGTAGTTGGTAAGGAGATTACTCGTTTCCACTGTATTTATTGACCAATTTTTTTAAAAGCACTTGATTTTAGATTACCAACAAACATAATCACTCATGGTTGATTGGTCACAAATGAAGGAAAAATGTCTAAATCTAAAGGTAATGTAATTGATCCACTGGATATTTTGGCAAAGTATGACTCAGAAGTTATTAAATTATTTTTTGCAACCCAAATTCCTTTAGGTCAAGATGGAATTTTTGATGAAACTAATTTAACTTTATTTTACAACGCTACTTTAGCTAATAATTTTGGCAATCTAATTAGTAGAACAGTGGCACTCATTGATAAAAATCAACAATGCAATTTAGTTTTCGATAGCAATGTTTTAGAACAAATAGATAAAGATATTTATAGTGAAATTGAACAATCTCAAAAAGAATATAGTAGACTTTTTGATAATTTAGAAGTTGATAAAGCTTTAAAAGTTGCTATAAATTTAGGAAAATCACTAAATTTATACATTGATTTAGCAAAGCCTTGAGCTTGTCAAGATGATGTTAGACTTAACACAATTTTAGTTGCTCTTTTAAATGGTATTTATGCAACAAATGTAATGTTTAGTGTTGCAATGCCAAAAGTTGCTCAAAAAGTATCACAGACTTTAGCTAATTTGGCTACAAGTCTTGATTTAATTCTCAATTTTAATAAGTTTGCAAATCAAAAAATAATAAAATCTGCTGTTATTTTCCCAAGAATTACATTATAAATTTTTTCTTTTTTGTAAAATAAAAGGTATTTTTAAAAATTTAAAATATGAAAATATACAAAATTAAGAAAAACGATAAGAAAAAACTTATCCTAATTGGTTTGAGTGTTATTGCAAGTTCTATTGTACTTGCTACTTCTGTTGGTATAGCAAGTTCTTTAAAACAAAAAGTTATTCAACCTAGTCAACTAGATGAACGAATTAAAAATATAGCAAGTAAAATAAAACCTAATAAAAATATTTTATTTAGTTTTCAACAAAGTAATGAAAGCACTGCAACTCAAGACAAAAGTGTGAAAAACACAATGGTTTCAACAGCGCTTCAGTTTGTTTCCTTAAATGATTTTTTAAACAATGTCAACAAACAAATCACTTCTAATGAAACCAAAAAATATTTGGAAAATTTTTTAAATTTTAATGAAATACTTTTTGAACTAAATACAAAAAGTAGATTTAGAACTGAAGGTAATTCTGATTTTCAACTAGTTAAAAATCCTAGTAATCAAAACCAATGAATTACTAGTAAAAATAATAATTTGTATTTTTTCATTCAAGATCAAAGTAAGTGAGCAAATAATAAAGATAAAGAATCTAAAATAATTGCTGTGCCACTCAATATTGTTGACTTGTTTGGTAAAACTAATTTTGATAATTCATTTAGTTTTTCAGATCTTAAAGTAACTGATTTTTTTAAGCAAAGCTTTAAAGATTCAATAAACCTACAAAATTTAAATATTAATTCAATTAGACAACTGTGGTGACAACAATGGCAAAATAACTTGACAAATAATGGAACCAAAAATACAAAATTTGACTTATCATTAATATCTGTTTTTGATTTTTTACACATTTTTAAAAGTAGTTTTTTTGTTAGCAAAAAAGATAAAGACAATTATTTATTATCAATAATATCTAATAGTTTGAAAAAACCATTAATTAAGCAACTAAATTTTATAGATGCAAATTTGAACGATATTACCAAAGAAAATTTGGATAAATTTTTTGAAATTAATTTTAAATTAGATTCTGATAGTTTGCAAATTTATTTGGACAATAAAGAGAACACACCTTATTTAAAGGTTGATGGTTTGGTAGAAATTAAAACTAAATTCATTGATGTTTCAACTGTAAAAAAAATTGAAATTAAAATTAGTAATTTAAATTTTTTAAATTCAAAACAAGAAAATGGTTCCACAGAATCTGATACCATCTATCATTGATTATCTTCTAAATATCAATATGATTCAGATAAAGTCCAACCTTTTGATTCAAAATCTTCAAATCCTATCGGAATAAATCACTTGGAAAATCTGATAGAAAATCAAGAATACAATCAAGTAAGTGACATTTTAGAAAAACCTGATTTTTATGGTTTGCAACTAAATGATGAACAAAAACTGCAAGCAATTTCAAGAGATTTTAAAAGTATTTCGCCTGAAATGCTTATAGATAATTCAAAAATTGGTCAAAATAAAATTGAAGAGCAAAATCAAATTATTAATGTAGAATCTAAGTTGTTCAAGAATAATTTAGATGTTCCGCGCTTTCTATTTGATCTTGCACATCAGGGTATCTATAATGTTGCAGTTTATTTTTTAGAGATTTTAAAATCAGCAGGTTTTGTTAGCGAAGATACAATATTTTTTAACAATGAGCCAAATAAAATCTTTGAAAAGTTAAGTGAAATCCACTTTATAAATCCAAAAGAAAAGAATTCTAATAGCAAGTTCAAATTTAAATTATTTAGTTTCAATCATGATTATTTAGATACATCATATGTGTTTAATAAAGATGATTCAAGTGATAAGATTCTATATTTATCAACATTGTATATCCCTTTTGATTTAGCATCAATTAAAAATGATTTTGCAACAGAGGATTCTAATCAAATTTTGCACAAAATTGCAACATTTAATAATAAAAGTATCCAAAATTTAAGTGAAAAATCAGGTTTTTTTAGTGGTGTTCAACCTTATTACAAAAATGACAAGAGCAAACAAGTTCCAATTGACAATTTAGCGGATTTACTTTTGGCTTTTTATGCTAAATTGAGATTTTTAGCAAACTCAAATTTTGGTTTTCCATTACTTAAACTTGGAAATCATCTTGGTTATCAAGTTGTTTTTAAAAGTGAAAATAATTCAAATCAAGCAAGTGCTAGTGACAAAAGTGCGATATCTAAAAAACTAAAAATATCTTACCAATACCGCTTTGGTTTTTTAAAAAATGGCAAAATATCTTTTGAGCTTTTTAGAACAGCTTATCGTAGTCTAAATGATATTAATTTTTATCAAGATCAAGTTGAAGAATTATCTGATAAAAAAGAGCAAAATATTTTAAATTTAGATAAGATTGTTTTAGAAACTCCGGAAGCCTTTAAAAAAGTGTATCTTGCACAAAATGATTTTAATAATTTAAATCATTTTGTAACTAGTTTGCCAACTGATGAAGCTTTACAAAAAATAGGCTTAACTAAGTTGATAGATTACTATAAAACTATCAACCCTACACTTTCTTTAGTTTCAAAAGAATTAACAAATGATACAAATTCCAACAATACTATAACTAATTTATCAAAATTTAGCAATCAAAATGTAGCTATTTTACAATTTTTTTTAGAACGTGATGGAAAAACTTCTTCTATCCCATTGACTATTGGTGTGTATAATTTAGAATTGAGTTAAAATGATAATCAAGAAAATAAAAAAATTAAATTATAAATATTGATCATTTATAGGCTTGGGTTTGGCAAGTGCCACTAGTGTTATTTTGTCTTTTGCAATAACAGCTTCTAAAAACACAGTGGAAAGGTCGAATATCAAATCTAAAGTTGATTTTATTAGTGAAAGTGATCTAAAATTACAAAAACAAAAGTACAACATAAACAAAAATGAATTTGATAATTTGGCACAAAATTTATTTGTAAAAAAATTTTTTTTGAACTCAATTTCTGCTCATCAAATTCTATACTACACAGATGAAACTACATTAGATTTGTTAAATGAGCTAACAGATTTGTCAGCTTTTCAAAATCGATGACCAAATTTTTATTTTTATTTAAAAATCGATGACCAGTTGGTTATATCTAAAACAGGTTATGAAATTAAAGGTTTATCTTTGGTGGCTTCAAACATAAATGGTGAAATTATTTTAGAAACACCTACAAAAATAAAGGGATTTTCTGGAGATAAAACACTAGAGAATACAACTGTTACTAAAATACCTAGTGAAAAAAAATCACTAATTTATGTGACTGGAAAATCAAAATTACCTTCATTAAATCCTAAAATTGCAGCCATTACTTTGCAATATTTATTTGATTCTTACAATAAAGCCAATAATAAAAAACAACCACAAAATAATATCACACAAACTCAAGACTCAAGTGATACTAATTTAAATGTAATTAACAAAAATAATGAAAATCAATCTATGGCTTTTAAAAAAGCGATTACCGACATTGGGGCAATTATGTTATTCGATGAAAAAGGTAATTTTTTTAATCTAGATGGTAATAAGTTAATGATTCCAAAATTAGATGATGATGGTCGTTTAATTTTTAAAACATTAAAAGATAACAAACTCGCCTTGACAAGTCAAATTATTGATAAAAAAACTAATCAACTTCTTTTTGAATTAGATTTACCATTAATATTTTCAGAATCACTTGTTGCCAATAATTTGCAAGTAGTTAAGGCTAATTTAAAAGACTATAAAATTAATTCTCAACTAGTTAAAATCGCTCAAAGCTTAGGTTTTACTAATTTATCTGAAATAATTAATGCAAATGCTATTCCTATATTATTAAAAGAAAAACCTTTGTTTGAAAACAAAAATATAAATGAAATTAAATCATTTAATTTTTGATTCAAAAACACTCGTGTGAATGATTCGCAAAAAATGCAAAATCCTTTAAAAATTAGCTATTTTTTTGCAAATCCAATCGGAGTTGCAAAAAATAATATTTTACTAAATGCAGTTTTTGACTTTAGTGTTGAGGGTAAAAATATTAAAATTCCAGAAGGAATTTCCTTTGATGCTGGTTCAAATCAAACAATTACCACTCAAGCTATAACTAATTTTGATTTTAGCAATTATAAAGGCACTTCAACAACTTCATTAGATCAACAAAATACTGAGTTGATGAATCAAATTCAACAAATTAAAAAAGAAATTTTACCCATTAATTTAGATAAAAATTCTCGTGTTTTTGCTAATCAAGTTGACAGTGCTTTTAAATCTATTAAATCACAAAGGTTTTGAAAAAATATAGATAATTCAACATTATCCCTAATTTTTTTATTAAATCAAGCAAGTCAAAAATCAAAAATTAATGGCCAACTAGTAGGTGATTATTTAAAATCTATTTTTGATAAAGTAGCTAACTTGCTAATTGGAAAAATTCAAGTTAAAATACAAAATAAATTTACAAATAATAAATATTATATTGATTTAGAAATTATCAACGAAGGTCAATTAGTCGACACAATTGAATTACAGATTAATAATGTACTACCTACAAACCAAGCTTTTGATGCAGCAATTACTTTAGCACCTAATGTTTTTATAGATCGAAGTGCAGTCAATATTTCTAATGATAGAGTTGTATCTTTTGACAATTTAGCAAGTTTAAAGCAAATTTATTTTAGTAATGCATTAGATAATCCAATCGCCCAAACTAAAGATGGTGTTAGTCTTAAATCGGCACTCACTACTAGTTTGACAAATATAAATGAGCAAAAAAATGACCAAATTATTCAAAATGGTGCAATTTATTTAGCTTTTAAACCAACAGAGTTACCAACAGATGCAAATCAGAAACTTTACTTATTTGGTTCTGATAAAAATTTAAAAGAAAATTCTATAAGTGTTTTTATTCAAAAAACACCAGCTAGCGAATCAATTGCTAATAAGAAAATAAACTTAGAAAATCCCTATTATATTGGTTTAGAATACTTGGATAAAAAAGACACTTCTTCAACAACTAAAAAAATTATTAAAGCAATTTATACTCTGCCAAATATTGTTTTAGATAAGAAAATGAATGAAATAGGCTTACCAAAAACAAATATTCAATACAAATATAAAGGAACAGAAGTTTTGACAGATTTTCTAAAAGATCCTAGTGCAACTTTGTTGCTTGAAATAGTTTTGACTAAAAAAGATTGACAATTTAATTTGTGAACATCTAATTCAAAAAATTCTTTAAACAATTATATTTCTAGCACAATAAATTGAGATTCAACTCAAGAACCAAACAAAGAAGTAAAAGCAAAAGAAGATGAACACCAATCAAAAGATTCATTCAATCATGGTATTGATGTTGGCACATTGGCTTATCAAAATAATTTACAAAATAAAGTAAAATCATTTATCAATTTAAAAGGCTTGGCTATTTTTAACAATAATTCAATGGAAAAAAATAACTTTGAAAGTTTAAGTAATAGATTGAAAGTGATTCAAGGTTTTATTAATCAATATTTTGACTAAAAGTGTATAATTTATTAATTGATATGAAAGTTACATTGAAGCCACTATTATTTTTGTTAGCAAGTTCAACTATCGCATTTGTTAGTTGTGGGCCTAACTTAATATTTGATAATGGTAAAAATTCATCAAATGCAAGTGGTAATATTTTTACTGATGTAATTAATCAATCACATAATGACTATGCTTTGCGTTTAACACACAAAGGCAAAAAAATGTCTTATGAACAGTTTAAAAATAAATTTAAGCAATTTTATGAAGAGAAAAAAAATCAAAATAATAGAGATTTTCCAAATGCTTGTGATCAAGGTGTGCTTTCAAAATGCTTAAATGAAAATGCTATTAATCATTTTGTTATTTTGCAATTCATTAATGATAAAACACTTGAATTTATTTCTAAAACTGGTTTGCCAATTCCATGAGAAAATCCAAGCAATACTTATTTTGATTGGATTTTAAATTGAAATGATGAACAAAAAACTTTATCAGGTAGACTAGAATTTGGTCACTACCATAGTGCTGCAAAACACGCTGCAGGTGACCAAGAATTTAGTATTAAATTTGACAAATAACTATAATTTTATAGACTTTTTGTTATAATTTCATAGATAAACTTGAAATTAAAAGGGAAAAATGATAAACAAAAATCTAACAGGACAAGATTTACGTCTAGCTCTTGAATCTGCTAAAAATCACTTGCAAAACAAAATGGAGTGAATTAATTCACTTAATGTTTTTCCAGTTCCAGATGGAGATACTGGTAGCAATATGTTTGCGACCTTTAATTCTGGTTTCGAAGCTATTAAAGCTTTAGAAAATGTTGATAGTGGAACAATAATAACTTCTTTTGCTCGTGGTTCCTTGTTTGGAGCTCGTGGTAATTCTGGAGTTATTTTGTCTCAAATTATTCGCGGATTTAAAGATAGTTGACAAAACAAAAATAAATTAAGCATTGCAGATATTATTAGTGGTTTTGAAAATGCTGTAAAACGTGCTTATGATTCGGTGGTTAAACCTGTTGAAGGAACCATTTTAACTTTTATTCGCAAAATTAGTGAAGTCATTAAAAATGCGCGCATTCAAAAGTTATCTTTTCTAGATTTGTTTCAATTAATGGTTCAAGAAGGTCGCCGTATTTGTGATGAAACTACTAAAGAATTAAAACAACTTGAAAACGCAGGTGTTACTGATTCGGGTTCAGAAGGGATGTTGATTATTTTAGAAGGTATTTATCACTTTTTAAATAATAATCCTATTAGTTTTGTCAACTCAAGCCAAGAAGTGAATTTTCACTTTAGTGGTCAAGAGGATCATAGTGATTTTGGATATTGCACAGAAGCGATAGTAAATATTGGTGCTTTGGCTGATTTTAATCGTAAAAAATTAGAGTCAAAATTGTCTAAAAGAATTGAATCATTAGTTGTTGTTGAACAAGATGGATTGCTAAAAATTCATGGTCATTGTTTAAAACCAGGTAATTTACTCAATTACTTACAAAGATATGGTGAATTTGATAAAATTAAAATTGAAAGCATGGATCAACAAGCTAGTAAGCATATCATCAAAAAAACTATTGCACCAAAAATGTCAGCACTAATTAGTTGCAATAATGGTAAAGGTTTTATTAATTTGATGAAAGAACGTAATGCTAGCAAAGTTGTTGCATTTGATCAAACTAACAAACCTTCTTTTTTAGACCTTGTCAATGCCATTGAGCAAATTAATGCAAAATCTTTTTTCATTTTACCAAATGACAAAAATTTTCTTTTAGTTGCTGAGCAAGTTGTTAGTTGATTTAAAAAAGATAAAACTAAAAAAATTATTATCATTCCAACAACTAATCAATTGCAAGGTCAATTTTTGGCTGAAAATTTCCATCCTGACACAGCTTGAAAAGACAATAAATCTCTAATGTTACAAGCCAATGAAAACATAAATGTTTTTTCACTTTTTCAAGCAGTCAAAGATGCTAAATTAGATGGTTTTGAAATTAAAAATGAGCAATTCATTGCACTTCAACAAGGAAAAGTCTCACTTGTTGATGCTAATTTTTTAAATCTTGTTAAATCAATCTTGGAAACTCATACTAATGAGCATACAATTAGCGTCTATTTAAATTATGGAGTAGATTTGATTGAAGAGCAAATTGTTGAGATTGAAAAAATTACAAATAACTATGAAAATATAGATTTTGTATTTAATAAAACAGATCAAGAAGTTTACCCACTTTTAATTGGAATTATCAATGAATAAGTTTAAAATCGCCTTTGATGTTCAAAATAATGAAAATAGTTTGGTGCACGCTGTTAAAGCGGCCAATCTTTTTGCCAAAAACAATCCAAATTATCATTTGGTTTTAGTTGGAGATGAAACCAAAATCAAAACCTATGTTGAAAAACTAGACAACATTAGTATTTTGGATGAAAAAAGTATTGCAGTAAAACAGGACAAATCAATTCGACATGCCCACAAGGAACAAAATTCAATGAATGTTGCAATTGACTTGCTTGCCAACAAGCAAGTTGATGCTTTGCTAAGTCCGGCTGAATCATCTTTAATTTTAGCTAGCAGTTTTTTTAAGTTGCCAAAATTACCAAATATTGAGCGTCCAGCTTTTATGCCAATGATTCCAACCATTTCAGATTTACCCTTTTTAATGGTTGATGTTGGTGCAAATGTTGTTGTTAAACCACAATATTTAGCACAATGAGCACAAATAGCATCACTATTTTTTGAAAATTTATACAATTTTAAAAAACCAAAAGTTGCCATTGTCAACATTGGTGTTGAACAAAACAAAGGCCTTCAATTTCATGGCGAGGCTTATCAAATTTTATCTCAGCAATCAGATTTAAACTTTGTTGGTTTTGTAGAGCCCAAATATTTATTGGACGCTGATGTGCAAGTTTTTGTTTGCGATGGATATGCTGGTAATTTAATTTTAAAAACACTAGAAGGTGCTATGCTTTCAGTTTTTAAACTTTTAAAACAAACACTAATGTCTTCAACTAGAGGTAAGGTTGCAGGTATATTGGCCAAACCAAGTTTGTATAAAATTAAAGAAAAATTTGATTATCGAAATGTTGGGGCAGCTTGAATAGTTGGTCTGGATGGGATTGCCTTAAAAGCACATGGCTCAAGTGATGAGCAAGCTTTTTTAGGAGCACTCAATCAAGTTAAAATAGCTTTAGAAAGTCAAATTTTACAAAAAATTAAGGAAAAATTATTTTCAGATGCATTATAGCAAAGAATTTATTAATTGGCTTGCAAGCATAGGAATAAAACCAAATTCAATTGCTATTTTTATGCAAGCACTTACTCACAAGTCTTTTCATCACGAAAATCCAAGTCAAAGCCATTATGAAATGCTTGAATTTTTAGGCGATGCTATTTTAAACTTTAAGGTTAGTGAATTTATTTACAAAAAAATTAGTTTAAGAAAAGAAGGTGTAGCCTCAATTGTGAAGGCAAAATCAGTCTCAGCTTCTACTTTTGCTATGTTATGCGATGAAATTGGATTAAATAAATTTGTTCGTGTCGGCAAAGGTGCTAAAGAAATTGTTCAAAACCAAAAGATCAAATCTGATATTTTTGAGTCTTTTTGTGCAGCTATTTTTTTAGATTTAGGTAGTGATTTTTTGGATAAGTTTTTGACCAAAAAACTTATGCCAATTGTCATTGACATTGCAAAGTCAAATGCCAAAGACCCAAAAACCGAATTTCAAGAAAAAATTCAATTTTATTCTTCAACATCTCAAATTGAATATCGTAAAACCCAACTAAAAGATGGAACTTTTTTAGTCCATTTATATTGGGAAAATAAAAAATATGGAACAGGTAAGGGCAAAAGCATTAAAGAAGCTGAATTTGCTGCAGCTCAACAAGCTCTTGATTTGTTGATTGAAATGAATTAATCATTAACCTTAACAGTTGGTTTTTGTTTTAAGTTTGTTTTAAAAAATGTTCAAAATTTTTTATCAAATATATCTTTTTGATTTAGCAAGTTATAAAAAAGTATTTGAATTTGCTTTGACATTATTTTTTCTAGTTGCATATCTGGAGTGTAAAGTTTTTTATTTAAATTATTTAAAAATTCATCTATGTCTACAATTTCAATTTTTTTTCTTGGTAACATCAACTTTAAGTCCAAATCATAGTCAATGAACTTAATTGTGTTATCCTCATAAATAAAATCAGATGCTAAATTTATATAGTAGTGAATACTATGACCTCTAAGTGTCAAAATAGCATTATAAAAAGTTTTTGGCCGGAAAATTCAAACAGAATTTTCACGAACTGTCCAAGGTTTTTCGTTCTCTTTTTTGACTCTAGCTCCTTTTAGTGATATTACTAAATAATTGCCGAAATTACCAATAATAGATGCTTCATTTCATTGGCGATACAATTCGCCCGAGATTTTATAGGCTTGAATATTAATTTTTTTTTGTGATTTTTGTGGTTGTTTAGTTGAGTTAATTTTCATTTTTAAACCTTTGATATAATTTTATTTATTTTTTTATATAATGTATTAAATGTTTTACTTATTCAATAAATCTTATACTTTTAAAAAAATAATACAAAATAAAAAAAAATTGTCCAATATTTTTGCTTTTTCAATTTTCGATATTGTTATTTCGGGAATTTACTTGGGACTTTTTTTAATAATAGCATATCTTGTTAAAATGGCAATGCCAGCAAGATTTAATATCGCTTTTGAGCTTCCTTTTTATATATTTTTAGGCATTACTTTAAATTGATTTAAAGGGTCTTTTGTTGCTCTAATTTTCGATATCACAAAAACAGCACTCACTAGTAATCTATTTATTTGAACTCCTGAATATGGACTAGTTCCTCCAGTGATTGCAATTTTAGCAGCTTTATTTTTTAAACTAGTTTATCAGAAGGATCTGTGACTACTAATTCCAACTGTTATCTTTATTTTAGCAATAATTTTTATTTTTTTCTATTATTTTAGCCTAAATTCTCAACAAATTAGTCGTGTGCCTGTTGCTTGACGTTCAACTTTCGATAAAATTACCATTTTATCATTAATAGGTTCGATAAGTTTGTTTATTTCAATTGCTGCAATTATTCTTTTTATTTTGTATTATAAAACTAAAGAACAAAAATGAAAAATAGCTTTTTTATCTTTAATGATTTTAGCCATTTTATTTATAATTTTTCGTTGATTTTGACATCCAATTGCTTTTATCAAATATTATAATCGCTATATTAATCGAAGTGGTAATGATAGATTAATTAATAATTTTTTCTTTTACTATTTAAGTCCTATTATTTTAAAATCAGCATTTTCGCTTCCAATTTATACTTTTTGTCTAGTTTCTACAATACCACTTATCAATTATTTGAATTATAGACACAATTATCAATCTCGTTTAGGTTATTAACTAAATTAAACTTTTTTTATAAAACTACTATATTAAATACAAAAAAACAACACAAATTGTGTTGTTTTTTTGATAGTTTAGATTTAATTAACTAATCAAATCTAAAAACATTTTGTGCTCAAAAGCACTTTCTTCAATGCTATAAGCATCTTTAATTAAATCGTTAAATTTATTAACATCAATTGGATTAGATGAATAAAGCACAAATATGGTTTCACCAGCTTTTACAGATTCGGAGTTTTCAAATTTTAGCTCAATACCAGCTTCTGAGTCAATTTTGTCTTCTTTGGTAAGGCGTCCAGCTCCTAAAAAGACACTAATTTTTCCAAAATTCATTGCTGATTTTCATTTGATAAATCCATCTTTTTCAGCTTTGTGTTCATATTTATATTTTGGATTTCAAAAACTATCTGATTTAATTGGACTAATATCTCCGCCTTGAGCTTCTAGTAATTGGTAGAATTTGTTTAGTGATTTTCTTGTTTCAATTACTTCAGCAATCATTTTTAGAGCTTCTTCTTTTTCAATGCCTTTTGTCATTTTTAGAACTAAAGCCACTAAATCAAATGCAAATTCAGTTAATAATTTAGGACCTTTGCCTTGGTGAATTGAAATTGCTTCAAGCACTTCATTTTTGTTTCCAACCATTTTCCCAAGTGGGCTAGACATATTGGTGATTTGAGCAAAAGTTTTTTTGCCAAAGTGGTTACCAATTGCCACTAATTTTTCAGAAAGCAATTGTGCTTGCTCAAGAGTTTGCATAAAAGCACCATTCCCACATTTTACATCAATTAAAATGTAGTCAGCTCCTGTTACTAGCTTTTTAGACATAATTGATGCTGCAATCAGTGGTACAGAACTAACTGTTGCAGTTACATCACGTAGTGCATAAATTTTTTGGTCAGCTGGCACAATTTTGCTACTTTGAGCAATAATTGCAATTCCAGTTTCTTCAACTTGTTTCTTAAAAGTGTTTTCATCAATTTCACAATTGAGGTTATTAACTGATTCTAACTTGTCAACAGTTCCACCAGTGTGTTGTAGACCTCTACCTGAAATCTTAGGAATTACAATATCAAGAGCTGACAAAATTGGCAAAATTATCATAGAAATTTTGTCACCAACTCCACCTGTTGAGTGTTTGTCAAGTTTGATTTTGTTAATGTGATCTAAATTGACAGTGGCTCCAGAGTCAATGAATGCTTCTGTTAAATAAAAGGTTTCTTGATCTGTAAAATCTTGAATTCTTGTGGCCATTAAAAAAGATGCCATTTGATAGTCTTTAATTTTTCCAGATACAAAACCATTTACAACAAAGTAAATTTCTTCTTTGCTTAGCTCCTGTTTTGCAACTTTTTTTTCAATTAAATCGATAATATTCATGAGTTTCCTTTCGTTTGATTTTTTCAAATCATTTTTATATTGTAAGCAAAAAAAATTAATTTACAAAAAGTTTTTTTCAAATGTCTATGATATCCTACATATTTTTTTATTGCTTATATAATTGCTTCAATTTTTTTTGTGCTAAAATTTGTTTTATTTGTTTTATGTAAAAAATGAAAGGATAAAACATGGCTTATAAAAAATATGAAGAAATTCCAGAACAATATCGTTTTGACCTTGAAGCATTGCTAGGTGGCAAAACTATTGAAGATCACCTAGACAAACTAAAACAATTTGGCAACAAACTTATTGAATTGCGTGATGAGCAATTTGATAGTGCTGCTAATTTTTTAAACTACAAAAAACATGAAGAAAAATTTATGCTTGAATTCAATTTAGTACAAAACTATATCTACAATAGATTAAGTACTAACTTAGTTGATGAGAAAAATAAATCTTTAGAGCAAAAATTTGAATTCCAAATTAGCCAATTTTATGAACAACTTGGACCAGTCCAAAACTTATTTTATGACAAACTAGCAACAATTAAAAAATGGAAAAATGATCCAAGCGTTGCAGGTTTTTCAAAAGAAATCGAAGACCTAATCGAATCTAAAAAATATAAACTGCATGACAAAGTAGAAGAATACTTAGTTAGTGCAGGTTATGGATCAATAAGTTTGGACCAAAGCTTTGCAATTTTAAGTGATTCTGAAACAAAATTTGCAGATGCAGAAGACTCAAAAGGTTTCAAACACCAAGTTAATGATACTTCATACCGTTTATTGCTAAAAAGTCAAGATGCAACACTTCGTAAAAATGCATATTCAAGTTATTATGCTGGATATTTAAAACACAAAGAAACTTTTGCTAATTTATGATATCAACATGTTCGTTACAATTCAACTCAAGCAAGAGTTAGAGGTTACAACTCACTTATTGAAGCATGTCTATTTCCTGATCGCTTTCCAAAAGAAATGCTTCAAAATTTATTCAAATCTGTACAAGAAAGTGCACCTTTGTTGACTAAATACAAAAATGCACATGCTAAATTTTTTGAAATTAGTCAAGGTTATGCTCCTAAAGTTTGAGATAAATCATTACCACTTGTACAAGTGAAAAATCGCTACACTGTAGAAGAAGCACAAGAACTTGTTTTAGAAGCTATCAAACCTCTTGGTAAAGAATATGTTAGTGAAATTAAAAAAGCTTTTGCTAACCGTTGAGTAGACTACCATAATGTTCCAAACAAGCGTTCTGGAGCTTATTCAATTGGCAACTCATATGGAATTGAACGCAAGTATATTTTAATGAATTTTGATTATACAATCAATGCTGTTGATACTTTAGCTCACGAACTTGGTCACTCAATGCATTCATACTATTCTGACAAACACCAAGATGTTTTTAACTCACAATATCCTATCTTTTTAGCTGAAATAGCTTCAATTTTTAATGAGTTGATGTTAAATGATTATTTACTTTCAACTAGCAAAGATGACAAATTTAAATTCCAAATTTTAACTGAAATGATTAATAATTTCCAAGGAACTGTTCATCGTCAAACTCTTTGAGCTGAGTATGAATATGATGTTTACAACACAATTGATGCTGGTCAACCAATTGCTTCCTATAAAGGTTTTGAAGAGATTTACGAGCAAGTTAGTGCTCGTTATCGCACAAGTGCTAAACCTAAAAATATTCGTGATCAAAAATTATCTAATATTTTTAGTGTGATTGTGCCTCACTTTTACTATGGCTACTATGTTTACAAATATGCCATTGGCTACATTGTTGCCAATGTATTTTTCCAAAAATACGAAAAAGAAGGTAAATCCGCACTTGATAACTACATTAAAAACTTTTTATCAAAAGGATGCTCAAAATGACCAGTTGAGCTTTTAAAAGATGCGGGAATCGACCTTGGAGATCCAGCGATTTACAAACAAGCTTTTGATAATTTAGACTCATACATCAAACAATACATTGAAATTGGTAATAAAATTTTCAAAAAGAAATAAGCAAGAATTTATTGGTTATTTTACATAAATTAATAAAAACACAATTTTTAATAAATTGTGTTTTTTTACAATAATAATAGTATAATTGAATTATGGTACAACAAAATAATAATAAAACAAAATTAGAAATAGTAAAATTAGATGAAATTCAATTAAGTGAATTTGAATATCAAAATAAACATATAGTAGATTGATCAATTTCATATCATAATTTTATTAATGATATCATAGGATTGAATTCAAATTACAATGATGAAATGGAGTTTCGTATTATAAAGGGACTCTATTCTATAGATAAGGAGAAGTTTGAAAGAAAATTTAATACAATTCTTGAACAAAATTTAAAAAAAATACCAGTTCGATCAATTACTACTAATAATAATGGGGCAAAAAAATGAATTGTTTTTGATGGAAATTTAGAAATTTCTTGTCTTAAAATTTTAAAAAAAGAAAATATTTTAAAATATTTAAAAATATTAGATATAAATAATAAAGAAGAAGGAAAAAATGACACAAAAAAAATACATAATAAAAATAATTATGAATATAATTTTTATGAATTTTTAATAAAATGCAAAAATAATGAAAAATATGAAGATTCTTTTGAAGTAGAATCTAAAACTATTTTTGATGATAAAGATGATAAAAAAGATATTGATGAGAATGAGCTTATTAATACCAATAAGTGAATAAAAGACTATTATGAAACAAAGTTTGCACCAGAGGAAGAAAAAGATGAATATGAAATTAATAAATTTTCATTTACATTCTTACCAATAATGAAAGATAAAAATGGTGAAATGAATGAATTTGAAAGTGGAGAGGCGATTAAGAAAAAAATAAGTGAATTAGAAAAAGATAGGGATAAAATTAAAAAAAAGATTAAGATTTATACTAATTCTGATTTATATGACTATTATAAAAATTTTATGTTCATTATTCAAATTTTTAGTGATAATTCAAAAAGTAGTGAAGAGATAAAAAAGGATATAAAAAACACAGGGATAAAAAAGTTAGGAACTTTTTTACAATGTATTAATGAAACAATAAAACAATCGAAAAAAATTTTTTTTGAATCAGAAAAAAAGGGAAGAAAAATAAGTAAAAAAATAGATAAATACTTAGATCTTCAATTTTCCTCAAAACAAAATGCTTTTACAAATTTAAATAATAAAGATGATAATGGTAAATATTTTAAAATAGAAGATATTATCAAATTTATTAAAGATTTAAAAGATAAAAATAAAGATTGATCAATGGAGAAACCCTTAAATAAAAAAAATAAGGAAAATATAATTAACACATTTTACGATAATTTCGTTGATAATAAAGATTATTTTGAAGATTACACCATCAATAATGATAATAGTCTTTTATTTTATTTGTATAAATATAGAGATAATCAAAATGAAATAGATTATATAAAAAAATATTATGAAAATAATAAGAAACGATTCAGTGGTAGTTTTGATAATATTCAATGATCCAATATTAAAAATATGTTTAGTTACTGAAAAACAATGTTGGATGAAATAGATTCTTTCATTAAAAAAGCAAAAAAAGGCAAAAATAGTATATTAATTGAACTTTGTAAACAAATATATTATAATTGACAAATAAATGATAATAGTTTACGTAATGTAAATCTATTTGTTAATGCATTTAGTGTTGGTGTCAGAACATTTGTTGAGTGTATATTGAAATTATTTGTTATACAAATTTTTGATAAAAAAAATTATGAAAATAATGAAAATTATAAATCAGAAATAAAAGAATATTTAAAAAACCTACCCTTTATTAAACAAGAAAAAAATGATATCATTAATAATCTTAATCGTGTAAGAGATGAATTACAAAAGCTATCCTCCTTATCAAAAGAAAAAGAACAAGAAAAAAATAATATCATTAATAATCTTAAGAATATAAGAAACACCTTATCAAAAAAAATAATACCCTCCTTTATTGAACAAGAAAAAGAAAAAGAATGTACCATTTATGATAATCTTGAAAGTATACAGGACAACTTAAAGAAACTATTCTTTATTGAACAAGAAACAACAAAGTGTGATAATATTAGTTCTATTTTAAAATTAGCTAATTTAGGTAATGCAGAAAAAATATTTGAAAAAGAATTTGTTAAAAATCAATATAACTTATTTTTTAAAAATGATTATTCTTTTGAATCATTTTCAAAGTTTTATAACAAATTAAGTACTTTTATTCATAGACCTTTTATAAAACAAATTAGATGAAATGAAAGCAATATAAATGATGGTGATAAGGAAAAATTTCAAAGGAATTCTTTTATATTAATGAAGATTTTTATAAGGAATTTACCAAGTTCATTAAGAGCTTAAATTATGAATATATTATAGAATGTTTTGAAAACATAGAAACAATATTATTTACAAAACCAAAATAAAAAAAGCTAAACAAAATTGTTATTAAAAAATATTTTTAATTATAATTTTTTTTTTTTTGATTAACAGCACTACAAGGTATTATAGTCAAAATAAAAATGGGTAATTTTTAAAATATATTTTAGACCAAAAATACAAAAAGAAGGTAAATTTCTACTTGATAACTATATTAAAAAGTTTTTATCAAAAGGATGTTAAAATGACCAGTTGAGCTTTTGAAAGATGCAGGAATTGACCTTGGAGATCTAGCAATTTACAAGCAAGCTTTTGACAACTTAGACTCACATATCAAGCAATACATCGAAGTTGGAAATAAAATTTTCAAAAAGAAATAAGCAATAATTTACTAGTTATTTTGCATAAATTAATAAAAAAAACACAATTTATTAAAATTGTGTTTTTTAGTATTTTGGTAATTGCTATTATCAATATGGATTAATTGGTTTAGTAAAAGATTCTTATTTTTATACTTTAACAAACACTCTCAAATTATGATGATGTTTGTTACAAATATATTTTAAGCATTGTCTAAAAACACAAATAGCAGAACAACTTTATGATATAAATTTAATTGAAATGTAATAAAAATAAGTATAAAAAAACCACTCTATATTTATAGAGTGGTATCACAAACGAGTTTTTGATAAACATCACTAAACTAATTTGCCTATCACATCTTAAGGATAACACATGATAGAAACTCATCCGAGCATATATGTTATTATTATAACATAATAAATTAAAATTATGACAATTTTGTAAGAACAATTAAAGATATTAATGCTCTGTGAGATTAGTTTACTATAACGTTGTCTAGTGAAGATGCTTTTTTCAACTCATCTAGATAATTTGCTATATCTTTATATAGTTCAAATTGCGAATCTGAAAATTTTAAAATAATTTTAAATCTAAAATAATATAACTTTGTGCCATTTATTTCAATAAAGCTGCCAGGTTCATCTTTTTTAAATTTTACAATCTTAAATGATTCTAATGATTTATTATTTTTGTGTTCTAAAATAATTTTATTTGTTATTCTTTTATCTCTGTATTTGAATAAAAATAATAAAATAGAATTATTGTGGGCAATTGAGTTTCTCAAGTCTATAGTAAAGTTTAAAAAACTTTCAAGTTTTTTAAGTTTTTGTCCTATTTCATTTTGATTTTTATTACTTGATTTCAAATACTTTACAAGATTAGAAAAGTATTTGAAATCAAGTAAATTTGAAAAAATTTTTTCAAACAATCTGACTTATAAAAATTTAAAATAACAAAAAGAAATATAAATTTTAATTTACCAAAATTTAAATCAGAAGCATTATTTCAAATATATCCCTTGTCTACTGCATTAATATTAAGGTATTTTTGTATTTCTTTCATAATTGTTTTATCAACATTATCATTTTGTACTTTTTCTATTTTTTCAAAATTTTTTTCACCCAATATAAGCTTTAAGTAGTTTTTTGATAAAGATTCCAAAGAATTTTGTTCTGTGTTTTCTTGGTTAGAGTTACTTATTGTTTCTTTATTAAGCTTATTATTTATATTTGCTTCTCATCATTTATCACTTTTAATTGACTTATAAAGAAAATAAGCTCAATTAGAATCTGATATTTTATCTTGACAAGACATTTCGTAACCAATAATTTCTCCTATTGAAGTTTTGAGATTTTTTTCAAAAAAATAAAGTTTAAAAAATAAAGACTTACTTATCTCTAAATCATTTTTTATTAAGTTGTTAATGCTGATAAAATCTCGACTCATATCGAAAAAATTAGATTTTTTATAAATAAATTTACTATCTTTTGAAAAAGACTTTCATCATTTAGCATAATTTTTTCAAAATTCTTGTTGTTCCTTATTTTCCATTTGTTCTATATGGTTTGCAGAAAAATATTTTTTTATTTGCTTATCAAGTTCTTTAGCTACAAGAATTTCATTATAATTTGTAAACAAATGTTTAATGGGGAATATATAGTTATGGTATCCAAAAATACTCAAAAATTCTTCTATTTTTTTTCTTTCTAATGGATTGTTAACAAAAAATTTTTTAGAAATATTTTTTATTTGTTTATTCAAATCTAAATATTTACTATTCACAAAATTTACCTCACTTTATTTATTGAAATTATTTATTTTTTTAATATTTTTAATGCCTAAATAATTTAGGTGACAAGTTAAATACAAAACAACATTGTTTTAATATTTTGTTTATACAATATTTATATTCCCAATATAAAATATTTATAATTATCTTCTTAAACTACTTAAAATTGTTAAATCAAATTATATAAAACTAATTTATCTTTTACCAAATTAATGACTCATTTTTAAATAACTTATTATTTGATGTAACTAAATTTATAAAATATTCAAAATACTGCATCAAACATTTTTCTATATAAAAAATAAATTATTCAAAACTAGTTGTACACTTTTTAATCTCAATTTGCCTATAAATAAGACTATTAACTACTTTTGTTACTCTCAAACCATTTGATTTATTATTTTAGCAAAATAAATTTAATAAAATAAAAAAATCCACTTATTTTACAAGTGGATTTTTTGTTATATTGTTAGTTTGATTATTTTTTAAGTTTTTCTAACTTAACTACAGCATTACGTGCTGCTTCTCAAATAATTTCACTATAAGTTGGGTGTGGGTGAATTGCAGCAGCAATTTCGTAAACAGTGGTCTCAACATCCATAGCTACGATAATTTCACTAATCATATCAGTTGCATTTGCTCCAACAATGTGAGCTCCAATAATTTCACCATATTGTTTGTCAACAATTAGTTTAGCAAATCCTGTTGTGTTTCCACCAGCAATTGCTTTACCAATGTGAGCAAAAGCCATTTTACCAACAACAAAGTCAAAGCCTTTTTCTTTAGCTTGTGCTTCAGTTAAACCAACTGAGGCAATTTCTGGACTGGTGTAAATACATGATGGCACAGTTTTGTCAATGTATTTATCTGCTTTACCTGCAATATGACTTGCAGTAATCACTGCGTGACGGTAAGCTACGTGAGCTAGCATTGCTTGACCAACGATGTCTCCAATAGCGTAGACACCTTCAACATTTGTTTGGCAATACTCATCAACTACAACTTCTTGACGTTGTCCTAGTTTAAGACCAACTTCAGCAAGTCCTTGTGAATTTGGAATACGTCCAACACTTACTAAAGTTTTTTCAGCTTTAATTTTGTGTTGCTCTGAACCAACTTGGTAAACAACTTGCCCTTTTTCATAAGCCACAACTTGTGAGTTAGTGATGATTTCAACACCTAACTCTTTTAATTTAGCAGTAATTTCTTTAGAAATATCAGCATCTAAGTTGGCAAGTACCCGGTCAAGATTTTGTAAGATAGTAACTTGAACTCCAGCACTAGCAAATACTTGCGCAAATTCAACTCCGATAACTCCACCACCGACAATCACAAGTGATTTTGGTTTGTCGGCTAAGTTAATAGCTTCTTTAGAAGTGAGCACAGCTCCAGATGCATATCCATCTGCAAATCCTGGCAAGTCTAATTTACGGTCAGTTGAACCATTTGCTAAAACCATGTATTTACCACGGTAAACTTTACCGTCAACTTCGATGGTTTTAGCACTTAAAAATTTAGCTGTTCCTTCAACAGATTTAGCTTTGGCTCCACGAACGATGGCTTTAACACCTTCGACAAGTTTGCCAACAACTTGAGCTTTACGCTCGTGCATTTTTTTTCAATTAGGTTTTAGTGAAGATTTACCTTCAAGCCCGTATTCTTCAGCATAGGCTACGTAGTGAGCAACTTCACTAGTTTTTAAAAGAGCTTTGGTTGGAATGCAGCCAACATTGAGACACACACCACCTCAGTATTCTTTTTCAACAATCAGAACTTTAAGACCTTGAGCACCAATTTCGGAAGCTGCTAGGTAACCACCTGGCCCTGATCCAATAACAATAGCATCAAATTCTTCGTCAACTTTCCCACTATAACTATCTTGAATTTGACTAGTTTTTGCAGGAGCAGTTTCTACTTTGGCAGCAGGTGCTGCTTCAGCTTTAGGAGTTGATGGAGTAGTTGCTCAACTACTAAAGTCGAGTAAGTCATTACTTACTTTAACTTCACCAACAACACTAGCTCCAGCTTCAGCAGGAGCTTCAGCTTTTTGCTCAGTAGCTGCAGGTGCTGGAGCAGATTCAGCTTCAGCTGAGTCACCACTACCATCATCAATGTGGTAAATTTCTTGACCAACATGGATGGTATCTCCAGCAGCCATTAAAATTTTAACAATTTTACCTGTTTTAGGTGAAGGAATGTCTGTGGTGATTTTATCAGTTTCAACTGAGAAAAGCGAATCACCTTCTTTAACCATATCACCTTCTTTGTGATAGATTTCCCCAACAACTCCTTCGTGAAGTCCTTCTCCAATATCAGCGAATTTAAACTTATACATTAGAGAACTCCTAAAATTTGAGGTTTTTCAAGTAATTCTTTAACACGTGATGCAAAACGTCCAATAGTCGCTCCATCGATTCAACGGTGGTCAGCAGCAACTGTTAAGTGCATTGCTTTTCCAGCAACTATTTGACCATTTTGAATAAGAGCTTTATCAACGATAGCTCCAACTCCAGCAATTGCTAGTTCTGGATAGTTGATAACTGGCACTCCATAAAGTGAACCAACTGAACCATAGTTTGTAATGGTAAAGTCAGCTCCTTGCATTTCAGTTGGTTTAATTTTACGGTCACGAGCTGCTTTAGCAAGTCTTAAAATTTCACTAGCTAACTCTACAATTGAAAGTTTGTCAGCATTTTTAATAACTGGCACCATAAGTCCAGCTTCAGTGTCAACAGCAAATCCTAAATTAATTCCATTTGGATAAACAATTTCTTGAGTTGCTTCATCATATTTAGCTGCAAGAACTGGGTATTCGTGAAGAGCAATAGTAATTGCTTTAGCAATAAAAGCTAAGAAGGTAATTTTAACTCCACTAGCTTTTGCTACATCTTCAACAATAGTTGAACGGAGTTTTCATAAAGCAGTAACATCAATTTCATTTACTAAATTAACATAAGCCACTGAGCTTCATGAATTACGCATTGCTTTAGCAATCGCTTTACGAATAGGTGCAATTTTTTCACGTGTTCCAAATAAAACTGGTTTTGGAGTTGCAGCAGCGGGCGCAGCTGCTGGAGCAGCAACTTGAGGTTGCGCAGCAAGTGCTGGTTTTGCTCCTGAATTTAAGAAGTTTTGAACATCAACACTAGTCATTCTAATACCACTAAAAGGAATGCTAGCTAGTTCTAAATTATGTGCTTTAGCCATTGCTTTGGCTTTTGGTGATGCAAAAATTTTAGCCATATATAATCCTATCTTTAATTATTATTAACCTAAAATCTCTTTAACTTTAGCAATAATTTTTTCTTTGCTAATAGCGTGGAAATTTTCACCTTTTGCAAGTGGTACAGTGATGTCATATCCGGTTAAACGAGCAGGAGGAGCATCTAAGTAGTCAAAAGCTTTTTCATTTACTAAAGTAATGATTTCAGCTGAAACTGAAAATGATTTAACAGCTTCGTGAACAACCAAGATTTTTCCTGTTTTTTTCACAGATTCGATGATGGTTTCAGCATCGAGAGGTTTGATGGTACGTAAGTCAATTAATTCAATATCGTATTTAGCAAGCGCTTCATCTTTGATAGCTGCAATACTTTCGTGAACTTGTGCTCCGTAGGTTACAATGGTAAGGTCTTTACCTGGTTTAACAACTGCTGCTTTACCAATTGGAACTTCATAAATACCTTCTGGCACTTCTTGTTTGAAGGCACGGTAGATTTTTTTAGGTTCTAAGAAAATAACTGGATCTGGATCATTAATTGCAGCAATCAAAAGTCCTTTAGTGTCATAAGGAGTTGATGGCATAACTACTTTTAGTCCTGGAATATGAGCAAAAAGTGCTTCAATTGCTTCTGAGTGGTGCTCTAAAGCACGAACTCCACCAGCCATTGGCATTCTCATAACCATTGGCACAGTAAATCTTGAACGTGAACGGTTACGGTAACGTGCTGCATGAGTAAACATTTGTTGAAATGCTGGATATGAGAATCCTTGGAATTGCATTTCAATAACTGGACGAAGTCCTGCAATAGCAGCTCCAATTGCTACTCCAGCAATAGCAGCTTCAGCAATAGGAGCATCGAAAACACGTTCTACTCCAAATTTTTTCTGTAAACCTTCAGTTGCTCTAAAAACTCCACCTTCGAATCCGGCATCTTCACCTCATAGCACAACACGGCTATCTTTTGCCATCATTAATTCAAGTGCGTTTGTTACAGCTCCAATATTGTTAAGAGCGATTTTTTTGTCGTCAGCCATTATTTATTCCCCTTTCCAAAGAATTTGATAGCTTCAGCTTTTTGTTCAACTAGTTCAGGAGTTAATTCAGCATAGGTGTGGTCAAAAACCTCATCAATTGTTGATTCAATTCCCACAAGTGATTGCTCATAAGCCTTTTTAACAATTTCAAGTGAATCTTCTCAAAGTTTTTCTTTTTCTTTTTCAGTAATAATTTTACGGTCAAGCATGTATTTTTCAATCCGGTGCATTGGTTCTCATTTTTCATGCTCTTTTTCTTCTTCTTCTGTACGATAAACTCTTGGGTTGTCAGATGAAGTGTGAACACCTTGACGTCAAGTTACAAATTCTACTAAAACTGGTCCATTTCCACTACGAGCATATTCAGCAGCTTCTTTCATAACCTCATAAGAAGCTAATAAGTCATTCCCGTCAACACGAATTCCTGGAATTCCAGCAGCAAGTGCTTTAGCTGCAATTGTTGGTGCAGCATTTTCTTGTTCATTACGGGTTGAAATAGCTCATTGGTTGTTATTAACGCAAATAACAACTGGTCATTTTCAAACAGATGCAAAGTTCATTGCTTCGTAGAATTCACCTTCAGCAGTTCCACCGTTTCCAATAAAGGTAACAGCAATTGCTTTTTTACCAGTTAATTTTTGAGCATAAGCAATTCCTGCTGCATGTGAAATTTGTGTTGCAATTGGAATGTTAATAGGTAAAACATTAACACCTTCTGGCATCACATTTCCACGCTCACTACCATTTCAATAAACCAATTGGTTTAAAATTGGTACACCAAGATAAAGCATTGCTGCATTTGAACGAAACGCTGGTACAAATCAGTCTTCTTTGGTCATTGCCATTGCAGCACCAACTTGAAGAGCTTCTTCACCAAAGTTAGGTGCAAAAGTTAGCATTCTTCCTTGACGTTGTAATTGAGTCATGTAAGTATCTTGTTGACGTGAAAGCACCATAAATTCATAAGCTTTTTTAATTTGCTCTTTTGATAAAGTTATGTCCTTTTTCTCATCAAGTTTACCTACAACTGTTGTTTTAAGTAAATCACCATTAATGTCTAAAAAACGAATCATTTCATTTGGATTTGACATTAGAGTTTCTGGTTTTACAAATCTTAATTTGGTCATGGGTCTCCTTTAAATTGTTAGCAAACTCGTTACGCTAGTATTATCTAGTTCAACTAATAAGAGTATTTCTCAGCTATGGGCACCCCTGTTACTAATAATATAATTAAAAGTATAGCACAAAAATTATTTGTTTACTCTTTTTTAAAAGACATTTTTCTTTTTTTACAAAATGAAAAAAGGTTGTAAGTCAATTTTCTTGTCTTACAACCTTTTTATTTGTAGTTGTTCTTAAAAATTTAAGACTTTAGTTGAATTTTAAATCAACATAGACAGGGGCGTGTCTTGTGTCTTTATCTGTTAAATGATTTTTTGACATAAAGTCTAATAAATCAAATCTAGTTGGATGTTCAATAGTAAAATCAGCATCTTTTTTAGCAAAGACTGTTACATCTTTTTCAGTATAAGTTGATTTTTTAGTATTAATTTTTGTTGATTCATTAATTAAAGATGTGTATTTTTTAAGCAATTCTTCGAAAACTTTATCTTGATATTTGTCTAAAATATTAGTATTCCCCATAAAAATGATGTTGTTAGTATTGGAAGTGAGTTTAGAGATTTCTTCTTCTAATTCTTTAGCTTGTTTAATCTCGTTTTTACCTTGGCCTTTAAATTCAGTATCTCTTTCTTCACTCTTCCCTTTAGCTCCTGTAGCATTAAAAATTGAACTTACAAAACTAAAAATCTTTCTACCTTTTTTAGTTTCAAATGTTAGTGAAACAGGTTTGGTAACATAACTAGAATCTGAATTTGTACTTAATTTAATTTCAGTATCTTCAGGGGTTGGGTTTAAAACATCAGAATTATAAATGAATGATATTTTTGGCTTTTTATTATCTGTTTGTGTTGTGAGTTGTTTTCAATGTCCATTTGGATTGTTTTCTTCATTTAGTTGTTCAACTATTTTTTCTCCATTATTACTTGCACTGGATGCGATATCAGAAATTACAATTAAACTTAAATTTATATTTTTAATAACTTTGGTAAATAATGTTGTTCTATCATTTCTGTTAGTTGGTGAGTAATTATCAGTTCTTCAATATCCAACTCTAATTATTGTACTAGTATCAACTTGTAAATTATTAGTATGACTAGAAGTTCCTTGATTTATTGTAGCTTCTGTATTGCTTGTTGATTGCGAAGCATTACTACTATCTTGTGAATTGCCTTGAGAAGGTGTTTGTGCAGGAGTTTCTTCTGTTGTTTGAGTATTTTCAACACTTGAAGTATCACTTGGAGTTGATATTGTTGTAGAAGGTTGGCTGGCAGACTCTGGATCTTTAGGTGCAGCTTCAGATGTTGAACCATTGCCACTTATTTGATTTTCTTGTGTTTGTACTTCTGATGGAGAACTAACTTGTGAAGAAGTAGAATCTGACTCACTTGTTTCATTTGATTTTTGAGAATCTTGAACATTAGTTTGTACGCTATTATTTTCTGTTTTTGGTTGAGTTTTTTCTTCAATTGTAGGTTTTTCTGCTTCTTTTTTAACTTCTGGCTCTGGTTGTGTTACTTCATTTTGTGCAGAAATATTAGAAGAAGGACCACTGTTATCAGGTTGATCCTTCGGTTTTTCTTCTTCTTTTTGTTTTTCTACACTATTATCCACTTCTTTATTTTCAGCTTTTTGTGGTAAAGACATAGCAGGTTCTTGAGCGCCCACTCCAGGAGTAACTATAGGCTCTTCAACTTTAGTGCTTTGGCCTTGTTCTTGCTTATCTTCTTGTTTTTCTT
The DNA here is from genome assembly GCF_000524555.1 of Mesomycoplasma bovoculi M165/69. NCBI lineage: Bacteria > Bacillati > Mycoplasmatota > Mycoplasmoidales > Metamycoplasmataceae > Mesomycoplasma > Mesomycoplasma bovoculi. The sequence goes on along the minus strand of NZ_CP007154.1, from coordinate 365,853 downwards.
CATTCTTTTTAGATTCTTCTTTGTTTTCATCAGTTTTTTGAACTGTTTTTGGTAACTGTGAATCATTTGGTTTTACAACAACATCTTGTTCTAAAGTGTTGTCTTTAGTTGCGAATTGAGAATCTTTGAAGTTAATGATTTTGTCATCAATCTCCATTTGTTTGATTTGGTAATTTGTATTTGGTTTGAGATTTGTTAAAATCACTTTAGTTACATCATTTTCATTAACAATCTCTGCTTCAACTTGCTCTTCTTTGTTTTCATACACTAAAGTTACAGTAGCTTTTGTTGAACTAATTTTTTCAGAAAAAGGAATTTCTAACGTTGCAGAATCACTATTAACATTTCCTACAACAATTCTAGTTTGTTTACCTCCTCCACCAAAATCATAATTAACTAAAGCTATTGGTGTTGCAATAGCAGCTGTGGCTGTAAGGGAGCCTAATCCTAAAAGTAGTATGTGCTTCGTTTTCATTAAATATTTGCCTCTTAAATCTATAAATTTTTAAAAATTTTAAAAAATACTAGAGACATTGTTGTAATGCCGCTAGTAAGTTAATTATATTTTTTTTATGAAATTAAAAAGCAAAAAAATAATTTTTTTGCTTTTTTAAAAAAATTGCAAATTTTGAAGTCACTAATTTAGCAAAAATAACATAAACTATTATGGAGTACCATCATTTGGTTGTTTAAGTTTAGGTGGAACACCCTTAACTAAAAAACTATCAGCCCCACTAATAATTTGTCCATTAAGTTCACCCCGATCACGTAAGCCCAATTCTCTATTAAATCAATTATCTGGACTTTGATCATATTGTTCACCTTGTCTATATCAAGGAGTTTCAACCGCTCTTTTTGCCTCATCATTGCTTACTTTATATATATTTTCTCGTCAAAACCTTCTTAATCAATTTTGTTTCTCATCATTTCTAATCCAATCATTCGGAATATTTGCAAAAAACAAGTGCGCTTGATCAGGTCTAATAGTGTGATTCTTAATAAATTCATCAAGATCATAACTATTCTGGACCTTTTTAAAATCATTAATAGCATTTAAAACTGTAATTTGTGATTCTGTAAAAGTTGGTTCTGTATCAATTGAGTTTTCTTGATTTTGTTCTTGTTCATTATTATCTGTTAGCTCAATTTGTGTAGGAGAAGTTGAGTCAGATTCACTACCATCAATATCACTAGGTTGACTTGGTTGACTTGGTTGAGATTCAGGAGATATTGGTTCTTCAGTTTGTTTTTCTTGTGGAACTTGAACTTGAATTTCACTACCTTGTTGTGAACTTTCTCCTTGAGTTTGTTGCTCATTTGATTTGTTAGCAATTGCTTTCTCTTCTTGTTTTTCTTGTGGAGAAGTTTGTTGTGGTTGTGGTTTACCTACAACCACAACTGGTGCACCAGTTGGTTTTTGCTCACCTGGATTACTTTGTTCTTCATTTTTCTCAACTTCTTTAGTTTGTGGTCGAGTTGGTGTGTCCTTTATTATCACAACTGCAGGTTTTGGTTTGCTATCTTTACCTTCTTCTTTATTTTCTTTTTGAGGCAAGTTTAGCTTTGAGACATCACCAATTATTAGTTGAGTGCCTTTGTTGTTGGTATCAGATGTTCCACCGTCTTTTCGAACAACAACTGGAGAATTAGTTGGTGGAGTTATTTGTTTATTGGTTAAATCTTGTTTGTCTTTATTTTCTTTTTCATCAACTTTAGTAGGTGTGCTTACTTTTCGCTTATCATTAATTTCAATTTTGGCTGGTGGACTCGAAGGACTCTTGTCCTCTTTTTTGTCAATAACATCTATCTCTTCGCCATCTCTAGTTATAGGAGATGAAATATCAATTCTTTTGATTAAAGATGATGATTCTTGCGAAGACCCACTACCAATTGCATAATTCACACCAACTCCTACTGCTGTTGAAACAGTAATTAATGAGCCAATAATTAAAAGCAACATTCTTCTTCTTGTCATTTCATCTCCTTTCTAATTAATATTTTGTACCAACTGGAAAATAATTAATTATACAATAAAAATAAAAAAACAAACACTTTTTGTTTGCTTTTTTTTAATTTATTTTCCAAATTTTGCACACACATAAGTCCACTTGTAATAAAGACTAATTACAAGCAAACCAAAAGCTACAAGTTGGCTAAATAAAAAATAATGGTGTTTTAAAATAAAGATAAAATAGACACTAAAGCCTAAAATCAGTAAGTAAATTGTTAAAGCTAGTATCAAATTAATTTTGTTGATTTTAGCTTTAACTCCGCAGATATCACGAGTAAACTTCCAATCTGTTCAAAAGCTATTTTGATATCATAACTTGGCAAATTTGGGCACCAATGGCACAGTTATGATCACTAGCAAAATTAGTACATTTGAAGTGATTTGAGTCACAAAAGTTGGCAAGTTATTTTCTTTAAAATAATAAAAATACAAACAAGCTTCAACAATGGCAACTAAGAACAAAACACTTGTGAGAATAAATAAATATTTAGGCTTGAGTCGGAACTGAATCACTATTTTCTGGCTCTTCTAATTTGGCAGCTTCAATTTTTGCTAGCTCTTCTTCATAAATTGAAACTAAAATACTACGTTTGTCTTGTAAACTAAATTCTCTTTTAACTTGCACTTGACGACCACTTACTAGTTGTCAAATTTGATAGTCTGAACTAACATCATCTTGAATAAGTTTAATTTGCAATTGTTCAAGTTGCTGGTAAATAAAGTCTTCAGAGTTATACAAATCAACTTGACGTTGAGTCTCAATTTGAGCCTCATATTCTTGAAGCATTTGTGCAATTGCTTCAGCTGGAGTATCATCTGCAAAGGAAACAACTTCACCATTTGAGAGCACATATTCATTGTAAACGATTTTGCGAGCATTGGTGTTGTTAAAAAGTGAAACAACAGCTTGATAAGCACTTTCGGCAATTAAAATGTTGAACTTTTTAGTTGATTCTTCAGTAAAAATCTGGTAAGGATTTTTTTGTGAGTACTGCACCAAATTTGCAGATGAACGCAACTTATCAATGGTATCGATGTGGTTTTGTCAGTGATTATCAAGTGAACTTAAAATAATATAGCGTTCATTTTCATAATAGGACTCACCTAAATTTTGTTTAAGTTCAACTTGAAGTTGCTCAAAATATAACTTTTCCATTTGAGCAATCAAAACTTTTTGAATTTCACCATAAGGATATTTTTGCAAGTTAAGTTCACTAAAGTCGTAATGACTAATTCGACTCAAATTATCATTTAAATAAGCAATTAAGTTTGGATAATGAATTTCATTGTTAGCAAGCAAAATAAAGTCATAACCTAAAATAATATCAACAGCTCGCACTATCATTCGTTTAATAAAATGGTCAAAGTTGGTGACTTCAAGCAAAATATTACGTTGAGTGTAAATTAAATCCCTTTGTTGACGAATAACATCGTCATAACTGAGCACACTTTTACGCATATCAAAGTTGAATCCTTCAATTTTCTTTTGTGCACTAAGCAGTGCTGAGTGAATATATTTACCTTTAATTGGTTCAAGTGAATCACTATGGTAAGCTTGATAAATTGCTTCAAAGTTTGAAAAACGACGAAGCAATTGGTCTTCAATGGAAATAAAAAACTTTGAATAACCAACATCTCCTTGACGACCAGCACGACCTCGCAGCTGGTTGTCAATTCGACGCGATTCAGCTTTATCAGTTCCTAAAATATAGAGTCCACCAAGTTCTAAAGCACCAGTTCCTAATTTAATATCAGTTCCACGACCGGCCATATTAGTGGCAATAGTGATTGCGTTTTTTTGTCCTGCAAGAGCAATAATTTCAGCTTCTGATTCATTTTGTTTTGCATTTAAAACAGTGTGTACAAGCCCTTTGCGACCAAGCATTTCAGATAAAGTTTCAGATTCAGCAACTTGAGCTGTTCCAATCAAAATTGGTTGGCCAGTGGCATGAATTTTTTCAACTTCGGCAATAATAGCTTGATTTTTAGCATGCATTGAAGCGAAGATCAAGTCTTTGTCATCTTTACGGATGACAGGTTTATTAGGTGGAATTGGATTAACACGCATATTATAAACATCGATAAATTCTTGTTCTTCAGTTTTGGCAGTTCCTGTCATTCCACAAAGTTTTTTAAATAAACGGAAAAAATTTTGGTAAGTGATGGTGGCCAGTGTTTTGGTCTCTGGTTCAATTTCAATGTCTTCTTTGGCTTGTAAAGCTTGTTGAAGACCTTCAGAATATGAACGACCAGCCATAATCCGGCCTGTAAATTGATCAACTAACTCTATTTTGCCATCTCTGACGATGTATTCAACATCTTTTTTCATAACCTTGTTGGCACGCAAAGCGTTTTGAATCCGGTGTACTAGTTCAGAGTTGCTAATTTCATAAAGATTACGAGTGTGGAAAAAATGATTAGCTTTGTCAATCCCTTGGTCATTGAGTTTGATTCCTTTGGTTTCTTCATCAATGTAAAAATCTTCATTTACCAAGGTTTTTACAAAATTGTTAGCAGAAATGTAGTCCCCTGGATTTAAATTTTTTCCACCTGAAATAATTAGAGGGGTTTTGGCTTCATCAATTAAAATTGAGTCAATTTCGTCAATTAAACAGAAATTGAGTGAACGCTGAACTTTTTCAGCTTTACTAAAGACCATGTTATCACGTAAATAATCAAAACCAAGTTCAGAGTGGATGGAATAAGTAATATCAGCGGCATACATCAATCTTTTTGTGTTGTTATCAAGGCCAGCTTTGTTGATTCCAACAGTTAAACCTAAAAAATTAAAAACTTTACCATTGTCAAGTCCATCACGTTCAGACAAATATTCATTAACAGTTGAGACAATCACACCTTCGCCTTTGAGTGCATTTAAGTAAATTGGTGCAATTGAAGCAATAGTTTTTCCTTCCCCTGTTTTCATTTCAGCAACTGAACCCATATCTAAAATGAGTCCACCTAAAATTTGGACATCATAAGGATTTTTTCCTAAAACCCTTTTAGTTGCTTCACGTGCAACTGCAAAGGCATCAACTCTAATGTCTTCGAGTTTTGCGCCTTGAGCCAATTTTAATTTAAATTGGTAGGTTTGATTGGCAAGTTCGGAATCACTCATTGCTGCATAAACTGAGCGTTTAGCATTGATTTGTTTTAAAAGACGGTATGCTAGGCGCATCTCTGAGGAGGTTTTAAAAAAATTTGTTTTCATAATATTGCCTTAAATTATAGACCAATTAACAAAAAGCAACTAAGATTAAACAATCTCAATTGTTTTTTTGTATAAATTATAACTTTTAATGGTTTATTTTGTAGTTATTTTATTTGCTAGTAAAATTATTAGTTAAGATTTGTATCAAAATAACCTTGACGTATTTGTTCAATAATTTGATCTTTTAATTTTGGTTCATGAGTTGTATTTTTGAATCTATTCTCACTTTGATTATAAAAAATCATAGTTACCATATCACTAGATTTGACATTAGTATTATCATATCAATATATTTTGCCTCATCAAGCACGTCCTTTAATTGCTTCACCATGTATTTTATCTATAAACTCATCATATTTACCTTTGTATGATTCTCTAGAAGATACAGCACTTTTAAATGCATTAAAAATTTTAACAGTAGCTGTAGATTTGCCCAAAGTAGCACTATAAAAACCATATTCCCTAACTGCATGACTTGCACCCTTAAATTGACTTTCATATGCATAAAATAATGTTAAAAACATTAAGCGATATAGAGATCTACCTTCTGGTGTGTCTCTAAAATTATCAATTGTAATGCTATCTTTTACACTTACATAAATTTGTTTAAATATATCAGCTATCGATGATAATTGTGTTGCTTGTGCCTTGGCTTTTGAACCGCCAAAAATTAGAGCACTATAATCTATTCCTGTATATTTTATGTTATTCAATGCTTTTAAAATTATAGAACCATCATTTTCATTAGCCCTGTCTCATTTTGGTGCTTTTGCTAAGATAGTATCAAAAAAACCAGCAAATGTTTTTGCATTAAAAGGTGAGTTTGGACTAGTGTTATCAAGTTTTTTTCAACTTGTAACATCAGAGTTGGCTGCTTTGTTTAATTCTCCATTGATTTTTATCACAAAATCAAAATCAAAGAGTTGCCCACCAGAAATAGAGCTAAATAATTTTGCAAAAAAACTAGCATCAAATTTATTGATACTGTTTATTTGATTTACCATTCCATTTAAAATATCAACAACAATATCTGATTTATCTGCACGATCAACTAGACCTTTTAAGAAATTACTAATAGGTTCATAATCGCTATCTGTCATTTTTTGAGTATCTAACTTAAGTTGTTTTGCAATTATTTTAGCAAAAACTTTTGACATTCCTTTGTTATTGACGGCAAAATCTATGACTTGTCATAAATATTTGGTAATAAGATCTTTATTGTGACTTATTACATGTTTTAAAACATCAACAATATTATGAACATTATTGTATTCATTGATATTTTGGGCAACTTGACTTAAAATAGATTCAATAAAATCTACATTACCTGGTTGCTTAATTAATTCTTTAATAAAATTCTTTATCGCTTGAACATCTTCTTGACTATTATTTCCCAAATATGTTTGAAGACTTGATAAATCAAGGCTATCAATAGTTTTGCTAATAAAACTCGAATCTAAAATAGATACAATCATTTGAGCAATATTTCGTCTATCGTTTGTATCTATTCTATTGATATTATTTGAATCATTACTATCAATAAATGTTGTAGCTAATTGTTTCAACAAGTCTACTAAAAATTCTTCAGAAGTAAATGATGCTTTTACACTATCAATATTAAATGGGCCAGTTGTATCTAGTAATTTATCTAATGTATCAATAATTTTATTAATTAAAGAGTTTCCATCAGCATAAATATGTTGTTTACCATCAATGTTGTTAGTCAAAATCAATTTGATTCACTTTAAAAATGATCCTACTTGCTCATCTTTAATGACACTAGAACCTAGCAAACTATTTAAAATAGTTGCCAAATATTTTTTATGTTTGCTAATATCTATTGAATTTATGTATGTAACTAATTTCTCTTTAAATTTAGGATTTTTAATTATAAGTTTTAAGAATGAAGATAATTTATTTTCATTTTTATATTGAGCAGAATTTTCACCTACTGTACTTATTAATCCAACGATAAGGTCCACATTCTTTTCATTAGTTATCATGTCTTTTATAAAAGTTAAAAGACTATCTTTTGCTTCATCACTTAAATTTGCAAAAACAGAAGATGAATTAATACTATTTTTAATACTATTTTGAACAGTTTGTGAACCTAAAATAGAAATAATTAACTTACCAATATTTGTCTTGTCTTCTTCATCAACATTACTCAATGTTGCTGCTAATTGCTTAATAAAATTAACTATAAAATCTTCATTTGCAAACTCATTTGCTAACTCACTAAGATCAAAACTTCGATTTTGTGCTCTTTGTTCGAATAATTTAGCTAAAATTTTGCTCAAAATTTTAACTAAATCATTTGCATTACTATAATTATGATCTTCATTTTTTAAATTATCAGTTAAAATTAATTTAGTTCATTTAAAAAATGAAGTAATTTGAGATTGATCTAAAGTAACACCTAGCATTTCATCTAAAAGTGACTTGGTTTTTTGCGCAAGTTGATTATCATCAATTTGTTTAACAAAATCTACAAAGGCAGATGTAAATTTTTCATTTTCAACAACTTTTTTCAAGACACTAAAAAGTGATTCATCTTTGCTAATTGTTTGCTCTGCAATTAATTCAAAAACTGATTGCACAAACTGACTTGCACCATTTGTTTCAAGGAAAAATAAAATTAATTCTTTAAGATTTTGCCCTCTTGCATCACCGAATTTTTGTTTAAATAAATTCGTTGCAAAATCACTCTTTAAAAATCCTTTAACTAAATCTAAAAGATTTTGTGCACTAAGTTTTTGGTGCTCTGATGAACTTTGACTTCCATCTTTTTTAAAGTAAATATTACTAATATCATAAATAAGACTGGATGTTAAATCAATTAAACTATTATTAAAATCTTGACCATCATTGCTTAACAAAGTAGTTGTGACCACACCAATTATGGCACTTATAGTTTGAGGGCTATATCTTTTTGGAGCTTCTTGTTTACTTTTGGACTCAATTGCCAATCTAGTTTCATGAGCTAAATCCTTAATAATGGTTTTTAATGTTTCTAATTGAGAATTTGCTAAATTAATATTATTGGCTTTTAGTAGTTTGTCTAAAATTGAATTAATTGAATTAAAGACATCACTTTTATCAACAAAAACTGCAATAGCATCATCAACTAGAGAACGGTTTTCCTTTAAAAATTCAAGTAATAATTGAGATAATGTTGTATATTTATCAAGATTTTCAACATTAAAAATAAAATCTATCCCAGCTTTTAGTAGTTTGTGAAGTTCTTCAGATTTTAAAAACTTTCCTATAATATCTGCAAGTTCTTGGTTTAAATTTATATCAATTTTACCTATATGAATGCTATTTTTGAAAAAATCTGTTACTTGTTGAGATTGCAAAATATCAAAAATAGCATCTGCTAACTCAGCTGAGGTTATTGCTTGTTTAACATCTTTGTTATTAAAAATTTGAGCAAATGATTTGAGAGTTTTTCTTAAAAAAGTTGAATCTTTTAAAGTGCTCTGAGCAAAGCTGGTTAAAAAATCATTAAAATTTAATTTGCGACGCAAAGTATCATATTTGCTTGCAAAAGTTGTTCTTTTACTTTGGTTGTCACTTTTGTTATAATCATTTTCTATAACATCTTGCTTGCCATTGTTATTAGCGACATAAATTCTCATTTCTGTAGCAAATCTATTTAGTAATAAATTTATAATGTTATCATCATTATCTTTGCCATGTCTTGAAAAATCTTGCAAAATTGCCTTAATAATTTTAGAAATTGTAGTTTTGGTTTCAGGTTTATAATTATATTTATCTAGCAATCCAGATAATAGTGTTGCAACAGCATTGTTAAAATTATCTTTGCTACCTTGAGCAGCTAAAAAATCATAAATAATTTTTTTGAGCTGCTCAGAATTGTGGGCCACCAATTGAAACACAAAACTATCAAAATCAACAGCTTTGACATATTTATCTCGGTTAGTGATAAAAAAGTCTTTAAGTGCAATAGCAAAAAGATTATTAATTTGGGCAAAACTGTTTTCTTGTAAAAATTCTTTGGCACTATCAAAGACAACTTTTACAACAGCATAGTTTTGAGCATCTGGATTATAAAAAGTTGAAAGATCTAAAGTCGAAATAAGCCAACTAGTACGTTGTAATAGTTTTGAAAGAATTTCAACTTGTTTATCTCTTAACTTGGTTTGCAATAAGTCTTGTACTAATGTATATAAATTATCTTTATTGGTGAAAAAATTTTTAAAACTTGTTCCCAAAGTTGTTAAAAACATTTGTGTCAACTTTTGTCTATCAAAAGTTGAATCAATACTTTTTAAATTGTTTATCAAAGTAATGGTAACAGTTCTTGCTAAATTTTTAAAGGTTTTAGTAGCAGTGATGTTTTCAGCAAGTCCTAAAAGTGCCGAACTAATGCCAACTTTTTCTTGTTCAGTAAGACCTAAATTAGCCTTTTTATCAACTAAATTAACTAATAAAGTGGTAAATATAGGTTGTTTAAGCGCATCGGTACTAAAATTTTGAACAAAATCAATAATTGCACTTTGGTTGGCCTCATTTTTAACAAAATTTGTTACCAAACCAGCAAAATTGGTAGAGTTTTTATATTCTTCACCTTTGTCTAAAAGTTCATCTAAAACTTTACTAAATAAAGTTTTAACAGAGTCAAATTCAAAAATTACCCTTCAATTTCCACTATCTGAGCTATCATCAAAAAGTGATAAAACTCGATTTTGGATTGATACACTACTAAAAACAGTTTTGTATAGTGCATCTTTTAAGGGTCCGCGTTGCTTGGAAAGTCATTCATTGCTAAGTACAAAATTAATAAGCGCAGGCAGTCCACCTTCTAATAAAAATTTCCGACTAATTCCATCAATGAGAGATTCGAAGGTAACTTTATCCCATAAGTTTTTATCTTTAACTTCTTGAATGTATGATTTTAGAGCTGCAAGGATTTGATTTAAAATAGGACTTTGAGCAAGTTGTCTTAAAAACTCTTTTGTTTGACTACGATCATCACTGGTATTTTGTTTTAAAAATACATTTGCAATTGATTGAAAATCATCACTTTTTGATATTAAACCAATAATTCATTTTTCAATGACACTATCAGTGTCTAAAAAAGCCACAAACATGTTTTGGGCATTACCTTGATAATTGGCTAACTGTTTCTCATTTTGAGTTTCAAAATCTGAAGTTTCAAGCACAGATTTGTCATTAACTTTGCTAATAATTTCCTGATTTGTTGCAATATCTAAAACACGTCTGTAATCATTTTTGTCTTTTTGTAAAAAAGCAATATCTACATTATTTAAATCAGCATCTTCACTTTGATCTAAAGCTAATTTATAGAGTAAAGCTTGTGCCATTTTTTTATATCCCTTGGCAGAAGGGTGGATATCAAAGTCAACACCATAAATTGGATTTTTATTTCAATCATCTGGATCATAAGGATCAATATAATTAATTCCTTTTTCTAAAGCCATCTCTTGAGTATTTTTGTTTAGTTCAGCAATTACTGAATGTCCATATTCAAGTTCAAAACCAAACTCATTTTTGAGCAAGTAGCTGATAAATTTAATGGCAGTGTTATTTAAATCTTTATAACCTAAAACACTAATTTTAAGTTTAGGATTAATCTCTTTTAATTTTTCAACTAATTTAGTTAAATTAGCTTTAATTTCAACTAGCGCTCTTGCAATATCTTGTTTGACTTTGTTAGCCAAAACAGTTTTAAAACTTTGATTATCTGACAAAGATGTTAAATATGATAAATTAAGTGATTGAAATAAATCATTTGCCCCTAAAGTAAATGTTAATAAGTTAGCATCTTTAATTTTTTGGACAAATTTGGGATAATCTGGCAAGTCAAAGTTGCCAAAAATATCACTAATTTGTTTGCCATAAGGTGAGTTAGTTAATTTATCAATGTTATTTGCATATTTTAAAAATGTTTTATCAAACTTGGCATAAGTACTATTTTGAGGCTCAAGCAAATAAAGTCAATTTTTAACAGTGGTTCCAGAAAGAGCTAAATTATCAAAAGTAACTAGAGAGTCAGGGTTAATTTTTTGCAAATAGTGCGCAAAAAAGGCTGGATATGACAGTCCACTAACTGTTTTATTAACTAAATTACCACGTGAGTCAACTCCACTATCTAAATTAAAACCAGCTGTTAGCGAGTCTCCGATCGCTAAATACTTAACTTGTTTTACTAAAGTGTTTTCATACTTGACTGCTTCTAATTCTTTAGCTCCAACATGTTCTTCACTTTTGCGAACATTGCAAGCCGCCACCACACATGTAGCAACACCTATAGCCGCAGTTCCAAGCAATACCTTAATAGGTTTGTGTAAAATAAACTTTTTGTCTTTGTTCATAATGCTCCTAACTAAGTTTAAAAAATACTAAATAAACATATAGTTTTAAAATAACTTTTCAAACTTATATAATAGGATTAAATTGAAAGTAAAAGTGGTTTAAAAGTTCAAAGATAGAAAAAACTTTGAGCATTTTTACCTTTGAAGCAATAATAGTTAATATTAGAAAAAATTTGCACTTACACAATTTTGGTTGTGCTCTTTTTTTAACTTTAAACATTGATTTGAAAAACTCAATTGCTTTTGTATACAATTGCATACTTTGTTCTTTAATATAATTTGTAAGTGATTTTAAAGTATTAAAAATTTTCATATTTTCCTTTAAAACTTGCCAATTATTTTTTTTATTTGTATTATTTATCTTACTTATTTTCTATTACTTTTAAAAAACTAATAATAAATTTGACTTTATTATTAGTTGGGGTTATTAAGATTTTGGATTTTCCCAACCATCAAAAGAACCTTGGCGAATTTGTTCGAGAATTTGGTCTTTTAGTGTGGGTTCTTCTGTCTTGGCTGCTTGCTTTGTTTTTGTGTTAGTAAAAGGATTACTACTTGTGTTGTAATAAATCATTGTTAGCATATCACTTGGTTTTACATTATACGCTTTATATCAACTACCAATTTCTCATCAATGATTAGGTTTCTTTCAAGGGTCACCTTTTAAAGCATCAATAAACTTGTCATATTCACTCTTATCACTACCATTAGGAAGTGCATCTTTAAATGCTTTTATAATTTGACCACTTGCTGTTGATGTTTCTCCAAAGCCTCCATAAAATCCAACAGAATAAATAAAATAACTTGCATTTTTAAATTGAGATTCTCAAGCATAAAATAGTGTTAAAAACATTAAACGATATAATGTTCTACCTTCTGCAGTATCTTTAAAATTACTATAATTAACTTTGTCTTTTACACTTAAATAAACTTGTTTAAATATATCTGCTATTGATGACAATTGTGTTTTTGCACCCTTAGCAGAACTTCCGCCACTAAAAATTACATCAATAAAATTAAATCCTGTATATGGTATATTGTTTAATCCTTTCAAAATCACTGAACCACTATCTTGTTTATTTTTATTTCATTGTGGCGCCTTAACTAAAATAGTGTCAAAAAACTCCGCAAATTCTTTTGCAGTAAATGGAGATTTATCAGTTTTCCCATCTAATTTTTTTCATTGCTCATCAGATGAAACGGGTGTTGCTTGTTGTTTAAGCTCATTGTCAATTTTAATAACAAAATCAAAATTAAATAATTTTGCACCTGAAATTGAATTAAATATGTTGGTGAAAAAATTAGAATCAAATTGTGTTTCTGTACTTTTGCCTATTTGATCTACTACTTCATCTAAAATTGTTGTAACAATTTGTGATTGTTTACCACGATCAATTAAACCTTTTAAAAAACCACTAATAAAATTATAATCTGCTTCTTGCATTTCAGCTGTATCTAATTTAAGTTGTTTTGCAATAATTTTTGCAAAAATTTTGCCCATATCAGCATCATTAACAGCAAAATCAATTAGTTGTCATAAATATTCTTCAATTAGTTGTTTGTTATTTTGAATAATTTTTCGTAAAAGGTCAACAATACTTGTGGCATCTTTATATTTATCAATATTTTTACCAACTTCATTCAAAAGATTTACTATAAAATCTACATTTCCTTCTTGTGAAATTAATTTTTTAATAAATCCTTTTATATGATTCACATCTGTGTCATATTCTTCACCCAAATATGTGCGTAGACTAGATAAATCCATACTATCAATTGTCTTTGCAATAAATGAAGATTTTAAAATAGATATAACTAATTGTCCAATATGTTTTCTATCTTCATCATTAACTTTATCTTCTTCTTTTTCACCACTACCAAAAGTTGCAGCTAATTGTTTAATAAAATTAACTATAAATTCTTCTGTTCCAAAATGTTTTTGTAATTCTGCAAAATCAAAATTGTTATTATTCTTTCTTGCTTCAAATAAACCATTTAAAACTTTTATAATTGTATTAATTAAATCATTCCCATCTTTATAGTTATGAGTTTTAGCATCAATATTATCAGTTAAAATTAATTTAACTCATTTTAAAAATGAAGCAATTTGTTGATCATCTAGCTCAACGCCTAATAATTTACCTAAAACTGGTTTAAGTTTGCTTGCAAGTTCATTATTATTAATTGATTTGATAAAGTCAACAAAAATCTTTTTGAATTCTTGATCATTTACAACTTCTTTCAAAACTTCAAATAATGATTTATTTTGCTCAACTTGTTGTTTTGCAATCAATTCAAAAATTTTAGTTAAAAATGTTTGTGTACCAGGAATATCAAGGAATGATGAAATGAGTGCCTTAATTTGCGGACCTGTTTCTGTGCCAAATTTTTCGTTAAATGCTTTAGTTGCAAATTGAGTATTTAAAAATCCTTTTACTAAAGTTAAAAGTTTTCCTGCATTAATTTTAGTATGTTGTGAATCTGTCGGATTTTTAAAATAAATATGACTAATATCATAAACAAAACTAGAAACTAAGTCTGTTAAACTATTATTAAACTCTTGTTGATTACTACTAAATAATTTTGTAATAACAAAACTAATTGCTGCATTAATTGTTAGTGGTTTATAATTGTCCTGAGTTTTATTTTGAATTGCCAAACTTGTTTGGTGTGCAAAATCTTTAATAATTTGTTGTAAAGTTTCTAAATTAGAGCTTTCTAAACTAATATCATTTGCTTTAAGTAATCTATCTAAAATATTGTTAAGAGAACTAGAACCATCATCACTTGTAATAAAGATAGCTATAGCTTTTTCAACCAAGTCATGTTTTTCTTTTAAAAATGCAAGTAAAAGATCTGATAAGGTTTTGTGTTGTTCAAGATTCTTTGTGTTAAAAATAAACTCCATCCCACCTTTTAAGAGTTCAAGAAAGGCATTAGAATTTAAAAACTTCTCAATAATATTTGCAAGTTCTTGTCTTAGCTGTTCATCATTACCAGCTGGAATAATATTTTTGAAATATTCTAGCACTGGTTTGGAATGTAGGATATCAAAAATAGCATTTGCTAATTCATCAGTAGTTAATTTGTTTTGACCTGTTTCAAAAACACGAGCAAATGATTTTAAAGTGCTATATAAAAAGGATGAATCTTTTAATGTATTTTGGCCAAATTGAGCTAAAAAGTCATTAAAGTTTAGTTTACGACGTAATGTTAAATATTGATCTGCATATTTAGTTTGACCGTTTGTATCTGAACTTTTATTGTAGCCATCTTTTGCTAAGTCTTGTCCTGCGTTATTTTTGGTAACATAGTCCTTCATTTCTTTGACAAATTTGTCTAATAATAAAGTTATAATGTTATCTTTATTAGCTTCTTTGTCATGTTTTGCAAAATCTTCTAAAATTCCTGTAATAATTTTGGCAATAGTACTCTTGGTTTCAGATTTGTAATTATATTTATCCAAAAGTCCAGACAATAAAGTTCCAACTGCAGAACTAAAATTATCTTTTTTGCCTTGACTAAGTAAGAAATTATAAATAATTTCTTTAAGTTCATCAGCATTGTTAGCAACTAATTGAAACACAAAACTATCAAAGTCGATAGAGCTGCTGTATTTATCACGATGGGTGATAAAAAAGTCTTTGAGTGCTGTTTCAAAAAGTTTATTGATTTGTTTGAAACTATCTTCTTGTAAAAATTCTTTAGCACTGTCAAAGATAATTTTTACAACACTATAGTTTTTAGCACTAGTGCTATAAAAAGTAGAAAGTTCTAAACTAGGAATTATAGAAGATAATTTTTGTAATAATTTAGATAAAAATTCTACTTGTTTTTCATTTAATTTACTTTGCAATAAGTCTTGAACTAATATAAGTAAGTTGGACTTGTCGCTAAAAAAGTTTTTAAAACTGGTGGCCATTGTGCCAACAAATAAATCAGTTAGCTCAGTTTTGTCAAAATTGGAATTAATATTTTTTAAACCATTTGTCAAACTAATGGCAATGGTTTTAGCAAGATTTTTAAAGGTTCTTGTTGAAGTAATGTTTTCAGAAATACCTAGTAGTGCTGAACTAATGCCATTTTTTTCTTCTTCACTAAGTTTTATGTTGACTTGTTTATCAATTAAATCAACTAGCAAAGTGGTGAAAACAGGTTGTTTGAGAGCTTCTGTTGTAAAGTTTTGCACAAAGTCGATAATTACACTTTGATTAGCATCGTTTTTGACAAAATTGGTCACCAAATCAGCAAAATTAGTTGAGTTTTTATAAGTTGCACCATTGTCTAAAAGCTCATCTAAAACTTTACTAAATAAAGCTTTTGTAGAGTCAAATTCAAAAATAACTCTTCAATCATTACTATCAATGTTATCATCACCAAAAAGTGATAATACCCGATTTTGAATTGATGTGCTGCCAAAAACTGTTTTAAATAATGCATCTTTTAAAACTTGTGGCTGTTGTGAAACTCATTTGTTGCTAAGCACAAAATTAATAAGTGCAGGTAGTCCACCTTCTAATAAAAATTTCCGACTGACACCATCAATGATGGAATCAAAAGTAATTTTATCTCACAAATTTTTCTCTTTAACTTCTTCAATATAAGATCTCAGTGCTTCAAGAATTTGACTCAAAATTGGACTTTGAACTAATTCTTTTAAAAACTCTCTAGTTTTGTTACGAGCATCTGCTGTATTTTGTTTTAAAAATACTTTTGCAATTGATTGGAAATCACCACTTTTAGAAAGTATGTTAATCATTCATTTTTCAATCACACTATTTGTGTCTAAAAAGGCCACAAACATGTTTTGTGCGCTAGCTTGATAAGATGTTAATTTTTGCTCATTTTGAGTCTCAAATTCTGAAGTTTCAAGCACAGATGCATCACTAACTTTGCTAACAATATCTTGATTTGAAGCAATATCTAAAACACGTGCATAATCACCTTTGCTTTTTTCTAGAAAATCAATGTCTACACCTTTGAGATTAATAAGATTGCTTTGGTCAAGCGCTAACTTATAAAGTAGTGCTTGAGCCATTTTTTTATAACCTTTGACAGAGGGGTGGATGTCAAGATCAACACCAAAAATTTTGTTGTTTTGTCAATCATTTTGGTCATAAGGATCGATGTAGTTAATTTCTTCATGAGAAGCAACTTCTTTGATGTTTTTATTTAGTGATGAAATAATGGTATGACCAAAATCTTGGGTAAAACCAAATTCATTTTTGAGCAAGGAACTAACAAATTTAATAGCACTACTGCTAAGATCTTGGTAACCTAAAATATTAATGCTAAGATCTGGATTAATTTCTTTTAACTTGGCAATAAATTTGGTCAAGTTGGCTTTAATATCTGCAAGAGCTTTGGCTACATCACGTTGAATTTGCTCTGCAATAACAGCTTTAGAACCTGGATTATCAGTCAAAGAAGTTAAATATGATAAATTCAAGGATTGAAATAAATCATTTGCTCCTAAAGTAAATGTTAATAAGTTAGCCTCTTTAATTTTTTGAATAAAAACCGGGTATTTTTCTGAGTTAAAATTACCAAAAACATCACTAATTTGTTTGCCATAAGGTGAGTTAGTTAATTTATCAATGTTATTTGCATATTTTAAAAATGTTTTATCAAATTTTTTATATTCAGAGTTTTCAGGATCAAGCAAATATAATCAATTTTTAACAGTGGTTCCAGAAAGAGCTAAATTATCAAAACTAACTAGTGAATCGTGGTTGATTTGTTGCAAATAGTGTGCAAAAAAGGCTGGATAAGAAAGACCACTAACTTGGCCATTTTCCATATTTCCACGTGAATCAATTCTGTTGTCTAAGTTGAATCCAGCAGTTACTGAATCACCAATTGCTAAATATTTAACTTTTTTAATTAAAGTTTTTTGAATTTTGTGACTTGAGTTAAATTGTGTTGATTTGTTATCATTATTTTGATTAATATTGCAAGCTGCAATAACAAGTACAGTTGAGCTGAGTAGTGCTGCTCCAATCAAACCTTTAACTGATTTATTTAAAATAAAGCTTTTTTTCATAATTAGCTCCTATAACTAAATAATGTTTAAAAACATCTATATAAATAAAGGCAAAAGTTCAACTAATTGCAAAAATAAGTTGAAATAATATTTATATATAATAATTATTTAAAAATAATTATTCAGTTATGCTGTGGCGAAATTGAAAATACAAGTTTTTATTAAATAAAAAGAAGTAAAAAAACAATATATCTTTTGTTTCTTTGATTTTTTTATTTGCAAAGATGCAAAATTTGTGAATTGGGTATTTAAAAATTTTGGAGACTTTGACTTCAAAAGTATGCTTAAAAAACTCAATTGTGTCTACACACAATTGCTTAATTTTTTCACTTATATTATCAATAAGTGATTTTAAGTCCTTTCAAAACTCCATAAATTTTTTTTGCATAATTTGCCTTTATCTCCAAAATTATACCAAAAAAAATATTAAATTTAATTTTTTAATTAAAATTTTGTAACTTCAACATTTTAAAAAAACAAAACCTAGAGAATTTCCAGGTTTTGTTTTAAAAATTATTTTATTTATTTTGTTTTGTATAACCTTTGAAGTTATGAAAGAATCATGGTAATTTATAATCTAGTGGTTTTTCTAAATGACGACGAATGATTTCTGCTGCTAATGAATTGGTGTTTTTAAGATCAAGTGGATGTTCTCCATCAAAGTTAATTCCAAAATAATTGAAATTAGGAGTATCATATTTTCAACCTTGTAAGCCAGTAAGTGGCACTCCAGAGTTGATTGTTGCAACATATTCATCACCTGAACCTAAAATTCCAGTTCCAGAGTTTCCAGCATTGTAAAAGGTTTGTACATAATTGTTAGCGTGAGCTAAACTAATTGTATCTTGTGCATTTTTAACTCTATTAATATAGTATCCCGCTTGTTTTCCATATGGGAAACCGATAATGGCATATCTTCGTACATCAGGATTTAGACTTATACCTTGTTTTTTCCAACTAGTATTAAACTTAACATCTGGTAATTTTGCTAAATCTTCAAATCATTTAACAAGTTCCATTCGACCTCATTTACGAGCATCATCAATCATTGGTTTAACATTAAATGAAAATACAGTAGCATCGATATTTTCTTTTCCAGAACCAGTAGGTACTCCATTTTTATTAGTTTGCTCAATTCCAGTTCAAATTACCTGTAATTTCATATTTCTACCAACTTGACCACCACCTCAATATGAATAACCAGTATTTACATCATTTTGGAATTTATCTGATGGTTTGGTAAAGTAACTTCGACCTTGATAACCAGCGGGAGTTCTTAAATCCTTCCAACTATTAACTTTGACAATATGACGGTTTGAAATACCATAGAATGTCAAATCTTTTGGATCATTACTTACTTTAGCGAGTTCTGTCCCAGTTCCAAAACTAAAAGCAAATTCACGAGCACGTGCTTGTTTAACTAATTCATTATTTTTTCAACCACTGTGAATATATTCTTGATCCATTAAATAACCATTATGAAGTTCATAATTAACATTTTGGTTTGGATTATACTCATCAGAATTAAGTGTTGATTCTGGATTGTAGAAAGTAATTGGTTGATTTTCTTGACTAAAGTCAAGTTCTTTGTAATTAAATTGATTGGTTTGGGTATCTTCAGTTGTAAATTCTTCATGTTGTTCAGCATTTGTGTAACTAATTTCTACAGAAGCACCATAATAATTTAATAAAAAGGCTTGGTCATTTTTAAATTCACCAAAGCGGGAACCGAAAACTTCAGAAGGTGATAACATATAGAAATAAGGATTACCAACAACTAATTTATAAGTTGGATCAGCAAGAGATAATTTGAAATTTATATCATGATTGTCAAGTAGTGTTGCTGTTAAATTTAATTGCAACTCTGGAGCATGTCTGTGACCATCAATTGAATATTGATAGGTCTTAAAACTTACAGTTTCAGTTTTTTCACTCATCAATTTTTCAAAATCAATTGTAACTGTATAAGGAGAGCTATAATTTCCATGAATTTGACTTCTATCAATGAATCTTGATAGCCTAAAGTCATCTTGAACCAATGTATCTCCTAAAATTGTGAGTTTAATTTTACGTTTAGATGGATTATTTTGAAAAAATGTTTTATCAAGATATTTTTTCTTTAGGGTTCAATTAGCACTTCCATCTTTATCATTATAATTTCAACTTTGATCTTTAAAATAAAACTCTATTTTTCTTGTTCGCTCTACAGAATTCGCTGATTCAAAAACAGTTTTTAGATTTGGGTTGGTAAAATTAAAATCTGTTTTAAAAGCAGAATTTGAAACTGTAAAATTTGAAATTTTATAATAGTTATTCCCTATAGTTGTCTTTTGTGTTGTTGGATCAGTATATTTAAATTTAACATAAATACCACCATTTTTAGCAACAACTTCTGCAACTTTAATATGATTGGTAAGAAAATCAAAGTGATTGTAAGTTATTTTACTTTCATTTCAATGAATTTGACTTTGAATTTGTTCAAGGGAAGTTGAGGAAGTTAAATTGTTTGAATTATCAAATCTAAAATCACTGAGTTTTAGACGATTTAGGATAACTTCTGGATATAAATTATATTTAAAGTCATTTCTTAAATGAGTTAAAATAAATGTTTTATTTGGAGAGTATCTTCTTCTTGTATCATTTTTAAAAATAAATCCTAATTTAAAAGATAAGTAATCTGGATGATCTGTTACTGCTTTGACATCATAAAAATAAATAAAATATTTTTGTGATATGCTACTTATATTTAAATTATTAGCTCTATCTTCAGAACTACTAATGTCATCTTTGGATGAATAAAAATCTGAATCTTTCGCTGCTGGTGGTGTGTTTTTTGGCTTAATTATTTTACCCAATGCATCTTTGAGTCCATCTTCAACCTCTTTATTGTCCTTAAACTCATTATTTTCCATGTTATTTTTAGCGGCTTGCTTTGCTTCTTGCTCTTCTTTTGAGGTTGTGTTTGTAGAATTATTTGCTTGATTTGCTCCATTTGTAGATTTTAATTTAAGTAAATAATTTAGAGCAGAATACGCTTTTTGTTGAATGATATCTTGGGGATCTAAAACAGAATATTTAATAGGTTGTTTATTGATGATTGCACCATCTGCCTTGCGGATCTCAAAATTTTTGCTATTAATTTGATCAATTATTGCTTTATCTGTGGAAAAAATGCTATGTTTTGTTTTATCCTCCGGAACAAAATCTGATGACTCAAATCACTCATGACCATTTTTTGGTTGAATATCAGTGAAATAAAATGGTTTGAAATAGTTTATGTTTTTTGCAAAGTTATTTTCATACTCTTCAGAATCTGAAATATTACTTTTAATTTCACTAAATGGCAAATCTACACCATCTTTTTTAATTCAAAAAAATACATTTGCCGTTGTCATGTAGTCTTTATCATTAGTATATTTTGGTCAGATTATTTTTTTAGGATAAATTTGATACTCTCCAATTTTAGGAAAATCATAAGATTCATCTAAAGCCTTAATAGCATCATCTGGCTTATAATCACTATGTGTTTTAGTTGCACCTGGTTTTATAGTTGTATTTTCCCAAATTAATTCTGCATCTAGATTAGGAACTGGTTTATTATTGTCCATATGCTTGTGTTCAATAAAGCTAACCGCTTTTTTGAGATCATAGTCAAAACCAAACCTTTGATCTCCAGTGGATCCATTATTTCAAAAAGTAATTGGTTGTTTTGTCTTTAATTTTTCTTCTTTTACAAGCCTTTTATTAACAAAAAAATCAACACTTAAACTTATCGTTTTATCAGCTTCATATGCTAATGATCCCTCTTTAATTTTGTAAGTAAAAAATCCATTTACATTTGTTAGTTTGTTAGTAAATTTAGATTCAATTTCTGTTTTTTTACTTTGGACATCAGATTCGAAATAATTTGCTAATCTACCATAATCAAAATCAAATAAATCATCTAAATTACCAAAATGAATTTTATTTATAATTGTTTTGAAATCATTAGTAAAAGTCATTGTTTTGTGAATTGTTGCTGTAACTTTAGGATCAGAAATTTTAGTTGCTTGATAAGTTAGGTCTAATTTATTGATATCATCATTATTTAATTGTGAACCTAAATAAGTTAGTTCAACATCATCAATAGTGTTTTCTGTAAGTAAAAGCGGTTTAGTATCATTATCGATACTTACACTATAAATTAGATTTTTAAGATTATATTTATCAACTCCTTTGTAAAAACCAACTTCTAGTTTCTTTTCAACATCAGCTTTAAAGTCAACAATTTCCTTTTCATTTGTTTTTCCATTTAAGGCTGCAATTGCTGCTTTTAAATTTGTTGTTAGAGTTCCTAAAGTTGAAATAGAACTATCTGAATCAAGATAGTTATTATTTGAAATAAGTTTTGAATTAGAATTTAATACTTCTTGCGCTTTTTCAAAAGCACTATCAAATATGTTTTGATTGGTAGCTGATGTATAGCTTGAGCTTTGTTTAACATTTTTAGCCATTTCAACAGTGTGAATGAGATCACTTGCTGTGGTGTTGTATGCACTAGCTTGATTAACTAAGCCAGTTATAATTTTTTCATCATCTGTAGAACTAATTTTATCTTTAAAAGCTGTTTGTAACTCAAGTGATAGTGATTGTAAATTATCTATTTGTGATTCAGCACTGTTTTTATTATTTTCTATTTGATCTAGTTGCTTAGTTGGTGTTAAATGAAGATCAGCTACTGAATCTTTTAATTCATTAAGATCTTTATCATTTGATTTTATAGTTCCTAAATCACTAATATCAATCTTACCATTTTTTTCAACTTCACTATCCTCATTAGATTTAGAAGCAATTTTTTCAACATTTGATTGAATTTTTTGAATTTTGTTTAAAAAGCCTTTTAGATCTTGATGTTTAGTAAAGTTATCAACTAGATTCATTTTTAATTCTTGGAGACTAGATTTTGTTAAAACAGTATCAAGATTAGTAAAAACATTTTGAATTTGTTTGTAGTCTTCTTTAAACTTGTCCCCAGTTGTGTAAAAGTTGGACAAAGAATTTTCAATTTGTTGAATTTCATCTGATTTATCAATTAATTGCTTAACACCAGATACATCTTTTTTATCAATATCTTTTTCTAAACTATTTTTTTTATTTTCGATTTCAGCAATATTTAAATTCAAAGATTGTTGTAAAAAATCAGTGTAATGTTCACTAAAATTAGTTTGTTTAATTTGAGATAAATAATCATTAATTTTTGCTCATTTTTTTAATGTTTCTGCAACTTTTTGAACATCAATTTCTTTGTTTTTATCAATATCATTTACAATTGATAGCAAGTATTCTTTCAAATCAGTGGGCACATCTGAATTAGAATTGGTCAAAATATCTTTAATTTCATTAGTAGATGAATCAATAGATAAACTAGGGAGGTCATACATTGTTGTTTTTTTACCAAAATAAACTCCAACTCCAATACTTGTTGCAACAACTGGTAATGAAATCATTAAAGGAATAAGAACTTTTTTTCTAAAAAATTTAGCCATATTTATGCTTATTTTTTGTAGTAAAATGATATTTCTACAAAAAACCTCCTCTTTCTATTCTATTTTTTAACATTTTTTAAATAAATAAATTATAGCAAAACTATAATCAACAGCCAATAAATCCAATTAATTTGTTTTCAATTAAAATCACAGTTAATTTAAAAACATTTAACAAATTTATTAAATTTTAAACATTAAGGTGACAAAACTTAAACAACAAGAAGTTAATTTATACATTTTCTAACATTATTTAACTATAATATAATAAAGTTTTGTAAAAACAAATACCTTTATTGTATAAATCACTAACTATGAATAAAAAAAAATTAATTTGATTATTTATCCCTATTTTTTCATTAATATCTTGTAGTTCACCAACTATTTCTACACCTTTAGATAATCAAAAATCTCAAGATACTCAAAAGATAGCTAGCACCATCGCTCCCAAAGATAACTTTGATCAAAGTGATGATGACAATGATGAGCTTGTAAATCCTAATGAGCAAAAAAGTTATTTAGAACTTGCTGGACTTTTCAAAGATGGTAAAAGAGTAAAAAGGGATTATTATAAATTCGATAATCCAAATAAAGATGTAATTACTTATAAAAATAATTATGGCAACAAGTTTGAATACTATTATGATAAGAAAACCTTACCATCTTTTCTTCAACTTGAAAGCGAACACAAAGATACTAAAATTGATCCTTCAATTCTTGCAGATCTTGATAAAAAAGCCAAAGAGGTTGGGCAAATGCTTTATCAAAATGCTCAAAAAAGATTTTATTCTTTGCCCCATTTGGACAATGGCAAGATTGATGGTCTTGATATTAATTTAGTTGCAACTAATAAAAAATTTCCTGGAGTAATGGTTGCTGGACAAAATAATGTTGGACCAGATCGAAGTGGATTACCAAGAGTTTTGGCTAATCCAAATTATCAAAACTTGGCAAAACGAGCAGTTTCATTTTATTATCGTGATGGTGCCAGATTTAATTCAACTAGCGATCCTGCTTCTTTGGTTAAATTTGTCAACATCCACGAAGGTAGTGCCACAATTTTGGATTACAAAATTGAGCCAGATGGCTCATATCCAAAAACTTGATATTTTATCACTGCTGCTCATGTGATTGCAAATTTAAAAATTGCTAATAATTATCAAAAAGATGGACTTTGAGGAACTTTGGATAATTTTAATCCAAATGATTTGCAAACAAATACTTGAGATTTGGAAATTATCAAACTCAACAGTGATGTAAATACTGACAAAATTATTTCCCCAACACTAGATAATCCTAGTGATTACAAAACAGTAACCCTCACTGTTCATGATAAAAATGGAGTTAGCAATAATGGTCTTGATAAGCAAGGTAATTATACAGGTCTCAATCCTGTTGGTAAGATGAATATTAGGACAGTTTTACTTGGAACTGACTTTTTTAATTTAGATTTGGCAAGTATTAGTAAGCAAAAGGAAATTCAAGATTTTGGACTAGCACTTGATGTTGGCATAGTTGAAATCACCTTTGATTCAGAAGCCCAGGCTCGTCTTATTACTCAAGATTTTTATGATGGTCACTTAGCTAACAAACTTGATAAAACAGATATACTAAGCGATGATTATTATAAATTACCACCTAATCCATTTTATTCTTTGGGATTTCCTCAATTTAAGTATGAATCTACTCTAAAATTAAAAGATGAAGATAAATATCCCAAATCAAATAAGGACTCAGATGTAGCGCGGACACCTTGAATTAATAAAAATCGAGATTTATATTCTAAAATTGCATCCAATCAATTTGTAGATTGAAAATCACTAGCTGGTGGTAGTGATTTTTCAACTAGTTGAGGATATCGCAATTTTGTTAATCGACCAGGAGTGAGTGATATTTTGATTACAGCTCCAATCTTTGGTCAACAAAGCCTTGATGTACCTTATCTCAAAGATGGTAAGATAGTCAAAAAACATTATCTATGAACTGGACTTACCACTCACATTGACAATTATGTCACAGCTCCAGGAGCTAGTGGCTCTGGAGTCTACATTGGCGATAATCTCTATGGTATTTTTGCAGGTTCTGATTCAAAATCATCTACAAGTGTAATTACTAATTTATACTCTAGTGGTTTTGATTACAAAGGTTATTATGGTAAATATAATTTGCCAGCTTATGATGTCATTTATGGTGGTTTTGCAGACCAACGCAAAAGTTATTTGTCAGCATTGCGCCAAATGCATCATGATGATCTGAATTTTAAAACAGCTCTATTTGATAAAGGTTTAAATTGAGATTATAAAAGAAAATAAGGAATTGCAATCATACAACAAAATTTTAAAAAATTAATAAAATAATTAAAAAACACCCGTTTTGGGTGTTTTTTAATATGAAATTTGTTCAATTAGTATCTTTCAGGAAACATATTTCAAAAGTTAGGTAAGTTTACAGTTTGTGTTTTACCTTTAAATGTGACAACTATTTCAGTTTTAGTTGGATCAAATAAACTACTTAATTCAACATAGAATCCAAATTTATGTCCACTTTTAACATCTATATTTTTACCTCATTTATTATAAATCTTAAATTTGATAGAGTTGCCATTGTTACCATCATCAACCAATTTTTGACCTTCAACTTTATAATGCAATGTAACATCTGGTGCATCTGGGTGTTTTAATTCAACTGTTAATTTATCATTTTCTTTTGCTTGGTCACTATTTTCAATAGTAACATATTTATTTCAGGTACCTCTATTTCAAACTTCACGTTGTTGTCAATCACTTAATTTTGTAACTTTAGGTGGTGTTTTAGACCCTGTTACTTGAAAGTATGTTCCATTTCTAAATCCAGTAAATGACATTGTTAATCTAGATTTAGCTGGGTCAAAACGTTGACCTAAACGGATTTGAAAAGTAATCACCCCTTTGTTATCATCTGCCTTATATGTTTTTTCAAACATACTAATATCATTTTTATTAGACCCATAGTTAGTAATTAATGTAGCTTTGTGACCATCTACTATATATGAAACACTAGATGATTTGTTACCTTCTTGAATATTCATATTTATGTAGAATTTTCTCTCATCATTTTCAAAAAATCTATATTCATTAGGAATAGATACTTGATATCATCTCAAGTCAGGTACAAACCCAGTTCATTGGCTATGATCTAAAACACCTAAATAATCATCTGGAGCATTAAGAGTTACATAACCGTTAGGCTTATAATGGTTGGTAGTAGCTCTAACTTCTGCGCTACGACTTTGAAAAACAGGAGTGATTTTAAAGTCTTTATAAGATGATTTTCATTGTGGCCTTGCTGGCGGTGTGTATTTAGGAGTTGACTGAACTAGTTTGAGTAAATCTACATCACTCATTTGGTCTTCTCTTTGTGGGCTTGGTATAGATTCGACTGAACGACGTTTTCTACTTTTAACTTTAGTTTGTGTTGATTTTGCTGCTTTTGATTCATAAATTGGTTTTGGTTGTGGTTTATTAGTTGGCTTAATTTCAATCGCTCTTCCATCAAGTCCTAATTGAAATTTGAAAGTTGATAAATCTCAAGCATACATTCCTGAAAATTTCACTGTTAAAGTATAAGTTTTAGATTGCTCATTGTATTTTCCGTTTTCCAATGAAACTTTGGTTGGCAAAATACTGTTGGTAATTTCATCCACTTTATTTTTGTAACCAAGATACATAACATTGTCATCTTCAGCATTTGGATGCGACAATGTAAAACTAATAAAAAGTGAATCTAAATTTAAATCACTAATTTCACTGCTTTGAAGTGGTAAACTAACATTTATATAATTAAATGAATCTGCATTTTGAAAAACAGTTTTTTCAAAATAAGCTGTAGCTTTGGTTTGTGTTGATTGCACAGTTTGTGAAGCAAAAGATTGGGCACTAAAACTAGGTGTGCTTTGGTTATTGGTGAAATTATCAACTGTTGTTTTATTGTGGCTAAAACCTAGTAACGAAGTTGTAGCAATCACAGATGTAGACAACAAGATAAAAAAATTTTTCAATGATGCCTTTTTCATATAACTCCTTTTTAATTTTTAACAAAATAAACAAAAAATTGAAATCAATTAGATAATTCAACTATATTATAATGACATTGTTTAAAAGTAAATAAAAATATTATTGAGTTTTTTAAAAAAGCAATTTATTTGACAAACATATAAAAAACAATTGTTCCTATGTTTGGACTCGACTAGATAAAATTAATTATTTCTAATTTTTAAATTAGCAATATAATCAGACATATATTTAATATCTAAATCACCTTGTGAATCAACTGGTAATTTAATCATAATTTCAGGATTTAAGTCCTTACGAGTAAGTCCATGATTAACATACTTGTGGAGTCGTTCACTAATGACTGTGCTTAAATAAAATAAGGCATTGTCATCAAATCTATTTTGTCACATTGGTTTTAAATCACAAATGGTTACAAAATTAGTGGCTGCAAATTCGAAGTCACAATAAAAGGTTTTGCCACCGCCACCATCACCACCATTGATGATAACAATTTTGTTTTTTCAGCTTTGATTGTATTGTTCAACTAAACCACCAACTCCATTGTTGTCCTTTTTAGCAATAATTAGTGGAATGCCAGATTTAAATTTGTTTTCAATTTTTCTATCAATAGACTTTTTCTCTGAACCAATTGCAATTTTTTCAATTAGTTCAACAATTTTAAACTTTTTAAATTCAACTTGATGGTTATAAAAATCTGGGTCATCTTTAAAATTGTATTTATTGTATTTAATTTTGATGCCAGAAAGAATTTTAGCTGCCAGATTTTCACGAATGGTTTTGACAAAAGTGCTTTGGACCACTTCATATGGTCGATGGGAGTTAAAGTTCTCAAATAAGAGTTGATCATTATAATTAACTGTTTTTTCAAAAGCTAAAAATTCATCATATATTTTATGCTTGTAAGCATTTATGACTTGAGTCCTAATCTCATTTCATTTACTTGTTGGATATCGAAAGTTATCTTTGGGATGATAAAAACCATCATCTTTCATATTGATAAAAAGACTTTGTTGCTCAAAATTAGTTGTGGACTGATTTAGTAAATTAAGATCATATTCTCTATTTTTTTTAAAAATAGCAATTGCAGTGGCCACACCTGCATTTGGTGCAAACAAGTCATCAGGTAAGGAAATTACAGCTTCGAGTTTACAAAAACTAAATATTTGTTTTAAATAATCTTGATTAAAAAAATTTTTGCTACTTTTACCTTTTAAAACCGTTTTGGGCACAATAGTGGCTAAAAGGCCACCAATTTTTAAAAATTTAAGTGTTTCTAAAACGAATTTAAGTTCATGATCTTTCTGATTAAAGGGTGGATTCATTAACACTTTGTTATAAGTGAGACCGGATAGTGCATTGAAACAATTGTCAAAAATAATCATAGAACTACCATCATTGTGCATCATCATATTAACAGATGCAAGTGTTGCATTAAATTCATTGACTTCAATCCCAATTAGTCTACTTTGCTTAATAGTGCTAATTTCTTCTGTTATTTTTTTCTTATTGCTTCCAAGTTTGCTTTCAACATCTTTAACCATAAGGGCAAGAGCGTTGGTTAAAAATGTTCCACTTCCGCAAGTTGGATCTAATATATGATCTTGATAGCTAAGATCAATTAATTCAGCCATTAATTGAGCAATATGGTCTGGAGTAAACACTTCACCTTTTTCATTAGCATTTGCACTATTTCATTTGCGAAATACTTGCAAAAAGCGATTCATAATATCAAAACCTTCAAAATCTGAATCAAGATGAATATTATTATAAATTCTTACTATAGTTTCTAAGATATTATGAATATCATTGACACTGGCATTTTGAATAGTTGACTCTTCAAGACATCTGATTAAATAATTTTTAGTACGAACTTTATTAATGTTGTCATTATTATCGATTTCTTTATTTAGTGCTTGTATTAATCTTTGTAATATGGAAATAGTATTATTGTCACTAAAGATATTTTGCATTAGCTTATCGAAGTCTTTGTGCAAAGTTTTGATGACAAAGATAGCGCCAATAAAGTGAACATTTAATTGTTTGTCGATATTGGCGTTTCAAAACAAATCAACTAAGTTCTTAGTTTCTTCTGCAACTTTTTGAGCATTATTAACTTTTAAATTAGGAAAATAAGTATTTTTATAATATTCCTTATTTTGCACAGTTGTTTCACTTGCAACTAATTCACCTTTGAGATAAACTCTTAATTCACTTTTGTTGTATTCAAAGCCAATAAAGTTAGGGTTGGGCTCATTGGTCATATAGTCTTTAAGTTGACCTGTAAATTTTTTACCTTCTGCTTTTGCATCTAAAATAAAGGTAATACCTTCATAATAAAAATAGCCATCAGGTTTGGTGGCCTGTTTACCATTTGTTATTTTTTTATAAAAAGGGATAGTACCATCAGTACGATTTTTCAAACCCAATTTGTTTGTAAAATCTTTAACTACATCAAATTCTTTATCTTTATTAGACATTTGTGGTACTCCTTTTAAATAATAATTTAACTAAAATTAAATATTTTTAATTATAGCATTTTAAAAGCATAAATATTTATAAAAATAATTAAAAGCATTTTTATAGATTAATTTACTTACTTATACTTTTAAAAACAATATATATTAATAGAATAAAAAACACAAATGATTGCTCATTTGTGTTTGATTGTTATTGATATGAAAATTTTTAATTTAATTTTTAAGGATAAGGATTTTGTTTGTTAGTTGTGTTTGTGAAATTTATTTTTGCACTAACACTTTTTTTTAGTAGATAAACTACTTAAGATTTTACTTCTAAAAAAGATTTAAAGTGTTGTACATTTGAATAAGTTGGGTTTGGGTTGGGTTAACTGCTAACAGTAGAGCTACTGGTGCCTTGTCCGTTGGTGTTAGTTTGTTGAGTTTGAAGTATTACTACTTTGGGTTTGTTTACCTTGGTTTTGAGCACCTTCAGCTTCTTGATCTTCAGTGAAGTATTGTTTTATAAATGCTTTAGCAATTTGACGACGAACTTCAGAGTTTTGGGTTACACCATGTTCATCTTTATCTTTGAAAACAGCCATAGCTTTGAAGGTAATGTGGTTTTGTTCTGATCCAAAAGCAGGATCACCAATACTATAAAAATCAATTCCACGATTAATAAATGATGTTGCTTTTTTATCAGCACTATATGGTGTACTATCAACATAAACAGGTTGACTAAACTCTGATTTAATTGGATTGTTTAATGGATTCTTAATAGCTGATGAATAAAGAGTAAAATTAATAGAGTTTTTAATATCTTTAGATTTACTTGGATCTGGTAAATTCTTAATATTTATTTCTAGTAATAGAGTAGGATCATCATTATTTGTTTTAGAAATAAAATCACCATAATCCAAATCTCCATTAAATGTATTTTTGAATGAACTATCTTTGTACTCAACTCCAGTTTTATTAGCACCACTAGAAACCTCAGTGGATTTTAATAATTGAAATACTTTGTGATCAGTTTTTTCTATAACACCTTTAGATGTGGATGTAAATAATGCAACAATATCTCCAGAGGCTTTATCACCTCCATTGCTTCCTTGAACATTATTATAAGTAATTCCAATAATATACCCTTCTTTATTAATTTTTCCAACACCAGCTTCTGTATTAATTGTACTTGCAATATTAGGAACTTTTTCAATAAATAATCCAACTTCATTCTCATTAGATGAACTTGTTTTAGATGCTAAAAAGTAAGTTCTAATACCTGTTTTTAATTGACTTGCTTTAAAAGCTAATCATAAAGTTCCATTTTTTAAAGTAGTTTCTTCTGTATTATTACCACTAGTAGATTTGTTTGCACTATCTGAAAATTTTAAAACTTCATCTTTATTTTTTAATGCTAAACCTTGTGAACTAAATTCAAATTTTGTTTTATCAGATAATGTAAATATTTGTTTAGAACTATCATAATTTTGTAATTTTAATGCTTCAGTTCCTGTTGTAGATTGCATACCACCTGTTGTTCCAGGTTTTGTTGTTTCTTTTTGTTCAACCAATCTATCGAAAGTTGCATCAACAAATACATCTGCTCCAAATTTAGATGCTGCATCATAAGCATAATTTGGTGCACTTACATTCGAAATATCAAATGAGTACGCTTTAAGTTCTTTAGAACCTGCCATAGCTTTAACGTAAATAGTGTATTTGCTTGTTTGTTTGTCAAATTGACCTTTTAAAGCAAGGGTTACACCTTTTGGCAATGCATCATTAAATGATGTTAATGTATCTTTAATATATTGACCATATGTTTTCTCATCTAATTTTGCATCATTTCCACTTCGATCTAATAAGAATGCTAATTGACTAACAGCTAAATTAATATTTGATGCAGATGATGCATTAAATGCAGCAATTGCATTATCTAAGTGGTTAGCAAATAGAATTGGAGCTTTTGAATCAATATCAAAACTAAATTTAGAAGCATTTTGAGGTTGTGAAGATTGTACAGTTCCTTGTTGTGAAGGAAGACTATCAGCTACTAATTGGTTAACAGTTTCACCACGAGTGTCTAAAATTAAGTTAGTTCCTGCTTGGAATGTTTTTGCAGTATCTACATTAATTCCTTGTGGAATTGATGAACTACCTTCTTTTTGTTGGTATTGAATTGATAATTTAAGTGAATCAGTTGCTTTTAATGATTCAATTTCTTCTGCACTTGGTGCAGCATCACCTTGAGCAATATTAATTGCGAATCCACTTAAATCAGAATTTGAACTAGAACCAAATTGTTGACCTGAAACTTTTTCAAATCAAAATCCAAAATCTTTAACATTTGCATCTTGTGTATTAAATGGTGCTACATTTGCTAATTCTGTTGGTAATGAAGGTGCATAAACAACATCTGCAATTCCTAAGTGAGCAGTTGCAAGTGCTTTTGCAATTCCTGGTTTTAATTTGTATGAATTAGCAAATGACTGAATTAATTTGTCTTGTGTGTCTTGACTAGTATTACCTAAATTAGTGAAATTTAATGTAGTTGGTAATTTTGTACCATCTGGTCCAACAATTTCAACATCAATTGATAATGTTTGATTAATGTTATTTACATTACTAAATTTCAATTTGTTGTTTGCATCAACAACTGGTGCAATGTAGTATGAATCAGGTAAGAATGTAAAATCACCATTTGTATCTTTAAGATTGAAGCCACCAACTTCAGCTAAAGCGACTTTGAATGCATGTGCTAATTCTCTTGAAGAAGTAGTACTTGTTGTTGAAGTTTGGCTTGCAACAGTTTGTCCATCTGCTTGTTTTGGACGACGCCCTTCAGCAGAAGTTGTTGATGGAGCTTTAGGATTATCTACTGGAGCAGTAGAAGTTCCTGCTGATTGTCCAGGAGTTCCTGCTGATTGTCCAGGAGTTCCTGCTGATTGTCCAGGAGTTCCTGGATTTGCAGGAGTTGCTGGATTTGCAGGAGTTTTTGGAGCAACTGGAGCTGTTGTGTTTCCTGATTTAGGAGTTAAGTTTTGACTAAATAGTTCTTGCAACTTAAGAGCAACTGCTGTTGCAGTTTTGTCTTGAACTTCATCTTTAACTTTAATACTTGATTCAGTACTTTTAATAAAGAAGTTGTTACTTGCATTTACTTGAGCATCAGGTAAAAATCCTGAAATTGATCCAGTTGCCTGATAGAAAATATTGTTTTTAGTATCAGTACCAATTACATAAATATTGTTAATTACACCATCTTTAGTTGCAACTGAAGGGTTTGAACTATTTTCAGTTTTACTAATGGTACGTAATTCAAATTCCATATCTGGATCTTTGTCTTTCAAGGCTTTTAAATCAACTGCATCGATTAGTTCAAAACTATATGATTTGTC
Organism: Mesomycoplasma bovoculi M165/69; assembly: GCF_000524555.1. Taxonomy (NCBI): domain Bacteria; kingdom Bacillati; phylum Mycoplasmatota; order Mycoplasmoidales; family Metamycoplasmataceae; genus Mesomycoplasma; species Mesomycoplasma bovoculi. The sequence goes on along the minus strand of NZ_CP007154.1, from coordinate 332,795 downwards.
ATTGTGTAGTTCAAGAGCTGTTGAAGCAGTTAATCTGTCTTTGTATTTATCATTTAATTGTAATTTAGCAACACCAGTTTTAAAATTTTCCTCAGTAATGGTAAATTTTTGAACTGATTGTGTTGCTGCTTCAACACCAGTTCTTTGATTTATTTTTTCATTATAACTAGCGTCAATTGCATTTTTACCAACTATTGGAGAAGCAATAGCAGCTATCAAAATTGCTGTGGTTGCCCCAACAATTAGTCCGCCTTTTCAATTTAAAAATTTTTTAATCATTATTATATGTCCTTAAGTTTGATTATTTTGTAGTAGCGCTTGTTGTAGTGGTCATAGTAGTGCTTGGAGTACCACTTGTTGTAGAGCTTGTTGTAGCAACTGAACTTCCAGATTGTTGTGCTGTACTATTTACAGTTTTAGGTGTTGCTTTGTAAACAAATATTCTAATAGGAGTGGTTGCTTTGTCAGCTCCTTTTCCTAAAATTAGGTTTAAAGTTTTATATGAACGAAGTCCTTCTGGATCAACAATAGCTTTTGTTGTATCACCACTTATTGTAAATCCTGGAGCAACAGATGATAAGTAGTCACTTAATCCTTGAAGTCCAATACTTGAAAGAGTATCGTTTGTAATTGTAGTAGCTGGTGTGCCAGAATCTACTGTTGCTTTTAATTTATCATATTCATCAGCACTAACTCAAACATTATTATAAATAGATGGAATGTTTGCAACAATTTGGTTTAATGATTGAACTTCAGATGAAACTTCTTGCCCTTGAACTTGAACTGAACCTATAGTAGTAGTATCTTCACTAGATTGGTATAATTGTTGTTCGCTATTATTGTCACCAACTAATTTTAAAGTGTATTGATACTTAAAGTTGTTTGCTTTGGAATTTGCAAGTGTTCCATCACTTTGAATTCCAATTCCATAACTTAATTGAGCACCTTTACCAATTGGAAGAAGTGGGAATCCAACACCAGGAGCAGATAATAAACGAACTTTAGTATACATTGCAATTAAAAGTTCAGCTGCATTTGTAAATGAAGGTAATTCATTAATTTTATCAATTCTATTACTAAAAATATCTGCTTGTTTTAAATCAATAATACTTTTTAGAACATCATAGTCACTATTTTCTGTATTTTGAATTTTTGAATATGGAGTTGTGGTATTAGCTGTGATATCACTTATTTTACTTCAATTTACTAAAACAGATTGGTGTAATAAAGTACCTTTTTCTTGGTTTTCATTGTTAATAACAAAGAATCTCATTGGATTATTTGTGCTACCTTGATTTGTAGTAACAGCTTGAGTTTGCATAACATTACCTTGAGTTTGTTGTGCAGCATCACCATCAACATTTTTAATAGCAATATCTTTTAGTTGATTAAAAATAGGTTTTGTAACATCTATTGTTTTACCTTTTTCAACAAGTCCAGCTGCTTCTAACATTTTTAAAAATTGTGGAGCAGCTTTATCTAATCCTTCGTTTGCCAATGCAAAGTAGTAACGAGATACACTTAAATCAGTTGGTAGGAATTTAGATTTAATATTGAAAATACCATTTTTTTTGTTTAATTTTGATGTATCAAGACTAAAATCACTTGCAATTTGTGCATCTGTTGGCAATACAAATTTAGATGTTAATGCTTCCAAACGTTCACCGGTGTAAAATCTAACATCAGTTGTTGTAGGATCTGCAAGAACATTTTTAGCAGCATCAGGATTTTGTGATTGAAGAGCAGCTGAAATTGCACTATAATCTAATGCATTTGTTCCAAATTTTTTGTCTTTTTGGAAAATCAATCTACCTTCAAAAACAGGTGTTGTTTGTGATGTTTGTTGTCCTGCTTGTTGTTGTCCTTGTTGTGGTTGCTGTGCTCCTGGTATAACTATTGGTTTCTCTTTATTTTCTTCATCAAATAAGGTTTTCAAATAAGAACCACCAGCTTCTTTAAAGTTGTCTAGTGTTAAAGTAAAGTCTTTAGTAAATAATGATGTATTTTGTGCTGAAGAAACAGAAATTGTTCCTGCTATAGTTGCAACAACTTTACCATCTTTGTTTTCAAGACCTAAAGAATCACCATCAAATTTAACAGTTGATTTTAATTCACCAATTTTGTTATCAATTATTGCTTTGTTTGTATCATTTTCACCATTTAAAGTAAAATCTGAAATACTTAATGGTTTGTTAAGTGAAGATTCAATGTAAAGTTTAGCATATGCATCTTTATATGCTTTACTTGGGAAGAAAAATGAATTATATGCAAAAATTCAATCAAGTGGATCTTGTTTTTTCAAATCAATTTTAACTGTTTCTGAAGTTGAAGTTGTTGAAGTACTTGCTTGAGTTGCTACTCCACTTGCAGAAGGTGTTGATGAATCTGCTGCAGGTGTTGTGTAATAATCACTTTCTTGTAGTGTTGGTGCTACAGCAAATTGACTTGCAGGTGTTGATGAATCTGCAAATGCTGTTAAAGGAATTTCTAAAATATCAATGTGTTTTGCATCAATACCTTTAAGCCCTTGGTGTTTAGCTTTAAATGAATCACTAAATTCTGTTTGTAAGAAAATTTTAGCTGATTTACCACCATTTTCTAGTGTAATGTATTCAGTATTGTTATTTGGATTTTTAATTAAAGATACTTTGTAACGAAGTTTGTTATTTGTTGTTGTAGTAGTTGCATCTTGTGTTGCTTTAGGTCCAGGTTGATTAGTAGTTTGACTTGCAACAGGAGTTGTTGTATTAGTGGTAATTACATTTTCACTGTTACTATTAATTTCGCTTAAAATTGATGAAACATTAAAATATTTCCCTAATTTAGTAATTGCATCTTCTGAAGAAGTAGCACTATTTACATCAGTTACAAAGTCTTGAACTGGTGTAAGTTCTAAAATAGCTCTATCTGTAGTGACATCAGCAAGAGTGTAAGCTTTTAGTGAGTTAGTTACATTTGGATTTTGTCCATTTGAATTTTGTCCACTAGCAGCACCTGTAAAGCTTTTTCTAGTTACATCGTGAGCAAATGCTGCAAGGTTAAATTCTGGTTTGTAACCAAATGAGATAGTCGCTTTAGAAACTGATGATTTAACAAAGTCTCCACGATCATTTGCCTTTGTTGATTGAACATAGAAGTATACATCAAAATTTTGTTTTTCATCATTTGGTTTGATATCAACAACTTTGATTTGAGCATCTGAAAAACTAACTTTTTCATAGCCTTTTTCATCTTTTTTTGTAGCTTGTTGACCTTTGAAAAAGTCGATAAGTCCATCAACATTTCAACTTCCATCTTTTTGTTTTTTACTTAAAACTTTAGATTTTAAGTCAGCATATGTGGTTTTATAATCATAAGTTCCTTGAGTAAATGCGGCATTTGTAATTTGGCTAAGATCTTTTGTAACCGCCTCAAGTGGGTCACTTGGATAAGTGTATTTAGAAGTGGCTGCAATAGGTGCCGCAACAATAACTACTGATGCTACTGCAGTCCCTCCTATAATTAGATATTTTAAATTTTTTTTCATTAAAATCCTTTTTTAAAATTAAAAATTTGTTATATATTTTATATGAAAAAAATAAAAATCATATTTTTTATGCCACTTTTTTTTTTTTTTTAATTGCTAAAAAAAATCGGCTAATTACTTAGATTTATCTAGGTAATTAGCTGCTTTAAAATCCGAATTTATAATTAAATTAGGTTTGCCAATCTTGATTATTTTTAATATAAAGTAACAACTTTAGTTGGTATTTTTTATATTTATAGAAAATAAAAAACATGAACTATAAAAATTCATGTTTTTAAAAAATTAATTAAACAAAGTTTGTTTCAATTATATAGACTTATATATTATATATAATTGAAACAAAAAAATGAAGGTTTGTTAAATCAATGATTGTAGATTATTTTAAACAAAATATAAGACTTGAAGGATTTATGATTTAAAATTCATACTTTTTAAAAAATTAAATTCTACAACATAGATATAAATAAAGATGATTTGTTATATAAAAAGATTTTTTTACCAATTTGATTTATTATTCAATAAAAACTGAATTATAAATACTTTTAATTAAAAATTTTATTGAAATTAATAATTAATAATGGATCTAATAGCATCAAGCTGAACTTTGTTTTTAGCTGAGACAAATACAATTGCTAAATTAAGTTTTTTAGCCTGATTGGCTATTTTAGCCTTTTGGCTTTGGTTAGTTTTGTCAACTTTGTTGGCAATAACTATTACTTTGTGACCAAGGCCAATTAGGTATTCAAGCATTTGATAGTCAAGCTCTTGAAAACCTATTGTAGCATCTATAATTAAAAAGATACCACTAAGTTGCGCATTTCGAAAAAAGTCCGCGAGCATCAGAGAAATGCGACTTTTCTGAGCGATGCTTAATCTAGCATAACCATAACCTGGCAAGTCAATGACAATTTTGTCCTTAACTTGAAAATAATTGATAAGTTGGGTTCGCCCTGGTTGTTTTGAAACCCGGGCAATCTTGCAATTTGCTAATGCATTAATTAATGATGACTTACCGACATTTGATCGGCCAATGAATGCAAATTGCTCCAAACTTGTTTGATATCAACTATTTTTGCTCGCGGCTGATTTAATAAATTTTCACATTTAATTAAACCAAAATATATTATACACTAAAATAAAATTATTTTCAAGATTTAATAGCATTTTGTGCAATTAATAACTCTTCATTGGTTTTTATGACATAAATTGGCAAGTCAGAGCTTGCATCTGAAACCAATTCCACTGGGCCAAACTCTTTTAATGGAGCAGTGTTTTTAGTTTGATTTAACACTAAATTTAATTTAGGTAAATTAATTTTATCAATAATGCGTTGACGCATTGAAGCTGAGTTTTCACCAACTCCCCCAGTGAAAACAAGAGCTTGAATTGATTTACCTACTTTGTTAATATAATTAACTAAGTAGTCAGCAATTTTTTGGGCATAGAGTTCAAGAGTAAATTCAGCTTGAGCATTACCGTCTTTGGCAGCTTGTGATAAATCACGCATATCTGAAGAGATACCAGAGACTCCAAGTACTCCTGATTTTTTATTGAGTATATCAGTGAATTCATCAATTGATAGTCCAGCTTGGTGGTAAACAAAGTGGTGGATTGATGGATCGATGTCACCACTACGGGTTCCCATCATCAGACCAGCTAGTGGAGTAAGTCCCATGCTAGTATCAATTGATTTAGAATCTTTGATAGCAGCTAGTGAAGCACCATTACCAATGTGCATATTAACATAGTCAACAGTTGCAACACCAAGGGTTTGCTCTAAAGTGTTGGTTATATATTTGTGACTAATTCCGTGAAATCCGTATTTACGGATTTGGTATTTTTCACTTAGTTCTGAACTAATTGGATAAGTGTAGTTAATTTTGGGAATGTCAGCATGAAAGGCAGTATCAAAGCTTGCTGCTAATTTCACATTTGGTAGCACTGCTTGGATTGCTCTGATGCTCTCAATAGCTGATGGGTTGTGTAGTGGCGCAAATTTAGCAAGCGCTTGAATGTGACCAATAGCTGACTCATCGAGTTTGACAGGACCACGGAAGATGCTGCCACCGTGAACTACCCTAAATCCGGCAATTTCAATTTCATCGATTGAGCCAACAATTTGGTGCTCACTTCAAAGCTCAATAAGTTTTTCCACAGCTGCTTTGTGATTTGCAACTTCAAAGTTAATTTGAGTTGATCCAGTTGGTCCTACAACTTTAAAAAGACCACCTGTAATCCCAATACGTTCAACTAAACCTGAAGCAATTAGTTGTAACTGATTTTTACTAAAAATCTGTCATTTAATTGATGATGAACCAGCGTTGATAACAAGTACTTTAGTATTCATTATTTATCTCCTTTAATTTGTAAAGCAGTAATTAAAGCTGTGTTGTAAATATCTTCAACAGTTGCTCCGCGTGATAGGTCATTAATTGGTTGGGCAATTCCAACAATGATTGGCCCAATTGCCCCATAGTTACCTAAACGCTGCGCAATTTTGTAACCAATATTTCCAGCATCAAGTGATGGAAAGATTAAGACATTGGCATTTTCTTGACTTACTTCACCTTTATATTTTTGCTTGCGCACACCATAGTCAAGGGCTGCATCAAATTGGATCTCCCCACTTGCTTTGTAGCTAGCAGTTTCATTATAAATTTGGGTAGCTTGGGCTACAGCATCTGATTGAGGACTTTTTGCTGAACCAGTAGTTGAAAATGATAGAAAAGCAGGATTTGGTACAAAACCTAATTGCAGACCAAAATCCACTGCATTTTTGGCAATATCAACTAACTGCTCCACATTTGGTGCAATATTTACTGAGATGTCACTAAATAAGAGTTTTTGTTCATCTTTGTGAACAATCATCACAGATGAGATGGTTTGAATTCCAGGTTTTGGACCCACAATTTTAAAAGCTGCTCTTAAAATGTCAGCAGTTGGATAAGCAAGACCACCAATAACTCCATCAACTTTACCAGTTTTTAAAAGCATAGTTCCATAAAATGGTAAAGTAGCAATTTGTTTTTGAGCACTTTCAAGGTTTTCTTTACCTTTTCTAATTTCAATAAATTGTTCCACAAACGCCTTGGTTTGTAATTCATTGACAACATGTTGCTCGATGTCAACACCTTCTAATGCTTTACTTACAAGTAAGATTGGACGCACTAATTTACTTGCTGCTAATCTTCTAGCTGCTTCAATAGCACGAGCATCTTCACCATCAATGATTAAGATGCTTTTGATGCCACCTTGCTGTTGAGCAGCTAAAACTTGAGCTTCTAATTCTTTTTGATAATTCATTTTTTTATCTCCTATTTTTAATGATTAGAAAATCAATTACAAAGTTTAAACAATAGTAATATTACTAATTTTAAATTAATTTATGAGAAAAGAATTAAAAATTAAGATTTTTTATTAATTTGAAAAAGTTCTTATTAAATCTTTTGCTAACTTACATATTAATAAGAATTTTATTATTTAAAAAATAAATCTAATTAACGATAAGTAATAGGTGTAATAGAGTCTTGAACTGATTTAGTTAAAATTGGCACTAAATATGTTCTAGATACTTCAACTGATTTATAAAAATCAAGCACCCCTGGAACAACAATAACTTTTTTATGAGCATCAACATTAAATCTTCTAACATGATTTGTTCATCTACCTGTAGGCACATCACCATTAATATGAATATCAACATTAACATTATTTGGATTTTCATTAGAGTATGGCTGTACTACAATGCCAACAAAAAATAATCTACTATTTTCTTTAGGTTGTTGAGCTGCGCTATATATTGCTTGCCTGGTACTAAAAACAATACTATTACGTTCTGGCCCAAGATCTTTATCAAATGAAGCTCCATCACCATCTAATTTACCAAAATAATACATATTACCATCATTATCTACATAAGCTGCATAAGCTTTATGTTGCATAATTGCGCTAATTTTTTTGTGTTTTTGATTTGTGTCCTTAGCTCAATCAAAAGTTACAGTCAAGTTTCCCGTTTCATCATCATATTGTATACCAGATATACCAAATGGTGATTGATAGTTATTTTGAATATATTGAAAAGCACGATTCTCCATTCATGACTTTCTATCAGCGTTTAAAGTATCACCATAATTATAAATAGTCAACTTATTATCAATAGGATGTCCTGGTGTTGCTTGTTGAACATTAAAATAGCTAATTGTTTCAACTTGATTTTTAAAAGGAGCTAAAAATGGAGAAGGACCTAAAATAGTACTATTATCCAAAGTGCTTTGAAGTTCTTTATATTGAGAACGCAATTTATAATCAAAGCCGTTTACAGTCCTATCAACAAAAAAACCTCTACTTTCAATTGTTAATCTTAATGGACCGGTTCCATCTGTACTTCTATCAGCTGCTCAATTATTAGTATATGTTCCTCAAAAAGCATTTAAGTGGTTTCCTGAACTTGGCATTACAAAAACTCTTTGTAATTCATCATCTTTTTTAGGAATAATTAATTCATAATCAACTCCTATATTTCCAAAAGAAAACTTATCCAAATCCAATATTACAGCTTTCCCTGCTAAAGAATTATTTGCTCCTGGAGAAATATTTAATCAAATTCGTTTGTAATTAGTTTGACTTGTAGTGTATTGTTTTCGTTCTTTATCCCAATATGAGATACTAAAAAGACTAACATAATTATCAGTATCAGAAATTTCAGGAATTTGATTAATTTTGTTTTCAGTTGATATATCAGCAATAGAAACCTTAGGTTTAAAATTACTATCACTATATAGTGGTGATGGAATTTTTGTTACATAAGTACCAACTGTTCTAGAATCATCATGTATACCTACTCTGGATAAATCAAGAATAGATTGTTTAGATTTATCTATAGTAGCTAATCTTAGTCCAATATTTAACTTCGTTGACCCTTCAGTCATTTGTCAATAATTATTATTTTTTATAAGATCTGATATTTTTATACTTGATAATCTTGCTTTATTTTTATCAAGTCAATTACGTGCTGCACTGAAATAATCTCATTTTATACCATTTGTTCCATCTGATATATTTCCATTATTGAAAATAGTTTTGTAAAGCTCATCATAAATAACAGAAGGTTGTTTATTTGTGGTACCAATAATATGGAAAGGATCATAAAGTTCTATTTCAATTCCATAATCATATGCTGTGGTTTGTTTTCCTTCAATCTTTGTTATTTCAACATACTTTTTAGGGAATGCAACATCTAAAAATGTACCAGCACTTGTTTTATCAGTTAAAGTGACATTTTCTAATGCATTTTTGGATGGATTTTGGAAATATTGATATGAAACCTCCATATAAAAATTGTTGGCTCTATTTGGATCATATCCAGCAACATTTATAGCATTAAAATTATCAATAAGATCTCTTAAATCTCCAAAAATATCAAATTTAAATTTCTTATCATTAGCATCTCAATGTTTATTAACAACTTGGAAACCAGTAGTAGAAATTGGTTCATCTAAAATAGCATTACTTCTAATGTGTTTGAAAAATTTTATATCTCATGTTGTTGCTGTTTGACCTGCAATTGCATCTTGGTTAGTAAAACCTATAGAAACTGTCGCTTTAAATGTGTTAAGTTTTCCTTCTACATTTGTAATGTTACTTATAGATGTATCTTGAATCTTTGGTTCATGATAAGCTGTGAAAAATCTAACAGAATCTGTTTGTAATCCCAATGATGGGGCATAAATAGCTGTTGGTACTTTGGTTTGATTGTATCCTCGAAACTCTGGAGCTCTTGGATCGAAATCGGCCAATTGTACACCTGTGAACTCATAATGTTGTGCAAAATCAAATGAATTATTAGAACTATTTGCATTATCATTAACAGGAACATTAAAATCAGCTTCTAATTCACCACTACTATTAATTGTTTGTTTAAAAGAGGAAAGCATTTTTTCAGTTTTATCTCCACCTATTAAAGCTTTGTATTTTAATATAACCTTTTTGCCTGGTAATCACTTATCCTTTGGATCAAAGATAACTTTTAATTTTGTGTCAGTCTTGGTAGAGTGTTCATCATCTCACTCAAATCTAGTTACTGTAAAATGTTCAACATTAGTATAAGCTGTATTTGTTGTTGTCGTTGCAGGTGAAATAGGATAAGATACACCATCAATTTTAATGCTAGTTATATGGTGAGCAGTCAATCCTGGAAGTCCATCTAAGTTTAAACCTGTAAATGATAATCTATTACCTGTAACACTTGCTGTTGCAAAGTATTGGTGATTTGGATTTGAATTTAACTCGACAACAACTTGTTTGCCATTAAATTGAGCAACTTGTCCAGAAAATTGCACAGATTGTAAATTAATAGTTGAACTAGAATTAACTCTTGCATTTTGAAGAGTGATATTTGAAAAATAACCAGGTATGTCGAATTGTCTCAAGAATGCTAAACCACGTTTACCATCAGCTCTTTGAGAACGTGTGCCACCTCGATCAACGGGAATTTGTAAATTTGCAAGATCTGGTGCGCCTTCTACTTGAATTGAATCAATCCTTCAAGTCTTACCAACAACAATATTACTATCACTTGTCGAATCAGTAGATTTAAAATTATTTTGATCTAGTGTTATCTCAACATAAGGATCAGAACCTTGTGTGCTTTGTACTTGACCTTCAATAGTTCTTTGTAGTCCAGGTTGACTTGTTGCTAAATTAAATCTTAAAGTTTTACCTATCAAATAACTTTCTAAACCATCAAAAATAACTTTAATTTTACCAGTAGCTGCTAATTTATCATCTGTAGATAGAACTGATTCAAGATCACTATATTGGATATCAACAATTTTGGCAGTTTGTGGTTTAGTTTCAAACTCATCATGACCTGGAAGCATAAAGTAATCAAGTCCACCAATAGATACTTTTTTAATTTTATAGGTTGCCATTTTTTTAAGGTTAATTAAATTAAAACTAATTCTATCGCTATTAAAATTAGAACTTGAGTTAGCTAAAATTTCTTGTTCTACTGTTGAACCTGTGTGTTCTTCAACAAATGTTACAATTCCTGTAGTGTTGGCAATTTGGTTACCTGTGTTTCCAAATTGAATAGTTAATGTTCCTTTTCCATTTCCAGTTGGTCCATTAGTTTGTATAAAAGTAGAGCTAATAGCTTGATTACGAGTTGCAAAAAGTGTTTGATTTTCTTGGTTAGTAGTTGCAGCACTAAAACCAAAATCAGATCTTTCTTGTGTTCCTTTAGTAACAGTTTGAATTTCAAGACCTTGTCCTGTATTAATAGCATCATGACCTATTAGTTCAACTTTTTCAATTCGATATTGTGATGCTCTTGAAAGATTGGTAAGGTTAAAGGTTGCAAATCCATCTGGTGAAATACTTGATGAATCAACTGTTTTAATTGGTTGTGCTGCTCCACCAGTTGCCATTCCTGCTCCAGCTACTTGTTGATAACTTAATTTAAGTTCTAGGTTATTTTTACTTACAAAGCTATCTACATCATCTAATTGAACTTTAATAGTTGCCTTATCATCAAAAGGAATTGCATCATACTGAATTCCAATAACTTTAGTTTTAGTTCCTGGTGTAGTAAATAATTGTTTAAGTTGATTGTCAGAACTTTGGCTTGAATGTTCATCGGTATATCTGGAAAGTTCTACATCTTTACCATCATAACTTGTTGAAACAATCTTGTACAAACTAGCTTTTTCAAGCTCTACTTGATATGTTATTTTTCAAAAGTATTTTTGTGCATTGTTTAGTCCTCCAGCTGTAAGATTTTCTACTGAAGGTGACCCTGATGAAAAAGATTTAGCATTGGCTTTAACAATTGTCTTATTAGTTTCATTATACAAACTAATAGAAAATTTTTGAGCAGTTTGCGCATTGGCTTCTAATGGTTGGTTTGTTAAATAAAAAGCTTCAATGGTTGCATTAACATTAGAAACGTTTTCAGTGGTTTTAACTTGATATGCATAAGTTGAAATTGGTAATGTTGAAAAAATTGTATTAGTTGGTTGAACTAAATTTAATGTTGTATTAAAGCTTGTTACATCAGCATCTAAAACACGAACTTCTGTAAAATGATATTTAATACCATCAATTAGTGTGCCATGTGTATTGACTAAACTAAGTTGTGAATTACCTTGTGGACTTGTGCTATAGGTGTTAGTTGTAGCACTTCCACCTGGAGCACGTCCTGGAACATCTGCAATAGTAATATCACCATTACCTACACTAGGATCTAAAGATCCATCTAGTTTAAATTCAACAGTTCCATCTGGTTTAATAGTAGCTTCTGTTCTACCATCAGCGGCCATAGTAGCGACTGATTTTTTAGCAGCTAAAGATTGATATAGCGGTTGATATGAAAGACTAACTTTTTTACCTACAAGGAATTGACTGGCTGTATCATCAAATTCTACCCTTGCAACTGCTGTTTTAGTTTGTGGATTATATGTTGTAATAATATTTTTAACATTAATTGTATTAGGTAGTGTTCTAAACTGACGATCTGAAATTGTTACATCTGGGTCAAAGTTAATTGTCTCACCATTTGCTTGAACACTTTGTAATTGATAATCTACAAGGTTTTTAATCTCTGATTGTCCATTAATGGTGAATGTTACATTTCCATTAGCAGTTGGCAACGGAGCTGATGTACGAACTTGTTTAACAGTTCCATCTTGTTTATTTAAATAGTTTAAGGTTAAATCACCATTTAATCTATCACTTGTAGCAAGTTTTAATTCAATTTGAGCATTATTTGTGCCTAAGGTTTTCTGAACAACACTTGTAATTAAATCTTTTGACTTAAGAGTTAAAGGAGAAGGTGCAGCTGATGTAGTATCATCATTTTTGAAAGTAGCTGGACTAATTAGCGTTCCTAAGTTAGTGAGCCCCAATCCTTTTTGATCAACAACTGAAATTGTGTTGAAAGTAATATTTTTACCAGGTTCAACATTAAAGTGGCCACCTTGTGCATCTGAAGTAATATCTAATTTTGCTAGCCCATCACTTCCAACAATAGCTTCAAATGCTTTTGTTTGTCCATCTATATTAGCATCAAAACTAACTTTATTTCCAATTAAATATCAATCTTTAACTGGATCAAATAAAATGTTTGCTCCAACTTCATTTTTATTTTTGACAGTTTGCACAAAAGAAGGAGTTTCAACATTAGTTACTTTAGTTTTAAATTGTTTTCTATCTGTGTGAACTCTACGAATATCATCATTAAATTTAATGATATTACCATTGAGACGAAGTTCTTCAATTTCATAATCAGTAAACTTATCAAGATCTGTTAAATTGAAATTAAAGGTTTTTTCAACACCACTAATTTGTGCTGAGGTAGCTTTAATTAATTTAACATCAGTTGTTCCTGTTCTGATGGATTTAAACACTAATAAAGCATCTACATTATTTCCGGTGTAAGTGTTTTCAGGTTGATTGACTTTAATTGTTAAGTTAGCGGTGTTATCGGTTGTTGTTGCTTGAACATCTGTAATTTTAGGAGCTGAGTAGAAGATTTTTTTATTTTTAAGAGTCCCATTTAATAAAGTTGAGAAGTTAGCTGTTGGTGGAACCACTGGTACTGCTTTTGTCACACGTCTTGCACCACTTGATTTTGGACTAAGAGTTACAGCATTGATATCAAAAGCCGAAACTTCTTTTAAAGTAGCATCTTCTAAGTTAAACACTGCTCTAAAGTTATCAATGTCAACTTGTTGTGATACTCGTTTTTGACCTTCTCCTTGTGGAGTATACTCAAGAGCTGCTTGATATTTATTAATAGCAACTTCATCAATATCTGGATTGAAAAAGACTGTAACTACAGTTTTGTCATTTTCAACTTTTTGTTGAATATCGATAATTTCAACATTTGCAAATGAAGTTGTAAATTCTTGTACTTTATTAACATCATCTTTAGATTTAGAACTATCATCTTGAATCTCAGTGATTCCATCTAATTTAAGTGAAACAAAGTCATATATTTGTTGTTTTGCAAGGTTAGACAAAGTAAAGGTAGCACTATTGTTATGAATAGTTTGAGTATCTGAAACTAATTGGTTAGTTTCTCTATTTTTATACACTAGAGTAGCGCTTCTATTTTCAAAACCAGCAACTTGATCAATTGTATCTCCTTGGAATTGGATGTGAATTCTAGCTTGTCTATCAGATGGGTTCCCATCTAATCTAATTTCTTCAACAACTCCTGTTGTTGCAAAACTATTTTTGCGTTCTTGGATTATTTTGCGAGTATCAACATTAATTGTTGAAGTTGCTTGTGCAGATGGATCATCTTTAGTTTGACTAATTCTCAAGATTTTCAAATCATAACGAACACCAGAAGTTAAATTATTAAAATCTAATTTAGCTTCATAACGGTTGGTTTGACTATTAAATGAAATAATTGCATGAGCTTGTTTGTCAGTGTTAGTGTTAATTTGACCATTTCGTTGCAAAGTAACATTTACTTGTTTACCATTAATAACTTTTTGATCACCAGAGTCAAATACTAAAGTAACTTCACTTTCAGTTGGAGTTTTATTAGTATAAATAACATCATTTAAACTAATAGTTGCAACTTTTGTATAGAAGTTCTTTTGAGTGTTTGCCAATGTGCTAAATTTAATTGGTCCATTAATTTGACTAATTTCTAATGATTCAACAGTATATTGAGTAAATTCTTTTAAGTTGTTAAGGTCAAATCTTACAGAACCACTACCAATTTGAGCATTTGCACTAAAGTGATTGTTGTTATCATCTTTATATTTAAGTATTGCATTACGTGCAATTTTTGTTGATGGATTTTGGTTGAAGAAATTCTCAGCATCAGTGAATGAAATGGTTACAGTGGCACTATCTGACTGTTTAGCACTATTATAAGTAATACTTTTAATTTCACCTAAAGTATAAAGTTTGTCTTTTTGGGCACTAGCATTAGAATCATATTTGAAATTAATAGATTCGGTAACTCTACCACCATTAGTGCTTGTATGAGTAATTTGCCCAATTGAATATTGAACTCCAGCATCTGTTAAATTTTTGAAATCAAATTCTGCACTATTGTTTTTAACAACTGCAGTAGCTGTTGCTACTGGTTGACCACCAGTTTGTTTATTTAATTGAACTTGTAAAGTCTCACCATTTAAATAAGTGTCATTGTTAGAAAAGTTAAGCACTGCTTTAATTTCATTAACAGAGTGTCCAACTTGTTGAACTGCAATAATTTGTGCAGTTTTCGCACTAGTAGAAAATTGTTTATTTTGTTCATTAAAATTTTTTGCAAAAGGTATTTCGTGTTGTTCAGCAACAATACGTTGAATTTCATAATCAGTTACTTTTTGTAATGGATTAGTTTTTCCTAATTCAAAAGTAAATTCTTTTTTAGCTTTATCAAAACTTCCTGTGGCAAATTCTAAAACTTTAGTAGTTTTGTTTAAGTAAGCCAAACTAATTCCATTTGCATAACTAAGACCAGGTTTTTGTGATTCTACATGAACAACAACTTTAGCTTGTTGTTCTTCAGGAAATGTAGTGTCAATACTTGTAATATCAGGACTTGTATAAAAACTAGTTTGACTACTTAGGCTTGGATCTGTAAAGTTAAAATTCAAGTTTGAGAATTGAGTTGCATCTTGTCCTGTTTCACCAACTGAAACTAAATTAGCAACAGTGTATTTAGAACCTGCATCTAATCCTGTAAGATCAAAACGAATAGTTGATGATTTTACTTCTGCTACGTATACATCTTTTGTAGAATCACTTTCAGTTGAGCCTTGAGCACTACCTGGCCCAGAGTTAATTACTTGATCATTTTTCTTAAGTACTAATCTAAATTTGTGACCATCTAAAAATGAGTCAGTATCTGGGTTAAACTGGATTTCAACTGTGGCTTTATCTTGACTAACATTGTAAGTATTAACTGAAAGTGCTGAGGCATTTTCAAATTTGGTGGTAAAGAATTTATCTAAAGCTACAATGTTAGCACCTGAAAATAAGGTAGTTGTATTTGGACTGTCAAAAATTAAATTATCAATATAATAATTGGTTTTACGATTTAAACCAGTAAGATCAAACTCAAGTTCAAATCCACCATCTTTTTCAACTAATTTGCTAGGCTCAAATTGAATATCAGTTGAAGCCACCAAGGTATTGTGAGCTCCGGCACTATAGACTAAAGTTACTTTACCAGCATCTTTGTCGGCAATTTTCTTTCATTGTTCCAAATCAGATTTAATAAATACTTTGGCTTTAGCACTTGTTTCACTAATGTTTTCAAACTTAATATCACTAACTATTGCTCGAGTGTAAAAGTCTCTATCAGTTTGATCACCATCGATGACAACATTAATATTTGGCTCACCAATAATTTCAATGTTGTCAAGATGATATTTACGCCCTGCTAAAAACTCATTTAATTTAAAATTAACAGCATTTCCAGCAGCTGTTGCTACTTGGCTATAATAAGTGTGGCCATCACCATCTAAGTGATATGCTAGTCTTAATTGTTTAGAATTTAAATAGTTAGATTGAGAACCAAAACCAAAACTGTAGGTTACTAAGTTAGTCTCAATTTGTGGAGCTGCTTTAATAAAGACAGATAAATCATTGATTCCAGTTAAAAAGGAACGCTGCACTCCTTCTTCGAAATTAAATTTCCGGTAATCAAAATCACCACCTGCAAAAACAGTGTTTTCAGGTAATTTATCAAGAGAAATACTATTGATATTATAAACAGTTTTATTGGTAAGACCACTAATGTTAAAAGTAGCTTTATATAAATTGTTCTCAAGTGGTACAATGGTGGCTGTAACTTTATGTTCAGCAAGTGGTGATAAATCAACATTTGCTGTCAAACCACTAATGTCATCTTGACTGGCAAAGGTTGTCTCTACATTTGCAGTTGTCCCACTAGTTTTACTTTTAAGTGCGACAATACCATTTTGTGAGTAGAAAACATTGCTTACACCTTTGTCAAATTCAACATTTGCTCCAGCAATTTTAATTTGAGCTATCTCAAAACTAGAACCCAAAGGTAATAAGTGATTATTAGCTCTATTTAAGTGAAAACTAATGACATTATCAACTAATGTGGTTCTAATAACTTTAATTTCATGTTCTTTGCTAGTTCTATTTACATAACTAATTTCCACTGGCATATTATTAACTTTTGTCAACTGTGGATTGGTGCTTTTATCAAAAGTTAATAAGACAAATTTGCCCAAATCAAGTTCGTCACTAGCCTTCATTTTATTAACTTTTAAGTTAATAATTTGAGTGTTAAAAAATGAACCTTCACTTAGTTGAATATTTTCTTGTTCAGCACTGGTGAGCTCACGTGGAGTTTGGCCATCACTAATTAATTTAACTCCAGAGACATAATAATCTGCATCTGGCAACAAATTATTTAATTGAAAGTCAGCGGCCCCTTCTTTAACTGTAGTTAAATCCACATAAGTGGTTACCACTTGGTCTTTGGCAGCAACTTTTTGTCCCTTAGGTAAATAGTAGTACTCAAGGGCAACTTTTTTACCTTCAAGAGATTTAATATCATCTGAAAAATCAACTTTAACAGCAGCGCTTCCAGTGTCAATTTTACCAAAATTGATAGATTTAACTGCTGCTGGTACATTAATAAAGTCAGCAACATTTTTGGAAAAACCAACTATTTTTTTAGCCCCAAAACGGGTTTTACCTTCTTTGTAGTCAATACCAATATAATAACGAGACCCAGGAGTTAATTTAGATGCATCAACATCTAATTTTCAAGAACGACTAAAGTCATCGTAGTGAGCAAGATGCTCACTAACCATTGATTTACCATTACTATCACTATAGAGCTTAACTTCAAGTGGTTGATATTTAAGCTTATAAGCATCTAAGTCACTAAGTTCAAAATCCAATGTAAATTTTTTCTCATTTTGGTTAAATTCAGATTTAAAATTTACAATTTCATACTGAATTGTAGATCAATGACGAAGTAAATAAGGAATAAAGGTTAAACTACCAAGACTCAACCCTCCAAGGGCTAACATTCCAAGAGCTAGTATTTGTTTTTTAGTTTTTGACATCTTTTTTTTCATAGTTAATCTCGTGCTTTCATGGTTAAAGTTTTAAATAATTTATGTTTTTATTGTTTATAAGGAGTGATTAAAAATGCCTTATTTCGTGCATAGTAATCAGGACGATAATAAATAGTTCTAAGTTTAGCATCTGTATTTGGACTATCTGAGAAACGACCTCAAACTCCTAAAAATATTAAAGGATTATTTTTGCTATCATATTGACTACCCTTATAATATCCTAATTTATCTAAAGCTGGTTTTAGGTGAAAATTAATTCATTTTCCTTGATCATTATCAAAATTGGATAATGGATAGACCGCTCCACCATTACTATCCCCTGCAAAATACATCCTTCCATTATAATCCAAAAATACAGCAAAAAGGCTAAAATATGTACTACCTTGTTTGGATTGACCTTGGTAGTATGTTTGAATTTTTTGTTGCAATGAATATCATGGAGTATCAGATATTCTTACACTAAATACTGGGTCATCATTATTACTAGAATCTCTTTTTAATTCATATTTAGATTCTAAAAGAGCGAAATTAGGATTATTATAAAATTCAGGGTTTGGTAAATATAATGGAGCTAAAATATCTCCAAAAATATTTTGAACTTTTAAATTGGCATAAGCAAATAAAGTACCATTATCAGACTCATATCCAACATTATAAGTTTTCTCACTACCATTTTTTCATATTTTAACTACATTTCTTTGGCCACTTAAAAGTTTATTAAAATTAGCATCACTAAGAGCAACATTCTCCAATTGTCTAACGACAAATCTATCTTTTGTTTTTTGTGGGAAAGTGAATCATTTATTGTTAGAAACTTGTGTATCATATTTGTTACCCGTTGGTATAGTGTATGACTTTTTAACAAAAGGTGTTTGACCAAAAATTTTAAATTTAGTTAAGTCCATTTCAACAAATGATGAACTTGGAAATGTATCAAAAAATTGTTGATAGTCATAATAAATAGTAATCAATGAAGTATCTTTTTTATAAGGTGTATATTGAGTTTGGGGTATAGGATCAAAACGTAAAAATTTAGGTGTTATTCCTTGTTTTTTCTGTATAGTTTGATTTGTTATATCACCAAATCTACTACCAAAATTAGTCATA
Source organism: Mesomycoplasma bovoculi M165/69 (assembly GCF_000524555.1). Taxonomy (NCBI): domain Bacteria; kingdom Bacillati; phylum Mycoplasmatota; order Mycoplasmoidales; family Metamycoplasmataceae; genus Mesomycoplasma; species Mesomycoplasma bovoculi. The sequence continues at coordinate 314,072 of NZ_CP007154.1, read as the reverse complement.
AGATGGAAAAAATAAAAATTATTAGCAATAGGCCCTCTCATGTCAAAAACATTTCCTGCACCTCTTGATGAATTAGCTCTACCTTCACCTTGGTCTATTGAATTTTGTCAATTATTATTTTGCTGACTATGCGCTCAACCTGAAGCGCCATTTTGTAGTGATCCTCCACCTCCAGGTGGGTTGAAAAAGTATTCTCAAGAATTTACAGTACGACCATTTTGACTGTTAGTAGTTGATATAACATTTAAATCAGTAGGTACTTTAACAATATTTTCATCATAAGGAATCATAAGGAATCTATTGTTATTTAATGAAGTTGCCGATGAAATTAGAGGCGTTTGTCTAATAGCATGTGTTGGATCATAAACCGCTAATGTAAGTCCAATTAAATCTGGTATAGAAACATCAGTGCTTACAGCACCTTCTATTAGAAAGTTAGAATCCAATGAAGTTTTAATTTCATAACCACTAGTTAATTTATCTAGTGTTTCTGTTTTATCAAGTGTTTGAGATAATGGATTTTCTTTTTGTTTGAAATTAGCAACAGATAATGTTAATTCTTTTCCAATTAAATCTCTTACATCAGTAACAGGCAATTTATAACTTTGACTCGCTTCATCTCAATTAGCTGTAAGAGTGTGCTCTTGTTTGGTTGTTCCACCATCATTATAACGAATTGTTAATTGTTGTCCTTGTCTCTCTGTAGCAGTTCCGACAATGTTTGGATCTACTAAATTAAGTTTAAATGGTATTTCATAACTATAAGGGTTTCTATTCCATTGACCATTTCCATTTGGTGAATCGATTGTTACACTATCAACAGTTTCATCTTTATATTTTGTTGCAAAAAGTTTGTTTGCAACCCCAGATACACTACTACTACTACTACTACTACTTTGAAGTTCGGTTACTTCCATAACTTTATACTTTTTACCAACATCTAATAATCCATTTGAATTATTAGTATCTACTAAAAAGCTTAAATCACCATGCGGATCAACAGAAGCTGAATAATTGGTTTGTTCTTCAGCACCACTGTCATCTCCATTTTTTATCTTTAAGACAAAAGTTTTACCTTTCGCAATTGCTTTTCCTACTTCATTAACTCTAAAAGTAACTTTTGCTGATGTTGTTGTAACAGCTTCAGCTTTATAACCTGCAGTAAAGCCACTGGTATTATAAGTTGTATCTAAATAAATATTAGTACCTGTTGTTGAGAAATAACGAGTGGTATTTAAAAGACCAGTAGTCTCAAGACTCTTGTTAAAATAAATATTAGAATTTTTCTCCTGAGCATGCGCACCTCTTGGTGTAATTCTAACAGCTTTAATGTAGTACTCTGTGTATTGTTGTAATTGATGAGTCGTGAATTGACTATTATTAATAACAATTCTAGTTCCATTACCTTGGAATTGACCATTTACTGTAACTTCTCCGGCAGAACCAGGGGTTTGTTCAGTAATAATTTTTATTGGTTGAAATGTTACTTGAACCTCATCTGTATCTGTATATTGTAAATTAGGATTAGTTAAAGTATTGGCAACATTCAAAGTAATATTTGCTGATGTGTCATTTATACTAGTAACAGAAATAGTGTTAATTTGAGTAGCGGTTTGGAATTTAATTGAATTTCCACCATTAGCATTTAAACTATTATTTAAATTAATTTGAATAGATTCATCACCAACAACAGCTGTAACAACTTTATATGATGAACCTGGATTAAGACCTTCAATTAAAAAATTTGCAGAAACATTATTGTGTAAATTACCAGTTGAAGAAGCTGATTGACTAGTTAATATAGATTGACTATAATATTTAGTTCCCGGATGTTGTTCATCATAATACTCAAGTGCTACTTTTTTACCCACTAGGAAAACATCATTTTGAGCAAAATCTATTGTTACTCTAGCTGATGTATTAGTTGATTCAGTAAAATGTGATGTAACATTTGCAATTTCAGCAGTGCTTGCTTTAATTCCAAATGAACGAGCTTCTATCGCTGATAATGGGGATTCAAAAGCAATAGTTTTTGGAGCACCACTACCTTGTTTTGGTATAAATTCTACTTTGTCTACATAATATTTTGCACCTTTAAATGCTTGTTGAATAGTAAATTCTGCAATATTATTAGATTTTTTACCACTTTGAGCAATTGCTAAATCATCAACCTCAACAACCTGTGTATCATGAATTGTTTTAAAATCTTGATATCCTTTATAAGATACAAAATTAGCATTACCAGCATCTCAAAGCTTGTAAGTTAATTTTAGCTTATGAGTTTTTAACATATTTTGTAATGTTTGATCATCATTTCTAAAATTAACTGCTATTTTAGCTGTTTGTTCAGTAAGTGAAACTGTAGTAATTGACTCAATATCAACATCAGTTAAAAGTTGAGCTGCAATAGGAATATTACCTTTTGCGATGTTGTCAGAAGTGCTAAACTGATTAACATTTAATTTTTCTGGTAAGAAAATACCATGTAAATAATTTTTGTTAGCAATACGTTCAACATATACTTCTTTAACTTCATATTTTTGTCCCGCAACTAGGTTATTGAGAGTAAAATCAACACCACTAGTGAAGTTATTTTGATTAATGTCTATAGTTTGTGTTGCTAAATCACTAATAGGTGAATTATCTGGAGTTCCATATTTAATTTTAGCTTGATAATTTCCTACTAAAAACTTATCTTTATCATTAAATTTAATTTTAAATACTCCAGAATTATGAGTTGGACTACTTGAAGTTATGTTTGAAACAGTAGTTTGACTAATTCCAGTATCAAAGGTTTTATCATCGTCAGTCACACCTTGAGAAAACTCTAAATTAGTACTATTTAAAGTAACTGATTCAATTTTATAAAAGTTACCAGCATAAATATTAGTTCCTGTTGCTAAATCAAAACTAATAGTTTTGTGGTTATTTTCTCCTATCACAGTTAAACCATTTAAAGGTACTTGAACATTAGTTGCATGCCCAGCATTATCAATTTCAGCAACTCTAATGTTTAAATTATGTGAACCAGTATTTGCAAGCAAATCAATTCCAGCAGTATTTTCTAACTGAAGTTTAATATTAACTTTATTTTGATCTGGATGTGTTGTGTATGAAACACCTTTAATAGTTGGTAAAGTTTCAAAGGTTTTGTTATCACCACTACCTGTTGGTAGTGTTACAGTTATATCATTGTCATTAATATTATTAGTTTTAGACAAACTTAATATTTCATATTTAGTACCAGCTTCTAAATTATTTAAACTATATTCAAAATAATTTCCGGTTTGAGTTGGAGTTGCTACTGCTCTGGATACACTAACTTGTCCATCTTTGCGTGATTTATAACGTAAGTAAAGAGCTTGGTGTTGTGCATTTAATCAACCATCAACATTATTATCAAAGAAAACTTTAACAGTAGCACTATCCTTACTTAAACTTGCACTATTAACTTGTTCAATGTTTGTTACTGCAAAAGAAGAAGCTAATGTTTTTAAAGTTGGGTTTGTTAAACTTCGGTTTTGATTACCACTTTGCAATGCTAACTCAGCAGCTCCAGTTGTTGCATCATTTTTATTTCCAAGAGTTTCATTATGAGTTTTTTCATCAACAACTTTTATAGATTTAATTTTATAATCTGTAAATTTAGTTAAGCCATCAATAGTAAAAATAGCTTGGGATAATTTTCTTTTACCTGTTGATAATTTAGAATTTTCTGATGATGTTTGAGTTGAAACAAATAGTGTAGATTTGGATGCATGTTCATTAGTAATTTGTCCATCTGCACCTAGTGTTCCATAAGTAATTTGTAAGGTTTTACCAGAAAAACTTCCAAATTCATCTTGGATATTAACAATAAATTGTCCTTGAGTTTCACCAAGTGGTTTTGCTGTAATTGAATCAATAAGAGGCGCACTAGTAAAGAATAAATCACTATATTTAAAACCATCTGGTTTTGAAGTGTCATATTTGAACACAACTGGTAATTTATGTGTATCTTGTAAGAAATCAAGATTTTTAATTTGGAATTTAGTTCTATCACCTATTTGTCCATTAAAATCACCTCAGTGATAAGATATAGTAGGGTCTTGATTTGCAGTTGCAGTGTTTACATTTGCAGTATTAAGACTTTTGAAACTAGGCAAACCTTGTTGAATAGTTCTACCATTAGGTGTTTCTAAAACAAGATTAACTTGTTGTGATGTTCCGAATGCTTTTAAGTATCTTCTATATGATTTATCCATTGATACAGTGATGTCTAAACTACTTTTATTATTTGTTTTATTAGGATCTGCAACAATATTTGTAATTTCAAGACTTTGTGGTCAGTTAGTAAATTGTTTTTGTTGATCAGTGGTGAATGTTGCTGCTAAAGGAATTTCAGTGAATTTTGGTGATGTTGTGCTTCTGGCTCGTCTAGTTGGAGGAACCGGAGTTATCTTAACAATTTTATAAATACCATATCTTGCAAGATCACTCAATTCACCTGTAGCAACTCCATTAGATACAGTTACATTACCTATTTTTTGATTAATAGAATTGCTTTGATCCACTTGATCAATATTATTAGTATCTATAAAGTGTAATATATATTGACCATCAGTTAATAAACCACCTTGATCTTTAAAATCAATTCTAATTTTTTGTTTTGTATCCTCTCCTTGAACAGGAAAAGCAGAAAAAGATGAAATTTCTGGTTGAGTTGCAAATTTACGATTTACAAGTGCTTGTGTATCATAATTAATAGTTTGTAATCTACCATCCCTAGTAGAACCGGTGTTATCTGTTATACCAACAATGTTATATAGAGAACCATATGATAGTCCACCAGTAATTGTTGCTTCATATGAACCATCGGCACCTTTTGTAAGACTTGTTGTTTGAGTTGCACCACCAATTCCTTGGTATGAAAGTTGGAAGGTTTTATTTTCACTTGTTAAAAATTTATCTTCAGCATTTGCAAATTTAATTTTAACTTTTACATCTGTTGGACTATAAGTTTCTTGCTCTATTTCAGTAACAGTTGCACTAATTGGTGTAACTGTGAAGTTTAAATTGGTTTTAGCAACTTGTGAACTTGATTGTTTTGGAGTTGCAAAATTAACATTGTCTTCAATTCAAAGTTGGTTTAAAGTTGATCATAAATTATCTGCATTTGCAATCTTAGCATTTTCACCAGTTTTAAACTCAACTGATTCAATTTTATAAGTTGCACCTTTGGTTAAGTTGTCAATTTCAACATAAATCTGCCCATTTTGAATGGTTCCTTCAATGGTTTGGTCTTGTTGTCCAGTAGCAACACCTGCTCCACTTGTTTCTTTATATTTAATTACAACTTGACGTCCATTAAGTGACTCAAATTTTGTACCATCAATTGGTTGTGTATTTGAACGAAGCGGATCGCTAACTAGCATGCTAATAGCATATTTTCTCTCAGAAATTGAACTAACACTAATGTTAGTGATTTCTGGTTTGGTTGCTAAATATGCTTTTTTTCTTGCAGCTACAGTAAAGTTAATTGTAGTTAGCTTTTGTTTAGTAGATTTTTCATTTTCTGGAATATCTGTAATATCTGTAACTTTGACAATGTTGTAGTAGGTTGCATTTTTTAAAGTAGGTACATTAATTGTTATACTGTGTTGTCCACGAGTCACAGTTCCTTCTACTTTGACTTTTTCACTATTTCCACTATTTAATGATTCTAATTCAACTTCAAACTTACGACCTTCTAAGAATTTGGCATCACTAGCTGCAAAATTAATGGTTGCAGATGCATTTGTATTACCACTTGTATAAGAAACATTTTCAATAGTTGTTGATTGAGCAATTAAATGAAGTTTTACTTTATTGTTATCACCAGCGGTTGCAGGATATTTTTGTAAATCAATAAAGTTTGCAGCACCTGTAGCAGATTCTTTGTATTTAATTCCTGTAACAACATATGTTGCTGCCCGATCTAAATTAGATAAATCAACAACAGCTTTTGCACCATTAACTGTAACGGTTGTTTTTTGTGTTGCCCCTTCTAAACGACCATTATCATCTAATTTTTGATAAGAAACTTCTAATGGTAATCCATCCAATTGTCCTGCTTTGTCATTGAGTTCAATATCAATTTGACCACTACGTTCTGTTAATGATTTGGCATGTGCAATTTTATATGTTGGAGTAGTTTTGAAAAACTGTTTGTCAATACCAGCTTGTGAACCAGTTGAATCATCAAATCCAAATTTAATATCATCATTACCAACTAATGATACTTTAGTAATTTGGTATTGAGATCCGTCAACAAGATTACTTAATGCTACATTACCTGTTTTACCAACATTATCAACAGTCATATCAACAGTTTCTGTACGAACTTCATCTAAGTTTAAGTTTTTATATGTAATTTGTACTTTTTGTTGTGTATTTTGTTTTTCACGCAATAAAATACGATCTGAATCAGCAAAAGTTAGTGCAAGTTGAGCTGAATTAGGTTGAATACCTGTTACAGCAATTGCATTAACTGTAACATTTTTACCTTGAGTTTCAAAATGTTTTTCACTTGTTAATTGTGTTTTGGTTGCTTCTAAGTCATGAAGATCAATTGGATTTGCCGCTTGTTGCCCTTGAGCTGCTGGTTTTTCAAAACTAATAGATTCAATTTGATAGTTAGTTGCCTTATCAAGCCCATCTAAATTAAAACTATAGATGTTGCTAATAGATGAAGTTTGAGTGGTTAATTCTTTGTCTACAAAATGTTGTTGATTAGTTTGTGGATCATAGTGTTGATATTTTAATTTAATTTTAACTACAGCATTATCTCCAACTTGTTGACCTTGGTCTGCAAGCTCAAGATTAATTCTAGCTTTGGTTTCACCAACATTTGTATAATTAATAGCTTTAACAGCAGCTTGAGTATCAACAAACTGAGAAGTAAAGGTTACTGAGTCACCATTTACTATTTCAATTTCTTCTTTAGGATGATCTACACGATGGAAAGATGCAAGTTGATAACGAGAACCTTGAAGTAATTGGTTTGCATCAAAGTCAACTTGTTGTTTACCATTTTTAGTTGTAACAGTTCCTTCAACTTCAACTGGAGGAGTATCTTCGCCAACTTTTTGAAGTTTAGCTTTAATACGAGTTCCATCATAGAGATATGAATCAGGAGCAGCAAAGTCAATGCTAAATGTAGCACCTTTGTCTTTAACTTGACTTTGAGAAATTGAAGTTATAGTTGCAGTTTTTGGAACTGTGTCAAAAGTGTTGTTTTCAGCACTATCTAATAATTGTGGTTTGAAAGGGATTTTTAAATCATTGCCTTGTAGACGTTGTTGTCCATGTTTGGTTGAATTATCTTTCTCTCTAGCATCTGGAGCAGATATTAACTCAAGTGAGTTTGTGTTAATCTCATACTCACCTTTTTTAACAAGATTTGTCAAATCAACACGAATACGGCTTCCAAGGACTTTGAATGTTCCAGATTCAATATTTGCTTGAATAGGAGATGTTGCCCTTCTAGTACGTCTTTTTGCGCCACTACTTTGTGAAACTCCATTAACAGCTGTATCTGCCATTGTGGTTGCTTTTGCTTTATTGGCTTCTTGTTCTTGGTATAATGCTTGGTCTTTTTTAATCAAATCATACTTAAGCTTAGCTGTTGCCCCTTTATAGTCACCACGAGCATCTGCTAGATAAAAGTCAGCATAAACTGCTCCTTCACGACTGTTGTCATAAACAACTTTGGAAACTCCACTTGTTGTATAAAATGATCTTTGTTCAACATTGACTGCATCAGCATACAATGCTGCAACATTTTTATAAATAGTTCCAACAACACGATCATTAACTAAAGTCTTTTTAATTTTAACTGAGTTTAAATAGTATTTAGAACCTATTGCTAAATCATCTAATTGAAAATCAGCATAGTTACCACTAGTTATTGCGCCTGTTTTTGTTAAAATCTCGTTTGTCCCTGCCCGATAATAAGTGATGGTAATTGGATCATTGCCAATGATATTAACTGATGGAATATCAAAATTAACTCTAATTTTTGCTGAATTAACAGTGTCACTAACTTGTTGCACAGAAGTAACAGTAATTGGTGCTGAGACACTAAAGATTCTATCTGGCAAGTCAATGTTACGAGATACTGGCAAAATATCATTTGAACCAAGTGATGATTTATAACCATCATCACCAATCATTTCTACTTTGGTGATAATGTAGTTTTTACCTTTGGCTAAAGCATCTTTTGTAAGACCTTTGATACTAATGTCATTAAAGACTTGAGCTTCAATTTTTTCGTCACTACTTTGTCACTCACCTACTTTAGTATCTTGTCCATTAGGATTGTATTCACGGTAGTAAATATTAGCACTAGTGAAGTGATTGGTTGCATTTTGAAGCAACATAGTCAGACTCACTTTGCTGCCAGCTTGTTCGGCAGAGAAGATGTTAGAAAGGGCTGGTTTGGTAGCAAACTCAAGATCTTGACCAGTAATGTTTTTGGCAAACACTGAAGCAAAATCACCATAACCACTGCCATCTACTTTTGAAAAAGTGATGGAACTTAGGTTATATTTTGCTCCAGATTGTAAGTTGACTAAATTTCAAGTAACTTTAACTCTTCCATTGTCAGCTGCAACAATAGAGGCAATGTTTGATTTTAAAACATTAGATGCCCCTTGCACAGTATAGAACAAGGTTGCTTGTTGATTGAGTAAATAATTATCAACACTGTCATATTCAACAGTTACTTGAGCACTAGTTTCACTTATTTGATCAATTGAAACTTTATCAGCTTCAGCATAACCGACACTAGTGGTAAACTCACGTTGTTGCTCGGTAACATTATCACCGAAAAAGATTGGTTTGTCATCTAAACTTACAAGTGTGTCTTGTCCATCTTCACTAAATAGTTGTGCTTTGCTAACAGCACGAGCATTTGTAATTAAAAATTTGCTAAAACGAGGTAAGTTGTCAGCAAAACCGACAAATTTGTTACCAACAACAGTTCCTGTAACACTGTGGTTACTTTGGTCTCTTAATGACTTAAAGTCAATTTGAACATTTTGACCATTGAGCAATAGCCCATTATCTTGGAAAGTTACATCAAAACGAGTATAACCATCGTTTTGGGTGGCTGTTCTAATTTTGGAAATCTCGGGTGCTGAGGCAAAACTAAAGTTAGGTTTGACATTAATGTCAACACTATCATCACTACCGATAATACGAGAAACAAAGAACTTTTGTCCACCCGCTAATTTAGATAATTGTAATCCATCAATGTGGTAATCACCAGCTTTACCACCAATGGTAAGACTTTGACTGCGTCCAAAACTATAGCTTCCTGCATTGTTTTGGTAGTAATATTCAACAACCACATTTTTACCAGCTAAGTCAGGATCTTCACTAGTAAATGCTAAATCAAGTCCTGCTTGACGACGACCAATGGTTTTTTGCACAAGGTTGGCAAGTGATCCAGTTGGCACTTGAGTACTAAATTCTTTAATTACACTAGGTGAACTAGTTAAATTAAAGTCTTTATTACCATCTTGGTAATAAATTTGATTAATTTGGTAACGTACACCACGATGCAAGTTAGAAAGTGCAAAAGTAGCATATTTGATTTTAGGATCTGGCAGTCCATTAACCATTTTTGACTCAACCTTAGCTTGAGCTTCAAGCATTTGTGAACTACCTTCTAAGTTATACTTAACAAAGACATTAGTGTTATTAGCAAGTAAGTCTTGGCTGTCATTGATTGTTAAAACAACATCACTTTTATCTAACTTACTTACATAATCAATGTTTTCAACTTGGCTAGTAGTTGAAAAGTAATTAGCTGAATTATTGTTAAAAATAAAGTTATAACGACCATAATTTGGTGCAATCAATTGCATACTATATAGTGAACCAGCATCAAAGCGATCATAAAAAGCACGAAACTTGTCACTATCTTGGTCATATCTAACTGGTGTTTTGCCAATTAAAACATTATTTTGGTCAAAAAATAATAGTTCTAAGTCAGTTTTTTTAACTATTGCATCAATTTTTTTATTTTCACCTTGTAAATTAAAGGTGAAATTTGCAGTGTTTCCTGTAACATTACTTGCCACAAAATTATTGATAAAAATATCTTGGGTTTTAAGAATTTTCATCAAATAAGGGGCAATAGCTACAGATGCTGCAGTTAGTGCTCCACTGGCTGCAATTATTTTTTTAACACGGTTGTTTTTGCTAATTACTTGGTCAATTTTTTTGTTTTGTGAATTTTGTTTATTTTTAGCCATTAAAATTCCTTTTATAAAACTATTTATTTAATTAAGTATAAAATAAAAAAAGCTATGCAAAAAAATTAGAAATATAATTTTTCATAGCCTATATTCTTTTAAAACAAGCAAAATTATAATATAAAAAAGTAAAAAATAAAAATATTTAAATTATTTTTTTAATTTTTATAACAACTTTCAAAAATTAAAAAAGTAATATAGTTACACGTGAATTACCAAAAATAAAAAAAAGAGTTTTTTTCTTGGCAAAAAATAAAAATGTGTTATCATTAAAAATCCAACAACTTTTAAACACAAAATGACTGCTTTCAAATTGCAAAATTTCAAGGTAGGTCAAACTAACTACAAACGCAAATGATTGCTTTAAAAAATGTTTTTAAAGTAAATCAAAACAACAAAACAAACATTAAACCAACCAAACCAAATAGTTCTTTCAAAATTTAATATCCTAGATTATTAGTTTTAAGTCAAATGATTTAAGTCTAGTTTTACTAGTATTAGTTTGATATTTAAAATTGTTTTAAATTTTATCTATTTAATTAATTAGAAAGGCATAATATTCATAATTATTTTATGGAACAATACATTCAAAGTATTGTTAGACAAGAAATAGATATTTTCTTGAAATTATTTTCAAATTAATTTTTCTTATTTTTAATTTGAAGCAGTGCTAGTTGCGACTTCAATCGGCACTCCTGAAATAGAAGAACCTAATTTTTCTTTGACTTCTTGACTGCTTACTACAATTTTGTTAAAAGTTTTTGTCTCATCATTATTTGCTGCTGAGACAAATTTTTCTAACTCATCTTTTACATCATCTTGAATTTGACTAGCATTTCCATCTAAATAAAATGAAATATCCTTAAGTACTTGGCCATTTGCATCTTTAATATTTATAGTTGGTTCTTTATCATCTTTGTCAGCTAGTCGAGTTGTAAATTGAGCTTCATGAAAATCACTAATTTTTGCTTCATAAACATTATGCCCATTTTTTTCAGTAGCTCCAAATGTAACATTATTAAATGTAATTGGATTTGGTTTTTTATAACTTATACTTGGATCAACTTCATATTTTCAGGTTTTGATACGATCATCAAAATCTTTATCTAAACTTGCAAAGTCAATATCTTTAAGAGTTTTTATACTAGTTGAATCTGAAAAATCAAGATTATCAGGATAATCACCTTTTTTTAATGTTTTTCCTCAAAAAATTTTTTGATAAGCTTTGCTATCGAAAACTACTTTAAGTCCTTCATTAACTTTTGTGATATCATCACTTTTGTCTCAACGCAATGTATTAAAAATTATTGATGAAGGAATTTTTTCATTTGGTTGTCTATATAAATCAGGATCTTGAGCATCAAAGTAATCAAAACTAACTGAATCTACATTTTTAAGAGCATTTGGATTAATTTCTCATTTTGGGTCTGTAGCATAAATTTTAGTATTGTTTGTGTACAAAACCAATTCTTTAAGATGATGATTTTGCAAAGCACTAAGACCTTTGAGTGAGCTTGGATCATCAACATACAAATTAAGACCTTCGATGCTTTTTGGTAAGGCTTTTATAATTTCACTAATGTCTTGTGTATTTGATTCACCAATGTTTTTAATAGTCACTATGCCAAGGTTAAGTTTGTCACCTTCGGTTTTAAGAAGTGAGGCAAAAGAATCAAAAGAAGCTTTATCACTAGCATTCAAAGTAATTTGGCGAACTATTTTTTTGTCAAAAAGAATATATTTAGAGTACTCTTGGACAGATATATTTGTCCCATCAATGCCAGTAATACCTTGAGTTTTCACTTCATCACTAATATCTTTTTTAGTTCAACCTTTAAAAATACCTCTATTAATTTCATCTGGAGTTCTATCTTGATAGCCAGGTATTTTTAATACTCGTTCACCATTTTGTGCAATACCTTGCCTAACTATAGGATCATTTGATGGGTTAGTTCATTCTCAATCAAAAGGTGATTCTTGTGATGGAAGTCTGCCTTGTTTTAAATAAATAATTTCTTCTGGTGTAAACGAATTGACATCAAAATTTTTTAATTTATCAAGTTTGTCTTCTTCTTTTTTGATGTCATCTTCTCATGGTTTTTTCTCGCTTTGATAAGCTTGATTGTATTGTTCAATAGAAGATTCACTTTGTTGCTGGTTTTTCAACTTTTCAATAGTTTCTTTGTAAGATTTTTCCATTCCATCAACATAATCATTTAGATATTTTAATTGCTCTTCAGCTCGTCTAGTTGCAACTTCTACCGCCTTTGTTCGACGAGACTCTGCCAAATCTTTGAGTCTATCAATGTCACCTTTAGCCACAGAAGATGGTAAACTTAAACTAGTTGTAATTTTTGGAACCACATCTGCAACAATAGGTGCTGTACTAACTTTGGGTTGTGAAATCACTTTAATTTGCGGTTGGGGAGTTGGTGTAATCACTGGTGCTTCAACAACTTTGGGTTTTATTTGACTTTTAACCTCTGTAACTGTAGGATCTGGTTCAGTTATCGGTTTATCTTCAACTTTAGCTTTAGGAGGTGGTGGGCTTACCTCCACATTTTTAATAATTTTAATTTCTTTTTTGGGTGGTTTGATAACTTTGGGTGGCTCTTCTTTTTTGATTTCTTTCTTTTTCGGTTCTTTAGTTTGATCAGTTTTAATTATCACTGGTGGTTTTTTAACAACGGGTGGTTTGATAAACTTCGAATTAGAAACTGGACTTGAAAAACCATTGTCATTTGGTTTGTTTTTCAAAATAATTGAAGGTGCCAAAGATGAATAATAAACATTAGGGGTAGATCCAATTTCAAAATTATTAGATGATTGTGAAATAGCAAAAAAAGAAGGTAATGCCACTATGGCACCCACTAGTCCAACAATAATTTTAGTTTTTTTAGTTAATTTTAAAATCATACAAAACAACCCTAACCTTCAAAATTGCTATTTAATTATAATTTTTTTTTTTTTTACATAAAAAATACCTATTTAGTAGGCATTTTTTTTAAAAATTCATTTATTTTGACAATAAGACTTGTTGCTAAAAAGCCTTGGTGCTCATAAACAACATCTCCTGGAGCACTTTCACCAAAATTAGCAGCAAGGTGAGCTTCAAAACGAGTGAAGCGAGCTAATTTGTACCAAAGTGAATCATTTGTGGCTTCAATGGCAAAAGCTGGTTTTTGATTAATTTTGAGCTTAGCAATTAAATCGTGATTATCTACAAGTCCTTGCAAGTAAGGTACTGAAATTACATTGGCTAAAACTCCTTGTGATTCATAGAGTTTTTGTGCAATTTCAACTGCTAATTGCACTTCTGAACCAGAAGCTAGCAAACTAATGTCAAAGTTTTGGTGCTCAGAAATTAAATAAGCTGGCTGAAAATCAGCTGGCGCTAAATTAAATGACTTAATGTCTTGGCGAGTTGTAATAATGGCACTTGGCTCTTCTAATTTTGCAAGAGCAAACTGAAATGCAGCTAGCATTTCAGACTCGTCACAAGGACGAATTACATGTAAATTAGGAACTAGCCGGAGCATCCCAACCTGGTCAACAGGTTGATGAGTTGGACCATCACCGCCAACTTGATAAGAATCGTGACTATAAACAAATAAGGCTGGCAATTTCATAAGTGCAGCCATTCTAATAGCAGATTTGGCATAATCTGCAAAAGTTAAAAAGGTTGAACTAACTGCTCGAAAGGCTTTACTATAAAGCATAATTCCATTATTAATGGCTGTCATGGCAAACTCACGAATTCCATAGACAATATTTTTCTCAGGCGCTAATTTCACTCTAGTGGCTGCAACTAAATCAGCACTTCCACCAACTAAAAAATCATACTTATCTAGGTTGGCGAAAATTTGACCAACATAATTTCTGGTTGCAACATTAGAATTGGCGAAATTAATTTCGCCAATTTCATAATTAATTTGGCCAGAAATGAGTTGCTCAAATTTAATGAAATCAGCTGGGTAATTTTGTTTGTAAGTTTCTAATTTAGCAACTCATTTTTTGTAATTCTCTTGTTTTTGAGCCATCATTTTTTGACCTTCTTCTAAAAATTCTGGCTCTACAAAAAATGGAGTTGTATTTTCAAGTCCCAAGTTAGTTTTGTACTCAATACTTTGCTGGGTATTTAAAAATCCATGATGACCTGCTGGCTTGTTGGCCACTGCAGTTCCGTAAGCAATTATTGTTGGCACTTGAATATAAACTGGTGAATCTGCCAATTTTGCTTCAGCAATTGCTTTTGAAATTTCGGCAACATTGTTGCCTTTTAAAATAAGGGGTTTAAAGCCTATGGATTCAAAATACTTTGCAAAATCAACGTTGTTGACAAGTGAACTTCTTGAATCAATTTGAACATCATTGTAGTCATGGATAACAATTAAATTTTTAAGCTTGTTGGTTCCGGCAAAAGCAAGTGACTCCAAACCAACACCTTCTTGAAAATCACCGTCGCCACAAAGAGCATAAACGTAATGATCAATGATTTGCAAGTCAGTTTTGTTAAATTTGTTTGCTACAAATTTAGCAGCATAAGCCATCCCAACTGCCATTGCAAGCCCCTGGCCAAGTGGGCCTGTTGAAGCATCAACATAGTCAAATTTGTCAATTTCTGGATGAGAAGGTGTTTTTGAACCAAATTGTTTGTGCTTTCTAATATCATCATCTGAAAGCAAGCCTAAAAAACGATAAACACTATAAATTCCAGCAGAACCGTGGCCTGCTGAAAGCACAAATCGATCTCGATTGATTCATTTAGGTTGACCTGTTTGAATTTGAGAAAAATTCAATTCTTTAGCAACTAAAGTATAAAAAATTTCAGTTGCTCCAAGGGCCATCCCGATGTGACCATTTCCAGCACCATTTATCATATCAAGGGCTAAAGCCCGCAAACGAGCAATTGTTTTAGTTTCCATAAGACTCCTTTATTTTATTATTTGTCTATGTAATTATAGCATTAATTGATTGCAAAAATAGAATTTAGAAAACCAAAAATTAACTTACAAAAATAAACAAAAAGAGTAAAAATTAAAGCAAATTTTTACTCTTTAATTTTATAGTTGTTTATTTTTATAAACAACTAACTAAATTCTATTTTTTATCTCGTTGTCAATTATGGAAATGTCATCAATGCAATATCTATATTTTATAAATTCAGCCGCACATTCATTTGAACTTCAATTAAGATTTTCAAGGCATTGCTCAAAATAGTGATGATATTCTTGATTAAAGTGGCCAGCTAACACTCAATCATAAAGCTTATTTTGCTTATAAGCCTCTTTTAAAGCAACAAGTTGCTCATTAGTTACGTGTTTAAAAAAGTATTTTAGTTGGTTATTTTTTAATTTGCTTGAATTTATTTTATATTCTTGCTCAAAAGTTAAATTATTACCAGGTTGCTCTCAAGGTGTTGCTAAACTGGCTCAAATATGGGCATCCTTGAGTTTAAAATTGTTGAACTGTGCATCATTGATGATATTTTTTTCTACCTCTTTTTTAATTTCTACCATTGTAAGTTCTTTATCAAGTAATTTATAATCTTGAATAAATTGATAAATATGGTCCAAAATTCGATATTGCACTAAACTATCTTTAGTTTCTTTCAAAGCACTTTCAACAATGTTAAGCTCATTTATTTGTTTGTTTTTTTTATAATAAGCATCCTTTGATTTATCAGCCATTCTTTTTTGATCTTTATCAATTAAATTGTTGTATCAATTGCTTTCTTGCTCTCAACTTGATTGGCTAGCATATAATAATTCTGGTTTGATAATAGGATTATCATTTTTATCATAACCATCTACACTAATTTCCATCAAGGAAATGTGGTTGCTTTTTAAATTTTCTTCAATTTTGTTAAGAATATCCATAGAATAGTTAAAAGGCAATTCTCATGCTTTTGGAAATTTATCACTTCCATAAGCTTCTAAAAATTGATCTTTGTCTATTTTAAAAATTTGTGAGCAATCTAGGTAACTATCTTTTTTAAACAAATAGTTTTTTAAAGTTGCACCAGCAGGAATTAAAATTTCAGAATTAAATTTTGGGTTTTTATTTGACACTGCAATATTATCTTTTTTAGTTCTTGCTTTGACATAATAATACATATCCTCATCACCATTGTATCAAACAACAACAGGATGTATACCTATGGGTTGTTCATAAATGTTAAATGTAATAACATTTTTTGGCATATAAGGGGCAAATGTTTTAGGCACCATCATAAAAACTCCTAGGTATTATTTAATTATTATCACAACTACTTTGTAACAAACAAATATTATTATGAATTCACTATAGTCATTATACTATAAACCGGCTATAAACCAAATAAATTTAGTTAATTAGTATTGAAAAGATTACAAAATATTAACATAACTTGAATTTAATTTATATTCACAAAAACAAAAATAATATTTTTTGCTTTGCTTTTTCAAAAATTTAAGGTATAATAATCTTGATTTCATAAAGATATTATGAGATTTTAAATAATCATTAAATAAATGATATTATTTAAATACCTGGCATATGATAGCCCTTTCTCATAATAATTCTAGCAACTGGTGCGCCGGTATGAAACTAAACCCCTTTTATATAAAAGGGGTTTTTATTTTCACTTGAATGTTGGTTTACTAATTAGTTTGAACAGTAATTGGTGTGTTAGTTGTGATGTTGGAAATTAAATTGTTTTGATTTAATTTCAATTGCTTACTAGGATAAAATTTTTCTATTTCTTTTTTCAAATTATATTTTTCAGTTACAAAAGGAACCCCACCAGAAATTGCAATATAAGTGTTTAAATTATCGTAAAATTCAACTTCATCATCAGCTTCAGTTTTTTTAGATTTACCTGGTTTGCTTACAATATTGTCTTTAACAGGTGGGGATGTTTTTTTACCAGCTAAAAGTCCAAATGCGTTTAAAAACTGCAATTCACCTTTGGCATTGAAAACTCCACTTCCACTTGCTCCTGGACCATTAGTTGTGTAAAAAAATAAAGCAACCGATTTAGTATTAGCTTGAATTGTAGAAGCATAGACTCCTTTAAAAATGTTTTTAATGGGTGTTCCTTTAGGTCAAAATAATGAAACCATTTTGTCATAGTCACTATCTCCTATTTTTCATAACTTATCTGAGATAACAACTGATTTGGCTTGTGCCACACTCTTTCAAAAACTAATAAAATTTTGATAATTACTTAAAAATTTATCTTTTATTTTATCAATTACATCTTGATTGCTAAATTTAATAGTAGCTTGGTTCATCTCTGGTGACTTGCTAAAAAAATCTGCTAAATTTTTAATATCTTCAATAAATTTTTTATGTTTAAAATAAAATAAAGCAACATCTACGTTTTTGTTATCAAATTTTGTTTCAACCTCAAAATAAGGATTTAAAAAATTTTTTAAAAAATTAATCTGATTTTCAGTTTGAACATCTTTGTTTTCAGCTTTTAAATCATGATTTTTGATCTCAGACAAGTTTTTTTCAATTGTTTGTTTGACATAAAATAAAATTCCTAAATCGTCATATTCTATAGTATGAATTTTGCCATTGTCATATCATTTAAAAATGTCACTTTGTGGAATATTTCAAAAATTAACTTGCTTATTATCATCTTTGATTCCAGTTTTTAAAACATGTTTGTTAGTAATTAGTAAAGTTTTCTCAGCACTTGCATCTAAAATAGTTGCTGTCCCATTTGCTATGCGAATATTTCTTTTAAAAATATTCTCATTTCTTAAATCAACACTATTAATTTTTTGAGTATAGACACCAATTTGATCCAAATTATAAATAAATGGGCGATTCTTTTTGTCAAAAATATTAAATTCTTGATTTAGAATTTTATCTTTAGTTTGTTTATCGGCCAAAATATGATTTTCAATATTAGGCTCATTTAAATTATAAACATAAAGACCATCATTAGATTTGCCTAAATAATACTTATCATTTTCTTTGCCAACAAAATTATTACCAAAATCAAGTTTAAAACTTAAATGATTTTTAGGTAAATCAGCTTTCATAGATGCTGCTCTATCTAAATCAAATTTTGTAATTGGTGTGAATTTACTTAAAGTCTTTTTGTTTTCTTGATCTTCTTGCTTAGTTTCAGTTTTTGTAGGTGGTTGACTTTTTGGCTTATCAACTTCAACAGGTTTTGGTTCAACTTTGGGTTTTGAGTTTTTTGGTTGCTCTGGTGTTGCAAAATACTTTACAACAACTTTGTCATAAACAAAATAACCAGCAACTCCTAAACCAGCAAGTGAAAATATTACAATTAAAAATTTAAAAAATTTGTTCATAATTTTGTGCCTAAGATAATTATAAATTATTATTAGTAAACAAAAAACCACTAATTCGTAATAGTGGTTTTTAAAATTATTGAGCTGCTAGTTTTTTAGCATTTAATTTTTTGGCAAGTTTAGAAGTTTTTAAACGACGTAATTCTCTTCTTTTTGCCATTTGTTCACGACGAATTTTACGCATTGGTCTCCTTTTATGATTGATTAATTTTGCTAAGCTGTTTAATTATTTTAGCATTATCTGTGATTTTTGTATCAAAAACATCTTCAAGTGGAGTAAAGTTGATTTTACCATCTTTGAATCCTACGGCTAGTCCAGAATTCCCATCAATTAGCGCTTCGACAGCTTTAATACCCATTTGTGCTGCTAGGATTCTATCAAAAGCAGAAGGTCTTCCACCACGTTGTAAATGACCTAAAACAATTTCGCGAGTAGTAATTCTAGTTTTTTTCTCAATAAATTGTGCTAGTTCCTTAAGATTTTCTAAAACATTTTCACTAACTGTGATAACAACACTTTTTTTACCTTTGGCAAATTGTTTAGCAACTTCAGATGCTATTTCTTCTTTGGTAGGCACAAATGTGTTAGTAATGATGATTTCAGAACCTGTTGCAAGCGCTGAATAATAAGCTAGATCTTGACAATGGCGACCCATAACCTCCACTATAAAGCAACGTTTATGTGAAGCTGCTGTGTCTCTTAATTTATCAATTGATTCAACAATTGTGTTAAGAGCAGTGTCAAATCCAATGGTATAGTCTGTGTGGGCAATGTCGTTGTCAATAGTTCCAGGTAGAGCCATTACTTTTAGACCTAGTCTATGAAGTTCATAACCACCTTTGTATGTCCCATCACCACCAATAACAATTAGTGCATCAACATTTTCTTCTTCTAAAATACCTTTGGCAATTACCTGAACTTCTTCTTTTGCAAATTCGGGGTATCGAGTTGAACCTAAAATAGTTCCACCTTGACTATCAAAGTTGTAAGGCCAATGAGTTGTATAGCGTACAAATTCACTTGAAAAAATTCCACTATAACCTTGCTCAATAGGCAAAACTTTAACATTATATCTAGCTGCTGTTTTTAAAATCGCAGCTATAGCACTGTTCATTCCTGGTGAGTCACCGCCTGAGGTCAAAACAGCAATTCTTTTAACCATAACTTTCCTTTCCCAAAACCTGTAAATAATAAAAAAATCATAAAAGTTGGTCACTTAATGAAATGGTACGCCCTAGAGGATTTGAACCTCTGACCCAATGATTAAAAGTCATTTGCTCTACCTGCTGAGCTAAGGGCGCACTTGGTGCTCGAGACTGGACTTGAACCAGCACGGGAATACTCCCAAGGGATTTTAAGTCCCTTGCGTCTACCATTTCGCCACTCGAGCTATAAATACTACTTTTATGATTTAAGATATTTTAACACTTTTTTTCATTTTTTGAGTAAAAAAGTTTTTTTTAACTTTTGTATTTAAAATTTAATTATTTCTACAAAAGCAAATATCAAATTATAGCACATTTTTATTTTTTTAATAATTTTTTTTTAATTTTTTTATTTTAGAACAATCAACAAACAAAACTAATTGAATTTTGATTAGTTTTAAAAGACTATAATTTTGAATTTAATGAATTATTTAATTCTATATTATTATAAACTTTTTTATAAAATTTATAAATTTTATTTTTATTTTTATTTTGCAAGTATTTTCCAAAACCTTAAATCTGACCAAGTTTTGAGATACATTATAAATAATAAAAAAACTAACCAAATTGCTCTGGTTAGTTTAGTTAAATTAATAAACGAATTCTCACGTTTACTAACATAGATTCAAATAAT
The DNA here is from genome assembly GCF_000524555.1 of Mesomycoplasma bovoculi M165/69. Taxonomy (NCBI): domain Bacteria; kingdom Bacillati; phylum Mycoplasmatota; order Mycoplasmoidales; family Metamycoplasmataceae; genus Mesomycoplasma; species Mesomycoplasma bovoculi. Next base: position 293,637 of record NZ_CP007154.1, on the reverse strand, counting down.
ATTATAAACTATTTTGAAAAAAAATTGAAAAATTTCCTATTTTTTTTTTTTTTTAAAAAAAAAAAATATCTATTATTTTAATAAATATATTTAGTTAGGTAAAATCAAACCTAGGTGTTCTAAATAACTTATTACTTGATCTTCAGTTTCAAATAAAGTTGTTTTTTGTGCAATATTAATAAGTTGTTTGTACTCTAGTGTTGAAATGAGTTTTTTAACTTTGTTGATACTTCCAGCTGACATTGAAAATTCATCAAGGCCTAAACCTATTAAAATTGGTACAGCATGAATATCACCCGCCATTTCGCCGCACATTCCAACTAGTTTACCATGCTTGTGAGCAGCGTCGATAGTCATTTTAATGAGTTTTAAAATCCCTGGATTGAGTGGTTGGTAAAGATAAGAAACTTTTTCATTCATTCGATCTGCAGCCATTGAGTATTGGATTAAGTCATTGGTTCCAATTGAGAAAAAGTCAACATGGTGGGCAAACTGGGATGCCATAATAGCAGTTACTGGAATTTCTACCATAATTCCTAATTTGATTGCCTCACGAGGCGCAATTTTGTCATTGACTGCTCTAACTTCTTTGTAAACAGTGTTAAAAATTGCTTTAGCTTTTAAAAACTCATCCACAGTGGCAATCATTGGAAACATAATTGCTAGGTTTCCATATTGTGAAGCACGAATAAGTGCTCTGAGTTGAGTTTGGAAAATATCAGTTTTGTCAAGTGACAATCTAATTGCCCGGTAACCTAAAAATGGGTTTAATTCTTTGTGAAATTCAAAGTATTTTAAAGTTTTGTCGCCACCGATATCTAAAGTGCGAACAACAACTTTTTTACCATTCATTAGTTCTAAAATTTTCTTATAATTTTGAAACTGTTCTTCTTCGGTTGGTCAGTTTGAAGCATCCATATATAAAAACTCACTACGTACTAAACCAATTTCATCAGCATTAGCCTTTAGTGCACCATAAGTGTCTTCAACTGAACCAACATTGGCAGCCACTATTACTTTGTGGCCATCTTTAGTCATTGCTGGTTTATTTAAAAACTCATCTAATTTAGCTTGTTCTTGTTCGTATTGGGCCAGTTGATTTGCAAAATCAGCTTTTTGCGCCTCAGTTGGACGGGCAATTCCTAGACCTGTATCACCATTGAAAACAATTTCATCGCCTGTGTACATTTCATCAACTTCACTACCAACTCCAACTATGGCTGGAATTCCCAAACTACGAGCCATAATGGCTGAGTGGGAAGTTCTTGAACCAATTTTAGTCACAAAACCACGCACATGCTCATTAAGTTGAGCAGTATCTGATGGAGTTAAGTCATGGGCAACAAGTACAACATCTTTGTCAATGGCTGAAAGATCTAAAATATTAATGTTTAAGATATTTTTTAAAATTCGAGTAGTGACATCTTGAATATCTACAGCTCGTGCCATTAAATATTCATCTTTAGTATCAAGCAAAACAGCAATGTTTTGTCTAGCAGTTTCTTTTAGAGCATAAGCTGCATTGTAATTTTGCTTAATCATTTTGATAGTATCTTCTTCAAGCGCTGGATCGGTAGCAATTGAAATGTGAGCGTCTAAAATTTCTAACTCTTGTGCTTTTAAACGTTTAGCTTTATCTTTGATTTGTTCGATTTGAACTACAGTTTTTTTCACAGCATCTTGAAAAATTTTAATTTCAGCTGCAATATCTGAGATTTTAGTGTCTTTAACATCAATTTTAGCTTCATCTAATTTTAAAATATGTGAAATTGCAACTCCGCTTGAAGCTGAAATTCCTGAAAAAGGCAGTGGATCAAATGAACGTGTAGGTTCTAATTTAGGAGCTGGTGCTGGTTCAGGAGTTGGTTGAACTTCAATTTCAGGTTCTGGTTCTGGCACATATTCTTCTTCATCTGGTTTTCCTGTTTCAATCAAGTAGTTCATTAATTTTACAAGTCTACCTAGTTCAACAATAATTTGAGAATCTGAAAAAAATGGTTTAAGAATTTGGCTAAAAGGTTCGAAAAGAATGTAGTCATAAACAGCGTGATTAGTTATTAAAACGCCATCTTGATAAATGTAGCTTGAGTGAATTTTGTCAGGTGTTTGTTTAATAAATTGCTTTAGTAGCATATTCATAAAATTACGCACTAAAGCACGAGTTCCATTACCTTTGCTAATTTGGTTGAGTAAGGCAATATCTTTTTTAGGCAAATTTTTGTTTGCAAAAGCTAAAATTTGCCGCACTAATTGAGTTTTTTGATTGTTTTTAATAATTTTGGCAACAAAAAGAGTGTCTCCAAAAGCAGAATTACGTAAAGGAATTCTTTCAGTAACTCTGTTTAGAATTTCACCTTTTGGATTTTTGACATTGGTATGAGTGCGCACAAATTCATTTAACAATTCAAAAGGTGTATCAATTTTTGAAAACTCTCAATTTTTGTATTTATATTTAATAATTTCTGCCATAATTCTCCTTTAATTTTGTTTATAGAATAAACTAAAATTGTAGCACATATATAGCAATTTTGTTTAATATAGTTGCTTTTTATTTAATTGAATTATTATAATTAATAAAAAAATATTGCCGATCAGAAGGAAGAAAACACTCGGCAATATTTTTTTTGTTTAAAAAAGTAATTTAACTAATCTTACTTATGATTTTTAATAATTTTAAAGATAATCTTTGAATGTTTGAGTTGCAAATTTTGTACTTTCAATGATAGCAATAATTTCTTCTTTGTTTTTAGCAGCAATAATTTTTGTAATATTTTCTTGACTACTAAAAACTTCAACTATTTGCGGAAGCATTAAAGTTACATGTTCTTTTGCACTTGTTGATGCAATTGTTAAAAATAGTCGAACTGGTCTATCATCACCTTCAAAATAAACAGGAGATTTGAAAGTAACAAGAGAAAAACCAACGGCTTTGACTCTATTTCTAGAACTTGCATGTGGCATTGCAAAATTATCTTTTAGAACAAAATAAGGACCATTTCTTCTAACATTGGAAATGATTGAATCATAATACTTGGATTCAACAATATTTTGTTTAATTAGAGGTTCGCATGAAATACGAATAGCTTCTCTTCAATTTGAAGCCTCTTGATGAACTAATATACTATCTAATTCTTTTAAATAATCTAAAAAATTTTTCTTTTTTTCCATACTAAAACACAATTTAATTTACATTTAACTTGGCTAAAACAGGGTTGAGAGCACTTTTGATTTCATTTTCATCCATCAAATTAACGACGCCCACAATTTTAGCCTTTTGATTTGTGACAAATTCGCTTGTTAGATGACTAGATGCAATAATTATATCAACAGAATTAGTTAAACTTTTAGATTGACCCATTGAGAGCGCTTCAACAGAAGCATCAATGTTTAATTCTTTCATTAATTTTTCAACCTTGAGTTTAATAATCATGCTAGTGCCCATACCATTACCGCAAGCTGCAACAATTTTTAATGACATAATTTCCTTTCTTATTTTTTTAATTTGTAATTGTTTTCTAATTTAAAGTTGTTGTAATTATAATATAAATTTAAATTTTTTATAAAAAAAGTAATTAAATTATTTTAACCTTTATTTTAAGCACTTTTTGAAGTCAAGTTGGCTTGTTTTGGGTTGTTGAATCAATAATTTGAGCTAAAATAATTAGGGCTAAAATAGCAAAAGTTATTGCTACTCAAGCTGCACTTGGATGGAATTGACTAATAATTAAAACAAGTCCAAAAAACAGATTCCAATCACCCATACCTAAAAAACCAGTTGCTACTGGACTTTGATGCAAAGGAATGCCGACTCCGTGGATGTTTTCGACAAGTTTGAGTGCAAAAGAAATAACAATAATTTCAAAAAAACCTATTAGCATTGGCACAAAAATGGCTGCTTTTTGTCCACCTGTGGCATTGGCATAAAGGCCTTGTGCTCCTGAGTTGAAAAACAAGGTAATAAATAATGGCACTGCCACTAGTGAATAGTTGTTGCCCGGAATAGCAGCCAAACCGATACTTAATAACACAGCTAAAAATTGGCCAAGGGCTCCAGAGACAAAACCATAAGTAACGGCATTGATAGAAAAACCATAAACAGCTGCAATATCGACAGCCACAACTGCTCCTGGAATAATTTTTTCTGAAATGCCGTGAAAAGATTGTTGTAATTCAGTGACAAACATTCGCACACCAGTGATGATGGCAAGTAAGGCTGCCACTATTTTGAGCGCCCCTCCTAAAATCACAAAGACAAAGTTAGCTCCTAAAAATGTTTTATTTCAAGCTTGTGCAATTGCTTTAATGTGAGCAACTTCAGAGTTGGCATTAAAACCTGCAAAATTGGCATCCAAACTTTGACTTGGGCCATAATAGGTAATAATTATTATAAATAAAATTGTAAATAAAATAAAAATAATTAGGCTTTGCGTAAAAATATTGTCTTCAAAAATTTTGAGATAAGCTGGCAACTTGCGATTCTCGACTTTATTATTTTTTTGGCCAAAAAATCTCCCTAACTTATAGGCAAGAAGTAAGGACAGCATTTGTTGGTGACCCACAGAAAAGTTACCATTTTGACTAATTTCATTGGTAATTTTTAGTGTGGCGGTTGAGCCCACACTTCAGTAAAGGCCCAAAAATAAACCCGAAATTGCCACAAGTCCAATTTGGGCACTCAAAGCAATTTCACCATTTACAAGTGGTGTTTGTCAAAACAAAATTACATAAAATAGCGCTGTGAGCACACTCGCTTGTTGCAGCATCACATGAGCGGTGATCATAATTGAGTTTACATTGGTGTATTTTTTAGCAGCTACCATAATTAAATTAATAACAAAACCAACTAGGAAAACAAAGGATGCAAGTGTTAAAAAGTTGTTACCAGCGCCAAAAGATTTTTGCAAAAAATTGGATGCACTTGTTCAACCAAAATAAGGATCAAGTGGAACAATACCCCCTGATTTGATGCCACTGATGGCTTGAAAAACAGGTTTGGCAAGTTCGATCAGGCTTCCAGCGCCAATTGTGAGCAAAAACACGCCAATGGCAGTTTTGATCGCTCCTAATATTGCATCTCGCAAACCACGAGATAAAGCTAAATAACCCACTAAAGTAAGAGTGGCAAGCAGTAAAGGATTTTGTCTTAAAAAGTTATCTAAATAAACAGTTTTTAATAAAAAAACTGAAGCATCTTGATATGATTGCTGAAAATGAATTGTTCTAACAATTAATGTAATGCCAATGATCAAAAGATTAATAATTGCAAATATTAATATTCCAATTACTAATTTAGTTTTTTTACTTTTAGTTAATGACATAATTATCCTTTCTTGTATTTAATATAAAAATAAATAAATTGTTAAATAGTTATTGTGAGCCTAGATATTATATATGGTTTACAAAAATATTTAATATTTTTTTAAATTTATAAATATTAAAATGATAATCTAATGATCTATAAATTAATAGATTATTTAAAAATTCAACCAATAAAAAACACGAATGTAATAATTCGTGTTTTTTTATTATTGTGTATGAAAAAATTTTTAAGGATTTTAAAATATCTTTGATTTTAATGTTTAATTGTTAATCAATTATTTCTTTTCATTGAAATATTGATCAATGAAGGCTTTGGCAATTTCACGACGAACTTTAGGCTCACTAGTTGGGTTGTAGTCAGCATCACCATTGTAAACTGCCATAGCCTTAAAGGTTATATGGTTGTGGTCGTCGTGATTAGTATCTCCATTAGCAATTCCATGAATTGTGTCATAATCAATTCCACGAGTAATGAAGACTGTGTCTTTTGGTCCAGTTGCTGCACCTATTCCACCAATTCCTGGAACTCCCGGAATTGCTCCTGGTGCTCCTGGAACCAAACCACCTAAAGCGCTTCCTAAAGCGCCTAATAAATCCAATGTTTTATTTGCTAAACTTAAACTAGAACGAATAGGATTATTTAATGGTTCATTTACAGCTGATGAGTAAAGTGTAAAACTAATAGTACTTGGAATGGTTGATAAAAATACATCTTTCAAACCACTATCTGTACTAGTGTGCCCTTTTTGGTGTAATTCTGGTTGATCTAAGTCACGATAATTTTTACTTTTTTCATAATTAGAAATATTAATTTCTAGTAATAAAGTAGGATCGCCTTTGTCTTTAGATAAAAAGTCGGTTCCTTTTAAATTACCACTATAATAGTTATAAAAATCAGCTTTATCTGTTTGGAAATCAGTTTGAAAAGCACGTGCCTTACCAGATTCATACAACTCGAAAGGTGGGTGTATATCATTCTGTCCTCCTGATGGATCAGAAGTTGTATTGTTATTTCTAATTATATAAGGAGCTGTAAATAGTGCAACTATATTTCCAGTTTTTTCCTTACTATCAGATCCATCATTTTTTGCTTTTTTGTACTCAAGAGCAATTACATATGTATTTTTAATATGTTTTTCATCATCTGTCTTAACATTTTTAACATCAGATGGTACTTTTTGAATAAATAAATTAACAGCATTTTCTTTATTACTTGATTCTAAAATATAAGTTTTTTTACCATCTTCAAGTTGACTTGCTTTAAAAGCAATTCATAATGAACCATTTTTAAGTGTTGGAGTAATATCTTTATCAATATAAAAACTTCTACCAATACCATAGGACAAATTGTTATCTTTGCGACTGCTAAATTGTTGTGATTTAGCATCATAATTTTGTAATGAAGATATTTGGCCATTTTTGTTTTTATTTACTAATTTGTCAAAAGTAGCATCTAAAAATACATCAGCTCCATATTTTGCTGCCACATCATAGGCTTCATTTAGAGCACTAACATTACTAATTTTAAATGAGTATGTATTAAGAACTTGGCTAGCAGATTTTGTTTCAACTAAAACTGTGTAATCACTTTTTTCTTTATTAAATTGACCTTTGAGTTGTATTTGCGCACCCTCTGGTAAATTGGTTGCTAATGTAGTTAAAATACCTTTGATATATTGACCATAAGTTTGATTTTTAGAACCTTTGGTTTGTCCGTTACCACTTTGATCTAAAACAAGAGCTAATCTTTCAACTGCATAGCCATCATCTTTACTAAAGTTGTTATTGTTAAAGTCAGCAATGGCATCATCTAAATGATTAGCAAATAAAATGGGTGCTTTTTGACCAATTTGTAAATCAATTGCGCCTGATTCAAGGGCACTAGCATCTGCATCTGTTGATAATTCTTGACTAATAACTTCGCCACGAGTGTCTAAAATCAATGAAGTTCCTGATTTTAGATTTGTGCTATTTTCAATATTCAATCCTTGTGGAATGTCATTTTCATTTGTTAGTTGTTGGTCAAAATTAAGTGTTAATTTAATTGAACCAGTTTTAATTTGTTCATCGCTAGGTTTGGTTTCATCAATGCTGAACTTAAATGAACTTAAATTATCAACATTTTCACTATTAGTATTTGAACCAGTTTTTTGGAATCAAAAGTCAAAATCTTTAACTTTGGATGCATTATCTTTAAAAATTGGTGAACTTGCCAATTTCTCTGGCAATGAATCGCCATAAACAACTTGAGCAATGTTAGTTCCAGCAGTTTTTAAAGCTTGAGCAATTCCTGACTTCAATGAATAATTTTTTGAAAATGATGCAAGAATTTTATCTTTTGTATCTTGACTAATTGTTCCTAAATTAGTAAAACTTAATTTGGCTGGATATGCCACTCCATTTAAATCTACAATGTTCACATCAATAGAAAGAGTTTTTGCAATATCATCCACATTTGTGAATTTTAATTTGTTGTTTTGATCAACAACTGGTTCGAGTTTGTAACCAGCTGGTATAACAGTTAAGTTGCCTTGGCTATCTTTCAAAGTTAGTCCGCCAATTTTGGACAAAGCTGATAAAAATGCTCTTGAATTTTTATCACTTTGACTAGAAACTGCAACAACTTCATTTGCACTTAATACACGTACTCCGTTAGCTGATGTTGTTCCTGGAACAGAAGTTGATAAGTTAGATGTTAATTCATCTGTGAAAAATTTTTGCAACTCAAGTGCAATGTTAGATGGACTATGGTTGTCAAACTCTAAATCATTTTTAACTTGAATGCTTGATAAATCTGAATTTACAAGAAAGTTATTACTTTGATCACTGTTTGTGCTAAATCCTGAAATATCACCAAAAGATCTAAAATATGATTTAGTTTTGGTGTTTATACCAATAACATAAACGTTTTTAATAACGCCTGGTTGTGCAACTGAAATGTTATTTTTGTCTTCAGTTGCTGCAACAGTACGTAATTCAAAGTGCATATCTGGATCTTTTTGCTTCAATGCACTTAAGTCAACTGCATCGATTAGTTCAAAACTATATGATTTGTCATTGTGTAAATCTAATGCTAATTTGGAACTAATTTTACCTTTGTATTGACTGTTAAGTGTAAGATTTTTCACAAGTGAATCGAAGTCGCTATATGCAAAATCACTAGTAGATCCGGAAACAATATTAGCTTTTTCTTTAGTTTTGTTAGCAAGATTAACTTTTTTATCATAATCTGCTATAACTGCGTTTTTACCAACTATTGGAGCAGCAATTGCAGCAATTAAAATTGCTGAAGTTCCCCCAATAACTAACGCACCTTTTCAATTGAAAAATTTTTTAATCATGATTTATTCCTTAAATTAATTCCAATACTTAATTGCTACCTTGTCTTAAATAAACAAAGATTCTTAGCGGAGTTGTTGATTTTTTATTATTTTTTATTAAAAATAATGTAACAGCTTTGTATGAACGAAGACCTGATGGATCGATAATATCTTTGCTAAGTTTCTTGTCAATAGTTAATTTAATTGTTGGATCAACTCTAAATAAATAATCATAAAGTGAAACTAAACCTAACTTATCTAAGGTTTCTCTTTGAACAGTATTTGTGTCTGTAATGCCATCAAATAATTTATTTACTTCTTTGAAATAAATGTTGTTATTTAATCTAATAGTTCTATACACTTGTGGAATAGATTCAACAACACTATTCAATTTCTCAACATCTTTATCTACTTTGCTTGTTAATTTTATATTTTTCAACAATTCAGCGTCTTTTTCACCTTGATATAAATCTTTAAGTTTATTACCTTTATCATCAATAAACTTTAATTCATATTGATATGTAAAGTTATTGATAGCTAATTGAACTGGTGGTTGTGGTGGTTGTGGTGGTTGCAATGTTCCTAATTGAACTGATTTTTGTTCTTTCAAACCACCTTCTGGTCCTTGAATTCCGTAAGAAAATTGAAGATTTTTTGCAATAGGTAACAATGGAAATCCAATTCCTACTCTTGAAAGTAATTGAATTTTATTGTACATTGAAATTAACAATTGTGCAACATTTTCAAATTTAACAAACTTGCTATTATCAATTTGATCTTGTTCTGATGTTTTTGCAAAATAAATGTTATCTAATAATTTATCAGTATCTTTTTCAAAAATATTTTGTAAAACTAGTGCATCACTATTTGGATAATTCTTAATGAGTTTATATGCACTATCATCTTTCGAATTAACTAAAACTGATTGGAAAGAATTAACTCCATATTCTTGTGTCTCATGATTAATGCTGAAGAATTTCATTTCTTTATCAATTCCCAAAGGATTTGTTAATTTAATATTTTTAAGTTGTTCAAAAATAGGTTTATTAACATCTAAGGTGCTATTGTTTTGTACAAGTTTAGCTGCTTCTAAAATTTGTAAAAATTGTTTAGCAGCAACATCAAGACCTTGATTTGCTAATGCAAAATAATAACGAGTTACACTTAAATCTGTTGGTAAATAGTTAGATTGAATATTAAAAACACCTTCATCAGATTTATGTGTTGATTTTTGTGGTGATGTATAAAAGTCTTGTTTGATTTGTTGAGCAGTTGGTAATTTGAACTCTTTGGTTAAAGCTTCCAAACGTTCTCCTGTATAAAACTGAACATTTAATGCATTTGGATCTGCGAAAACATTTTTGATATCATCTGGATTTTTAGATTTAAGTGCATCATCTACTGCATTATAACTAAGTTGTTCAGAAACACCACTGTTTAATTTTTCATCTTTACGGAAAAATTGATTTTGATTGCTTTTTTCATCTGCAAACAATCCTTTAAGTTGAGAATCTTTAGTTTGATTAAAATCATTTAAAGTAATAACAAATGGTTTGCTAAATAAAACTTGCCCATCTCTTTTAACTGTGATGGTTGCATCAGCGGTTGCCACTATTTTTTGGCTTGCTTGATCATAAGATAAAAGCAATGTATCACCATCAACTGAAACTTCTGAAGTTAGTTTTGCTAAATCTTTTGCAACTTCTGCATTATTTGACTTTGCTGGATTATTAAATTTCCCTCAACTAAAATTGTAAAGACTTAAATCTTGATTTAATGTTGCATTAATAAATGAAAGTGCATATTTATTTTTGTATGCTTTATTTGGAAAAAATCCTGATTTGTATGCAAAAATTCAATCTAGTGGATTGGTTTGACTTAAATCTAATTTAAGGTTTGCAACATTTGAACCTGTTTTATAGTAATCTTTTTGTTGGAGTTGTTGAAAATCAAATTGACTAGCCAAAGATGAGTTAGCAAATACATTTTCAACTGGAATTTCTAAAATATCAATGTGTTTTGCATCAATTCCTTGCAATCCTGCAAAGTCTTTTTTCATAGCGTCTGAAAATTGAGTTTGTAAGTAAATTAAAACTTTTTTACCATCAGCACTAAAAGTGGCGCACTCTTTGCTATTAGTATTTGGATTGGTAGTTAGATTAACAACATAACGTTTTGTTGAAGTTTGTCCTGCAATTTGGTTGTCTTTGTTGCTATCAATACTACTAAAAATTGATTTAATATCAAAATATTTTCCTAATTTAGTTTTTGCATCATCTGAAGATGTAGAACTATTTAAATCATTTACAAAAGATTGCGCTGAAGTTAGTTCAGTAATTTGCTCAGTATCTGATGAACTAAAGTTTTTTATGGTAAATGGTGTAAGTGCTGCTTGATTTTGATTAGTTGGATTTTCACCTGTAAAACCTTGACGAACTTCATGAGCAAAACTTGTGAGATCAAATTCTGGCTTATAACCAAAAGAAACTGTTGATTTTGCAACTGATGAATCAACTAATTTACCCAAACTATTTGGTTTGGTTGATTCAATGACAAAATAAACATCAAAACTTTGACTATTATCATTTGCAACAATGTCAAATAATTTAGGTTTTGCATCTGTAAAACTTGCTAGTTGGAACTCATCATTACCTTCTTTTGTAAAGAAATTAAAATGACTAATAGCATCAGTTTTAACTTTGTTGCCATCAAAAAGCAATTGTTTTAAGTCATTAAAACTTGTGTTATATTTATATGTATCTTGTTTAAACTCTACAGCTTTAATAGATTTAACATCTGCTTCCACTTTTGCAATAGGGTCGCCTGGATAAATATATTTAGATGCTGCTGCAATAGGAGCTACTACAATAACTGTAGATGCTAATGCAGTTGCTCCTATTATTAAATATTTTAGATTTTTTTTCATTAATGTTCCTTGTTATATTTTTTTGAAAATCTGGTTAATCTTCTTGTACGATTATTATACTCCGCAAAAAAAAAAAAAAGCAAAAAAAGTACCCAAAAATAATTTTTGATTAAGTTAATATTGTTTTTCGCAAAATATTGTTTATATATTTTCGTTTTAATATACATCTAATTTTTAAAACTTAAAGTAAATAAAAAACCTGCAAGATAACTTACAGGTTTTTTCAATAACTTTCAGAGGTATAAAGAGTATCAATATAATTTTATAATAAAAACCAGAGTGATTGTGAGGGCTCTGGTTTAAAAAATATGTTTTTTATACAATGTATAAAAGAAAAAAATAAATATAAAAATAAATAAAGGAGATGTTACATTTTATTTATAACAAGATATGAGCTTAAAAAATTTATTTTAAAAACTAACAAATATAATTATAAAATGGACTATTTTGAAAGAAAATTTTTTAAATAAATTAATAAATATAAACTTTTTTATTTTTAGAAAACAATGATAAATTTTATAAACAATTATAAATTTTTACAAATTAATAAGATAAGAAATTTTTTATACCGGCACTATATCTAATAGTGCCACGAAGAATTATAACATATTTTAAAAAAAGTCAAGAAAAATCTTGACTTTTTTTATTTTAAATTAATTGATATATTATTTGTTTAAAATAAAGGCATCAACAAATGCTTGTCTAATTTCATTAACTGTTGGTGTTTTGTCATAGTTTCAAAGTTCTTTGTTGTTTTCAAAAATTGCAATTCCTTTAAATACAACTTTCCCTTTTGATCTATCATCATTGAAAGATTTATTAGTTGGTTCACTACCAATTTTGGCTCAATTTAAAGTTTTTCCACTATCTTGGATTGAAAACACAAATGAACCAAGTTTTGATTCAGATGGGTTTTCACTTGCACTAGTTTGAGCAACAATATCAAATCCTGTACCACTTTTAACAATTTGAAGAACTAAAGTTGAATTTGGTTGTAAAGGCGCATATTGATCAAATCCATTTTGTTTTTGATATTGAACAAAAACATTATATTTATTATTTTCCTCATTTAAGGTTTGCGAACTTTGTGATGTATTCTTTTTAATAATTTCATCGCTTGTATCGTAGTTGTAACTATGACCTTTATTTGTATCAATGTCTTCTGCTTGTTTAGCAATTTCCCCTGATAATAATAATGCCAATGTTTTGCCTTTAGCTCCACTAGAAGAACCATTTTCGTTTAAATCCATTCCCAAAATATATGAAACTTTTAAGCTAGGTGTAGAAGTAGATGGTTGTTTGGTTGAAGAACCGGTTGTGTTTTCATCTTTTAGAATTCTTTGAATAAACAAACCTTTACCTTCATTGTTTGTTAGTAAGTAATGTTTGTCAAGTCCAAGATTTTTAAGATCAACTGCTAAAAAGACAGCTCCATCTTTGATGTTTGTTGTTTCATCTTTGGTAATTGAACTATTACTTTCAAAATTTATAGCTTTATCTAAAGTAATTCCTTGAGGACTAGCAGTATTACCATTTAAATTAAATTTCAAATCACCTCTAGTGTAGTCGCGAATGAATTGACCACCTTGATGGTCGTCTTCAATTCCTCCATAACGAGCATCTAAGAATATATCAGCACGATATTTATTAGCTGCTACAAAGGCAGGTGATTTAACTCCAAAACCAGTTACATCTATAGTTTCAATAGCAACATTGTCACTATTGACTAAACTAAAACTAATTTTGTCTTTAGCAACCATAGCAACTTTTGCTCTTAAATTATCATTAGCCTGTGAAATTAATCTTCAAATTTGGTCACCCAAGTCTTGAGTATCTGCTGTAATTGCAGATTTGGCTACCACAGTTTTACCACTTGCATAAAGATTGACTAAATTAGTTTTTTCAGTACTTGAAATTAAGTAACCTTTATTAAATAGGTATATAGTTGAAACAATTCGATTTAATTCATCTAAACTATATTCACTTTTGCTTGCCAAACTAGTTAAATCTTGAGCCATTGCAAAAGCATCACTAGCTAAAATAAGTGAATGAGATTGGCTAACTGGAATAGCTCTAGTTAAAGTTGAAGCACTTTTGATTTCATATAATGGCACTTCAACTGAAGCTGGAATATTGTATGTTATGTTGTATGAATAAGGAGCAGTTCCTTTAGTTGGTACAGTAGTTGTTGTAAGACTATTGTAATTGTTGGTAATAAGGTTTGTGTTGCTATCTGCACTTTGTGGTGCAAGACTTTGCAAGTAAGGTGACTGAACATCTAGTGCTTTAGTCACATTTAAACTAAATTTAACTTTTGTTTGCTCTGGATCATTAAAATCAAAACCAGCATTATAAACATCAAAACTATAATTAGCTAAACGTGGATCATCGTTTGTTATAGAACCTTGTTTGACTTCAAAATAATTTTGAAGACTATTAATTGGAGATGAATTTTTTAGACTATTTTCATTTGGTGAAATTGGTAAAATACCATCTTTAGATTTTGCTCTTGAAACAACTTCCTCATCTTCCGGTTTTACAACAGGAGCTGGTTGTTTAAAAGTTCCTGATTTAATAGCTTTTTCTTTAGCTTGCTCTTTTAAATAATTAGCATATCCTTTGTGTTTCATTGACTCGAGCACTGATGGACTAATTTGGTTATTTGCAAACATTTGAGCTAATGTTAGCTTATCTTTGTTTAGTGCAAATTCAACATCTTGTTTAATAGTAAAGAATTGACTAGCATTTTTAGCAACCAATTGGTTGATTGCATCATTAACTTGTTTTAAAGTTGCAAGATTTTGAATATTTAATGTAAATTGAGCTTTAACATTTCGGCTCACTTTGTCAGCAATTTCTAAATTAATTGCTAAAGTTCCATTTTGATCACTAAAGTTAGCAAAACTCAAGTTGTAAACTGGCGCATCTAATTGTTGTTGTCCCAAAGCAGCTTGAGCTTGAGCAGCTTGATTATTAATTGTTACTGTTGGTAACAATAACTCGCCTTGTGGCAAAATAGTTGGCAAGTTTAAATCATTACGAATATTTAATTGAGCACCAGTTTGGCTCAAAGCTTTTGCAAATGCTGAGTTCAAATCACGACTATTACTAAAATTACGTTGGAAGTTATCTTCAAGCATAAAAGCAAATTCAGAAGGCAAAACAAAACGAGTGCTACTAAAAGTAATTGTAGATTTTTCAGGTTCAAAATCTAAGGTTTTGCTTGTTCCAACTGAAAGTGTTACAGGTGTTGCAAAACCTTTAAGATCAACAGTTTTAGTATATGTTGTAATGTTGTTATATGCTCTAACAATCACATTTTTAATAGTGGTGTCTTCAATAGTTGCAGCACTAGAATCGATTTCAACATTAAAACCAGCATTTTCAATAGTGCTAAAATCAAATGCATTTACTAAATGAAAACTATAAAGACCACTTTGGTCAAGTTTTAATGCATTATCAACTTGCATTTGTGCATACATAGGTTTGATTTTTAAATCTTGCACTGCTTTGTCAAATTGTTCTTGATCGAACTTCCCACCTGAAACTACTTCAACAGGAGTGCTAGACAACTGACGAGCATCTAGTTGACTATTATATGAATAACTAAAATAGGTTAGTGCTAAAGGCACAGCAACAACTGTAGATGCAATCGCTGTGATGCTAAAACCAAGAGCCATTATTGTTTTTGGATTTCGAAATTTCATATTAATTTACTCCTTATTATTATTCAGTGGTTGATTGAGAAGGTTTTACAGATACATAAATTTTGTAGTATAAAGAAGAGATTGGAATTTGAGGAGCGGTTGGTTTAGGTTGTGGTTCTGGTTGTGCTTCAGTAGTTTTTGCTTCAGTATCTTTTGTCCCTGATGATTGTTGGTGTTTGTCACTTGTTCCTGCAGAACCGTCACTATCGTCGTCATCGTCGTCATCATCACTATTTCTACTTTGTTGATTTTTTGTTATTGGTAGGGTTTGAGTGATTGTTTTTGCCTTGGCTGGTTCAGCTGCTGTTTGACTTTCTTGACTAGCTGTTGAACTTTCAGTTTGACTTGCATTTTCAGCTGCTGTTTGTCCAGTTACAATACTTGCCTGCGCACTAGGTTTGCTTTCTGTGCTTGCAGGAGTAATTTCTTGCAATGCTAAAGTAATAACTTTTTTATTTGAATTAAATTTATCAGTTTCTACTTTAGGATTTATCATAATTTGATAATTAGGATAATGTGTAGCAACATAACTTTCTAAATCTTTACCTTGTTGTCCTAACACAGTTGCAAGTGTGTGTGTTGCTGAGTTATCAATTCATTTTATATTTTCAGTTGAATCTTGAGAAGCTCCAGATGCACTTGTATCTGTATTATTGTTTGCAAAAAACTGATTATCAAAGTTATCTACAGTTGCATTTTGGTAATAAATTGGAATAGATACAATAGCTTTGTCTAATTCAGATACTTTTGTTGCTGATGTTGTTGTTTCTTCACTTGATACATTAAAGATAATGGTTTTAGTTGGAGTAACAAATAATGGTTTTTCAATTTCACCTTTATCATTTGCATATCCAAAAGTGTAATAGTAGTCGATGGCTGCATATTTTTCATCATCATACATTTTAGATTCGAACAATTTTTTTGTTACATCATCATTAACTGACTGTACAAAATTAGTAAAAGTAGGTTTTGCAATAAGTTTGCTATCAATTGCGCTAAATGGAGCAAAGTTATTAAATTGCAATGCTTTAATATAGAAAGCAATTAAAACATCACCAAAAGTTTTAAATCCTTGGTAATTTGTAGTAGTTGTTGTTCCTGTTTTAGTTGTTGATGAACCATCAGGTCTATCAATATTTTTTTGATCTTTTGCATGTTTAGCAAAATCTGTACCACTTTCACTAAATTGATTTCCATCAATTAAATCAAGTTGATCTTTTGAACTTTGAAGTGCTTTTAAAATATCTGAATCACTTTTAGTAACATTGCTATTTTGTGCTGGATTGCTTTCTAATCCAAACGCTTTTTTAACAATTTCTTCTGCTTTTTTAGGTAAAACTAGTGAAGAATAGAAACCTTGGTTGTGAAGATCAAGATATTGTTTATTAAATGAAAGAATTTTGCTTTCAGGTTGCTGAGATTGTGGTTGCCCACTAGCTTGACCTGCATTTTTGCCTTTGATTGCAAAGGCTTTTGCAAACACATTTCCTGGATTAGCTTGAAATTCTTTGATTTTTTGAGCTACATTAACATCTTTACCAACAACTCCTCAAGACTGAGCTAGTTGTAACAAGTATGAAGCTACTCTTGCAGGTCCTTGTTCTGCTAAATACCCATAAAAGGCTGCAACATCTGCTGGTTTTGCAAAAAAGTCTGTTGTATCCAATGAACCAATGTGACTTTCACTTGCAAAATCAGTTTCATCTTTTGCAAATTTGCTAATTTGCTCAAGAGTTGGGAATTTTGTTTTACTAGTTCAAGCATTTACATAAGCATTTGTAGTTCCAAAATCATAGCTATAACCTGCACGATTGCTAAAAAGTTTGTAAAGTGCATCATTTTTGTTGCCACTAACTAATGCCTTAATTTCTTCTAATAAAACTGGAGCAGAACTTTTTGTAAAGTGTCCTCAAGCATTTGCAAGCAATGTTTCTGCTAATTGTTTTTCTTTATATGAGAGACCCTTTTCATCATCATCAGTAGGTGTAGTAGTTGTGGCAGCAGTTGGTTCTTGTTGACCACCTGTTCCAAGTGTGCTACCTTGTGATGCGCTTGCTGCTTGTTGTCCACTTATTCCGTCCTTAATATCTTGTGACAAATAAGGATTAAGATTGTACACAAATCTTGAATAAGGTGATGGGTCAAGATTATAAACTAATCTTTTGTCTTGTTCTGGCAATACTATTGGTTCTATTTTTTTAGCAGTTGCAGTTGAACTTGCAACAGGTTTAAATGCTAAATTTTGTTGTTCTTGACTAATGTTTGCATTAGTTTTGAAACCTGTAAGTTCAAAAGCAATCTCTTTGCTTGCAACTACAGTTTCATCACTTCCACCAAAAAAACTATTTTTTAGTTCAATTTTAACTGGCAATGATACTGCAAAATCACCAGTGCTTGTTGGCACAACAGCAATATCTTTATCTAAAAAAGTATAGGATAAGCCAGTTTGACTTTCTTGGTTTGCCTCACCAAAAGCGCCAGCGTTATAAAAGTTTGTTAAATCACCATTAAATGCAAATGATAATCCATTTTTTGTATATAAATTAACTAATTGTTTGATATAGTCTTGGCGTGCTTTTAAAGTGCTTGCAAAAGGTAAACCTTTTTGTAATTCACTTAAAAAGTCAAAAGCTGTAGTTTGACTTATTTCTTTTGTTTGAGCAGTTGTAGCTGTGCTTACAGTTGTAGTAGTTCCAGCTGCTCTAGCAGAGCTCTGTGCTGCCAAAGTGGTGCGACGGGCAGTTTTATTAAAGGTTAAATCAATATTGCCTAAAATGTCTTGTGCGCTTGTAAAGTAACTTGCAACTTGACTATCAGTAACTTTAGCAATACTAATGGCATCCACATAAGTTAAATTCTTGTTTTCTATATTAGTCAAATCACGTTTGGCAATTGGAGACAAGCTAGTTTGCAAGTAAAATGTCACAATTCCTTGACTATTAACATCAACATAATTACCAGTTAAGGCATTTCGAACTAAAGCAAATGAATAAATTGGTGCATTGTCTGGCAATGCATTTTTCTTGCTATTTGTAAAATTAGTTAAAATTGTACTAAAGTTTTTAAAGTAAGCATTGATTGAAGCAATTGCTTGTTGACTATTTGCAGCTTGATTAACATAATTTTGAAAGTCAACAGCTCGTGAAATTTCAGGAATTTTTACTAAAGTTTTATCTGTTGCTGCCTGTAAATCAGCTAATGTATTAGCAATTAATTTGCCAAAACTAGCTTTGGCATCATCTACAACATCGGCAAGGAAGAAATTGATTCGCTGTGCAATTGCAATAGTTTTGGTGTAATTTTTAGAAATTACCTTGTGATTATTTTTGAGTATTTGTTCAACATGATAATCAACTTTAAAAGTTTTACTTTTATCATCAAAAGTAAAACTATCAACAACAAAGTGAGGATCCAAACTGGTTCCATTGCTGATTGCAACAAACTCTCTTGCATCATTTGTTGCTTGCTCGCCTTCAGTTTTGGCAAGCTCATAAAAGGTTAAGATTTTATTAAAATCAACACCTTTATCAGCTTCAGGTCCACCTTTGCTAAAAAGTTGTTTTTTGATGCTTTCATAATTGGCATCAATTGGGAATGCTTGTGTGTTAAATGAAACATTTGCAACGCTACTTGCAAATGTTGTAACAGCTTTTTTAGGGTCTTCTGAATTGTAGCGCACTGTGGTTGCAAGACCAACTGCCAACCCAAAAACAGAAACTCCAGCAACTGTTGTACCGATAAGAGTAATAATCTGTTTATTTTTCATAAATTATAATTCCTTGCATTTAAAAGACTATATTTTAACAAATTTTACTAAAAAATCCTTTTTTTAATAGTAAATTTTAAATTTTTAATTTAAGTCTTAAACAGTCATACTTATCATTTTAATTTAGAACTTGCAAATTTCAAGTTTGCAAGTTCACAAACTACTAAAAAATCTTGCTCAAATTCATATTTTTTTCCCAAAAACAAAAAAGCGGTTGTTTTTATAGGGAATTTAAAAGCTTGCAACTTTGTAAATAACCAAAAAATAAAGCTAAATAAATTTATTTTTTGGCAAAAAATAAAAAAATGCTTTTTTTTGCAACAAAAAAAGCAAATTTGTGTATAATTGTAACTCCAACAACTAACTATAACATCTTTGAAAACTAAATAAAATCAAACTGCAAGTTATAAATATTATTTTAATTTTACTTGCCCAATTGCTCAATTTCATTAATAACTTTTTCAGCAATATGATAATCATTAATGTTATTAATCAACCTATTAGCATGCAGTGTTAGAATTTCTCTTGTATTTTTAGCGATTTGTTCTGCTTCTTGCTCTAGTTTTCTAGCTATATCTTGAATTTTTTGAGAATGCGATAAAGTACGATCTAATTTTTTCTTAATATTTTCAGCTTCTTTTAAAATTTTTTCATTACGCCAAATATTGAAGTTATTTAAAATCTCATTAGCTTTTTGAAAATCAATTCTTTCAATACTCATTAATTGTTGTTTTAGGTTTATTTCTTGTAAAACAAGAGATTTTAAAATATTAAGAAATGCTGTAAAAAAATATGGACGACACATAAAGATGTTTTCATTATCAGAAACACTTCGAACTAAAAAATCTTCTGAAGGTTCTAGTTCTGTAACAAGTATAGCAAAACGAGCGCCTTTTTTACGCCTATCTAACTCTAGTTTCTCAATAAAATTTTTATTTTTTTGATTACCTTGCTTAATTGAGTTTTCTGTTTTAGCTTCAATTATAATACTCTCTACAACCTCACCAGTAATGTTATTGG
Source organism: Mesomycoplasma bovoculi M165/69 (assembly GCF_000524555.1). Lineage (NCBI taxonomy): Bacteria > Bacillati > Mycoplasmatota > Mycoplasmoidales > Metamycoplasmataceae > Mesomycoplasma > Mesomycoplasma bovoculi. The sequence goes on along the minus strand of NZ_CP007154.1, from coordinate 273,579 downwards.
TTATTTCATACAAAAAGTCTGCTTTAGTCCCTTTAGTTTCATCTGCATTTAATATTGATTTATTATCTTTTTTGAGTTCAAATCTATAATCTGATGCTTTTCCATCAAAATTTGAATTAATCATTTGATATTGTCGATATAACCATTGTTCAAGTTCTTCACCAATTATTTTAGAATTTAAATATCTACTATTTGTATATGTTAGGTTGGTTTCATTTGTATTTTGTTGTTTATTTAAATCTTCTCTTATTTGTTTTTTTGTATAGTTGATATACATTATAAGAAAAATTACAATAATTGCAAGTATTATTAATATTACAACAACTATTCATAAAATTGTATTTGAAACTATACTTTCTTGTGCTTGATTCATATCTAACCTTTTTTTAATCTATTGTTTATTTTTTATGTTTTTCAAGAATTTTTAATTATAAACAAGAAGAGTTAAATATCAAGATTTTTAACATATTGTGCGTTTTCCTCGATGAACAGTTTGCGAGCTGAAACTTCATCGCCCATCAATTCTTCAAACACTTGTGATGCTAACATCGCATCATGAATTTGAACTTGATACATTTTTCGCACTGCTGGATCCATTGTGGTTTCTCACAACTGTTCTGGATTCATCTCACCAAGACCTTTATAACGTTGAATTGTAGTTTTTTGACCTGCAAATTCAGTGTTTGTAATTTCATCTTTTTGCTTGTCACTATAGGCATAAGCTATTTTTTTATTGGCACTAATTTTATACAAAGGAGGTTGAGCAATATAAATTAGTCCATAATCAATTAGAGGCCTAAAGTAACGATATAAAAAGGTAAGAAGCAAGGTTCTAATGTGAGAACCATCTGAATCAGCATCGGTCATGATGATGATTTTTTGGTAGCGTATTTTATTGATATTGAATTCAGGGCCTATTCCTGTTCCAAAAGCTGTGATAAGTGATAAAATCTCTTCATTTTTAAGAACTTTATCAAACTGAGAGCGTTGTGAATTAATTACTTTTCCACGCAAAGGTAAGATGGCTTGAAAATGACGGTCACGACCCATTTTAGCACTACCACCAGCAGAATTACCCTCGACAATATACAATTCAGCTAATTGTGCATTTCGAGTACTGCAATCTGCTAGTTTTCCTGGTAGAGAACTAATTTCAAAAGGAGATTTACGTTTTACAGCCTCGCGAGCTGATTCAGCAGCTCGACGTGCTTTTTGTGAAATGATGGTTCGTTCAATAATTTTGCCAGCTTGTTCAGGATTTTCAGCTAAAAAGCGTTCAAATACTTCACTGAAAGTACGATTAACTGCTTGACGCACTTCTTTATTGTTAAGTTTACCTTTAGTTTGACCTTCAAAGATAGGATCACTGTGTTTAATAGAAATAACACTAAAAATTCCTTCTTTGATATCATCTTTACTAAAACGTTCATTTTCTGAACGAATAAATTTGTGTTCAAGAGCATATGTGTTAATAATTCTTATTAGTGCATCAAACAATCCCATTTCGTGAGTTCCACCTTCACGATTGTAAATGTTGTTTGTATAAGCTAAAACTTCTGAACGATCTTGTAAAACATATTGAAGAGCAACTTCTACTTTAACATGGTTATCATTATCTACAATTTCATCTTCAACATAAATGATTTTTGGATGTACTTTGTCATAACCCTTGGTTAGTTCTGAAACATAGTCAACAATCCCACCTGCAAACAAAAATTGTTTGTTCATCCCGGTGCGTTCATCAGTAATATTAAATTCAAGCCCTTTTGTAAGATAGGCTGTTTGTTTGATTCTATCAGCTACAATATCAAAACGAAAATCATTTTGCTCCATAATAGTAAAATCAGGTTTGAATTTAATAGTGGTGCCGGTTTCACTTGGATTATCAAGTTTTTTAATTACTGTCAAGTCGGCAACTTTGTGACCTCCATTAACAAACTCTTGAAAGTGCAAATTCCCATCTCGTTTAATTCAAACTTGCAAATGTGAACTAAGAGCATTAACAACAGACGCCCCAACCCCGTGGAGACCACCTGAAACTTTATAGGAATTGCTATCAAATTTTCCTCCAGCATGCAAAATTGTTAAAACAACTTCTGCAGCTGAAACACCATGTTTTGGATGTATACCTGTTGGAATTCCCCGTCCATTATCACTAACTTCAACATAACCATCTTTTGTAATGGTAATGTTGATTTTGCTAGCAAAACCAGCAAGCGCTTCATCAACAGCATTATCTACTATTTCTCAAATAAGATGGTGTAGTGGTTGGATTCCTGTTCCACCAATGTACATCCCTGGGCGCTTACGAACTGGCTCTAGACCTTCAAGTGTTTGAATATCTTGAGCGTCATAATTTTGATTTGACATACTTCTCCTTTTGCAAGCGTTTATATGTTCTTTCTATTTATATTATAAATAATATAAATTAGAAATTTTACCATATTTTCAGCAAAAAGTGAAGCCAAAGCAAAGTTAATTTAAAGAGAATTTGCAATCTCTTCTAATTTGCTAATCACTAGCTCAAAACTTGAACGAGCACCTTCTTTGATGGTGGTATTGACATCATTGAGATTTTCGTTATTACCTAAATTATCACTGATATATTTAAGACAATAAAATTTTTTGGAAAAATTGTGAGCAATTTTTGCTAATGCAAAGGCCTCCATATCAAAAATTTTGATGTTTTCAAAACCATCAAGTTGTTTTACATTAGTTACAAATGAACTTGATGAAGCCAAATTAATTGGTTCCTTGGCTCAAAGATTATTTTGATAAAAAGCAACTTCACCTGGAGTTTGGCCATTTGGATATCAAGGAGTTTTGGCATCTAGATAATAAAAGTGAGAAGGATAAACTTGTGAATGGATTGGTAAATCCACAGAACCCACAGCTCCATAGTTGATAATTACACTTATGTTGTAATTATCAATCAAATATTGGCAAAAACTAGTGGCATTTAGTAAACCTATTCGACTTTGCCCATACAAAAATACAATATTTTTATATCTCAACTTTAAAAGTTTGAAATTCTCACAAGACAAATCAGCAATTATTTCCAAGTTTAAAGATTGAGGTTCCACAAATTCTAACTCATCAGCAAAAATAATTGCAATATCAATTTGATTAGGAATGAATTTTGTATAGTTCATTTTGTTCATCACTATTTTTTTCTTCTTTGTGTAATTGGGCGGACTGTTTGACTAATATTTTAAAAACAGCATCTATATCTTCTAGAGCTAATTTTCGAAGTTGTTGCACACCTTCAAAACGGCGACCAATTGCTATTTTGTCAGAAACATAAACAATTTTATCAAGTAAATTCATTTGGTGACACAAACTTGTATGACATTCAATGGCTCGCACTATTTCTGGATAAGGAAGTGGATAGTTACTTTTTAAAAATTGAGCAGCACTAAGTTGGTGTAATTGATAATTTAACAACTTACTCACATCACCAAAGTGGTGATTTTCTAAAAATAATCTATGTTTTTCTGGTTCTCAAGTTTTTGTAATATCATGTAACAAACCAGCATAATAAGCAATTTTAGCATCACTATTGTGTGCTTTTGCTAAACTCGCTGCCATTTTGGCAGTGTTATAACAATGTTTCAATCTCTCACCATTATTAATTTGATACTTTAAAATAACATCAATATATAAAAAATTTTTAGCAATATAACTAGAAATTTCTGCTGGACATTGATTTAAATTACCTTGTCGAATTTCTGTTGAATTAAAATTTAATGGTTTTGCAATTAAACTAATCAATTTGTATTTATTAATATGACTTTTAGAAATTCGATAGTCACGTTGATAAACAACTAATTGAGCTAATTCTAAAATTTGTTCATAATTTTTTCATTTGTGAAAAAATTTTAAATTATCACTACCGATAATTAAAAAAAGTTGAGCATTAGGAAATTTTTTTACAAAATAATTGATAGTATCTATTGTATAACTCACTTTTTGTGCTCTAATTTCAAAATCACTAACTTTAATTTTGTTTGTTTTAACAAGATCTAGCATCTTAAGGCGATGCTCACTAGTTACTAAAGGTGAGTTTTTTTTAGTTGGATTTTGCCAAGCTGGCACAAGATATAACTCATCTAAATTTAACTGCTCAATAGCAGTTTGAGCAACACTTTGATGTCCTTTGTGAAAAGGATCGAAGCTCCCACCATAAATTCCAATTTTTTGAATAGTATTCATATTTAAAGCTAAAAACTATAATTCAAAAGTTACTGCTGAACGTAATTTTTTAATATTTTTAGAACGCTCAATTTCTTTTTCAGGATTTTTTAAAAACTTTTTAATATAGTAACCAACTCCACCTTCTTTGTTACTTTTTTTAAGCGCCACTGTAGCTTCTTTTTTAATATCATTAGTTGAATTTTCCATTGCCACAGAAATTGTTGCTACTTGAAACATTGCAAGATCATTATAACTATCTCCAATAGAAACAATGTTATCCAAGTCAATTTTGTAATAACGAGCTATCATTGATACAGCTTTAGATTTGCTAACTCCAATGGCTGTCATATCAAAAACATAAGTATAGCCTTCACCTTTTGACCAAGCTGAAAACTCACCTAAATCTCCATATTTACGTTCTAGATAAGATTTGAATTCCGAAACATTTGTAGTTGGTTTGGTATCCATTATCAAACATGTTGGTCTTAAAGGTATTTTATTTAAATTAATTCCGTATTTTAAATCTGGAATGTGAATAAAACCAAAAACACGCTCAAGTTGCTCATCAGCTTTTTTTAACTTAGCTCAACCGGGTCCTTCGAGGGCAATGTTGCTAATTTCAGATTTAATTTTCTTATCACCTAAAATGTATAAAACATCATTTAAATTTAAATAACTAATTTCTGGCACAAAACTATAATCTGAAGGATTGTGAATATGAGCTCCATTTAAGTTAGCCACAATTGTGTCAAGTTCTAATTTTTCATAAATAGCTTTGGTTGAACGCCAAGGTCTACCTGTTAAAATACAAACAATATGTCCTTCGCTTCTAGCTTTTTTAATTTCTTTGAGTGTGTCTGGGTGAATTTCACCAGTTGCCGAATCAGATAAAACGGTCCCATCCAAATCTAATAAAAATAAATATGTATTTTTTTTCACTTTAGCACTCACATTTGTCATCTTAACCAACTCATTATTAATTTAGAATATTTAAATAATTTTAGCATTATTTAGTGGTTAATTATCGCATTTTTTTTAAAAAAAAATGGCGATCACGAGAGGATTCGAACCTCTGACCACAAGCTTAGAAGGCTCGTGCTCTGTCCTACTGAGCTACGTGACCACTCACAAGATAATAATTTTAACACAAAATATAATTTATTTATATTATTCATTAATTTTTTTTAATTTTAACTAAATAAAATTAACTTTTTATTTTATATTTACTTTAATTTAATTATTGAAATCAGTTAAAATTTAAAAATGAAAAAAACCACATAAATGTGGTTTTTTTATTTAAAGTTATTTGATTAGAAAGAATTAACGACCTTCAGTTGCATCTTTGTACATTGTGTCAATAATTTCAACTGATTTTGCAAATTTAGCTTTTTCTTTGTCATTTAAAGTAATTTGAACAATTTTTTCAATTCCATTACGACCTAATACAACTGGCACACCAACATTAACTCCACTAAATCCGTATTGTCCACGTAGGTTAGCTCCAACTACTAAGATTTTTTTGGTGTCATTTACAACATTTTTAACAATGTTTGCAAGTGCTGCACCAATTCCATAGTATGTTGCTCTTTTACGGTTAATAATTTCATATGCTTTACGTGAAATTGGGTATTCTAATTCTTGTTCATAGTTGTCAGCATGAATTCCAGTTTGAGCTGAAAATCCACAAATACATTCTCCAGCAATTTGAATGTTTGAATAAGCAACAAATGAAGAATCTCCATGTTCACCCATTACATAAGCATGAACTGATTCAGGAGCTACTCCTGCACGTTTAGCAATTTCAACTTGAAGACGAGCAGTATCTAAAACTGTTCCAGAACCAATAACTTTTGCATCACTAAATCCTGAAACATCACGATATGCACGTGTAATAATGTCAACTGGGTTTGAAGCAATAACAGTAATTCCTTTGAATCCAGATTCTTTAATTTTTTGAGCAATTTCGCTAATAATTTTAATGTTGTCTTTTACTAACTCAAGACGAGTTTCACCTGGTTTTTGTGGTCTACCAGCAGTGATTACCACAAAATCAGCATCTGCTGCATCTTTGTAATCAGCTTGATAAATTCTATATGGACGAACAACTGAAGGTGTAGCATCTTCTAAGTCTAATGCTTGCCCATAAGCAAATTCTGGACTTAAGTCAATAATTCCATATTCGCTAGCTAATCCTTGGTTAATAGCTGAGTACAAGAATGATGTCCCAACATTTCCTGCACCAATTAAAATGATTTTTGTAGATTTCATAAAATCTCCTTTTGTTTTTATAATTACAACTTTAATTTTAACTCATTATTTAGAAATTTTAACAATTTCTGAGAATTTTCTTTGAACCAATATTTTCGCTAAACTTGGGTAGCTTGGATTTGGTTCTTTTAGTAAGAAAATAGCTCCAACTGCAAGTAGTGAGAAAATAATAACTAGTACATAAGCTCCTGTTGCAAAGTTTGAAGATGCTGAAGCATCAGTTTTAATATCAACTCCAGGAGGAGTACTTACTAATCCAGTAATAATGTTTGCAATAGTTCAAAATGCATAACCAAGTCCTCAAATAAGACCAAATTGATATCCAATTTTTCTTGGGTTTGCACCTTTATATTCATGTGGCAAGTTTAAAAGAACTCCTTGAATTCCTCATAAACAAGTCCCCATAACCAGTCCTAGAATTAAGAATAAGGCTGAGTAACCTCCATATTGACCTGGAACTTCTGTAGCAACACCTTTAATAAATGTTATAGTTGCTAATATGTACATTAGAACACCAAAACCTATAACACCTGCAATAAAAGCACGACGTTTTAGTTGGTATTGAGATATTAGTCCCACTGTAAATGGTCCAACAAACATTCCTGCTAAAAATACAATTATGAAAACATTAATTTGTTCTTCATATGAATTTGTTGTATCCCCTATAAATCTATGAAATAAAGGTTTAGAAAGTGCAAATGGGAAGACAACTGCAATTAGTCATGAACCATAAAGTAGTGCTCACACTCATGTATCTTTTTGTTTGAAAAATTTAAATAAAGATAATGGTTCAGCTGTTTGACGAGCTGCAATTGCATCTGGGTACAAGTCAAATTTTGCACCTAAAATAATATAACCAATTAATGGAATTAGTGTTAATAAACTAATTACTAAGAAAATTGTTTGTCATTGTCCTTGAATCTCAACTTTAATTTTCTCACCTACTACAAAAGGTAATAAAGTAATTATTGTTCCGATTGGATAGAAAAATGGTGATAATTTAGAAAATAATGCTTTTTGTCTTTGATTCATATATCTTGCAACAACTGGTTGAAGTAAAACAATTTGCATTGTTCCACCAATGGCCAAGATTGTACGTAAAATAATGAATCCTGCATATGATGGTGAATAAGGAGCAGCAATTCCAAAAAGCATAAACACTAATGAAATAATAACTGCATATTTATGAGAAACTTTAACAATTAACCATCCAACTAAAATTGAACCAATAGCCCGTCCAATGGTAATCCCTCAGTCAACGGCCCGGTTTACAACAGAAGATGGTGCATCACTAGCATCTGGGAAGAAATGACCTAGATATCCAAGATATCCATTAACCTGAAGCCCTGCTTTACCATTTAATCCAGCTGATGCAAAACCTCAATTCATAACAAAAATGAGATATGCAAAAGCCAATAATGCTCAAAGAATAACCCCTTTACTAAATGTTAGGGATTGAACTTTAACATTTTTGGATGCAAATTTAAGTAAAAAATTTTGTTTTTCCATAATGTAAAGATTAATCCTATCTTTGCTAGAGTAAATACCTTCTAGCATTATTAATTATAACAAAAATAGTAGCTTTTAAAAAATAGAAAGCTACTTTTTTAATCTTTATCTCAGCCAAAACTAAATTGAAAAAAATTATAACATTTTGTTTTAATTTTGTTTGTTTTTTATGGCTATTTTTTTAATTTAATTTGGTTGCATCAATTCGATCTGTTGTATCATGAATTTTTTGAGTAGAAAACCAAAATTGGGAATCTACCTTTGCTATTTCCTCTAAAATAACTTTTTTCTCAATTACAAAAATCACAGTTTCAACTCTTCACTGTTTTTGGCCAGTATAACCTGATTTACCTTCTCAAATATTGTATGAGTGCCAATAATTAATAGATTTTAAATGGCTAACAATTTCATCAGGTTTGTTAGTGTAAACTTTTAATAGAATTTTTCCAAATTTTGGATAAATTCTATTAACTATTAAAGTTGACATTGTCGAATAAATAAAAACTGCAGTTGTTTTGAGACCCAAAAGTTGCATATTAACAGCCTTTGGCTCAATAATATACAACATAATTAATGAAAATAAAGCAAAACTAATTGAAGTAATAAACATAAATTTGCCAATTGGGCGACGACGTTTACTTGTAATATAATAAGTGATTAAATCTGTTCCACCACCTGAACCACCAAATTTTCAAGCAATTCCAATTGCTGTTCCAGCAAGTGTTCCACCAATAACTGTATAGTAAATAGTCTGAAGTGTTCCTGAATTAACTTTATTACCAGATGGAATTGTAAAAATAATATTATTTTTTAGAAATTCTTTCAACGGAGTATCAAGCGAAAAAATTTGGTTTCAAAAAATTTGAAAAATCATTCAAAAAGTAGTCAAATAAACAAAACTTTTATTTGTCGATCTAAGCCAAAGTCAGATAATTAAAGGAATATTAAGGCCTAAAAAAATTATAGAAAATAATCATTCAAGGTTTTTGCCAGTTTTTTGATAGACTAAAATTAAAATTAATTTAGGAATGGCTGACAAGCCTGTTGGAATTGTTTCAACAATTCCTAAGAAAAAGTTAATCCCTAAAGTAAATAGTGCTGCTGAAATAAACATCATCAAAATTGAAATGGGTTTAATTTTCCAAATGTTTGCTAATGTGATATATTCTTGTTTAAAATGAAAAAGTTCATTATTCATTTGATTTGTGAACTTGTTTTTTAAACAAGAAAGTATATTGTGTTTATTTAATTGTTGGGATTTGCAAGTACATTTATTTTTTTTGTGGTTTTTTTTCATAGCAAATTTCAAAGTATAATAAATTTTAATATATAAAAAAACCACTAAACACAATACTTCTCGATGTGGCTGCTATATTTCTATCCTGACCAAGTTACAAGGTTATTGTTTTAATGGCAACTATTAATTATACTATAATTTAATTATTTCGAAAGGTTTTTTGAACCTTATTTATTTTTAATTTAAAATTAATTTCCTCTTGAAACATATTTACCAGTTTCAGTGGAAATAATAATTTTTTCACCTTCTTTAATAAATAGGGGCGCATCTAATTCATAACCAGTTTCAACTGTAATTTTTTTAGATGGATTTGATGATGTGTTTCCTTTAACAGCATCAAAAGCTTGAGTAACAGTTAACTCAACTTTTGCTGGAAGTTCAATATCAAGAATTTCTTCTCCAAATTTACGAATTTGAACTTTAGCACCTTCAACCAAAAAGTTTAATTCTCATTCAACTTTTTGCACAGAAATGCTAAATTGTTCAAAAGTTTCATCATTCATCAAAACAATGTCATTACCATCGTTGTATAAAAAAGATGCACTAGATTTATCAATGTGAGCTTTTTTAACAAACTGACCACCTGTGTAAGTTTTTACAACAGTTGCACCAGTTTTTAAGTTTTTAACTTTGGCTTTAACATTGGCTTGACCACGACCTTGTTTTGAGTGTTGAGATTCCAAAACCACAAAAAGTTGACCTTCATCTTGAAAGGTGATTCCTGGCTTGAATTCATTTACATTAATCATAATTTGCTCCTAGAAAATATTGCTATTTTATCACATAAACTGACTTTTTATCAATAGTTTTTTAAAATCATAAAACTTACTAGATTTAAAAAATAAACTTTGCCTTTTGGTTTTGGCAAAAGAAAAAGCACAATAAATGTGCTTTGAATAATTGAAAACAAGTTTCAAATTTAAGACTACTTACGAATATTTAAAGCTTCAATAGTTGCTTTGTAAGCAGCGAAGTCTTTTTCTTTTAAGTAAGCAAGCATTTTTTTACGTTTGTTAACTTTAGCAATAAAGCCGCGCATTGAGTGTTTATCTTTTTTGTTAACAGCAAAGTGTTCTTTTAGTGATTCAATGTCCATAGTTAAAAGTGCAATTTGCACTCTAGCATCACCGGTATTTTTTTCTGAACCACCAAATTTTTTGATTAGTTCTTGTTTTTTTTCTTTACTAATCATTTTTTTCTCCTTAATATTTAATAATAAATTATGAATTTATAACCTAGCAATAATCCGAGAAACTATTAAAACCAAGTAATAAATAAAAAAGATAATTTTAAATGAAAAATGAAAAATTTAGTCAAAATAAATAGTTTTTTTCACTATTTATTCATTGTTAATATTTTTAAAAATGTATTAACATCTAAAGAGGCACCACCAACAAGAGCCCCATCAATAGATTCTTGTGCCATAAGTTCAGCAATATTGCTTGGATTTACAGAACCACCATAAAGCACTCTTGCCTGATTGTTTGTAATTTCTTTAATAAATTTGCAAACTTTTTGAGCTTGCTCAGGAGTTGCGCTTTTGCCAGTTCCAATCGCTCAAATTGGTTCATAAGCTATAATAACATTGTAAAAATCAACTCCTTCAAGTGATTTTTGAATTTGACTAGTTAGAACTTCTTCAGTTTGTCCCTTTTCAAATTGCTCTAAAGTTTCGCCAATACAAACAACTGGTGGAATTCCTTCTTTTAAAAGTTGTTTAACTTTTTGATTAACAATTTCATCAGTTTCGTTAAAAAATTCACGACGTTCTGAGTGCCCCACAATGGTGTATTTAACGCTCATATCTTTTAACATTTGAGCACTAATTTCTCCAGTTTTAGCCCCATTGTCATACATAGATACGTCTTGCGCAGCTCATTGAATATTGCCCCCACTTGATGAAAATCCAAATAAATAAATATAAGGAGCTGCAATTGCAAAATCAATATCTAGTATTTTAGTTCAATTTTCCATATAAAGTTCTTTTAATTTTTCAATAAATTCACTAGTTTCAGAAAACGTTTTGTTCATTTTCCAGTTACCAATAATAATTTTTTTCATAATAGAATATTTTACATTATATTATAGTTAAAATGATAAAAATTATTAATATTTTTTGGCAATATATGGCTTTAAGTGCCAAAAATATGTTATAATTTGGTCATACAAATTAAAATAAGGAAAAACTAAAAATGACCAAATTAGAAAATTTAAATAAATATGCTAGAAATTTAACACTTTTAGCTAAACAAAACAAACTTGATCCTGTTATTAATAGAGATGAAGAAATTCGCCGAATTATTAAAATTTTGTCACGAAAAACCAAAAATAATCCGGTTTTGGTAGGTGAGCCAGGAGTTGGAAAAACTGCTATTGTTGAAGGTATGGCCCTCAAAATTGTGCAAGGACAAGTTCCTCAAGATTTAAAAAATAAACAAATTTTTGAACTGGATTTAACAGCTATTATTGCTGGCGCATCTTTCAAAGGAGAATTTGAAAAGCGCATCAAAGCTGTGCTTTCAGAAGTTGAAGAGCACCAAGATGAAATTATTATTTTCATCGATGAAATTCATTTACTAGTTGGTACTGGCTCATCGGGTGGTGATGCTATGGACTTTGCCAACATTTTAAAACCAATGATGGCTCGTGGCCAAATCAAACTCATTGGTGCAACAACTATCAATGAATATCGACTTTACATCGAAAAAGATGCTGCTCTTGAACGCAGGATGCAAAAAGTTGATGTGCACGAACCAAATGTTGAAGATACAATCACTATTTTGCGAGGCATCAAAGACCGGTTTGAAACTTTTCACCAAGTTAAAATTAGCGATGGAGCCCTTGTTGCAGCATCGCGTTTATCAGACAGGTACATTAGTGATAGATTTTTGCCCGACAAGGCTATTGACTTAATTGATGAAGCGGCTGCTAATTTAAAGGTTGAACTCAACTATCAACCTGAAAAATTAGAAAAAATTATCCAACAACTTGGTTATCTCAAAGTTGAGAAAATCGCCTTAGAAAAAGAAGGCAAAGTTGAAAAATTAGCAACACTTAATAAACAAATTCAAAGTCTTGAATCACAACAAAAACAAGAAGAACAAAAATGAATTAGCCAAAAAAATCAAGCTAGTTTAATTGCCAAATATCAAAGTGAAATTGAAGAACAAAAAAGCAAATTAAACTCACTAATGTCAGATGGCAATTATGAAGCCGCTTCTAAAATTAAGTATCAAGTCTTGCCTGATTTGGAATCTAAATTAGCTAGTTTTAAACAAGAGAGCAATCAAGAAAATATTGTAAATGAACTTGCAATTGCCAAGGTCGTGGCTAAAATCAGCAAAGTTCCAGTTGATAAACTGATGGAAACTAGCACTGACAAGCTTTTAAATCTTGAAGATAATTTAAAATCCAGAGTCAAAGGTCAAGATGAGGCCATCGCCCTTGTTTCACAAGCTATTTTGCGATTTAAGGCCAACATTAGTGATCAAAGTCGCCCTATAGGTTCCTTCTTATTTCTCGGACCAACTGGAGTTGGAAAAACTGAACTAGCAAGGTCATTAGCACTTAATTTATTTGATAATAAAAATCAAATTATTCGACTTGATATGTCTGAATTTATGGAACCACATAGCATTGCTAAGTTAATTGGTGCTCCTCCAGGTTATATCGGCTTTGAGCAAGGTGGAATGCTCACTGAAAAAGTAAGACAAAATCCTTATTCAATTGTGCTTTTTGATGAAATCGAAAAAGCACACCCAGATGTTGTCAACATTTTGTTGCAAATCTTGGACAATGGAAGTCTAACTGATGCTAAAGGTCGTAATATCAACTTTAAAAACACAGTCATTATTATGACTTCAAACCTAGTTGCTAACAAGATTCTATCTGGTGAGCAACTAGATGATGAGCAACTTAAAAGTGAATTGCTCAAGTTTTTAAAACCTGAATTTATCAATAGAATTGATGAAATTATTCCATTTAATAAATTAAATGATAATGCTGTGTCTCAAATTATCAACCTCGAACTAGATGATTTAAATAGCAGATTAGAAGAATCTGACTATAAAATAGATTTTGATAATTCCATTAACACTTGAATTTTAAATCATGGTTTTGACCAAAATTATGGAGCTAGACCAATTAAAAGATTTATTAAAAAAGAAATCGAAACTTGAGTGGCAAAGCAGATTGTAAGTAAGCAAATTGTACCAAAAACTCATTTTATAATTAGTTGAGAACAAGGTCAAATAAAAGCTAGAAAAATCTAAAAGTTTACTTTTTGTAGTTTTAAAAAACAAGACAAAATATTGTAAATTTAACAAAACCCCTTTATTTATATAGGGGTTTTAATTTATCTAATAATATTTGTAAGTTAAAAATTGTAATATTATTTAGATTTTGTGCAAATTTTGTTTATAAACAATTTTTAATTCAAAAATATTTTTTATTTTTTTGGAAAAAGGCGTTCTAAAATTTTTTTCTTTAATATTTCTAGTGTTTTTAAGCTTAGAGTTTTACTTTCTTCAATACCTTCTTTAATTCACTCAAAATCTACACTAGTTTTAAAATTTTTATTATAAGTCAAAGTGGCTGAAAGTCAATTTTCAATGGTTCTACAATTTTAAAACCACTTTTATATAAAAGCCTCAAGTTAGACCGCCAGCACCGGCAAGGTCAATCATTTTTTTTCGCCACTTAAACTACTTTTCTATTTTTTTAAATGTAAGTCTTGTTGAATTATGTTTTTTACTCTTTCAATTAAACGTTTTTGCTCTTCATTACTTAAATCAGGATTATTTTTCATAAAAGTAATAGTTTTAATGAATTCTGGATGATAGCCAATTCCAAGTGGTTTTCCATATGTTTTGTGTAATCTAATTCAATTATCACGTAAACGTTTATAAACTAAATCAGTTTGTTTATGCTTGTAATTTTTAAGCAAGTATAGGTGTGAAAAAATATGCAAAATACCTGTAGAAACAATAATTTTTTTGTAAATTTTATTTCAGTGTACTGGTACATAAAAAATAGATGCAAAAAATAAAGATAATGAAGGTGCACTTGTCGCCACAGATAAAATTCCAACTAACTTATAGCTATTTGAATCATTTGCACTCACTTGAATAAATGATTGCACAAAAAGCGGCGTAAATAAAAACAAAATTCGAACTGCATAATTAATTAAAGTAATAATTCCATTATTCACATAATAACGCACAAGTCTATCAGAATGACCTTTATTTTGCACATTATTTATATAAATCATCAACTCAACAAAAAATAAAAATAATGTAAGGGATAAAATATAAACACTATATTGCCAAACACTATATTTATCAAACCCACCTGTAGCTGCTCAAAATAAAAATCAAATTAATGAAACTAAAAGAATAACAATAGTTTTATAAATGGATTGGGCAAGAATAGACATTTTGTTTCAAAATGTTTCAATTGGATTATTTTTGTCATTACTTTTGACACTTTCAAGATTTGACAAAATATCTTTATTTAAAACTTTGAAATTGTTGCTTCAAACATTAATTTTGCTACGATAATCCATTTTTTCATTAAATTCAGTTAGTGCTTCAATGGACTGAATTTGTGAAAGATCCTCAACTAATTGACGTTCTTCCTTAGGAATTCCCAAACCTTCTAATTCACTAGTTGTTTTCTTTTTAGGTCAAAAAATAAATTTATTTTTTTTCACAGGTTCTTCTTTCGGAGAAGATTGATCTACTGGCTTATCTATAGTTTTTGCTTCAATAATTGTTTGTGTTGGTGGCGCAATTATATTATTTACTTTATTCAAATCTTGATGAACTTTAGATTGTGGTTCATTATCATCTGAGAGTAAAAAATTTAAATTGGCTTTAAAATGGTTGTTTGGTTTTTCAATTGTTTCTATTTCTTCTATTTGAATTTCAGATTGTTTTTCTTCAACTTTAGGTGAAAATTCATTCAACTTATTAGCTGAATCTTCTTCTTTTTTTAAGATATTTTTAAACTTTTTAAATTGAAATTTCATAATTAATTCAAAATTGTACCATAAAGCTATTTGGATACATTTGCCTTTTTTTAAATAAAACTTTTAAAAATAAACTAGGGCACCACTTTGGTGTCCTAGTTATAAAATAGTTAAATAAAATTATTTAAAACTTAAATATTGTTTAACAAAACTTTGACGTAATTTCATTATTTTCTTATCATCTTTTGCAAGCTCATCACTTTTGAATACTGCAAATGACTTGAAAATAATTGTTCCTTTGTCATCATCTTTGCTTGCTTTAGTATCACCAATTTGGTAGAAGTCAAGACCTCTTTCTGCAAGAGTTTTATCTGATGGAGTTGGGGCTTGGGTTTGAACTGCAGCTCCTGCAGGTGCTACTTTAACTTGTTTTGCTCCTTGAGAACCTTTAGCATCTTGACTTAAGTTAAAATTAATAGTTTGACTTATGTATGAATCACCATTATTTGTTGCAGTTCTTGGTATTAAGGTAAATTTAATACTTTCATCTTTTTTAACAACAATTTCTAATAAAAATGGTGAGCTAGCATCTTCTAAGAATGTTTGGAACTGTTCATCAAATTTACCTTTAGATGTAGCGCTAATTCCTCTTTTGTTAGAAGCGCCGGTGTTTTGTTGCCCAGCACCACCATGACCTTGTTGCGGTTGTGGAGCTGTATCTGCATTTATATCTTGTAAACTAATTTGATCATTAGAATTGTTATTTGTTACACCACCTCCACTAGTATCAACTCTCTTAATTAAGATTTTTTGATTTGCTTGTTCATTACTAAATTTATTAGATGCAACTAATGCTAAAAGTTCAATAGTTTTACCAGTGGTAGTTTGCCCTTGGGTTCCACCACCATTTCCTTGGGAAGGTGTTTGTGTGTTAGTTGTGCTTTCATCTTTAACATTTTTATACTCAATTCCAATAATAAATGAATTAGATAAGTCTTTAGTTTCTGTTGCAGTTTGTTGCGCTACTTGTTGTTCCTCAGGTGCGCTTTCACTTTCTTCACTTCCATTTAATTTCTGAATAAACACACTAACAGTACCATTTGATTTATCACCAACCTTCCCTAATAATAAATTATATTTTTTACCATTTTCTAAGTCTTTAGTTGGTTGGAATGCAAGATAAATCACACCATCTTTTAGTGTAGTTGCATCTTCATCATCTTTACCTTGATATTTAAGTGCATTATTTAAAAGTAAACCATTTTTAGTTAGGTAGTTAGGTAGTTTCTCTGGCGCTTTTCATTTAGGTGTTTGTTCTTCTGATTTTTCAGTTTTGGTAGCCTCTGTTTTAGTTGCAACCGGTTTTGTTGCTTCGGTTTTTGTAGCTTCGGTTTTTGTTGCCTCTGTTTTTGTTGCAACTGGTTTAGCAACTTCTTCTTTTTTATCACTAAAAGTTGCAAAATTGTTATTTAATGAATACAAAGTAGTGTCACCCACTGTCTTATCTGCAGGTTTTACTAAAGACTGTTCCGCATCTAAAAAGTAAGCAACTCCATCTTCTTTAGCTTGTTGATAAGCAACATTATCTGCACTTACATTGCTAATTTCAATTTGACCGATAGTTTCATTTTGACTTGTAAAGGTTAATTTAAACATTGAGTTTGCCTCATCAAAGTTACCATCAACCTTTAAATCAGCAAATTTAGATGATAATTCATCAAGAGTTTGTCCTAAAAAATCACCAGCTTTAACAGCTTCAGTTTTAACTGTAGCCTGTGGTTGAACACTCGCTTGTTCAGTTGTTGTTTCACTAACTTCAACTGGTTTAACAGCTTTATCTTGTTGACTTGTTTGAGTTTCTGATTTGACTTTAGTAACTATAGTTTTGTTTACATCGGTTGCAAAACTATTGAAAAAATTAATAATATTATTTTTTTGTTCTAGTGTATATTTTGCTCAGTCACTTAAATTATTTGTAACACGTTTAACATCACTAGCAAAAATGGTTGAAAAGTTGTTACTTTTAATTTTTAGTGTTGGGTTAGAACCGGCAATGTCATAAAATGCTTTTTGATTAGCATCACCAAATAAAGTGCTAGTTAAATCTGTAACTTTTAAAGATGGAGTTACAAATCCAATTTGAGATCCAATATTCTGGTCGTCAATGTTTTTTGCACCTGGAAGGTCAATAAATTTAAGATTTTCAGCACTTATATTAATAGGTTTGTCATAAGTTAGTTTTGCTCCAAGCATAACTTGACCATTAGCATCTAAAGTACTTGTTTGATCTGGAACTTCAACATTAAATGTAACATTAAAATCACCAAATTTTGTTTGTTTTTGATCAAATCAAGTACTAAATAAGTTAGCTTCATGAGCTTTAGGACCAATTAATTGGTAAAAACCTTTTGCTTGATTTAATAATTCTGCTCTTTTTTGAGCACTCAGTTCAAAAAATCTGGTTTTAGCAAATTCTTGTTTAAATTTGCTTACAACTTGAGCAGTTGAAGCTAAACCTTGAACATTAACTGTAATATTTTGAATTTGATTTTGTGCATCAATAATTTGAGCTTGGAAACTAGCAGTTCCATCTGCATCATTAAAGTTTACTTTAATATAACCTTTATTACCCGCTTCTCTAACCGCTATTAGTTTAGTTGTGGTAGGTAAATAAACAAGTTTGTTACCAGCAGTTTCAAAACTAATATTTCCCACTTGAGCTATAGCGTTTTGAAAAACAGTTTCTAGTTGTGATTGATCTAAATTAATAGGTTGTGCAACAGTTGATTGTTCTTGGGTTGTAGTAGTTTTGTCGGTTGTAGCTTCACTGCTTGAAGTTGTTGACACTTGTGCATCTGAAGTTTGACTAGCCCCATTTGAAGAAGTGGTCGCAGATGCCTGGGCTTGTGGTTGTTGAACTTCAGCAGCTCTATTTGCATTAACTATTTTGTTTAATTGAGTTGCAAAAATGTTTTGAATTAAAACACTAAATTGTGAAGGCAATAAATCACCATAACTGGTCAAACCTTCCAAAGATAAACTAGCGGTTGCAATTTCACTTTGGTTAATGTTTTGACTTTCTTTGGCAAAACCTGAAATAGTTGTTGGTGCAGAACCTGTGCTAACAGGTTTATCTGTTGACTTGTCAAAAGCAAGCACTGCAACATTTGTGATGCTAGTAGCACTTGTTGCTGTATTAGCAAGTGCTGAAACTTGGAAATATAAGTTAGGATATTTTTGTTCTAACTTACTAAAATCAACTAGTGAGTTTAAATTAAAAGCAAATTTAGTGTTTTGAATCATATTCAAAACTTCAGCAGCTGTTAATCCATTTGCTCTTTGATTTGCTTTGAGTTGTGCTAAATCGGTTGCTAAATCTGGATAAGAATCTCCAATAACTTTGACTTTATCACTTACTACAAATTCCGAACTATAACCTCTATTAATTTTAGAAGTTGAAATCCCAACACCTAGTCCAACTGTTAAAGCAACAAATCCAAGTGTGCTAGCACCGATAATAATTTTCTTTTTTAATGAAGTATTTTTCATAATTATCCTTTTAAAACCTTTAATTAACTTGCTTTAATAACTACAATGTGATCTTCTCACAACTTGTCTTTTAGTCCATCAGTTGAATCGTGTTTGTTTGGATCTTTAACAATTGTGATTACAAGTGGAATTCTTGAAGGTATTTTAGTAGTAGTTTTTGCTTTAGCTTGTTTATTAACTTCACCTTGAGCTACTGGTTCAGTTTGTGATAAATATAATTTTCCAGTTAAAATTGCAGATGAATCTGAATTTAAAGTTGCTTTCTCAATTTCAAAATCATAGTTACTATTTAATGATTTGAGATATGGTGCCAAGCCTTCGGCTAATACTTTGAAAGTTTTAAACTTGTCTGTGCTAGAAGTTGTTGGTTTTGTTGGAGAAGGGGCAGAAGTTGGTTTGTTTTTTTCATCTATTGTATCTTTTAATAATTTAAATTTATTTTCACCAAAAACTAAATTGGTATATTGAGTTGGAAGGTTCAAAATTGTTGAGTCAAGATTTGAAACTTCTTCAAATTTTTGATTATTATAACTAGATGCTTCTAAAAATAAAGGAATCTCATTAGTTTTTAGAATATCATCAACAAATTCACCATTTTCTTTTTGGAAACCAAATTTGTATCAATATTTTAATTCAATAATTTCTTTATCTGTTTGATTTTGACTATTTTGTGATTTTGTAACAGGAACTTGCTTAAATTCAACATCAACCTTGAAACCAAAATTAGTTTTATTTGATCATCCACTATTTGCAGCTGCTTGCAAGTAGAAAGCAACCACTAAATCTTTGAGTGAAGTAATTGCATCAAGGGAAAAGTAAGTAGTTTTGTGTTGATCTGGTGTTGTGCTACTTTTACTATAAAATTGTTCTACATCCAATTTCTTAGCAAGTGTGAATGGGAAATTATTAGGAACAAAATCACTTTGAGCAATTTTATCTTCAATTGTTGGACCAGCAGATGAAAAAATAGGATCATCATTATCACTTGTTTCAGAACTTGAAGTGCTTGAAACAACTTGCTGTGAACTACTATTTTGTGAACTGCTTAATTTAGATGTATCAATCAATTGTGCTCTTTTGAATTGATAAGTATTTAAGAAAGACAATAATCTAAATTTGTAATTTGCATCACTATTATCTAAGTCAGCAAAAGTAAGTTGATCATAGGATTTTTGATTCCCAACACCTAAATATTGTTCAAAATCTGTGCTTGTTTGTTTAAAACTTGTTGGCAAATACAATGGAAATGAAGTACTATAATCTTTAAAATAACCATTTACATCAAATAGAAAAATAGAATTATTATCTTCATCGTCTTCTTTATTAAAATTATTATTTTCAATTTTAATTTTGTCTAAATCACTAAGTGATAATGAACCTAAATTATCTAAATTTGCAAACTGACCTTTATTAAATTTTAAACCAGCAGCAGTTGCTAATTTATACAATCCATTAACTACACCCAAGTGCCCTTGCTCTAAAAGTGAACGATAAAATGCTGCTAATTCATTTTGAGATTTGAAAATACTTGTATTTGAACTAAAAATTCCTTGATCTTGATAAGAATCATTTTTATTTTGTTGTCATTGTGCAGCTTGCACATCTGCAATTGTAGGTGCTTTTAGTGCATCCACACTTGCTAAATCAAGTATTTCTTTGCTTAAATCTAAATTGTATCCATTTGGACTTGCAATTAGTTGTCTTAATTGGTCAAATTTTTTCTCTTTAACTAATGTAGTAATTTCATCGGCACTAACTAGTCGAGTACTGGTTAAAGCTTTATCTTGCGAACTCCCTTTGCCAACTTTGTTTTCAGAAATCAAAGAATCAAATTCAGTTTGATCAACTGGTTTAAAGTTATCAAGATCAAATTTAACTTCCTTACTTGCAATTGCTTTTGAACCATCTCTACCAACAACTGAGTCTAACAAACTAATTCTAACTGGCAAGTCAATGTATAATCTATTGTTAAATCCAATTTTGATACTTCCTTTTTTAGTTAAAAAATCATATCTAAAATATTTTTTAACAAGTTTGGCTGATAAATTTTGATACTCACCTAAATTTAATCTAACACCTTTAATTAATAAACGGTTAATGGCATTATTAATGTCATCTTGGTTGCTAATTTTTTGTAATTCATTAAAAAAAGTAAAAGCATCATATTTATATGAATCTACTTTTGAACTGGCAAAATTAATTGGTAAACTAGCTTGGAAACCTTGCTTATTTAAAGGTTCATAGTAAATATCTGTACGTGGACTACTTTGATTGCTATCACGATAGAAATCAAGACTACTTAGTTGGTAAATTCCAACTTGAGACATAATTTTTTGTGGATCTAAAAAGAAATTAGCATTTTTACCAACTTCAATTTTTTGAATAATAGTATCACTTTTAGAAGCTGATGACTCAAGTGCTTTTTGAGCATCTGAGCTAAAACTAGTTTTAACTCAAAAATCAAAAGCATTTGGATTATCTGTGGACAAACTTGCTCATTGTTGTTCATTTGCAGGATTTTTAACTACTTCAATAGTAAAAGGTTTGTCTCCTAATTGGGTAGGCAATGTTGCTTCTTTACTATTAATATCATCAAAAATTTGATTCAAATTTAAATGAGATGATAATGTTTTAAGAACTTCTTGGTTATCTGTAGATTTGTTGACTTCATCAACAAAATCACTAACTTGTGTTAAAAAGAGTGGTTTTTCAACTTGTCCACCACTAGTAGTTGGTTGGTTTTTAAAATATCCTAAATCAACTGGTTTAATTTCATCAAAACTCTTACGAACAAAATCTGAATATTGCACTAAAGCATTTTTAATTGCATCTGACTGACTTAAATAAACAATATATGAGTTAGAGTTTGCAACTCTATTGTGAACTTGTTGACTTAAGTGAAACTGTAATTTAAAACGACTTTGAGCATCTTCTGGTTCAAAGTTTTCAATTTCAACCTTAATTCCATTTGGAATATTGAAAACACTATTATTAGTCGAAATAAACTCAAGCCCATCAAGTAAATTAACATCTGTTTTTAATTTACTATTTTCATCAAATAGCTTGTTTTTTAAAGCGGTATAGTCACTAGTAAATGGTGCAAAGTCATTTTTGAAAGCAACTGATTTGATTTGCGAAAGTTCAGCATTAACACGTGCTCTTGGGTTTTGCCCATTGTAATTAGCTTGACTAGCTAGGCCTACTACTAGTCCAAAAGTTGTAATTCCTGCAGCAGCTAGGCCTACTGTTAAAAGTTTTTGTTTTTTTGTCATTAAAAAATCCTATAAAAGTGAATAATTTTTTTTAAAATTTTACTACAAAAATTTATTTTTCTTATAACTATATATCATAAAATATCAAATTTAAAAGAATTTTATGATTATCAAGATAGAAAAAGACTTTTTGATAGTCCAAAAAATTTAATTTTAAAAATTTAAATTAACCTTAATTTTATTGATTGATTTTTAGATTAAAACTCAAAATTCACTATCAATTAACTAATATTTAATGTTTTTTAAATTTTTAAAAAATAATTCTGGTGAAATATGCCTATAAATTATAGTTAAATTATATAATTTATAGTAATGTTTTTCAATGAAAATTCAAAAAATTGGAAAATAAAACAAGTTTTATATTATAATTTTTATATTGTACTATATAATTTAGTGGATCAGTACTCAAGAGGCTGAAGAGGATATGTTGGAAACGTATTAGGGGTTTTACCGCCCGCGCAGGTTCAAATCCTGTCTGATCCGCCATTTGCTCTCGTGGTGAAATTGGTATACACGTTAGATTGAGGTTCTAATGCGGAAACGCGTGCAAGTTCAAGTCTTGTCGAGAGCACCAAAAAGTTATCGAATTTTTCTGAATAAGTCTTCCATACTAACCCTCTTTCTTATTAGTTAATGACTAAAAACTGCGTTTTAAATGTTTGTAATTCCTTTAGTAAGTTTGTATTCTAAGATATAATTAATAATGGTCAATCAATTAGAGATAAATCTCTATTATAATAATATGTACATATAATTTAAAAACAAAGCAAATTAAAACTTGCTTTGTTTTTTTTTTTTTTTTTGAAATTTTAAAAAAAATAATTTTTTTAAACTAAAATTATAGAAAATAACAAGTTTTTACAAAAAACTTATTATTTTTATGCTTTAAATAGTATAATTACACTTTAAATGTTTAACTTTATTTCAAAGGAGAATTTATGGCAAGAGATGGTTTTACCCTAAGATGCGAAGATTGCAAAATGGAAAATTACATTAGCAAAAAAAATAAAAAAAATACACCTGACAAAATCGAAATGTCAAAACACTGTCCAAAATGCAACAAACATACTACTCATAAAGAGAAAAAATAATGAATCGTAAATATTTAGACAAGGATTTCACTACACATAAATTAGATGTAGTTATATCTTTTGCTTACCAAACTCGTTTATGAGTAAGCAAAATCAACACTTCTGATGGAATTTTGTTTATTGAAAAAAATCAAAATCACCTATTTGTAGATAGTCGTTACATTGAAGCTGCAAGAAAAAATGCACAAAATGCAGAGATTCACTTACTCAATAAAGAGAATCTAAATGAATTTGTAAAATCAAAAGCGGATTCCTACAAAAAAATTGGGCTTGAAAAAGAGTATTTAACTATTGGTGAATTCAGTCGCATCAAAACTTGATTTAAGGATGCTGAATTTGAACAATTAAGTGCTCATCAATGAAGAATTTTAAAAACTGATGATGAAGTTGCAAAAATTCAAAAAGCTGTTGATATTTCATTAGAAGCCTTTGAAAAATCAATTCCTAGTTTAAAAACTGGGATGCAAGAAAAAGAATTTGACATCATTTTAAATTCAACAATGAAAACATTGGGAGCTGATAAAGAATCTTTTGATAGCATCATAGCTACTGGAGCAAACTCAGCGATGCCTCACCACAGAGCTGGAGAGTCTAAAATCATTTCAAATGATTTACTAAAAATTGACTTTGGAGCGCTTTATAAAGGTTATTGCGCAGATATCACAAGAACAATTGTATTTGAGCAACAAGCAAGTCTTGATCCAAAAAAATTGGAAATTTTCCAAATTGTTCAAGAAGCTGCACAAAAAGGACGTCAAACTGTTAAACCTGGAATTGAGGTATGTCTAGTTGACAAAGCTTGTCGTGACTACATTGCAGAAAAAGGTTATGGCGATAAATTTGTTCACTCAACAGGTCATGGAGTTGGAATTGATATTCACGAACTTCCTGTTGTAGGTAAAGATATCAAAACTATTTTAGAACCTGGAATGGTGATCACAGTTGAACCAGGAATTTACATTGAAGGTTTTGGTGGTGTTCGAATTGAAGATGTTGTTTTAGTTACAGAAACTGGAAGCAAAACACTAAGTCGCAAATTTGAAATTGATGGCAAAGAAATAAAATAATTAATTTTTATTTTAAAAAAACACGAACTTAATTCGTGTTTTTTTATATTATTTTTTTTAGTAGTTCTAAGGCTGATTCCATTTCTTTTTTTTAATATTTAAATCCAAATTATCTTTTATTTGTTTTATTTTCTTTTTCTTTGGCAAATCATTAAAAACAATTGATCTTGAGGGATTTAATATATTAAATGCAGGTTGTAGTCTCCTAAACATTTTTGAATCTTTCACATTCCAAAGACAATCAAAATTAACTAATGGAGATTGTTTTAAAATACTTGAACTAATACCTAATAATTTATAAAAATCATCATAATTGATAATTTCTATAGGTTTTGTTCTTTCTTTGTTTAGTTTTTCAATGTCAAGTTCGCTGTCATCAGCACTATTATTTTTAACTAAAATATCACATTCTTTTTTGTTTAAAACTATTTTAGCTCCTGCATCAACTGTAAGTTGAACCAAACTCAATATAGGTCTTAATTTCATTTTTTCTTTATTTATGGATAAATAAATAGATTTATTATCTAAAACTTGTTTTGAAGATGTAGATTTTTCACAAGTTTGTATAAAAGTTGTAAGTAAATACTCTTGCCATTTTCCATCAATTGCTACATCTTTGCCATTTTTAAAAAAATCTTGAAACTCTCATATCCATTGATTTCTTTTATTGCTTTTTTCAATTCCTGAAATAATAAAATTTTCATTTCTATTTTTCGAACTAGGTGAAAGTGAAATTAAATCTTCTAGACTCATTTCTAATTTGTTCAAAATTGCTTTAACTGCTTGCATAGTGTTTTCAGCATCAGCTCCTGCATCATGAAAATTAGGATTACCTTCTACTTCCAGTTCTTCTAAAATATTGGATAAGGATATTCTATGATTCGAATTCTTGAAATCTCGATAAAAATACATAATATCATAAAAATCAAAATCAATACTTGGCAAATTATATCTAATACAATCATCATTAAGTGCTTTAGCATCTCCGTCTAAACTATGACCTAAAACAATATCAGCATCTTGTATTATTTTAGCAATGAGACTATAAAATTTATCAAAAGTCGCTCTATATTCATATTTATTTTTCTTTCTAGTTAGCAAAGTTCTCAATGCTCGATAGTCTCACTCAGCATTTGAAATATTAGGATTGATAATCAAATTATTTTTTTCTAAAATTTGAAAATTTTGGTCAACTACTACATAACCAAACTCACAAATACTATGAACTCCGCCCATGGAACTAGCAAATTCTAAGTCAAAAAATAAATATTTCATTTTTTTCATAATTTAATAATCCTTAAAATTATTAAAGATGATTTTTATTAATTTATTACTTTAAATTTATAAAAATGAGAAATCTCAAAGCTTTTGTCTCATTTTTGTCCTACAAAATTTTACAATAAAGCGGCAAAAAAAAAAAAAAAAAACAACCCAAATTTAGGTTGTTTTTTTTAATATTAATTACTTAAATTTATAGACTTTTTTGCAAAAACTTTTCGTTTCGTTTTTTAAAAAACAATGTATTTAAAATTAAAAATGTTGAAGAAACAAACATTAATACCATTCCAATAACTGGGAAAATAATTCCAGCTGCTGCAAGTGGAATAAAAATTAAGTTAAAAACAATTGCCCAACTAAAATTAATTTTAATTAATTGATTAGTTTTTTTAATAATAGAAATTGTTTTATAAACTAAACTAAGATTGGTTTCTAACAATGTAACATCAGCAATTGAACTATTTAACTTAGAACCATTATCAAAAGACATTGATAATGTCGCTTGTTTGCTTGCTAAAATATCATTAATTCCATCACCAACAAAAATTACTCCATTATCTTTTAAGTCAATTATTAATTTTTCTTTATCAAATGGTTTTAGATTTGCAAAATATTTGTCAATCCCAACTTGAGCTGCCACCTTAGAAACATTTTGTTCATTATCACCTGAAGCAATAATTGGTTCATAACCCAAATCGCGCAATTTAGTAATAACCTTTTTTGTATCTTCTTTAATCTGATCTTGAATTAAAAACACACCAACTATCTTAGAGTCTTTAGCAAAAACAGTATAGTTTCCAACTTTGTCAAAATCAAATTCTTCAAAAACAAAACCAGCTTTTTGAGCATAATCGAGAGATGTTAAACTATATTGTGAATTATTCAATTCAACAAATAAACCTTGCCCCGGAGTTTCAACAACATTGTCCAAATGTTCTACATTTATTTCTATATAATTTGAAATAGCCTTAGAAATTGGATGTTGTGAAACCATTGCAAGTTGCTTAATTAAGGATAAATTAGATAAATCACCTTGAAAATTTTCAACTGCTGGTTGTCCTTTGGTAAGTGTTCCTGTTTTATCAAAAACAATAGTTTTTGTTTGTAATACTTGTTCATAAACACCAGCATTACCAAACAAAATTTTATTTTTTGAAGCCAAAATGGATGATGAATAAATAGCAATTGGTGCTGCAATTCCGAAAGCACAAGGACAAGAAATTACTAAAACAGCTGTGGCAACATAGGTTGCCGCTGCAAAAGGATTATCTTTTGGACCTTTAAATATCGAATAAATTTTGTCAGTTCCTAAAGTATATCCAATTATTAGTCAAACAACAAACATTGTTAAAGATAACAATAAAACACTAGGAGTAAAAACTGAAACAATTTTTGAAGAAATTTTTTCAATTTTAGAAGGTTGTTCAAAAATGGTTTCTAACCTATTAATTGTTTGCATTAAAAATGAATTAGCAGAATTTTTAGTAGCTAAAATAATTATAGCTTCGCCTGTGTTGATGCTTCCAGAAAGAATTTCTTGACCTTGGTCAAAACTAATTGGCAGTGGTTCTCCGTTGATTGATGAGTAGTCTAAAACTGCCAAGTTTGATTGAAGAGTTCCATCAACTGGAACTGATTCACCTTTGGCAACAAAAACAAGATCTCCAGGCTTTATTTTAAAAGTTGGAATTTCAGTTTTTGTGCCATTGACCATAATGAATGAATTTTTATTTTTTAATTTTAGCAATTCTTTAAGTCCAGAATTGGAATTTTTTTGAAGTTTGGTTTCAATGTATCTACCAACGTTGAAAAATAAAAATAATACAATTGAAATCTCAAAAAATTCCATATGAACTTCTTTACCTTGACTAGCTTTAATGATAAATGCAATTGCAGAATACAAAAATGAAAAATGGCCAGCAATTGCAATTAGCAAGTCCATTGTAAAAATCCCTTTTAGTAAATTTTTATAGCTAAAAAAGTATTTTCGCTCTAAAAAAATCACTAAAATTGCAAAAGCAAATAGCAATGAAATAAGCACTAAAAATGTACTATTAACATTATTATTGCCACTTTCATGATTATTACCACTTCCATGAGTGTTGGAAAAGAGAGTTTGTTCTAAAATAAAAACTATAAATACAAAAAGAAAAATTATGCTTTCAGTTATTATCTTAAATTTTTGATAAGCATCAGTTTTGTTCATTAGTCTATTCTTTCAGCTACATAACCCACAGATTTAAGTAGTTCTTCGATAAATTCATCTGAATATTTTTCTTCATCTGCAACAATTTTTAAAATTTTCTCACTAACATTTGCAAATCATTGTAAATCTTCATATTTTGAAAAAAGTTTTTCAAATGTTACATTACAGCTTGCACACTTAATTGGAACAGAAAAACGTCTAGTTGTAGTCATAAATACCTCGATATAATAATTTATAATGATAATTTTAATTTAAAACAAACATAATTGAAAAAAATAATGACTTTTTAGCATTAATAACTATTTTTGGCCAATCTATAACATTTCTAAACAAAATTTTGATAAAATTTTAAGAGTTGCGATAAACTAATTTTTAAGCAAATTTTAGAAAATATTGGTAATTAATTATGACCAAATTTGAAATGTTATCTACATTTTGAAACACAAATGTATTTTTTATTGAACTTATAGATTGTTTACTATTAGTATTTTTTTATTTTGCAAGTAAACAAATTTTACAAACTTTTAAAAAACAAAACATTTTTACAAATGCATTGCTATTTACATTATCTTTTTTTAGTGCTTTTTTAATCGGGCTTGCTCTTTCAGGTTTTATTTCAAATTCGGATATTAAACCTTTTTTAATTCCACAAATTGTGATTTTCGAATCAATTATTAAAGGTTTAACTAAAGCTTTTAATGGTTCTATTTTGTATCAAGGTTATTTCTACATTTTTACAGCACAAATTTTAGGTTCTATTTTAGGTTTTGCTTGTTTTTATTTTTATTGCTGACTTGTTGCTAAAATTCAAAAACAAGAAAATAATTTTATTGTTTTAATTTTACCTACTAAAAATTTAAAAACACAACCATATTTATGAAAAGAGTTATTTTTCAATTCTTTGCTTACACTTATTTTATTAATAGTTCCAAGAATTCCTTTTAGTGCTAATTTAAATGAATTTGACCATTTAATAGTTTTATTTGTTTTAATGCTATTTTTCTTTATTTTTACTTCAAATCTTGGTTTTGTCACTTTTAATCTATGAACAAAAGTGATTGCAACATTTTTAGCTTTTGTCTTGCAAAAAAATAAACTAATTATTCAAAATTTTTACAAAGAATTACTAATAGATGTTGGTATTTTAATTAGTGTTCCGACAATAATTAGTTTGACATTGCTAGGCGCTGCTAACTCATCTAATTTAACTTTTAATTTATAGAAAGAAGAGCTATGCTCAAAAAACATTTTAAATTTTGAACAGTTAGTTCAATACTACTTGCAACAACTCCGCTTATAGTTGCTTGTAGTGTCGCTCAAAATACAAGTTCTGTTTTTAACAGCACTTCAAACAAATTAAGTCTTAATCAAAGTAATCCTTATTATTCGATTTATCAATCACAATTTGCAATGAATCAATTTATGTCAAATCAATTTGATAAACTAATTGAAATTTCATTTGCAAAAGTACCTTTTCAAATTCAAAATGCTGATTCAAAAATCATTAATATTAATGATGATTTTGCAAAAGAACACATTAATGAATTGTATCAAATTGGTGAAAATAACAAGGAAATTCACTTGACCAGTGAACACTCCAAAATTGAACTCGACCAACCAAAAGTTACAATCAAAAACTTTAAACAAAATAAATTGGCCAATCGGTTCATCAAATTAAGTATTGATAAAACCAAAATGCTTGAAAAAGCCAAAATTTTAGGTTTGGATATCAATAATTTTTATTATCAAATTATTTACTCCCAAATTCATGAAAATAATGATGATTCAAGAATTTTAGACGTTCCTATTGAGATTAGATATTATAATCCTGATAAATCTTCCAATCCTTATAGTCGTGAAACATTAATTACAATTGTCAAACAAATTAAAGGTTTTGCACCAAATTTACAAAGACAAGCCAATATTGATGCCACAAAGTTTTTAACAAGTATTAACTATAAAAATAAAGACAAAACATCAATTTATCAAGCCTATGAAAACCTAGTTTCAAAAGAAACTGAAGGCAGTGGTGAACAAAGTATTGAACGAACCAAATATTTAGACCATTTGATTTCTCAAATCGATTTACTCAGTGCTATGGTTCCCGCAAACTCAAGTAGTAAATATTACTTGAGCGATGTTAGAATAAGCAATGATTTAAACACATTAATTTTAACAATAGTTACTGTAACTGGCGACAAGGCCGATACAGCTTATTCAACCAAAAAAGAGTACAAAATTCAAGGTTTTGCAGCACCAAACCAGCAAGAAATTGAACAAATTATTGCAAATAATTTCGTTGCTAGTTTAAAAGGTGGGCTAAGCTTTTACAACTATGATTGAGCACATGCTCAAATTTTTGATTTTCAAACAAACTTTGATGATAACAATGATATCCAAACTACAATCACTAGCTTAAAAGGAAATCAAGCTCAAAAATCAGCAAATGCATCTGTGCATGTCAAATCCAAAAGCAATAAATTTGCTGAATTTGACTTCTCCACTCGTATTGGAGTGCCAAAATTTGTGGAACTCTTTAGTCCAAGTGACAAACTCTCAACTAGTCAGATTGACTCGCCTTGAAATGCTGCACTTTATGTGCCTGAATTACAAAGAAGAAACATTGGTGAAATTCAAAATAATATTAATATAAGTGCTAATTCACCTGTCACTTCAGGAGGTTATAAAGAATTTAGAACTTTTTATACATCAAACAATTTAAGTTCTGCAGTTCACTATGGTGAAGATGTTTTAGTACCAGCTGGAACTAGTTTGAAAACATTTGCTAAATCTAAAATTTTAGGTGCTTACTACTTGCCATCACAAGGTTTGGCTGAAGGTATTGGAACAATCATTGCTCTTCAAACAGATGTTAAAGATTTAAATATTGATCAAAAAATTAAAGATAAATATTTAAGAAATATTGATGCAATTGTTTTCTTTTTCATCCATTTAGACAATAACAATTTAAAACTGTTAGGCAAACTAGAACAAACTAATGTTGGTAAAAGAAATGCAACTGTAGTTAGTGATATCGATCCATTACATCCTAAACTTGAAGATAAAAACTTTAATTTTGCAACAATTGGAGAAAGCACAAATAATGGTGGTTGAAACCCACATGTTCATATTGAAGCCTATCCAGTTCGTTATGAAATTAAAGACGGGAAAAAAGTTTGGGCTAAAAGCTTTTTAAACTCTAAATATATATTAAGCGACAATAGATTGAGAATTGCTCCTAAAAGAATCGACAGATACAAAACCGAAACAAATGGTAAAATAACTTGAGCATTAACTACTCTTAAAGAGACAGGAGTTCAAGTTACACAATCTAGACCAATTTATCTTGTCAACACAGATGGATCTAAAACTTCAAATGAAGATCCTGATTTTAAAGGATATAAAAATCGAGATTATACAAGTTCTATCGATGATTTATTTATTAAAAATCAAGCACTAGACCCTAATTGATTTTTCCAATTTAAAGATAACAAATCTTCTAAAGTGCGTCTTGATAATCTTTATATAAAAGCAAAACAAAATGCTTAAAAACTCTATGTTTTCATAGCATATTAAGCAAAAAAATAAAAAAGTTCAGAAAGTATTTAAACACTTTTTGAACTTTTTTATTTAATTTTAAGAATTTTTTATTAAAAACTTTCTCTATTAATTTTCCACTTTTAGTTTAAAAATTAACTTACGAATATTTTTTTGTTCATGAGTAAATTTAGGTAAGTGAGCCTCACCTGGAAAGAAAAACACAAACTCACCAACTCTTGGACGAACTATGTTTCTAATGCTATCTTTTTTATAAAAAGCAACATCTTTTTCACTATCAAATTCACTAATCACATTTTTTAAATTTTCTTTAAAATCAAAGAAATAGTGTTCTTTTGGTTCTAATTGAATATGTAAGTCAGCATATTGTTTATGATATTCATACATAGCATTTTCATCATCAAATGACAAAGCATCTATATTTAAGGCAAATAAATTATTGCCATTAATTTCAACCTTACCAAGTGGCAATTCACTAAGGTTTGTTGTTTCCAAAAAATTAATTAACTCTGGTAGATGCTTGTTAATGCTTTTATATTTGTGTAAATTTTCAAGTTTATCAAAAATCATTTTATCTCCTCATTTGATTAAATCTTACTATCAAGTATGAAACAGTTATATTTTGCTATAATCTACAACTAAAATGTTTGACAAATTTGTAATACTTGATAATATTAAATTATAACATATGCTAACTTTTCTTTACTCAATAGTTTTATTGATTTTACTTTAATAAATTATTTTTTTAAAAAAGAACAAAAAAAAGACTTTTGCTTTCAAAAGTCTTTTTTAATTTCACTTTAATTAGTTGTTTTCACTAGTTTCTACAAGATCATCAACACTTCCAATGAAAGCAAATTTTTCAGGAGAAATGTCTAAAAATTCACCAGCAATAATTCTTTTAACAGAATCAATAGTCTTTGCAAGTGGAACATAAACCCCTGATTCTTTAGTATAAGCTTCAGCCATAAAGAAGTTTTGAGTAAAGAAGTTTTCGAGTTGAAGAGCTTTTCGAACAATGGTTTTACTTTCATGATCAAGCTCATTAAACCCTAAAATTAAAATAACATCTTCTAGGTCTTTGTATTTCTTCATAATACTTTTAGCTGCAATGATAGCATTAAAGTGCTCTTCACCAATAATAGTTGCACTTACAGCATTAGATGTTGATAAAAGTGGGTCAAAAGCTGGGAAAATGTTACGAGCCATTTTGTCACGAGAAAGCACAAATGAACTATCTAAGTGACTAAATAATGAAATAGCAGCTGGATCAGAAAGGTCATCCATTGGTAAGAAAACAGTTTGGAAAGAAGTGATAGAACCATTTTGATTTTGGAATAATCTGTCTTGGATAAATGAGACATCACTATCTAAAGTTGCGTGGTAACCACCGATTGAAATATTTTTTTCAAGTGCAGAAGCAACTTCGTTAGTTGCTTGAATAAAACGGTAAATGTTATCAATGAATAATAAAACATCTTCTTTGTTATGGTCACGAGCATATTCAGCACAAGTCACACCCATTGGTACAATCATTGAACGAGCTCCAGGAGTTTCGTTCATTTGTGCAACAAACATTGTTGATTTTTCCATCAAATTAGATTCTTTAAGTTCTTGATAAAGTTCAAGACCTTCACGACTACGTTCACCTGAACCAACAAAAATAGAAGAAACTTTTTCTTTTTGTTTGGAAACGTTGAAGATAATTTCCTTCATTAGCACTGTTTTACCAACTCCGGCTCCACCAAAAATTCCAATTTTAAACCCTTCAAAAATTGGTACAAAAAAGTCAAGAGCTTTAATTCCAGTTTCAAGCAATTTTGGTGTATGATCAAATTTAGTCTTACTTAGACTAATTGTGGAATTTATGTTTACAGTTTCCATTCTTAGTCCACTTGTGTTCAAACTTTTACCTAAAATGTTGAACACTTGATTTTTAGCACTAAAACCTACTGGAACCTGTAAAAATTCTAAAGTATTTTCAACTTCTTCACCAACAGAAATTGCTTTATCTTTATAAATTACAATTGCTCGAACAAGACCATGGTCTAAAATCTTTTTAACAACCAAAATAGTTTGTTTGTTGTGCATTTCAAGACGTTGTTCAAGTTGGATTTTATTGCTATAATCATTAAAACGAACTTCAACAACATTAGTTCAAATTTGGGTAACAATTCCATTCAGTGTCATTATTTATCTCCTTTAGCACTAACTATTGATTTTGTAAAATTATCAATAAATGGCATAGGTGTTTCAATTTCTAATTGTTCTTTGGCACCATTAGCTTTTAAAAATTCATTTACAGCTGTGGCAAAATAGCTTCGTGCAAGTTTGTCATCAACATGTTGGTTGTCAACATATTTTTTAAAAATTGTTGCAGCCAATTGGTCATTTTCAACAAATGAGTAAATAAAATCAACAACTTTTGAAGGTTCAACAACGTTTTTGAGTAATCCTCAAGAAATAATTTTAATTCCAAAAAGAACAATTTTTTGTGAATAAAAACTGTGTCCTTTTTGAATTAAAAATTTCTCAATTTGGCTTCCTTTGAATAATAAATCTGAAGTTTCTTTGTTAAGATCATAGTCAAGTTTTGAAAGCTTAATTTGTTTTAAGTAGTTGTAATATAGTGAGTTAATTTCTTTAGAAATACTACGAATATTTTTGGCTTGCACAGATGAACCTGTACGTGAAACAGATAGTCCAATGTTGATAGCTGGAATTTTACCTTCAGCAAATAAAGCACTAGATGTGATAACTTGCCCATCTGTAATTGAAATTACATTTGATGAAATTAAGGCTGTAATATCATCATCAACAGTTTGTAAAATTGGTAAAGCTGTAATAGATTTGCGACCAACAAAGCAACCTGAACGCTCTAATAACTTAGAGTGAGCATAGAAGATATCACTTGGGAAAGCTTCCTTACCAATTGGTTGATTGGTAAGAAGTGCAACTTCACGATAGACACTGGCATGTTTGGAAAGATCATCAAAGACAATTAACACATCATTTTCATAACTGAGATTTTCTGCATGTGCCATTGCAAAGTAAGGAATTAAATATTGTTCAAATGGACTAGTTGAAGGTGCGTGGAAAATAATTGTATTATCCATAGCCTTGTGTTCTGTTAATGTTTTATAGACAAAATTTAAATTTTGTCTCTTTTGACCCACTGAAACATAGATGCATTTTGTGTTAGTTCCACGTTGGTTAATAATAGCATTTAATCCAATATGAGTTTTTCCAGTTTGACGATCTCCAACAATTAATTCACGTTGACCAAAACCAATTGGTGTGAAAAGATCGATTGCTAAAATTCCAGTGTAAAGTTGGCGGTCAAGATTTTCACGATCTAAAATTGAAGCCGCTGTTGCAAAAGCTGATGATTGGTTTGGACCAAAATTAAATGGATGTTGGTTTGCTGGCTCAATAATTGTTCCTGCAAAATCAACAATTTTGCCAAAAAAATCATTAGCTGTTCTAACAAGGTCGAAATTTTTAATTTCAACAAGCTCATCACCAACTTCAACTTTACCTTTTTGGTTGTTAAAAAGTAAATAAGCTTGATTTTGACTAGCTTGAATAACTACAGCTTTAATTTCCTCTTTACCTTTAATACTAAAAAATTGTTGTTCTTGTCATTGGTATTCACCTTTGGCAAGTAAGACATAGTCAAGAATCGATGCAACTTTAATCATTATTTTTTACTCCTTTTTAAAATAAAACTACGCGAAGCTACTACAGTAGCTGCTAATGCTGCAATTATTGCAGCAACAACAGCGTAAATTACTATATTTTTATTGTAGTTTTGACTTTGCTCGCTATTGTATTTGTTTAGCATAGCTGTAAAACTTTGAACTTGCAAGTCACCTTTGGTTTTAGAATTTTGATTACCACTATTTTGTTGTGTATTTTTATTAAAAAATGCAATTTGTCCTAATAACTGACTGGCTTGATTGAGTTTTTGACCATAATTCACAACTTCTGAAAAATGACTAATTAAATTTGGATTAATTTTGTGAATAGTTTGGCGTAATAATAAATTTTGTTCTCTAGCCTGTCCAAACATTCTATCAACTTCTGATTTTGAAATTGCTAGTTTTTTCAAAGCATCTTGAACCTGTTTGTTTTGGTCTTTGTTTCCATTAGTGTTGTTGGTTTTAGCAACTGTTGCCGCTAGTGCTTGATGCACACTTAATAATTGAGTGTAATAAATTAATGAATAATATTCAAGAGCTTTGTTGCTATCAATAACTGATTTTTGTAAAAAATCAATAAATTGTGATTGACTAGCGGCAAATAAGCGTGAATCAGGACCTGAAATATAATTACGAACTAGTGACTTTTGAGCATCTAAAAATGTTTGATTATAAAACACTTTTGTAATTAAATAAAAGAAATTATAAATTAAATTTTGTGACACTACTGAATAATTTTTAATGTCATCAAATTTAAAATCACCTTGAACATTAACACTACTAAAAAAATCATCAACAACTTTTGAAACACCTTGATTAGAAATTCACAAATTTCTAGTTAGAATGGCTTTAGTTGCTAGTGAATCTGTTGGTAAAAAATCATCATAAACACCAATTGAATATTTTTTCTCATATTTTTCAGGAGTTGAATTTGGTTTAGATTTTTCAACATTGTCAGTGATTTTTACACTTGCTTTTAACTTATTGTTATCAACTTGCAAACTTTCAACTTTATATTTAAAGCGAGAGTGAATTGGATTTAAAAAGAAAAACATCTTTTGTTTTTGTGTATCATTTGCCGAATTAAACATATTAACAACACTTTGTGGTGATTGTTTAATTAAATCTCAATGCAAAATTGGACTTAAATCCGGTGCAATTCGAATTTCAAATTCAGGTTTTTGACTAGTTTGTGGTGGAACGTTTAAATCAACATCTTTTAAAGCACTATCAATTTGAATTTGTGGACTCTGTGAGCTACTTGGATTTGGCAATTGATTTAGAGAAAGGTCTAAAAGTAGCGATTGTTTTTCAAAGTAATTTTTGATTCAATCAAATCAACTTGAAATTCCTGGTTTACCTTTTGGTTGAGACTCTAAAATTGTATTTGCTTCTTTTCCTGTAGTGTTTAATTTTAATGTAAAGTTTTCTTTGTACTTAGGAAATTCGTCTTCTTTAAACAAATAAGTTTGATATCCTGAACTCAATTGGGCAAAATAATTCTTGATTCTTTCTTGAAATTCTTCCCCTTTTAATGTGTTTTTAGTATCTTTGACATTATCAACTTTAACATTTGGAATTTTACTATAATCACTGTGATCTGCTTGTCCTCATTCAATTCCATTAAAGTCATCTTTACCAAATTTAACATCTCCTTGTTTTAGGTTGATGTTGTTACTATAAATATATGGAGTTAAGATGTTAAGCCCAAAAGCCATTGGATCTTGTTCGATTTGTTTTTGATTAGAATCAAAATAGTGTTTAAGTTGTAATCAAAAAAAACTTTGCGAAAGACGTTGTTCTAAATTATCGCGAGTTTTTGAAAAAATAGATGCAAGTTTGTTGTCAATGTCTTTCTTGACTTGATTAATGAAACCATCAATCAACTTAGCACGATTTTGTTCTCATCACTCTTTGTTGCTTTTTAAATCATTCTCATTAATTGGCTTTGGATCTGGTTTTTTAGCTTGTTGATTTGAATTTGCGTCTGTATTGGAAGTCCCAGATTGTCCTTGTTGAGAATTGGTTGAACCTGAACTATTTTGATTAGAAGGTGGTGTTGGATCCTGAGCTACAAAAGCTATGGGTGCAAGTGTGACTGGTAGCACTGACAAGCCTAGTAAAAATTTTTTAGTCATATAGCACCTCCGTTTTTACAAGTGAAAACAACTCTTTTAATTTAATTTCATCACTTACTAATTTGCTTGTATAAAATTTCGAAAATAATTCATAATTTTTATTTAAATCTAAAATTGCTTTATTTTGCAATTGAGTCAATAAACTTTGTTTTTGACCCACAAATTCATCTTTGTGAACAGCAAAAGCTTTTTTATCGCTTTTGTAAAACTCTAAAGGGACACTTAAACTAATCATCACATCTTTTTCCAAACTATAAATCAAACTATTATGAGCAAAAATGTAATAAGATTTAGTTCCTTTAACCAATTTAAGAAGGCAAAATTTTTGATTAACAGCATTAAATTTTTTTAATTCACTAAATTGCTTTTCTTGATCAACATTTAAAAAGACATTGTAACCTTTTAAATAAACGTGCTTTTGTTCATTTGTTAGGATATTTAAATT
This sequence comes from Mesomycoplasma bovoculi M165/69, assembly GCF_000524555.1. Classification (NCBI taxonomy): domain Bacteria; kingdom Bacillati; phylum Mycoplasmatota; order Mycoplasmoidales; family Metamycoplasmataceae; genus Mesomycoplasma; species Mesomycoplasma bovoculi. The sequence goes on along the minus strand of NZ_CP007154.1, from coordinate 236,038 downwards.
TCAAAGTTGTGCTTTCATAATTAAAAAATCCTTTTCGCTTTTGGTTTGATGAGATTTAACTCTTCAATTTCTAACTCACGCTCAATTTTTAAAATTGTAGTTTTCAGTTTTTGCATTTTTTCTTCAATTTCTTTGAGCAACGAATTTTCATGAATTAATTTGTTTTTATAAACAATAAATTGTGATTCTAGAAGCAAAATATGCGCAGATGCTGCAAAATATGAAATTAATTGAGCTTGCCAAAATTCATCATAGTTAGGAAAAAATTTAAAATTCGCAACTTTGTTTTTAACTATTTCAAAATGACTCGCTGGAATATCAACATTAAAGTTAAATTGATTTAAAGGATAAATTGTTGCTAAAAAATTGTGGATTTTGTTTGAATAAATTGCAAATTTAACTTCTTGAAATTGCTTATCTTTTATTCCAAAATCAATAAAATGAGCAATTTTTTGTGCAACTGAAAATAAATTTTTCTCTTGTGCAAATTCTGCAACTACTTCATAACCATTTTTCTTAGCAAAATTTAGTGCTCGTGTTCCAATTGTGATAATTTGGTCACCTTTTTTAAACTTGCTTGAAAGAGTTTTTTCAATTTGTTCAAAAAAGTTTTGAGTGTATTTTTCTTCACTGCTTGGATAAACTCATAAAGTTTTATTGCTTTTTTTTGTAATTTTTTTAATTGCTTGTGAAACTATTGATGATAGATTATCTTGATTTGATTGGTTTAAAAAAAGTTGTCCAATGAGAAAAAAGTCATATCTTTCACGAATAGTTTTTAGTAGCTGGTTAATCTCAATTAATGAAATGTTACGATTAAGAGTGACTAATTCATTAATCTTTGCTAAGTTAATAAGTTTTTCTTTTTTCTCATTTAAATTCATAACTTACTGTTTTTCTCCAGTACTAATTTCACTAAAGACAACTTTTAATTTTTTTGTTTGTGGTGACACGAAAACAATAATACCTTCTGCTACTTCAACAAAAGCTTGTTTTTCTGTAACATATTTTCAAATCAAACTATTTAAATTGCTTAAAAATTTATTAAGCACAGAATCTTCTTGATCTTCAAAAAAATTAGAAGCCATAATATTAGAAGATTCTTGCTCTATAACTATTGGCACTAATTTTGTAACTCCAAAACGAGATGTTTTAGATCAAGATATTATAAAGTTTTTAAAAATCAACTCTCGATGATTTTTGTAAGCTTGTAAAACTTTTTCTTTATAAATTCCTACAACTTTTGAATCACTAGCTTCAGATGATACTAGTAGTGCTAAATTAGAAATTGCATCAAAACTAATAAATTTCTCTTTGCTTACAATGCCATAGTAATCTGAATATTCTTTGGTAAAATCAATAGGCACGCTAACTTGATTTCTTTTTTTTGAATTAAATTTTGAAGTAAACTTAAACATTTCTCTCCTTTATAAGTTTAGTTTTAGCTTGTCAAATAAAAATATTTTTGGCTAATAAATAAACTAAATTTGTGATTGTTAAAAGTGTTGTAAACACACTAAAAATTGCAAAAAATTGTCAACTATAATCTATAAAAGTAATTGAGTTTAGAGTTCTATTACTACTACTTTTGATGGAAACAACACTGTTTGAGTATAAATAAAAATTTCAAAGACCGAAAATCTGTAAAACAAGATACAATGCTAAAACTAATCCAACAATAGCCTTGCTAAACTGTGTCATTTCATTGTTTTTTATTGCAAAAAGTAAATAAGTATAAATAACAAAACTAGCACTAATTAATCAAATTCAAACATTTTCTTTTGCACTTATTGAGTTAAATAAGAACAAAAATGAAACAATTGCAAATAAAGTGTTGGTCAACATAAATATAGTAAATGAATAATGAGTTGTAAATTTTCGAAGTTTATTGTAGAAAAATAAGAACGAATAAGCACTAGCAAAAATTACAAAGAAAATTAGTTCACCTACAACTTTTAAATAATTGTTGTTGAAATTACTATTAAATATTAAATATAGTGCAAAATTTTGATTTGTAAAAATAGCAACAAAAATATGATAAACAAAAGTTGTTAAAATTGGCAAAATTATAAATGAAAGTGATGTTGTAGTTTTGCTTAATTTTAAATATGTGTTTTTGTAAAAGTAAATTTGAGTAGAAAAACTTACACTTATTAAAATTAGTATTGTAGATAAAATGGCAACTAAAATTGCTGAATTAGTTGTTGTTCCTATTTGAGCAACAAATTTGTACAATCAATCAGTTATTGGATTTCCAACAGTTACTGTTTTATATTTAAGTGCTAAAACACCAAATATAATAGCAAAAACTAAAAATAAAATTGTTTGTGATAAGTAACTAACAATTTTAAGTCAAAAGAACTTACGAAAATCATAATTTATTTGCTGATTTTTCTTGTTAATTAATCATCAATGAACAAAATTTAGAGCAAGAAGCACAAATATTTGCAAAGAAAATATAAAGATTGCTTGCCATGATGCGCTTAGATATACAAAATACAAGACAATATTTGCAAGTGATAATGCTAAAAATATATAAACAAAAATTTGAAGAAAAAGACTATGTTTATAATTAGCGAAACTAGTATAAGCTTTGTATAAAAATACAAAACTAAAAAATAATAGAATAACAGAGCGAGCAACTTTAGTAGAAATAACTTCCCTTAAATTATCAGCAATAGGATTGAATATAATAGAAACATTATAAAGTTGCTTAGAATCTAAATTAAAAAACGATCTTGATGAGTCGAATAAAATAGCTAATGTAAACGCAATTATAAAAAAAGCAACTAAGAAAAAACTTAGGCGCTGTTCCGTTTTTTCAAATTTTTTGAAACTAAAATTTCATTTAGTAATTTTTTTCATTTCAAAATAATTATAGTTCTTTTTTTTTTTTTTTTCATTTTAATTTTTATTTTCAAAAAAACATTGAGTTTTGCAAAAAAGTCTAACTATAATAATATAAAAATAATTAGCAAAAAATTTATGCATAATGAAGCTTTAAAATGTTATAATTTTTTCTCCAAATGAAGCAAAAATTAATTTTTACAGATATTGATGGAACTTTGTATGGAAAAAATTTCACATTAAGTTCTGAAACCCTTAAATTTATTAGTCAAATTTCTAACTTAAACGCAATTGTTATTCTAAATACTGGCAATAGTTTTGCATCTAGAATCAAAAAACTTGCTGCTGATTTAAATGTAAATTATGTTTTAACATCTAACGGGGCCTTGCTAAGTGATATTAAAGCAGATAAACACTATATCACTAAAGGTGTTTTTACAAAGGAGTTGCAAGAATTTGTTCTCAAAATTGCATCTGAGTTAAATATGCAATGCAATTTTTGAAACACATCAACTTTTTTTAGTTTTAATCCAAAAAGTGAATTTGCTGATTCTTACAATTTTGCACTTTTAGATACAAATGATGTTGTTTTTGTAGATCAGCCACAAAATGATGTTATTAAAATGGAACTTTTTGGAACAAACGAACAAAGAGAGCAAGCTTTCCAAATAATTCAAAAAAATCCTAAGATTTCAGCTGTAGCTGTTAGTGGCATCAATATTGAAATCACTCCTGAAAATGTTTCAAAAGGTAGTGGTCTTGAGTTTGTTTGCAAAATGTTTGACTTTGAAGTTGAAAATGCAATGGCAATCGGTGATTCAGCAAATGATATTTCAATGTTAAAATTAACTCCTTACTCATATGCTATGGCCAATGCACATCCAGAAGTAAAAAAAATAGCCAAACTCAACACCAGTGCTTGTGACCAAGATGGTGTTGTGTTGGCTATTAAAGATTATTTATATCGTACAAAAAATTTAAAATAATTTTTGTTTTTATTTTTAAAAAATTAAATTCAAACGATCTTTCGACTTGGATTTAATTTTTTGTCAAACACTTGTATATAGTAGAAAACACCTTGAACAAGACTAATTAAAAGTCCAAGAACTTGAAGAGCAAGAAGTGCCTTAAATCCAGGCAAGTCAATGTTTGCTCCTAAAAATACAAGTCATAAAATGTTTAAAAGTGTTAAATCGTGAACAAAGAAAAAAGGCATGTGAATCAATTTTTTTTGTTTGATCACTATAATGGTTTGTGGGAGAAATGCAAAATTTATAAATGAAGCAGCTAAAATAGAAAGAACTTCAGCTCCTGCATCAGGTATTGTAATTGTTACGCCTGCAAAGTGTAAAATGACAATAGCAATGATAGTTGTAATCATAGCTAGTGAAAATACTATGTTTGCGAACTTAAATTCCTTGGAAATTTTACGTGATTTTAAATAAAAACTAAACAAAATAACAAATAAGAATGTAATAATTCCGTTAAATAATTCAGTAATTACAATTTGGTCTGTTTTTGATTGTCAACCAACAATTAAATATAAAAATACACCTATAAAATAAATTCATCAACTTATAATTGATGCAGATTTAATTTCTCTATTTTTGTAGGTGTTTACAACCATTGGGATACCCAAAATGGCAGTTGTAAAAGATGCGAGCCATCCAATAGCTTGAATAGTAGAATTCATAAATTGTAACCTTTCTTTTATGATTTTAAACTAGTAAAAAAACAATAAGGGTAATACCAAAGAAAATAAATGTTGAGACCGAATCTGTTAAAGTGGCAAGTACTGGAGCCGACATTACTGCTGGGTCTCGTTTGAATTTTTGGGCAAGAAGTGGAATTGTTGCCCCTAAAATTTTAGAAAAAACTATTACAGTAAGTAAACTCAGAGATGAAGCCGCTGATAAAATTAAAACAAAATCACGACTAGACAAACTTGCACCTTCGGGTTTGGTGCCATCTAGCAACTCACCTTTGATTGTAAAATATAAAATTAAACGCGCAAAATTAAAGAGCATTAAAATTGAACCAACACTAGCACCAACAAGTAATTCTTTGGTAAGTACCTTTTTAAATGCAGATTTGTTGCCAATTTCATCTAACCATAAAGCACGAACAATTGTTGTGGCTGACTGTGAACCTGCATTTCCTGCCGACCCTGAAATAACGGGAATCATAGAAACAATTGTACTTACATAAACACTCAAGCCTAAGGCTTTAAAAGCGGAATCACCTTGCATAAGATCGGTGAAATATTCAATAATATATTGTGATAAGGTTGAACCAAACATCAAAATAATTAATCAAAAAATCCTGGATTTAACAATTTGGATAACCGTTCTTTTAATATATGAATCATCAATTTCCTTTGATGAAATCCCAGCTAGTTTATACATATCCATAGTGGTTTCTTCTTGAATGATTTCAATGATGTCATCACTTGTAACCATTCCAATGAGTCGCTGGGCTGAATTAACAACTGGCAAAACTGAAAAATCATTTTTAGCAAAAATGTTTGCAGCTTCTTCTTTGTCATCCGAAGTTGATAAAGAAGGAACAGCAAAAAGGATGTCAGCAATTGGCACGTCAGGATCACTAAAAACAATGTCTTCAAGTGTGGTTGCTCCAACTAATTTTTTTTGCTCATCAACAATGTAGTAGTAGTGCACAAGTTCTGCAAGGTCTTTATATTTTCGAATTTTTTCAAGAGCCTCTCCACAAGTTAGTTTGAAATTTAAATAAATAATGTCAACTGACATAAAAGCACCAATTTGATTATCGCTATAACTTAATAGTTGATTAACTTTTTTACGAGTGTCATTGTCAATATTACGTAAAATCTTTTTAGTAACTTGCTCAGGCATTTCCTCGAGCAATTCAGCAATTTCATCTGTATATAACTCATCAAGAAGTTGAGTCATTTGCTGATCTGGAAGCAAATTGATGATGTCTTTTTGAATTTCAATAGGAAAAAAGCTAAAAATTTCACCAGCAGTTTCAGTATCGAGCATTCTCAAAAACAAAACTCGAGTGTAAGGATCAAATTTTGAAACAATCTCTACAACTTCAGTTAATGGAGTTTGGTTACAAAACTGACGAACTTGACTAACTTTTTTTTGACTAACTAAGTGTGAAAGATTATTCATTTTTTCAACTCATCTCCTGTTCTAAAATCTCGACAAACTTATCCAAATTAGGAATTTTTAAAAACTGTGAGTGTCGGGCTAAAAGAACTTCGCCTGTCGTTTCTGAAACAACAATGGTGATTGAATCAGTTACTTCAGCAATTCCAAGTGCTGCTCGATGACGAGCACCATATTGGTGATCTGACATTGGTGATTCAGAAACACTAAAGTAAGTAGATGCAAAAGCAATGCGATCATTTAAAATAATTACAGCACCATCGTGCAAGGGAGATTTCTTGTTAAAAAGTGCTATTAAAAGTGATGCTGATATTTTAGCATCAATAGCAACTCCATCAGTGCGAAATTGGTCCAAACTAACTTGCTGCTCAATGGTGATGAGAGCTCCAATTTTGTTTTTAGACAAATATTTAATTGCATATTGCAATTCATAAACAATTTTTTTTTGAGTTGAAATACCCAAATCATTATAGTTTGACTGGGTTTGGGCTTTGCGACTTGTTTTGTATTGTAAAACAAGTCAGGCTATGAATCTACCAGCTATAAAAGCAAAAATAACTATCACAAAAAATAAAATTACAATTTGTATTGCTGTTTCCATACTCCCCCTCAAAATATAATTATTTAGGAATTATACTATAATTTTTTTCCTTTTAATTTTTTTTAAAAAACTCATTGATTTGACTTGTTTTTTCAAACCTAAAAGTTTTTGAAAAAATAAAAAAACTAGTTTGTAAAAACTAGTTTTTTTATGAATCTTTAAAAAGTTTGAAATTAAATTAGTCCTGAACCAAAGACAAAGAACATAACAACTATAATTATAATTGCTGCTATTAGTGCAAAAACAATAAATCAAAGCACATAAGCAGGAATTCCTCAAAAGCCTGTTTTTTTAGTTGTAACTAAAACAATTTCTTCATCTGGCTTGTTTTTTTCAGAAACAGCACCAATAATTGCTGAAGTATCATCAACTGCAAAGCGACCCACACCTTGGCCAGTTGCTGGACCACCAACTCCACCTCCACCATAACCACGTTTGGTATTAACATTTCCTTCTAAAAGTTCATCATAGTCGCCACTACTTACACCATCTTCTGGAGTGTAAATAATTCCACGATTTTCATCGTGTAAATCAATGAATTTTTGATCTTTTAATTTAGCAAGTGGGCATTCTTGTTCAGAAGTACTTAAACTACATAACTGAGAACCATGAGATTTACCATCATAACTAATGTGTGGGAAATAAGATTTTAGTAATTCTTCTATTGAAATTCCACGGTCAGCAAATAGTTTTTGACATCCTGGACACTCAATAGCTTCAAGCAAGTACAATTTATATTTTTGACAAAAGTCACATGTAGCAACATGTTGGCAAGCTGGACACTCAAAGTTTGTCGCAGTTGTAGTAGGTGCTAAAAGTGGTGCATTTAAATGATCCAAATTAACAATTGGATCTAATTGTGGCTCATCACATTCATTGTGATCACAATTGCATAAAATTTCTGATTTTGACTCAAAATTGTCAACAATAATTGGTTCATCTGCTATTAAAACTTCTTCTAATTGCTCTTTATTTACAGAAGTTTCAGCCAAAATATAGTCAAGACTCAACTCAATTTCTTGCCCACTGCACAAGTGGCACTGACACTCATAAGGTAATGTGTAGTCTATCTGTTTTGGTTGAGATTGTTTGAATCATAAGAAGTAATCAAGATTAGATGGAACTGGATTTTGGCACTCATGGCAAAAACATTCATAAGGCAATTCATAAGCTGTTTTTGACTCATCAATAGTTGGTTCAAGAACTTCTGTTTTTGGTTCATCAGAAGTTTCTTCTTTTGAGATTGGGCAACGAACACCCTTGCAACTATTGCTCAATAAAGTTCCAACTTTTATTTCAGGTTCATCTACAAATTCTTCAACTTGTTTTTGTTCACTAGCACAATCTACACAATTACAACTGTATAATGATTCATCAAAGTAGGTTTGAATTAATTGAGCATTGGATTGTTGATTGTTTTGGCAATGACATGGATAATCTTGAGTGGTTGGTTCATCTATAATAATTGGTTTAATGTCATCAAAACCTTTAACACAACTTTCACATTTGCAATCTGTTTCTTCAATTATATTTAATGGCTCGTCAACTTCTTGACCCAAACATTTGGCACATTCACATAAGTATAAAGGTTCTTCTTCAACCCTTGGTTCCTCATAGGTGTGTGCATGTTTATCAGATAAACAAATTGGGCAATCACAAGAAAATCCTTCAAAGTCAGCTCGATGGATTTCTATTGAATCGCAACCACAATCTATTTCATCTTCGCGAAGTGTTTCTTGGCAAATTTCACACTCAACAGGTTCGTCATCACTTTCAACATCAAATAAAATTTTATTAATAGTTTTGGAAATATTAAGATCTTTGTTGTTATTTTGTTCTTCTAAAACTTGCACAAATTCTTCTTCTGTGTATTGAAGTTGTTCAATAATATCGCCGGTGCTAGATGGATCAGCAATTTTATCTAACAACATTTGGATATCTGCAGTATTAAGAGAATCAAGACTTCTTTTAAATGGAAATCTAACAACTAATGAAAACTTTTTATTTTGACGCACTCAAAGACGTGCAACTAAGTTAAGACTATTAATTTTTACTAATAAGTCAAAAAAATTAGCAAAAACACCAATGGTTTGTTTGTCATAACGAAGTGAATGTTGGCAAACACGTTGCCCATTGTTTTCATAGCATAATTCAGAACTGTAGAATTTAAGAATTTTATTTTTCCCCATAGCGATTCTCTTTTGTTTTGTATTAAATTTTATTTTAAAAATTTTACCATAAAAAGCATACTTTTAAATAAAATTTGTTTATTTTTATAGCATTTAAAAAATAAAACCAAATTATTTTAAAATAGGTTTCAACTTATGATTTTTATCTTATAATATTATATGTTAATTTATGCATAAAGGAGCAAATTTATGAATAATTCAAGTTTTGCAAATAAAAAAACAATTGAAGACATTAATTTCTTAAACAAAAAAGTATTAATGCGTGTTGATTACAATGTACCAATTCAAGATGGAAAAATCACATCAACTAAAAGAATTGATGCAACAATTAATAGTATTAATAAAGTTATAAACCAAGGTGGAAAATTAATTTTATTTTCTCACCTTGGAAGAATTAAATCACAAGAAGACCTTGCTAAAAAATCTCTTCGAATTGTTGCTGAAAAATTAGAGCAAACTTTAGGAAAAAAAGTGACTTTTGTTCCACATACCAGAGGTCCTGAAGTTGAAAAAGCTATTGAAAATATGAAAAATGGGGAAATCATTTTACTAGAAAATACTCGTTTTGAAGATTTAAATAATAAAGCAGAATCCAAAAATAGTGAAGAACTTGGAAAATATTGAGCATCTCTAGGAGATGTTTTCATTAACGAAGCCTTTGGAACAATGCATCGTGAACATGCATCAAATGTAGGAATTGCCACCCACATTAGTGAATCAGCGCTTGGTTATCTAGTTTTAGAAGAACTTAAAGCACTTTCAAAAGTTGTTGAAAGTCCTGAAAGTCCTTTTATGGCAATTGTTGGAGGAGCAAAAGTTTCTGATAAAATTGGAGTTTTAGAATCACTGCTACAAAAAGCTGATAAAGTTTTAATTGGTGGTGGAATGTCTTATACATTTAGAAAAGCTTTAGGTTTTGAAATCGGTCAGTCAATTGTCGAAGATGACAAATTAGAATTGGCGCGCAATCTAATGGATAAATATAGAGACAAAATTGTCTTGCCAATTGATGTTGCTTGTAGTTATGAGTTTGAAGACACCAAACCAGTTTATTTCCACGATAATCCACTTGAAATTCACAAAGATGCAATGGGAATGGATCTTGGACCTTTATCAATTAGATTATTTGAAAGACAATTGCAAGGAGCAAAAACTGTGCTTTGAAATGGAACTTTAGGAGTTGCTGAATTTAGTAACTTTCGAACAGGAACTCTTTCAGTTGCTAAAATAATTGCTAAATTACCAAATTGTTATAGTGTCATCGGTGGTGGTGATTCAGTTGCTGCCGTTGAAAGCCAAGGACTTCAATCATTTTTTAGCCACATCTCAACTGGTGGTGGAGCTTCAATTACCTTTATAGAAAAAGCGGACTTAGTTGGATTGCATCCAATTCAAAACAAATAATTTTGATATAATTAAAATCTACTACATATAAAACATTACTAATGTAGTGGATTTTTTTATATTTTGAAAATATAATACCTATCAAAGGAACAAAATGGAAGTAAATAATACCAATAACAATCAAGATAGAAATAAATTATTTAATAATTTTTGAAAACTAGCAAATAAATTGCGAGGTAAAAATGCAAGTCCCATTGAGTTTTCAGAATATATATTTACATTTTTATTTTATAGATTTCTTTCTGAGCACTTAGTTTATAAATTAAAAGAAAATGATAAACAAGATGGTCATGATAATGATTACGATTATAGTCAAGAAACAGATGAAAATGCTAATGAGTATAAAGAAAATATAATAAGAATTACCGGTTTTTTCATCAAACCTTCTCATCTTTTTAGCAATTTGATAAAAGATGCAAAAAATAATGCAAACCTTAATGAACAACTAAGTCAAATTTTTCAAACAATAGAAAGAGATAGTGTGACTTCAAAAGGTGATAAACCTTTGGACAAACTTTTTACAAGTTTGTCTTTGGAAAATACCAAAATTGGTTTATCAGTAAGTGAGAGAAATCGTCGGTTTGTTGAAATTTTATTTGCAATTAATGATCTAGACATAAAATTAGACAATATGGATATGTTTGGCGAACTATACCAATTTTTAATGGAAGAGTTTGCTAAAGGGGTAAAAAAAGGTGGAGGTGAATTTTTTACTCCACCTGAAGTTTCTCAATTACTTATAAACTTAACAACTATCAATAAAGAAAAAAAATCAATTGAAGTTTATGATCCGGCCTGTGGAACAGGTTCTCTACTTTTAAAGTTTCAATCAAATCCAAATATTAATGTTGAAGCGTTTTATGGACAAGAGGTTAATATAGCAACATACAATCTTTGTAGAATGAATATGTTTTTACATAATATTGTTTATGACAAATTTAAAATTGCTCATGGAGACACTTTACTAAATCCACAACATGACCAAAAACAATTTGATGTTATTGTCTCTAATCCACCCTATTCAATTTCCTGAAATGTAGACGAAAATCCTCAATTACAAAATGATGAAAGATTTAGCCCAGCTGGCGCTTTAGCTCCAAAATCAAAAGCTGATTTAGCTTTTGCTATGCACATTTTATACCACTTAAAAAATAATGGAAAAGCTGCAATTGTTAGCTTTCCTGGAACATTGTATCGCAAGGGTCCAGAACAAAATATTAGAAAATATTTAACAGAACAAGCATTAGAAACTGTTATCCATTTACCTGGAAATATTTTCTTTGGTGCAAGTATTGAAACATGTATTATTGTTTTAAATAAAGGTAGAGTTGATGATAAAGTATTATTCATAGATGCTCGCGATCAATTTCAAAAGTTACCAAAACTTAATAAAATAGGTGATGAAAATATCGAATTTATTACATCCATTTTCAAGGATAAAAAAGAAATTCAATATCGCAGCAAGTTAGTTAGCATTGATGAAATTATTCAAAATGACTATAACTTATCTGTGTCTAAGTATGTTGAACAAGAACCTGAAAAAGAAATAGATATTAATACACTTAATCAAGAAATTTCTGAACTTGTTCTAGAAGAACAAAAGCACAGAAATGCTATAGATTTACTTATTAAAAAAATAGAAGAAAATGAGTTTTAAGATGTCACAATTTGATAAATTAATTGAACTAATCAAACAAAATATAGACAAAATTGAGTTAAAAAAAGTTGCTGAGTTGTTTGAAATCAAAAGAGGGAATAGCAAATATACTAAAGAGTATATTTTAGAAAATCCTGGAGATTATCCTGTTTATTCTGGAGCAACTAAAAATGATGGAGAAATGGGTAGAGTCAATACATATGATTATGATGGTGAGTTTTTAATATTAACAGCGTGTGGCGAACATGCTGGAACTTTTTTTCATAGAAATGGTAAATTTAGTTTGAGTCAAAATTGCTGATTATTAAAAGCAAAAACAAATAACAATATAGAATATATTAAATATGTTTTAGAGGCCATTACTAAAAAATATGTAAATAGTAGTAGTGCTGTTCCAAATCTAGGTAGAAATGTAATCTCAAATATCACACTTCCAATACCACCAATTCACATTCAAAACCAAATTGTTGATTTTTTGTCTAGTTTCAGTGAAAACAAAAATTCATTAATTCAATCTATTACTAAAGAAATAGAATTACGAAAACAACAATATAACTACTATCATAATTTATTATTCAAAGAAAATTCTAATAAGCAAAATAGTTCATTAATAGAATATAAATTTCTAAGTGATTTATTTGAAATCAAAAGAGGAAATAGTAAATATACTAAAGAGTATATTTTAGAAAACTCTGGAGACTATCCGGTTTATTCTGCTGCTACAAAAAATGATGGTGAACTTGGTAAAATCAACACTTATGATTATGATGGTGAGTTTTTAACTGCAACTCTAAATGGAGATGCTGGACATGTATTTTATAGAAATGGGAAATTTAGTATAAACTCTGATTCCTGTGTGCTACAAGCAAAATCAAATCAAATCAACATAAAGTATTTTTATTTTTTGCTCTCACATATTGCTATCCAATATAGGAATGAAAATGGTGGGCGGCCAAAACTGCCACTAACAAATTTAAAAGAAATCTCACTTCCCATACCACCAATTCACATTCAAAACCAAATTGTTGAAATTCTTGATGAATTTGAACAAACAAGTACTAAATTAAACGGGAGTTTAAATGAAAATGTTGTTTTAACTGACAAGCAATTTAGTACTTATCAAAAAGGTATTATTAATATTTTACTAGATAAGAGAGAGAGAGAGAGAGAGAGACGAATTAATATTAATTGCTAATGAAATTCAGAAATGAATTAATAATTTTGCAATAAGCAAAGTATCAATTAATGAAATATTTGAAATATCTTCAGGAAAAGAAATATCTAAAAATTTTATTTTAGAAAATCCTGGGGAGTATCCAGTTTATTCTAGTGCATCTCAAAATGAAGGACTAATGGGAATGATTAACACTTTTGATTTTGATGGAACTTATCTTACAGTAACTTCAAGAGGTAGTCTTGTTGGTACTACATTCTATAGAGATGGAAAATTTAGTATAACTGGATCTTGTTATGCATTCAAATTAAAAGATAATAATGCTGATAAATATAATTTAAAATTTTTATTTTATTTTTTAAGAAATAATATTAAAAAATATGGCAATTATAGTGGACCAATTCCACAATTACATATAAAAGACATTAATAAAATAAATATATTAGTACCACCTTTAAAAATTCAAAACCAAATTGCAGAAATTCTTGATGAATTTGAAGAAACAAATTCAAATTTAAACAAGAGTTTGAATGAAAATATTGTTTTAACTGATAAACAATTTAACCTTTATCAAAAAGGTATTATTAATATTTTACTAGATAAGAGAAATAGAGAGAGAGAGAGAGAGAGAGAGAGAGACGAATTAATCATTTTGATTAATTATTGAATGCAGAATGCATTATATGAAAATCAAGAATTCTTAGTTTCTGATCTATTTGAAATCAAAAGTGGGAATAGTAAATATAGTAAAGAATATATTTTAGAAAATCCTGGAGACTATCCTGTGTATTCTGGAGCAATAGAAAATGATGGTGAATTTGGTAAAATTGATACTTATGATTATGATGGTGAATTTTTAACATGAACCACTGCTGGTTATGGTGGACATGTTTTTTATAGAAATGGGCAATTTAGTATAACTGGAGCTTGCGGACTACTATCAATTAAACACAATTATAGACACCAGGTAAATTTAAAATTTTTTAAATTTATTTTAAACAATATTACTAAAGAGTATGTGACTTTTATTAAACAAAATTATTATAGCCTTAAATCAAGTGCAATAGCAAAAATTCCAATTATTTTACCACCAATTCACATCCAAAATAAAATTGTTGAATTTTTGTCTAATTTGGATGAAAATAATAACTTACTAATCAACTCTATGGACAATGAAATAGAATTGAGAAAAAAACAATTTGGTATTTATCAAAAAAGTATTATTGATGTTCTACTAGATAAGAGAGAGAGAGAGAGAGAGAGAGAGAGACGAATTAATCATTCTGATTAATTATTGAATGCAAAATGTTTCAAACGAGCCACGAGAATTTTTGATTTCCGATTTATTTGACATTAAAAGAGGAAATAGCAAATATACTACAGAGTATATTTTAGAAAACCCTGGAGAGTATCCTGTTTATTCTGGCTCTACTGAAAATAATGGCGAAATTGGTAAAATCAACACTTATGATTATGACGGTGAGTTTTTAACATGAACCACAGATGGCTATGCTGGACATATCTTTTATAGAAATGGGAAATTCAACATGAATAGTCATTGTGGGTTATTAATTCCTAAAACTCACAATAACATAAAATATATTAAATATGCTTTAAATAATGTTGCAAGACTATATGTAAATAATGATTCAGCAATCCCTAATTTAGGAAAAGATGTAATCTCAAATATTTCAATCACATTACCACCAATTCACAAACAAAATTCAATAGTTAATATTTTAGAACAACTAGAAGAAAATAACAATAATTTAATAGATATTTTGGAAAATCAAGTAATATTAATTTCCAATCAATATCAATATTATTTTAGTAAAATTATTAAATTACTAATCCAAAATTAATCTGAGAAAGACTTTTTATGAAAAAATATTTTAAACCATTTATCCAAAGTGAAGATTGAGTTGTAGTATCTGAATTCAAAGAACAAAAAAAAGAAGAATTGTACTACCAAAGCGAAGAAGATCTTGAAAATCTATTCATAGAAATGCTTGGGGAAATTGGTTATGAATATGCTGCACACATTAAAAATAGTGATGAACTCAAGAAAAATTTAAGAAAAAAACTTGAAGAATTAAACAAAACTATTTTTAGTGAAAATGAATGAAATTATATTTGAACTGAAAAAATAGCTAATAAAAAATTTACAAATATTGATAAAACCAAACTCATTCAATCAAGAAGAGAAGAAATTTTTAGCATCAGGCGAGATGATGGAAGTTCTAAAAATTTAAAATTAATTGACAAAGAAAATTACTTTAATAACTCTTTTCAAGTTGTTAATCAAGTCAAAAACAAAGGTGATAAGTATCAAAATAGATATGATGTAACAATTTTGATAAATGGTTTACCACTAGTTCATATTGAACTAAAAAGACGTGGGGTAAACATCAAAGAGGCTTTTGCTCAAATTCATAGATATACAAACGAAAGTTTCTGAGCTGAAACAGGATTATTTGAATTTGTGCAAATATTTGTCATTTCAAATGGGACTGAAACTAAATATTTTTCAAATACAACTATAGCTGATACAAATGACAAAAAAAAACTAGAACAAAGCTATGTATTTACTTCACATTGAGCAGATGCAAAAAATACAAAAATTATTGATTTAGTGGATTTTACTTACTACTTTTTCAGTAAATTTGTTTTGTGAAATATTCTTACAAAATATTGTGTACTAGAACGTGAAAATAGTGCAAATCCTAAGTTGCTTGTTATGCGACCTTATCAAATAACAGCCGTGGAAAGAATACTTAATCAAATTAGACTTGCCTACATAAATAAAAAATGAAATCAAAATGAATCCAAAGGTTATATTTGACATACTACAGGTTCTGGAAAAACTCTTACATCTTTTAAAGCGGCTACATTAGCTGCCAGATTAAAAGAAAAAGGCATAAATTTTATTGAAAAAGTTTTATTTGTTGTAGATAGAAAAGATCTTGATCGTCAAACTCAACAAGAATATGATAGTTTTGAAAAAGGGGCGGCACAAGGTGTTTCTAGCTCTAAAAATTTAGAAGAAAAGTTAAATGATAAAAATCATTCAATCATTATAACAACAATTCAAAAACTAAATAAAGTTTTGTCATCTAAAAATAATAATTCAAAGAATATCCCGGTTTTAAATGAAAATGTTGTTTTAATATTTGATGAGTGTCATCGTTCACAATTTGGACAAATGCAACAAAATATTCACAATAAATTTAAAAAATCATATATTTTTGGTTTTACTGGAACACCTATTTTTCCTGAAAATAGCAATTTACAAGCACTAAAAACTTTAGAAAAATTAACCAATGACAAAAAATTTTTAAAAAGTGAAGATAAAATACTAGATAACATTAACTTGACAACTGAAAATATTTTTAAAAATCAGTTACATTCATACACACTTGGAAATGCTATGGCTGATGGTAATGTTCTTGGTTTTCACTATGAACATTACTCTAATTTTTTAGAAAAAAAGAATATGAATGACCGTGATGTTATCGATATTGATGAAGATTCTGCTTTAGCATCGCCAAAAAGAATATCTAAAATTGTAGAATCAATTTTAAAAAACCATCCTATATACACAAGAAAAAATTTAAGACCAAACGATCCAGGTTTTAATGGAATTTTTACTGTTCAAAATATCGAACTTGCTCGTAAATATTATGATGAATTTAAAAAACAAATAGCAAATCTAGATGAGGATAAAAAAATTAAGGTAACTACAATTTTTAGTGCTAGTGAAGCTGAAAGTAGCGATCTAGAAATTCAGCAATTGAACGAGTCAAATAAAGATTTTTTGGCAAATGTAATTGATGACTTTTATCAAATGTATGATAATAAATACATTAGAAACAACTACATTGACCAAAATAGATTTTATACTTTTTATGGCGATGTTGCAGATAAAATCAAAAAAGTAGAATTAGATATTGTAATTGTTGTTAATATTTTTCTAACTGGTTTTGATTCCAAAAGACTTAATACTATTTGGATAGATAGAGTATTAAGAGATCACGGACTTATTCAAGCCATTTCAAGAACCAATCGGATTTTTAATGCTTTAAAACCAAAGGGCAATATTATTTCATTTCGTAATTTGAAATATAATTTAGAAAAAGCCTTTCAAATTTTTGCAGAAGGAAAAGAAGTAAAAACATTCATTTCTTTTGATAGTTTTAACAATTACTACTATGGTCATCAAAATCCAGCAAGTGAAAATATTCGATTTATATTATTTGATCGTGATGGTTACAAAAAAAATGTTGAACGATTACTTAAACAATTTCCAATCGAGAATTCTGATTGGCAAACCATACAAGACAAAACAACTTATAAAAAATTTGTTAAAGCATTTTCTAGAATACTTAAACTGGACTTAATTCTTCAATGCTTTCCTGAGTTCACCGGTGATAAAATACTTTTAAGTGGTACTAAACTAGATAATTACAAAAGTGCTTTTCACGAAATTAGAGACAAACTCAAACGTATGATTAATGCAGATAAAGAAAGCATTGAAGATGACCTTGAATATGAAGTTGAAATGTGAGAAGTCATGAGATATGACTTGGCTAATGTTTTAGAAATTGTTCAAAAAAATGCAAAAAACAACCCTACTATTAGTATTGATCAATTAAGCAAAGAAGCTGAAACAACAGCAAACGCCTCATATGATACAAGAAAAAAATCAGAATTAATTAGAAATTTTATTACCAAAATTCAAGGTAAAATTTCTAAAATGACAACTTATGAGTTGTCACAATATTCAACTGAAGAATCTAAAAAAGATTTAATTTTAATGTTTGATACTATTAAAAAAGAAAATATTAATGTAAATAGGCAAGAAGTTATTGAATACTTGAATAAATCTCTTAGAAAAAGTAATTTTGATTCTGAAACAAGTCAATTTGCAAATCTTATTAAATTTAGCTTTAGAAAAACAAATATTGAAATGCACAAAAAATTAGCTGAACTAATGAATGATATTTTTGAAAAATACAATCAATTAATTGAAAAATTTATAGATACTGCTAATGAGTAAAATATTGAAAAATTGCTATACTTATTAATTTTTATTTTTCTTTAATAAAATATTTTCATTATAATTTGTATTTATGGAAAGTAATGTAGATGATAGTAAATTACTCACTTTAAAAGAAGTACACATAAACAAAGAAGAATTTGACCAAAAATACAAAATTTATAAAAAACACTTTGAAGACTCACTAGAAAATCCTGAATACACTAATATAGCAATTACTGGTGATTATGGTATTGGTAAAAGTACTATTTTTAAAAGTTTTTTAAAAAATAATGACCAATATAAAGACAAATATATTGAAGTTATTATTGGTAATTATTATAAAAATCCAAAAGATGATTTAGCAACCACAGTATTGCTTGAAAAACAAATTATAAACCAATTAGTTTCTCAAGTTGATCCAACAAAAATACCTTTATCAAAGTATAAATTATCTTTTAACCAAGTAAATTGAAAGCGTATTGCTTTAATTTTGTTTGGAATTTTTGTGTTATCAACATTAATTATAGGTATTAATATTTTTTGAGACAAATTTCCTTCAGTAGGTAAGTTAGATTGATTAAAATTTTTAATTATTAGTGGGTTATCTATCCTTCTATTTATATTACTAATATGAAAAATTAAAACTATAATTAACTATGCCTATAAAATAATTTTAAAATTCAAACTTGCAAATCTTGAAGTTCGAATGGAAGTTAATAAATTATCAGAATTCGACAATAACCTTGCAGAACTAATATATATTTTTTCTAAGTGTGAAAAAAATATTTTTGTTTTTGAAGATCTAGATAGATTTGGCAATAACTTAATATTTCAAAAACTAAGAGAGTTAAATTTAATTATTAATAAATATCTACATAATAATATAGACAACAAATTTACACACCATCAAAAAATAAATTTTATTTATCTTGTAAAACCAGATTTATTTGAAAAACAGGATGATTTTATTAAATTCTTTGATATTTCTATACCAATTATACCTATTGTAAATAACTTTGATTCTATAAATTATTTTAAACAACTTTTTGGTGAAGAATATTGAGATAATAATTGAAATTTCAGATTATTAGTAAGGTCTACACATAAATTATTTAATAGTGTTAGAGAAATACATAATTTACACAATGAATTTATAATTTATTGAGAACAAAATAAAAATGAACATTATTCAGATTATACTTCAGTATTATCTTTTTTAATTTTAAAAAATAAGTTTCCTGAAACTTTTAAGAAATTATTAAATCATCAAAGTAAATTATTTCAAGAAAATGTAAAAAAACCTTTAATTATCATTCAACATAGAAATGAAATTTTAAATAAATTAAATGGATGATTTGAAAGCATTTGAGCAATATTAGAAAAAAATTTAACGCAAAATGAAAAAACAAATAAAATTTTGAGATATTCCGTTTTTTCTTCTCTATGATATAATTCACCCAATGATCGAAAAGTCTATTGCACAAAATGTAAACATTCTTATAATTTTTATGAATTTTATAATTATTGCATTTATATGCAAGACCCTTTTGATAGTCAGAAATTTCTTGATACAAATCTTGAAAAAGATGATAAATACAATAATTATGTCAAGAATATATATAATAAAAATGATTTTTTTAAACTACTAGAAAATCAAGGAACAAATATTGCATCTTTTTTAAAGTATAGTTCATCTGAAAAAATTAAAAAAATTGAAAAAAGATTTTCATTTCTTTTTCCTGAAGAATTCATTAAGGAAGAATTTCAATTCCTACACAAGATTGAACGATTAGAAATAAACTTGGACATTTTGGAGTCTTTTGACAATTATGAATATGATAGAATATCATTGATATTTGCAATATCTAAAATATTGAACGAACAAAAAGAAAATGAATCTAATTTAAATAAATTAATTAAGCGCATATTTGAAATAAATCAAATTCCATGAGGCGATGATAGATTATCTAAATATTCTAGATTCTTAATTAAATTGTTTTGACTTGTAGAGAATGAAGTTAAAATTAAATTTATTAAAGAAATATTAAATTGGAAGAACTTAGAACAAATGATTGATGCCCTAGATAATGATTCATTATTTAATTTTTTTAGTTGTATTTATGATTCACGTTTTTCTCCTAAGGCTCTCACTTTAGATGCAATTCTAAAAATCAAGAATGAAGATAAAGTTAAAATAAATGAATTATGGCAAAAAATCCAAAAAGAAAGAAAAATGGAATCTTGTTCTCATCCATATGTAAACTTTGATAGATATTAAAAATTTATCTTCACACAAATGGGTATCTAACACAATAAGATTTTGCTATGTAGATGGAGATATACAATTTAAAATAGCAGTTCAATATCACCTTTAATTTTTTTAATTTCCTCTATATTGTTGCTAATACCTATTATTTCTCGTTTTTCATCAGTTATACCTATCACTAATGTTCCACCTTTGGTATTCAAAAAAGCACTAATAGTGTTTAAAATTTTTCTATTTTTTTCAGCTTTATTTAAAATTCATTGGCTCTTAAGTTCTAATTTCAATGATTCACTTTTATACTTTAATGAAATACAAAAATCTTTATCTCCCATATTTTCCTTTTATTTATATAAATTGTATTATATTTTTTTATTTTTATTAAAGTTTTCTGGGTACTCTCTGGGGTACTGTATCTAGAAAGTACAATAATACAAATTGTTCTATGGTAATGTTATAGGTTGTTATAGGTTGGTGTGGTTTGTTATAGTCTGTTGTTTTTAAATATTTAAAAACAACAGACTATAAGACAAATTATTGTTTAAAGTGAGATAATTTTAAACATTCGCTTTGCTCAAGTATCTTTGTAAAATAATATATGCAGCTAATTGGTCAATTTTTTCTTTATATTTTGTAGGACTAAATTCTAACTCATCTAGAATTACTTTAGCCTCATTGCTACTATACGATTCATCTTCTAATTCTATTTTGTAACTAGCAAAATTTGCTAAAAGCAATTGATAAAATTGCTCTACAAAAAGTGTAGTTTGAGTTTTGAGATGACCTGATTTGAGTGGATAACCTAAAACCAAAGTAGATATTGGAAAACTCCCATCATAATCTACAATAATATTTTTGATTTTTTTAATCACTTGCATTAAATCTTTATTTTTGTATTCAAAACTAGCAAGTGGAAAAATATTGCCAGTTAAGGGTTCACTAATAGCAAACCCACACACTTTGGTTCCAAAGTCAATGGCTAAAATTCTGCTAGTATTTTGCATATTTGTTCGTCAATAGTTTCAATTTCTTCTTTAAAAATAAAGCTACCTTGTGCAATAATTTGGTTTCCACCACCTTTGCCACCAAAGGTTTGTAAAACTTTTTGTAAAACTTCATTAGCTTTTAAGTCCTTAGAAGCTACAACCAATAAATAATTATCTTGCTTTGTTTTTGATCCTAAAACAAAGCAAACGTGTGGGTGCTCTTCTCTTCAAGTGGCAGCTACTTGTTTTAATGATGAATTTGGAATTGTAAAATCCAAATAAAATTTGTAATTGTTAATTTTTATAATTTTATTTGCATCAAAAACCAACTGATTAACATCATTTTTTTGTGCTTTTAATAGATTTTTATAGTCATTTTTAGCTATTTCAATTAAATTATCAAGAAGTTCACTATTTTTATCTTGATTGGATGTAAGCAAAATATTTAGGTTGTAATTTGGGCTGAGTTCCTTGTTTTTGGCAATTATTCTAGCTAAATTTTGCTCTTTTTCAGAATTTACTTCTTGCATAAATTCAAGATATTTTTCATTTGTAGTAATTGCTCTAATTCTATAAATTCCAGTTCCTTTATTTTGACAAGAAACAATCTTAAATTTTTCAATTAGTGATGTATTTGCAATGTGAGTTCCGCCACATAAGTCGGTTGTTAAACCTTCAAAATGAACAAGACGAACATTTTTTGGATCCATGTACTCTGCCTCTTCAAGAGTCATAATTGCATTAAGTTTTTCTGCTTCTTTAATGCTAGTTTCTAAGTATTGCCTATCAACTCCTTTAGCAATAAACTCATTGACTCTAGCTTCAATTTGATGAATTTCTTCATCTGTTGGTTTAACATCTGCTGGAAAATCGAATGTCAAACGATTTTCATTATTATCTGAACCAAGTTGCTTAATTTGCAAACCAAATTGGTCACGAAGCGACTTAAATAGTAAGTGGGTTGCTGAGTGATTACGCTCTAAATTAGTGCGATTTGATTTGTTTACAACTAAATCAACAGGTAAATTTTTAATTAATTTACCATTAATAATGTGAACATTATTTAAAAATTTATCTTTAAAAACCTTGATGATTTCCAATTTTTGTTCACCTTGAACCACAAAACCTTGGTCATGTTTTTGTCCACCTCCTGTAGCATAAAAAGGGGTTTTATCAAAAATAACATAACTTTGATCTCCTGCTTGACTTTCCTCAATCTCTTGTTCTGAGTTAGCTAAAAAGACAATGTTAGCTTGTGACTCTAAAGTATGATAACCAATAAATTCACTAATTTTAGACTCTACAAGTGCTAAAGAATTAACAGCTTTTTCCATTCCAACAAATTGTTGTCCACGAGAAACTTGTGCATGTTGCACCTTCAACTTTTCTAGTTCATCAAAATTTATATCTATACCTTTTTCGGCAAGTATTTCTTTAGTTAATTCAATAGGAAAGCCGTATGTTTCATAGAGTTTAAAGGCAACTTGTACATCAAAGGTTCCTTGATTTTTAGCAATTTCTTTACTTAATAAAATTTCACCATTTTCAATAGTTTTTTCAAAAATTTGTTCTTCTTTTTCAATAATTTTGGCAACTTTTTCAACATCAATTGGATAAATTAATGTTTCCTTAACTGTATCAACTAAAGTGTGTAAAAAAGGTTTTTGAATTCCTAATTTTTTCCCACTATGATAAGCTCTTCGAATTAATCTTCGAATAATGTATCCACGATGAGTATTAGAAGGTTCAACTCCATCATTTATTGCATGAACAACGCTTCGAATGTGATCTGCAATAACTTTAAAATAAGCGTTTATTTTTTGTTGTTTTTCTTCTTTTTCAAAGTAATTTTCAGGTTTATAAACATAGCTAGTTAGTTTTTGAACTTCAACAATTATAGGGAGAAAAAGGTCAGTATCAAAGTTAGTAGGTCCATCTTGCAAGATTGAAACAATTCGTTCAAAACCTGCTCCAGTATCGATGTTTTTATTAATTAAAGGTGTGTAGTTATTTTCACCATCATTATTAAATTCTGAAAAAACTATGTTTCAAATTTCTATAAAACGATCATTTTCAATATCATTTTGTATCAATTCAACACCGCGAGAATCAAATTTAGAACCTCTGTCATAGTAAATTTCAGTGCAAGGGCCACAGGGTCCAAGTCCCATATCTCAAAAGTTAGTTTTTCTAGTTCCGGCAATTAAATGATCAGACTGAATGCCTTGTTCTTGTCAAAGGTTTTTAGTTTTTTCATCTTCTGCAAAATAAGTTATGTAAAGTCTATCTTTTTCTAGCTTTAAGTATTTTGTTAGAAATTCAAAAGCAAAAGCAATAGCCTCTGTTTTGAAATAATCACCAATTGAAAAATTACCAAGCATTTCAAACATTGTGTGATGTCTAGAAGTGATTCCAACATTTTCAATATCATTAGTTCTAATAGCTTTTTGTGAGTTTGTTATTCGTTTGCTGGGCGGTGTTTTTTTACCAGTAAAATAATCTTTTAAAGTTGCGACTCCTGAATTGATTCACAAAAGTGATGGGTCATTGCGTGGAACAAGTGACTTACTTTCAACAACAAGGTGATTTTTATTAGCAAAAAAATCTAATCATAGTTGCCTAATTTGTTTTGAACTAATTTTCTTATTCATAATTGTCCTTTTTATTTAATTAATATTTTCCTGGATTCTAATCTAAATTTTAGCAAATAAATTCAACTTAGTTGCTTTTTTGATTTTATAAACTTGAAAAAAATAAAATACTATAAAATTAAACCTATGTTTCGTTTTTTCGTCAATCAAAAACAAGGTGATTTTTTTGTTCTTTCTACAACAACTGTCAAACATCTCAAAGTTGTACGCCTTGAAAATAAACAATTTATTTGCGTTTATGAATCTAAATTTTTTAAATGCAGTTTTGTTGCTCCTAACTTGGCCAAAATTGAATCTGAAATTCTACAAAATCATGAATTTGAGCAACCTGTAATTTTAGGTATGGCTTTAATTAAACCCAAAAATTTTGAACTTGTAATTCAAAAGGCCACAGAATTAGGGGTTACAAAAATAATTCCTTTTATAAGTCAACACTGCGAAAGCAAAATCAACAATGTTGAAAGTAAAATCAAACGCTGAGAAGAAATAGTCCTTCATGCTGCCCAACAATCTTTTAGAAATATTATTCCAACTATAGAAAAACCTATAAATCTAAAGGATTTATTAAATGAATATCAACATATTGAGCATAAATTTATTGCTCATGAAAAAGTAGACAAAGAGAATTTTAATACACTTTTTCTCACAAATACTATTTTTTTGGTTGGGCCTGAAGGTGGTTTTAGTGATAGTGAGATTGATCTAGCTAAAATTTCGGGTTTCAAGCCAATTAGACTAACAAAAACAATACTAAGAGCAGAAACTGCTGCAATTTTTTTGCTTTCTAGAATTAAATTGTAATTTTTACTTATATATAATACTTTAAAAAATATACCAATTATAATTATCTAGTCCTAAAACTCAAATAACTCAACAAACTAAAAAAAAAGAATTCTTAAAGGAATTCTTTTTTTTACTATGATATTCATTTGTAAAAATAGTTGTTATTATTTTTTTATCTAATAAATTAGATAAATCAACTTGCAAAACATAGCACATTTATTTCTATTTTTTTCTAATTTGGTATAATTACTAATTATATTATATAAGGAGCGTAATTTTATGAAAATTATATCTATTGGTGCCAATCACGCTGGTACATCTTTTTTAAGAACTCTCAAAACAATTCACCCTCAAGCTGAAGTTGTTGCTTATGACCGTAACACTGATATTTCATTTTTAGGATGTGGAATTGCACTTTGAGTACGTGGTGAGTTCCAAGACCCAAATGGTTTATTCTACTCAAACATCGATCAATTATCACGTATGGGGATTCAAACTAAATTGCAACACGATGTAATTTCAATTGATCGTGCTAAAAAAACAATTGAAGTTAAAGATCTTGTTACAGGTCAAACTTTCACTGATACCTATGACAAATTAGTATTTGCTGGTGGAACATGACCTATTATTCCTCCATTTGAAGGAATTGACTTACAAAATATCTTAATTTCCAAAACATTTACTCATGCTAAAGAAATTAGAGCAAAATTAAATGATCCAGAAATTAAAAATGTTGTTGTTATTGGAGCTGGTTACATTGGAGTTGAACTAGCTGAAGCATTTTGCTTAAATGGTAAAAATACCACTTTAGTTGATATGCAAGAAAGAGTTATTTCAAACTATTTTGATGAAGAATTCACTTCCAAAATGGAATCAAAAATGCGTTATGATGGGCTTAAATTAGCTCTTGGTGAAAAAGTTGAAAAATTTATTGCACAACCAGATGGTAAAAAAGTTGCAGCTGTTAAAACTGACAAAGGACTTTACGAAGCCGACCTTGTTATCCTATCAATTGGATTTGTACCAAACACCAAATTACTAGAAGGATTTGAGAAAACAAGAAATGGTGCAGTTAAAGTTGATGAATATCAAAGAAGTTTAACAGACAAAGATGTTTATGTAATTGGTGATTCAGCTTCAATGAAACATAATGTTACTGGTGAACACGCTCACATTGCTTTAGCAACTAATGCTGTTAAATCAGGAATTGTTGCAGCATTTAGCGCTGCTGGAAACACCAACATTAAATTCCCAGGTTATGTTGGAACAAATGCAATTAGTGTTTTTGGATTTAACTTTGCATCAACAGGATACACTTCAAAAGGATGTGAGTTGAATGGAATTGGTGATATTGCAACAGAATATCTAGAAGATTTCGACCGTCCAGAATTTATGCAACACAAATCTAAAGTTTGATTCAAAATTACCTATGACCGTAAAACTCTTAAACTTTTAGGAGCACAAATTGGTTCATATGGACATGCGTTCAACCACACTGAGGCAATTTACTTCTTATCACTTGCAATCCAACGTGGAATGACATTGCCAGAAATTGCTTTATCAGACTTCTACTTCTTACCACACTTCAACAAACCATTTAACTTTATTATTCAAACTATTTTAAATGCATTAGGTTTAAAATACGCACACTAATAATTAACTAAAATTAATTTACAATAAAAACACAAATATTTAAACGTATTTGTGTTTTTTAATTTAATTATTTTTCATTCATTCATTCATTCATTTAATTAATTAAGTTAAAAATTTTAAATTAACTTATTTATTGTTTTTGATAGTACAATTCTTAATAAAATTTGCTAGAAACTTGTTTATAGAACATGTTTAAACAGCTTAATTAAAAGAAAAAAAGCAACTAATTTTAGTTGCTTTTTATATAATTGATCTTGTATTAAGATGAAATTCTGTTAGTTAAAATTTTTCCAACAATAGCACCATCATTAACAGCAGTTGCAATTTGTCGAATATCTTTTTCACGAACATCACCAACTGCATAAATACCTTTGGTTTTAGACTCGCAATACTGATCCACCACAACAAAACCTTGTTTATTTAAGGTATCATGATTTGCTAAAAATTTGGTAGCTGGTAAAAAACCAATATATGGAAATAATGATGAAGCTTCAATTGAAAATGTTTTACCTTCTGTTTCAGCAACAACTTCTTGTAATCCATTTTCATCACCTTTTAATTCTAAAGCTTTAGTGTTAAAATGAACTTCAACATTTTCTTTAGAAACTAATTCATCAATAAGTTTTTTTTCAGCATTAAAAGCCCCATCACGAACTAAGATGTGAACTTTTGAAGCAATAGAAGCTAAAAAAGAACCTTCTTCAACAGCTGAATTTCCACCACCAATAATTACAGATGGTTTACCACTATAAAAAGGACCATCACAAATCACACAATAAGAAACACCACGACCTTCAAAATCTAAAAAGTTTTTGATATCTAGTGGTTTTCTTTCCACCATACCAGTTGCTACAACAACAGATTTGGTTTGATAAACATCACCATCTGTTGTATGAACATAGTGTTCAAATTCACCTTTTGATTCAATATTAGAAACTTCACCATATAGGTGACTAGCTCCAAATTTTAAGGCATGTTTGTACATTCTAAGTGCAAGTTGAGCACCTTCAATTGTTTCATCTCCAGGTCAGTTTTCAATTTTAGATTGACTAGGCAACTTACCACCTGGTGCTCCTTTTTCTAAAATTAGAACATTCAAATTACCCCTAGAAGCATAAAGAGCAGTTGTTAAACCAGCAGGACCTGCTCCTATAATAATAACATCATATTGTTTCATATTTATTTCTCCTTTAAATTTATTTATTTTTGCTAAATAGCAATTTGAATTGTATCACTACTTTTACTATTATCATTAATTTATTCTTTAATTCGATTTCAACGAATTCAATGAATTCCTCAATTTTTTTCTATAGATTTTCTATATCTTGGTTTGTAAACTAATTTTAATTTATATTTTCCTTCAAAAATATAATCTGCAAAAAATTGGAAACGAACAAATAATAAAAGGCCTATAATAATCATTAATATAGATAAGACCAAATAGTATGGATAATGTTCTTGACGTAAGTATTCCATAGAACTTCTAACAATTCCGTAGTAAAGAATATATAGAGCTCCTGTTGCTCCAGGTTTTAATCATGAAAATAGGTTGAAAACTCAAACTAGGATGATATATCCAAATAAAGATGTTAAAAACTCATAGAAAAATAAAGGAACTCTTAGTCCAGTACCAACACTATCAGTTATATACATATTGTCACGAATAAAACTTCCTAATCAATTTACTGAGGCACCTGTTTCATCAATGTATCCATAAACTTCATGGTTTGTAAAATTTCCCCAACGACCAAGTGCTTGTCCAATTAAAACTGCTGGTAAAATAAAACTAAAAGCCTTGCGTCAATCAAAATCTTGTCTTTTATAATATGCATAAATTAAGTTGGCAATAGTGGGTAAAAACACCCCTCCTTGAATTGACATCCCACCTTCTCGCGGGTTGTATCAATGGGCTAAACTTGCAATATCACCAACAACTAAACGCTCAACAATAAAACCTAAACGTGCCCCAATTATAGAAGTTGGAATTGTAATTGCGACTAAAGTATAAAAATGATCTAATTTATAACCTTCACGTTTCCAAAAGAAACCAATAGTAATGATTGAGGCTATCATTCCTAAAACAATAACAAAAGCATAAATCGGTACATTAAAATTACCAATTCAAAATAAATTATATGCCTCACCTTCTTTGAAAGCGTATTTACCATCAAGACTATCTAGTGCCATATCTTGTTACCTCCAAACTTTTAAATTAATAATTATACTATTTTTTAACTCTTTTGCCAGCTAAAAACACAGGAATTTAAAGAAAAAATATATTTTTTTAAACTATAATTTATACAACATAGAAAATATATCATGGAAGATTCAAGAACAGAATTCAAGTTAGATTTGACTAAAAAAGATAAAGACTTTAAAGCAGAAATTGTTGCTTTCTTAAACACAAAAGGCGGGCAAATTCTTTTGGGTGTAGATGATTCTGGAAAAACTCATAAGGAAAAAATAAAAGAAAAATCTAATTATTGAAATGAAATATTAACAAACTGGATTAATGACGCATTTAGTTCAGATGCACGATCATTAATAAAAATTTTTGCTAATGAAACTTCTTTTAAGATATCAATTGAAGAGGGACAACACAAACCTTATTACTTCAAAAATGGTGATGGTTTTAATGGGAAAGGTGTTTATATAAGAGTTGGTAGTTCAAAAAGATTGGCTAGCGATGAAGAAATAAAACAAATGTTTATTTCACATAACCAAATCCCTTTTGAAAGAATTAATATCCCACAAAATAATTTGACTTTTAATTATCTTGAAAATTATTTCAAATCAAAACAAATTCCTTTTGATTTGATGGCATTATCACTAAAAGATATTAATGGTAATTATAATAATGCTGCCTTGCTTTTTAGTGACCAAAATCCAAAAATAAGTAAATTTGCTGTTTACCAAGGCGTAACGGTAGAAATATTTTTGGACAAAAAAGAATTTGAAGGTTCTATTTTAAAACAATTAATAGAAATTATTGATTTTGCAAAATTATTAAATCGTAAAAAAGTTTTAATTTCAGGTGAACCAAGTAGGCAAGAAATTTATGATATTCCCAAAGTTGCTTTGCGTGAGTCTATTGTTAATTCATTTTGTCATCGTAATTGAAGTTTTGATGGAGAAATTAAAATTGAATTTTTTGATGATAAAGTATCTATTTTATCTCCTGGTGGTTTACCAAAAAATGTAACACTAGAATCTTTAAAACATGGATTTGTGAGCCGAAGAAATCAAATAATTGTTGATATACTAAATAAAATTGGAATAATTGAAAATTATGGCACAGGTGTTGGAAGAATTTTTGAGAGTTATTCAGGCTTTCACAAGGAACCGGAATATATAATTCAATCTAATTTTGTTAAATTAATTTTATTTAACAGAAACTTTACTCAAATTAATTTTGATGTTAAAAGAAAAAATAGTGATACTCAAAAAAGTGTTGATGATACCAAAAAAATAAAAAATGATACTCAAAAAGTCAAAAATGATACTGAAAAAACTATTGATGATACTCAAACAAAAGAAAATGATACTCAAAAAGTTATTTATGATACCAAAAAAGTAGAAAATGATACTCAAAAAATTGTTGATGATACTCAAACAACAAACAAACAATTAGATATTTATTCAAGATTTAGTAAAATTATCGATTTAATGTCCAAAAATCCAAATATAACTATTTCTGAACTACAAAAGCAAATTGCTAGTGCTTCAATTGCTACAATTAAAAGGGATATTAGAAGTTTAACTAAAAATAAAAATATTAAATATGTTGGTAGTGCCAAAACAGGTAAGTGGCTTATTCTAAATCCTGATTTCTATAATTCAAAGTAAATTAATAATTAAAAGATAAATTAAAAAACCTAGACAGAAAGTTTGTCTAGGTTTTTTGCTATTTTATTTTTTTAAAATAATTTATCTTTATTTTCTAAAATGTATTCAACTTGGTTTCCAATTGCATCAGTGGTACAAGAGTCAATAACTTTAGTGGCAATTTCAGCAATATCTGGTGTACACCCACCCATTGCATAACCTAATCTAGAATTTTTAATCATTTCATAATCATTAGAACTATCGCCAAAAGAAATTAAGTGCTTATTAGTCAATCCTGATTTAACTAGTGCAAATTTTAGCGCTTCTCATTTATCAACTCTTAGTGGATTGATATCTAAAAAAATACGATTAGTGATAGTAGTTTTGTATTTGTCAAATAGTTGGGCTGACCATTTTTTATGTAAGTCAGTGATTTTATCTTCCTGATTTCGAAAAGAAATTTGGGTAATACTTTCAGATTCAAGAACTTTACCAATTTCATAAATATTAATGTCTTTATAAGCATTAATGTCCATAATATGTTGATTTTTCAATCAATCATAATTTGACTCAGGTGCAAATTTGTATAAATTGTTTGCTGTGCTAAGTGAACAAATTGAGTTAGTAGTT
The DNA here is from genome assembly GCF_000524555.1 of Mesomycoplasma bovoculi M165/69. NCBI lineage: Bacteria > Bacillati > Mycoplasmatota > Mycoplasmoidales > Metamycoplasmataceae > Mesomycoplasma > Mesomycoplasma bovoculi. The sequence continues at coordinate 205,185 of NZ_CP007154.1, read as the reverse complement.
TGACAATCTTTTAAAACTTCTAACACAATTTCACTTTCAATAGCTCCATTATTGTAAGTTTGTTTATTGTGATAATCATAAATAAGTGTTCCATTATTAGAAATTAAAAAATCAAAATAAGGAATAGTGTTTGCTATTTCTAAAGTTGCATTTAGGCCTCGTCCTGTAGCAATGGCTAAAATGTGACCTTGTTCCTTGGCCTTTTGAAGAGTACTAATTGTTTTTGGATGAATAAAATTTTGATAATCAAGCAATGTTCCATCCAAATCAAAGGCAAAAAATAGTTTCATAATTATCCTTTATTTTTTATTTTTTAATTGTGGAAATAAAATAACTTCACGAATAGATTCGTTATTAGTTAATAACATCACTAATCTATCAATTCCAATTCCACAACCACCAGCTGGCGGCATTCCATAAGTAAGTGCTTCAACAAAATCATGGTCAACTTCACTTGTTTCATCATTACCTAGATTTTTTTCAGCAATCTGAGCTTCAAAACGCTCTAGTTGATCAAATGGATCATTTAATTCGCTGAACATATTAGCAAATTCTTTACCCGCTATAAATAATTCGGCTCGTTGAGTATAAGAAGATTCACTACTTACTTTTTTAGCAAGTGGTGAAATTTCAATTGGATGTCCGGTTACAAAAGTGGGTTGAATTAAATTTGGTTCAATTAAATGAGCAAAAAGTTCAGCAATAATGTGTCCTTTGTTAAAAAAATTAGCACTTTTGATACCTTTTTCATCAGCAATTTTTTTAATTTCAACAAAATTTAACTGATTAACATCAGCCCCAATTGCTTCACTAACTGCTGTGGCCATATCTAAGCGAGCAAACTTTTGGCCAAAATCTATTTCATGTTTGCCAAAAGTAATTTTGGTTCCAAGCCCTAAATATGCAAGTAAGTTTGCAAATAGGTTTTCTGTTTGCTCCATCATAATGTCTAAATTTGCATAGGCTTGGTAAAATTCAATCGAAGTAAATTCAGGATTGTGTGTAGAGTCAACACCTTCATTGCGAAAAATTTTTCCTATTTCATAAACCCTGTCAATTCCACCAACCAATAATTTTTTAAGTGGAATTTCGGTGGCAATTCTTAAATAAAAATCTTGGTGTAAGGCATTGTAATGAGTAATGAAGGGTTTAGCACTAGCCCCTCCTAGAATTGCTTGCAAAGAAGGAGTGTCAACTTCTAAATAATTTTGGTTATCAAAAAATGAACGGATTTGAGAAATTATTTTACTTCGAGCTATAAATGTTTGGCGAGTTTTTTGATTAACTAGCAAATCTAGATAGCGTTTACGATATTTTTCTTCTGCATCATTTAGACCATAATATTGATCTGGCAAAGGTTTGAGAGATTTAGTGAGTAAGACAAATTCTTGAACTTTCAAACTTAATTGCCCTGTTTTGGTTTTAAACAAAACTCCTTGAGCTTCAACAATATCACCAAGATCAAGGTTTTGCAAAAATAATTGCATTTGTAAGCTTTGGTTTGAAGATTTGTCAACATATAGTTGAATTTGCTCCCCATTACTTAAAATTACTAAAAATGGACCTCTTTGCGCAATTAAACGACCAGCAAAACTAGCTTGAACCTTTGATTCAACTAGTTCCTGAGATTCGAAGTTGTGATATTTATTATAAATTTGATTTCAATCATCATGGGTGAATTTAGATTGTAAATAAGCAACATTATGTTTTTGTAATTGCTTTAATTTACCAAGGCGAATCTGTTGTTGGTCATTGATTTTTTCCATATTAAACTCCCTTTGTATAAAAAAATAAGATCAACATCTTATTTTTAAAATACCAAATTGTTTATTTTAATCTATTTACCTTTAATTATTTCTTAAATTTTTTGACTAACAAAACATTAATTATCATCAAAATGAGATGATTCTAATTCATTTGGATTTTTTTCATTTGCATCATCTTCAAGAATTTGGTCACCCATTAATTCATTTAGAACATCTTTGGCATTAGTGCGTTCCAAACTTGCTTGTTCAATTTTTGGAAGAGGTTCTAAAGTTGTTGCAAGTTGTTGAATTTCTTCATAGACAATGGTTTCTTTTTCTAATAATGTATCTTTAATCAACTCAAGAAGTTTTAGATTTTGCTTAATAACTTCTCGTGCTTTATCATAAGCATCTGAAATAAATTTACGAACTTCAATGTCAATTTCATGACCAACTTTTGAAGAAAATGAAGCATTTTTCATATAGTCACGACCCAAAAATGGTGAACTTGTATCTTGTTCATATTGAATCGGACCAAGTGATGACATTCCAAATTCAGTGACCATTCGACGAGCAATTTTAGTTGCTTTATCAATATCATTGGCTGCTCCTGTTGAAATTTCTTCAGGACCATAAATTACTTCTTCAGCAGCACGACCACCCATAAAAGTAGCAATAGAAGTGAGCAATTCTGTTTTAGATGAGTTGTATTTTTCTTCTTCTGGAATCATCAAGTTGTATCCACCAGTTTGTCCACGAGGTACAATAGTGATTTTTTGAACTTTAACAGATGAACCTAAACGAATACCAACAACAGCATGACCAGCTTCATGATAAGCTACCATAATTCTTTCTTTTTCAGTGATTACCCGATTTTTCTTTGCAGGACCACCAATTACACGATCAATAGCTTCATCAATTTGTTGGCTAGTAATAACTTCAGTTTGCTCACGAACTGAAAGTAGTGTTGCTTCATTAATGATGTTTTCAAGTTGAGCTCCTGAAAATCCAGGAGTTCTACGAGCAACGTTTTCAAGAGTAACAGTTTTAGAAATTCTTTTACCTTTAGCATGTAATCTTAAAATTTCTTCACGTTCTTTGACATCTGGTAAATTAACTGTGATTGAACGATCAAAACGACCTGGACGTTGTAAAGCTGGATCTAAAACATCACTACGGTTGGTTGCAGCAATTACTAATAAACCTGAATTTTCAACCATTCCATCCATTTCAACAAGCATTTGATTAAGAGTTTGTTCACGTTCATCATTTCCGCCACCGATTCCTGAGCCACGGGAACGACCAATTGCATCTAACTCATCAATAAAAATAATCGCAGGTGCAGCTGCCCGTGCATCTTTGAACAATTCGCGAACCCTTTTTGCTCCAACCCCAACATATAATTCAACAAAGTTAGAAGCTGAAATGAAGAAAAATGGTACACCAGCTTCTCCAGCTGTTGCTTTTGCAAGTAATGTTTTTCCAGTTCCTGGAGGCCCGCCAAGTAAAATTCCTTTTGGAATTTTTGCTCCAGCTGCTGCATATTTTGCAGGATTTTTTAAATAATCAATAAACTCAACAATTTCTTCTTTAACTTCAGCATTACCTGCAATATCAGAAAATTTTTTGTTTGATTTATTAATACGAATTGCTTGGTTTTTACCTGGGTTGAAAAAATTGCCACCACTACCTGTTTTTTGAGCAATTTTCAAACTTCCTCATAACAAAAGACCAACAAAAATTAATGAAGGTATTAATGGAAAGATGTAACTATCAAAAAAACTAGGTGTTCGAGGTGGGTAGTTGATAAATTCTGGTTTAAATTTGAGCAAATCAGGATTAATTTTTGCTAGTGCAAAACCATTTCTTAAATCTCTCAAGTATTTAAGTGATGATTGGTCTTGTGAAGTTAAAAGACTAAGTAATGAAACACCACCTGGTTTTTGTGCAAGCTGAAGTAATTCTAAATAACTATTAATTTTTTGGCCACCTAATTGGCTTAAAACATCTTGACTAAGTGGCAAGGATGAAACACCTTGAAGTTTACTAATGTATGATGGATATGCAACAACTGCATAGTTGTGAATTACTCCACCTTGGTCTTCGATAACATTAATTCGAAAGTTTGAAGAATCAAAACCTACAAATCAAAAAAAGTTATTGTCATCAGAGCTTTTAGCGTTGGCAATAAGTCGTTCTTCAAAATAAGATAAAGGTTTTACTTCAAAGCGAGGAGCTAAATATTGGTACAATAAGTATGCAATCAATGCAACTACAATTACTATTGTAATCAATAGAGGATATGACGGTCGCTTCATTTTATTTTTGAGTTTCATTGTTCTCCTTGTTAGTTTAAGCTTTATTCTAGCTATAGAATTTTACTAGATTTTGATAAAAAATTGTGTTTTTTAATAATTGAATTGCTTGAATCTAAAACAAAAACACCATTGGGTTTGCCACCAAGGACAAAATCAATTATAGATTGTATTTTATTTTCAGTTAAATTTACATTTTCAAAATTTTTTTGTATAAAAAAATAAATAAGTGTCTTTTTTTGTTTAATTTTGTTTAAAAAACCGCACTTGTAATTGTTTTTTTCTCATCTATTTAACTGAAAATTTCACCAAAGTAAACGAGTTGTTTTAAACAAGTTCAAAAATTGATATTTTCACAAAAAAAACTGCTTGTAAAATATAGACTTTTTTGCAAAATCAGCTCGTATTTTATTGCGTTCATATATTGGCTCAAAATTGCTTTGATCTTCAAAAAATTTAATATTATTTTTTTGTAAAAATTTAACAATTTGATTTTTAAATTTTTTGTAAATTAATGGTCTATAAATTTGCATTCCAAAATTTTGACTTTTACGAGCAATTCCCCAATAATTAACAATTTTGTGTTTGTTTTTTTGCAACATTACCGTTTCAATAAAATCATCTTTGTGATGTCCAGTTAATAAATAATTGCACTTATATTTTTTGTAAACTTTTGCAAAAAATTCATAACGAGATTTGCGAGCTAAATCTTGAAAATTACCTTTGCTTTTATCAATATTGATGCTTAAAATTTCACAAGGAATTTGATTTTCTTTGCAAAATTCAAGAACATAATTTTGTTCTTGAATGGCTTGTTGTCTTATATTATAATTAACAAAAGCAACGACTATATTTTTGTTTTTATAAAGATTCAACAAAAAAATTGAATCAGGGCCACCACTAACGGCAATTAAATATTTAGGCTTTGTCTTTATTAACATTAAAAACTTCAACAGCTGATAAAAAACTATTGTTATGATAAAACATTAGAATTTCAACAGCTTGCTTAATTACCTCATCTATTTTGGCTTTTTGTTGTTGGTCAAAAGGTGATAGTACATAAGCTGCTGCATCACCTTGACGACCAATACCAATTTTTAATCTTTTAATTTCAGTAGTGCCAGTTTGCTCAATAATACTTTTCATCCCATTTTGACCTCCAGATGAACCTTTTAATCTCATTACAGCTTGTCCTACTGAAAAATCTAAATCATCATAAACAACGACAACATTTTTAATGTCCTCTTTATAAAAATTTAGGAGTTCTTTAACAAAAAAACCTGAATTATTCATATATGTTAAAGGTTTGGCAATAATTAAATCTTGATATTTGGCATAAACTCCTGTTCTTAATTTGTGATCAAATTGAACATTTAGTTTTTCTGCAAGTGCATCAACAACCATAAAACCAACATTGTGTCTTGTATTTTCATACTTATCACCTGGATTTCCTAGCCCAACAATAATTTTCATTTATCTCCTCTTAGAATAGTTTGAATTAATTAAGGTCAATATAGTTTTTATAAATAAAGTTAAGAATTTTTTAAAAAGCAAAATAATTATATTATTATGCAAATTGTTTTGTTATTTTATTATCAATTTTATTAGATACTCAATAAAATGGATATAAATAATTTTACAATTATTTGTTTTGTAACTATTTGGTGAAATTTTGTAATTAAGAATGTTTCAATGAGCTATTTTGCATTAGCACTAAAATTTTAAAAAATTTATTAAAACATTAAAAGAAAAAAATATTATTAAATTTGTTGGGGATAATCCAAAATGAGGTGAGTGACAAGTTAGTAAAAAATAAATAGTTATTTAGTCAAATTATAAATAAATAAAATTATAGAATTCTATTAGCTTACTATATTAAAATAAATATTAATCTTTAGCATAATTTTTGATAGGACTAATGTAAGATCAAGCATCATTGATTTGTGCTATTTTTTTATTATAAATAACTGCCACTTGTTCTTGTTGTGCTCTTCCAAATTGGTTTGACAATAGTAATGCTTCAGGTATGTTAGTATCTGCAACATTTTGAATAATCATTTGATAAGATTGACTTTTATCCATTTTATTTAGCTCGTCTAAAATGAATTGCACACTTTCTCCCTTGCCATTATTAATTTCTGTTAGGCCTACAATATCAAAACCAGAATTATAAGCTATATTAGCAATCATTTTAGCTTTTATTTTTATTTCATTCAATTTTGATTTAGAACTATTTAGTGCAAGTCCATAATTAAGAATGTTTCAATGAGCTATTCTAATTGTGTTTTTTTGTTTATGATAATTGGTATCAGGAATTAAAATTTCAGACAATTGTATGGTAGGTAAGATAGTATCAGTTTTCACTTGGATATCTGTAAAGACCGGAGCGTGGTCTGAAATTTTAGATTTAATAAATACTTTCTCATTTTTAATTTTTGAATCCGAATTCACATTATCTACATCTTTTTCTAATCAATTTTTATAATATTGATTAATATCTACGTCATCTTTTAACCACTGTTCAAAAACTTTGTAAAGATCAATTTTAAAATCTTGACCAGCACTTTCAACTTTATTAACATTTAAATCATTAGAAGAATTAATGTATAGCATTTTATCATATTGATTGGAGTAAAGCCGAGAGCTTCCAAGTGAGGTAATAAAACGATAATTGTATGAAGGATTAGTCATATCTTGATCTACACTTAAAGTAGAATGAATTGTTGGATGATTTTTTAACAATTCTTTGATAAAAAAATAATTTTCATTTTTAATGCAAGTATCTCCTCCATAAATGACTAAATCTGGTTTAAATTTGGAATTTTTAGCAGCTTCTAATCTAACACGTGTCCAAGTGCTAAAAATTCACTAATTTCTTGCACACCTTGATTAGAAATGAATTTTTTGTAAAATAATTTAGAAGTATCTACTCTTGCTTCTCGATAATCTTTTCTATTAGTTTTTGAAGTGCTATCCAAATGGTTAAATAATGTTGATATTTTTAATTGAGTACCAACCAAATTAAACTCAACTATAAATGGTGGTCTAACAAAAATTGTTTGTTGCGCTTTTGGTAACTTGTTGCTTCTGGTGCAAAAAGTAGTTTCTTCATTATCCTGATTTTTTAAAAACAATTTCACTTATGCTATCTCCTTGGCAAAAATATTCAAATCATTTTGTAAAATTATATAAATTATAAACATAACAGTTGCAAATATATGTTGAATTTCTTTTATATTTTTTTTTAAATTATTTACTATTTACTTATATTACAAAAAAATGCACATTTTTCTAACAAAAGTGCATTTTATTTACTTATTTTTATTTTTAACAAAATAGAATAAATTAAGATTATATCCTTATTTTAAATTTATTTTTTGTCTGATTCAAAATTTTCTAAATCAGAACCACCAACTTGATCATCATTTGTGCTTTTTTTATTATTTGAATTTTTATATTTCTCTAAAATATAATCAATGAAATAAACTAAGGCAAATCCAGATGGTCCTAAAAAAATAAAGACATCTGCAAAGTTAAAAGTTCCATTATCTCGATAAGGGATAAATATTAAGTCTTTAACTGAATTGTCGTTAATAAATCTATCTAATTCATTTCCTCAATTACCAGCTAATAAAATAGATAAGAAAAATGCATATGCATAATGCTTTGAAAAAGGAATAAAAATCAATAAAAAAATAGTTAATGCAAAAGCAAAAATATGGATTCCTGTAAAGCCAACTAAATTATCAATTTTAGTGGTAACGCCATGATGTAATAAAGGTCTAAAACCTATAAAACCTCAGTTGTAAACTTTGTTAATAACACTAAATTTATCATTATAATCTGCATCACTAAAAACTAGATTTTTACTTAATTGATCAATTAAAAGACAAACAAAAACAACTATGAGTAAAATAGCTATATTTATATAGATTCTTTTTTTACCTAGTTTAGTTATTTTCTCTTGAAATTTAACTTTAGTTTTGTTTGTAATTTCATTTATTAAATTAGTTTTATTCACTATAATCCTTCAAAAAATCTAGGCAACGTAAACATAAATTACCTTCTGCATTATCAAAGTGGTTTCAACAACGTTGACATTTAGATGAATTAAATTGACTAACTTTAAATTCTAAGCCAAAAGTTACTTTTCCAACCATCAAAAGTGTTTGTAAATCAAGAGATTTAATAAATTCAGACTCTGTTGCAATTTCGATATGAGCTTCATTTGAACGTTTAATTTGTCCACTATGAATTGCTGATTCAACAAGTTTGTAAACAGTATCTTTAAGAACAAAAAACTCATTTCATTGCTCTTCAAGTTTTTCATCAAAATCAGCTGGTTTGAAAAACTCTTCTAAAAATATAGACTCTTTTTTATTTTCTTTGTTAATAAATTTATAAACTTCTTCAATTGTGATTGGCAAGATTGGTGCTAATGCTATTGCTAAAACATTTAAAATTTCATAGAGATTTTTTTGAATTGCTCTTCGATTTAAATTATCTTTGCTATCTGCATACAAACTATCTTTTGTAATTGAAAGATAAAAGTTAGACAAATCAACAACAAAATTATTGATTTCTTTGACAACACGAACAAACCGATAACTTTCATAAAATTTAATAACATTATTTTTAAGTAAATTTATGCGATTTGCAATAAAAGCATGAATTCCTTCGCGAGCAAAATCCCCATCTTTATAATCAACTAGATTATTAATTAAAAAACGAATAGTATTACGAATTTTTCGGTAAACCTCAATATTTTGCTCTAAGATTTTTTCTGAATAAAAAACATCGTTGAAATATTCACTATTAGCTACTCATAATTTCAAAATATCACTTCCATATTTAGAAATAATTTCAAGTGGACTAACTCCATTTCCTTTAGATTTGGACATTTTATTGCCATTGCCATCGACAATAAATCCATGAGATAAAAGTTTTTTATAAGGTGCTGTTCCATAATAAATATAAGAATTAATTAGTGAAGAGTTAAATCAGCCCCTATATTGGTCAGAACCTTCTAAATAAAGATCATAAGGAACTTTCTGACCTTGTAAATCGGCAGCCATAAAACTAGAACCTGAGTCAAACCAAACATCTAAAATGTTATTTTCTTTTGTTCAATTTAAACCTCTAAATTTAGCAGGTAATAACTCATCCGCTTCTTTTTCGAATCAAATATCACTTCCATGCTCAGCAACTAAATTGATTACATAATCAAAAATTTCTGGTTTATCTAAAATAGGATTACCTTGCTCATCATAAAAAATAATGATTGGTACACCTCAAGAACGTTGGCGAGAAATAATTCAGTCTTTTCTTCCAGAGATCATTTTAAATAAACGTTTTTTAAGTCAATCTTCTGGAAATTCAACTTGCTCAACAGCTTCTAAAATGCCACTTTTAAGTTTTTCTACAGATACAAATCATTGTGGGGTTCCACGATAAATCACAGGTTTATTAGTTCTTCAATCATGAGCCACTGAGTGAGTGATTCAACTTTGTTTTATTAGTGAATTTTGGTTAGTTAAAAATTCACAAATTTTTTCACTAGCTTTTTCATAAAATAAACCAGCAAAGTCACCTGCAACTTCATTAAAAGTACCATCATCATTAACATGCATGATCATTTCTAAATCGTTATCTTTTCCAATTCAAAAATCATCTTCACCAAAAAGTGGTGCCATGTGGACAAGCCCACTTCCAGATTCTAAAGTAACATGATGCCCTAAAACAACTGGGCAATTAACTTTAGAAATTGGTTGCAAGTATTTAAGTCCAATCAAATCTTTTCCTATAAATTGTTGAACTATTTTAGCACTATTTCATTTAAATAAATCAACTAGTTTGTCAAAAAGTTCGGAAGCTACTATGTAAAAATTACCTTCATATTCAAAACGAAGATATTCAAAATCACCACCAACTGCAACTCCAGAATTTGCCACCAATGTCCAAGGGGTTGTAGTTCAAATGATAAGTTTGTCATCTGCAGAAACTAAATCATTACCTTTGCTAACTTCAAAAGCTACAAAAATTGAAGGCGATTTGTGTTCAAAATATTCAATTTCTGCTTCAGCAAGTGCACTTTGACTACTTGGAGACCAAAAAACAGGTTTCAAACCTCGATAAATCAAGCCTTTTTCAACCATATTTTTAAACAATTTAAGTTGTTTAGCTTCATATTTTTTATCATTGGTTTGGTAAAAATGTTCAAAATCACAAAATAAATCCAACTCTTTAAATTGCTTCATTTGATTTTGGATTTGACTGTTTGCAAAATCATTTGCTTGCCTACGCAATTCAATTGCAGATAATTTGCCAAATTCACTAGTCACTTTATTTTCAATAGGCAAACCATGAGTGTCTCAACCTGGTACAAAAGGTGTATAAAATCCTGATAAAGTTTTATAACGAACAATAATGTCTTTTAAAATTTTGTTTAAAGCATGACCAATATGAATATCACCATTTGCATAAGGAGGTCCATCATGCAAAATAAAACTTTTATTATTTTTGTTTTTTTCTAAAGCTTTTTTGTAAATTTTTTGTTCTTTCCAAAATTGATGAAATAACTCTTGTTTTTTAGTTAGTTCTGCTTTCATTGAAAAATCAGTTGTGAAAATATTTAGTGAATTTTTATAAAAATTTTTATCCATATTATTCATCCTCTTCGAATTTTTTAAGTAATGCATCAATATCTAATTCATTAACTTGTTGTAATTTGGTTTTAGCTCTTTGCAAAGCTTCATCAAAATTAAAAACTTTAGTTTGTTCATTTTCACTTTTGGTAGGTTTTTGAACTTTTGACTCTAGTTTTTCCTTTGTTTTATTGATAGTTTTGCTTTTTGTCTCAACTTTAGGTTCGAATTTAACTTCATTTTTTAACTCTGGTTTTGCTGGCAACCTTAAAATTTTATAACACTTTTTAGAACTTGCCTTTAAACTTGTTGCTTCATTTATATTATAAATCTTAATCAAATCACTAAAATCAAAAATTCCAAAATTAGAATTAAAAGCAGAAGCGCTCATTATTGGTTTTGAAAAATCTAGATTGGTTTCTATTTTTTTAGGAGTGCTTCCTCGTTGACCAAAAAGAATATTCCCTGGCAAAAGTTGATCAAATCTTGATCAATGATCAAAAATTAAAACTTTTTCATCTTCACAAATTAAAGCTGTTCCAGAAATGCTTTCATTTGTTCGTAAATTTATTAAGCGCACACCAGCTGAATTTTTGCCATAAATTGGCACATCTGTTTCACTAACTTTTAAACCACGATTCAATGAAGTGAAAATTGCAATATTAGCATTATTTTCACCTAAATGACAACTAATTAATTCATTGCTATCTTTTAGTTTAAAAATGTTTGTAATTTTATTATGTTTATAATTGGCAAAATTATCTAGTGAAACACGTTTAGCTAAACCAGCCAAACTGACTAAAATTAATGATTGGTTTTCAATGTTAGAAACAGGAATAGCTGCAATAATGTATTCTTTATGTCCAAAAGCCAATTTAGTTTTTAGATCAATACCTGATTGCTTAAGTTGACTTTCCTCTAGTGCATGAGGTAAAAGTGTAATCAAATTTCCTAGGTTAGTGATGAGAAAAATTTTATCTTTTGAACTAACCATATCTAGTGAAATTAAAAAATCTTTTTCTGCAACTGGTAGCTTGCTGATTTCTTCAATTATGTTGGTTTTTATAGACATTTTTTTGTAAAAACCATTTTTGGAAATACTAAAAAAGAAAAATTCTTCTTTAACTAGCTGATCATAATTAATTTTGACATTCAAATTTTTATCAATAATTTGAGTTAAACGTGGTCTTTGATGTTTGCTTTTGACAGATAGCAAAAGTTCAATTAAATATTTTTTAAATTCTTCTTTATCATTAATTAAAAGTTGAAGTTTTTTAAGAGTATTTTCAAGTTCTTCTTTATCTTTTAAAAACATTTGTTGATCAATTTTGGACAATCTATATAAACGCATTTGTGCAATTGCTTCAGCTTGCAAAGGGCTAAATTGAAAATACTTAATAAGATCTGCAATAACTCCGGCTTTAGAATTATCTGATGCCCGAATTACTTTAATAACTTCATCTGTAATATCTGCAACTCTTAAAAAACCTTTAGTAATTTCTAATTTTTTCTCATTTTTAGCAAAATCAAATTCCAATTCTGCAAATTTAATTTTTTCAAGATGGTCTAAATAATAACCAACTAGTTGTTTAATTGAAAGCAACTTTGGTGAATTATCACAAATTGCAATGCTATTGTATGAATAATAAATTTGCAAATCAGTTTTTTGTAAAAGATAATTAATAATTAAATCAATGTTGGCATCAGCTTCTAATTCAACATTGATTAAAATTCCATTTCGATCTGATTGATCAACAACTTCTTTAATTCCATAGACTTTTTGTTCAAATTTAATGTCATCAATTTGGCGAATCAAGTTTGCTTTAGCAATCCCAAAGGGAATTTGACTAATTTGAATAAGTCTTTGATTTTTATCTTCAATAATTTCATATTTTGCTGTTAAAGTTAAACGACCTTTGCCAGTTGCAAAAGCGTCTCTTATACCTTCTTTTCCATAGATGATTCCACCTGTTGGAAAATCTGGCCCTTGAATAATTGAGCCAAGTTCAGCAATTGAAATATTTTTATTATTTAGCATTGCTATGCAGCCATCTATAACTTCCCCTAGATTGTGTGGCGGAATATCAGTTGCAAATCCTGAGGCAATTCCAATAGCACCATTGACTAATAAATTAGGAAAAATTGTTGGCAAGACAGTAGGCTCTTTTTCACTATCATCAAAATTAGGTGTCCAACTAACAACATTTTTGCTAATAAGTTCTAATAAATCATTGCTAATTTCTTCTAAACGTGTTTCAGTATAACGCATCGCTGCAGCTGGATCATCATCAATAGAACCTTTATTTCCATGCATGTCTACAAGAGGAACATTCATTTTTCACTCTTGAGACATACGAACTAAAGCATCATAAATTGAACTATCACCATGAGGGTGATATTTACCAATAACATCTCCAACAACTCTAGCAGATTTTTTATAGGGTTTGTCTTTTTTTAGTCCTAAATTTCACATTGAATATAAAATCCGACGCTGCACAGGTTTCAGACCATCTCGAACATCTGGAATTGCTCGATTTTGAATAACATACTTAGAATATCGAATAAATTTTTCAGCAACTATTTGCTCTAATGATGCATCAATAACAGCTTGTAAATTATTTTTCATAATTTGGTTTTTCTTCTCCTAGTTGTTTAATAAAAGAATCTTCAAGCGAAAAGTCTACATTTTGTTCAATTCACTCCTTACGTATATCAGCCCTATCTCCCATTAAAGTATAAATTCTATCTTTAATAATATTTTCATCCGCCATTGTAACTCTAATTAAAGAGCGATTTTGTGGATCCATAGTTGTTTCTCATAATTGAGCAGCATTCATTTCTCCAAGTCCTTTGTATCTTTGAATTTGAGCTCCTGGTTTTTTATTTAAAAATTCAGCAAGCTTTTGTTCATCTCAAATGTACATTTCTTCTTTATTTTTATAGGTTAATTTATATAAAGGTGGCTGTGCAATATAAACATGTCCATTTTGAATTAAAGACTTAAAATAACGGAAAAAGAAGGTTAAAATTAGAATTTGAATGTGTGCACCATCGGTATCAGCATCTGTCATAATAATAATTTTGTGATAATTTAAATTCTTAATGTTAAAACTAGTACCAATTCCAGTGCCAAGTGCACTAATAATTGCAACAATTTCTTCATTTTTAAGTAAATCAACTAACTTGGTTTTTTCAGCGTTGACTATTTTACCTTTCAAGGGTAAAATTGCTTGATAAAGCCTATTCCGGCCCAACTTGGCACTCCCGCCCGCAGATTCACCTTCAACCAAAAATAATTCTCTTTCAAAAGGTTTTTTACTTTGTGCTGGAGTTAGTTTTCCTGATAAAATTTTTTGCTCTTTGGAAACAGATTTACTGGTTTTACTTTCAATTTTAGCTTGCTTTTCCTCCATCCTATTTTGATAAGATTGATTTATATGTGTAATAATTTTGCTTGAAATCTCTTTATTTTGTTGTAAGTATGACATTAAAGAGCTGTAAATAACTTCTTCAGTTACAACTTTTGCCGCTGATGTGCTAAGTTTATCTTTGGTTTGACCAACAAATTCTAAAATTGGCTCTGGAATTCGCAATGAAACAACTGCACAAAGTCCATTTTTAATATCATTATATTCAAATTCAACTTTATTTTTTACTAAGTTTTTTTGTCTTGAATAATCATTAAAGGCTCTAATTAATGCATTTTTTAAACCATTAATGTGAGTTCCGCCTTGATTAGTTTTAACATTATTTGCAAAACTAAAAGTATTTTCTTCAGAGTCATCAACATATAAAAATGCGAATTCAAGTTCAATTTCTTGTTGTTTTCCTTTAAAAAATATAGGTTTTTCATGAATTTTATTTTTGCCCTTGGCCAAATGCTCAATAAAATCAATTAACCCTTTTTTATTTAGAAAAACTTGAGATAATCCGCTTCTTTCATCACTAAAGTGAATTTCAAGATTGGAAATCAAAAAAGAGGTTTCTTGTAAACGTTGAGCAATTAAATTGGCATCAAATTCTTGTTTTCCAAAAATTTTAAAATCAGGCCAAAAGCGAACAGTGGTTCCTTGTTTTTGAGTTTTGTCGATTTCTTTAGTAGGTTGAGTTAAGTATCCACCATTTTCAAAAGCTGTAAAATAACTTTTTTTATTACGAAAAACTCAAACTTCAACTTTTGAACTAAGGGCATTTACAACAGAAGAACCAACTCCATGAAGTCCAGCAGCACTTTTATAAACATCACTAGAAAATTTCCCACCGGCATGCAAGTCACTAAAAACTAATTCAACTCCAGTTTTGCCACTTTGGTGTTTGTCAACAGGAATTCCTCGCCCATTATCAGCTACTTCAATTGAACCATCCAATTTAATGGTTAGTCAAATTTTATTAGCAAAACCAGCAAGTGCTTCATCAACACTGTTGTCAAAAATTTCCCAAACCAAATGATGGAAGCCTTGCGAATCTGTAGAACCGATGTACATTCCCGGACGTTTTCGAACTGCCTCGAGACCTTTTAAAACTTTTAATTTTTCTGCTGAATATTCCATAACGAACTGCCTTATGAATTTAAGTTTAATATTTTATTTATTTATTATTTTAAACAAATTTAGGAAAGTGGTAAAATTTATATGATTATTTAATTATTATAGAAAAAAAGGAAAAATATGAAAAAAATTGCAATAAATGGTTTTGGTCGTATTGGTCGACTAGTTCTTCGCCGTTTTTTAGAAGTTAAAAACAATGATATTCAAATTGTTGCTATTAATGACTTAACAGATGTTAAAATTTTAGCTCACTTATTTAAATTTGACTCAGCACATGGTCAATTTCAAGGAAGTGTTGAAACCCTAATAGAAGGTAACAAAAACTTTTTAGTAATTAACGGACATAAAATTTTAGCACTTGCTGAGTCAGATCCTAAAAAATTACCTTGAAAACAATTAGAAATTGATGTTGTTGCAGAGTCAACAGGAAGATTTACTTCAAAAGAAGCTGCTCAACAACATATTGATGCAGGAGCTAAAAAAGTTGTTATTTCAGCGCCTGCTGGAAACAACATCAAAACAATTGTTTACAATGTTAATCACAACACACTAACTCCAGAAGATACTATTATTTCAGGTGCTTCATGTACAACAAATGCACTTGCACCAGTTGTTAATGTTTTAGAAAGAGAATTTGGAATTAGTCATGGTTATATGACAACTGTACACGCTTACACAGCTGATCAAAGAATTCAAGATGCTCCTCACTCAGATTTGCGTCGTGCAAGAGCCGCTGCTGCAAACATTGTTCCTTCTTCCACTGGAGCTGCAAAAGCTATTGGTTTAGTTATCCCTTCACTTTCAGGTAAAATGGATGGTTTTGCACTTCGTGTTCCTGTGATTACTGGTTCATTTGTTGATTTAAGTATTGTTTTAAAAAAACAACCAACTGTTGAAGAAATTAATGCAGCAATGAAAAAATATGAAAATGAATCATTCTTATACAATACTTTTCAATTAGTGTCATCCGACATTATTGGAGACCGTCATGGTTCAATTTTTGATGCAACATTAACAAAAATCATTACTAGCCCAGAAGGTGAAAGACTATATAAAGTATTTAGTTGATATGACAATGAATTTTCATTTGTATCTCAATATGTACGCCTATTAATCTTAACAGCAACTATTAAATAATTTTTAAATTATTTTAAACAAAAAAACATCATTATTTAAATGATGTTTTTTTATATTTTCAAACAAATTTTGTATTAATCAATTTTGAAAAAGCTATAAAAATAAAGATAAAATGTAAAAAAGCCTAAATGTTTTAGGCTTTTGTATGACAGTGAATTTATTGATTATTGAGATTTTAATGTTCCACTTTCTCCAGTAGATATAATTTTTACATAATCATTAATGTGAGTGTTTTGTGGATATTTTTTCTTCAATTGCTCTTGTAATTCTTGAAGCAATTTTTGTCGCGTTTCTGGAGTGGATGTTAATTGAGGGTTGATTTTTTCTTGAGAATGAATATAAAATGTTGCTAAGTTAGCACCAATATTTGGATCTAGTGTATCTGGCAAATTTTTAAAAAAGTAAGCCATTTGTTGTGAGGTTGTAATTAAATTTTTATCTAAATCTTTAAGAAACTCGGATGAAGGTGTGTTTCAAAGTGTGTTTAAAACTTTTAATTTTTCATCAACTGCTTGTTTATCTTGCTCTGTGTATTGCGATTTTCTTTTTAGTAATTCATTGTCTACTTTTTCCCCGTCTTCTCAATCTATATTCTGTAATTTTGAAATATTCTCCAATTCTTCATCAGAAAGTGTTTCAATTCTTGCTATTTTTTCTTTCAAAGTCTCTTCTCTTTTAATAGGTTCTTGTTGTTCAACTTGTGGATTTTTATTTGGTTTTTCTTGAGTTAATTCTACTTTTTCTTTTGAATCAGAGATAGTTGAATCTTTTTCCTTATTTGATTCTTCTTTTTGTAAGGGTTCAATTTTTTGGTCCTCTTGCTTTAATTCTGGTTGCTGTTCTGTTTTTGTTGGACTTTTTGTTTCATTTTTATCTATATTTTCTACTTTTGGTTGAGTTTTAGGAATTTCATCTTTATTATCTTTGTTTGGTGCTAGCTGATTTTGGGCTAATTTGGATTTATCTTCATTTTCGGCTTTATTTTTTGGTTCAACTTGCTTAGATGGTTCAAAAGGTTGAACCTTACCAGGTTCTTTTTCAATTTTTTCATTAGTTGAGTCAACACCTACTCCATTACCAGTTCCACTAGTTAGACTTTGATTGCTATAATAAACTCCTAAACCTGTAGCCACTGACACACCTAAGGTAGATGCTCCAAGAATTAAAAATATTTTTTTCTTTGTCATAAAATGTCCTTTTCATACTATATATAATTTATGTTCCCATAAATTTTACATTAATATTAGTGATTATGCAATTTCATAAAATATTAAAATGTTTTTTTTAAATAAATCACAAATATTTATTAATTGATTTCAACTAAAAATTTAAACTTTTAATTTTAATATATGCTATTGTGTTTGAACATATTTTTAATATCATTTTCTTGACTTGGGTATTTTTTAATAAGAGCTGTTTCCAATTTTTTAAAAAATTCATTTCACTTTTTCTCACCATCATCATTAAAAAAATTAGGATTAATTGTTAATTGGGACTTCAAATAAAAACCTAATAAATTAAAAGCGAAAAGATTTTCAGAACTTAGATCTATATTATCTGGTAAATTATTTAAAAAATAATTGATTTGTCCTTGGGTTGTTAGTAAATTATTTTTTGTTAAAAAAATTCCAGTTAAATTTCACAATCCTTTTAAAGGGTTTAATTTTTCTTCAACTTCTTTTTTGTCTTCTTTATTATAATTAGTTTCAGTAGATATTAAATTTTGACTTGAATTATTATTTTTATTTATTGAATTCCTTTGTATTTGAATATAAAAAATATTAAAATATTCACTAATGATAATTCTATATGCTGGGTATTTATTAATTAGAGAAAGTTCTAATTTTTCAAAAAATTCACTAATTTTTTTATAATCATTAGCAAAAAAATTAGGATTTACTGCTAATTGAGAATTAAGATAGAAAGCTACCAAGTTTTCTAAACTAGATGAACGTAATCATTCAGATGGAAATTCCAAATTATTTGGTAAATTATTTAAAAAATAATTGATTTGTCCTTGGGTTGTTAGCAAGTTATCTCAGCGAAAAGATGGAAAACGATTTCATATTATTCTTAATGGATTCAATTTCTCTTCTGCTTGTTTTTTATCTTCTTCAGTATAATTCACTTCTCAATTTTGGATTGAGTTATTATTTTCTTTTGTAAAGTAGTTATTTATAAATTTGTATTTATCATATAAATCTTCATTTATAATCTTGTATTTATTATAAAGTAAATGCAATTTATTACTAATTGCAGATTTATAATTTGGATATTTTTTAATAAGAGCTGCTTTTAATTTTTCGAAAAATGTATCTCATTTTTTATAATTATTTTCAAAAAAATTAGGATTAATTGCTAATTGAGATTTTAAGTAAAAATGAGACAAATTAATAATACTAACATTCATTTTTATAAAATTTGTATTATGTTCATATTGCCCTCATAAATCATCGGGTAAATTATCTAAAAAATAATCTATATCTTCTTGATGTTTTAATAAACTTGTGGGAAAAAATATCCCTTTATTTCACAAGTTGTGCATATTTTTCAATGTTTCTTGAACAGTTTCTGTTTCATTTTTATTTTCAAATAATTCTTGTTCTTCGATCTTAGCAAAGTTTTTTTTAGTTGATAATCCAATCCCTAAACCAACACCAATAGCCAAAGTTCCAATTAATGCAGAACCCCCTAAAATAAAAAATCGCTTTTTAAAAATCATCAATTATCCTTAAAATAAATTATAAATACAAAAATTATATTGTTTCCATACCACTTTTTTGAAAAAAAGCAAACAAAAAATTTATTTTTTAATAAATTAATCACAAAAAAATTAAAAAAATATATAATATCAAATTAGCCGTAACTTACAATACTTTGTTCATAATATTTTTTAACTTTTACATAATAAGGAATTTATGAACACATTTCAAAAAACATTGTCTGTAGCTGAATCAGTTGGCAAAGGACATCCAGATAAAATTTGTGATCAAATAAGTGATGCAATTTTAGATAAAATTTTAGAACAAGATCCAAATGCTAGAGTTGCTGTAGAAACTATGGCTTCTAACAGACTAATTATTATAGGTGGTGAAATTAAAACTACTGCTTATGTTGATTTTGTTAAAACTGCTTGAGAAATATTACTTGCTATTGGCTATACTGAAAATGATTTTACAATCATTTCAAATGTTAATTCTCAAAGTGCTGATATTTCCCAAGGCGTTGATCAAGCAGATGGTGATTTAGGAGCTGGCGACCAAGGAGTTGTTTATGGTTTTGCTTGCAACGAAACCAAAACATACATGCCTTTAGCTTCAACACTAGCTCATGAACTTGTAAAACTTGCTGAAAATCAAAGGATAAATAATCCTCAATTTCAAGATGCAAGGGCTGATATGAAATCTCAAGTGGAAATTGATTTTAGTAAGTCAAATCCTAAAATCAACAAAATTCTTATGTCCATCCAACATTCAGCTAACTATAATAAGGAACACTTTCATAATTTTATAAAAGAAGAAATTATGAAAAAAGTTGCAAGACAATATGGATTAAACACTGATTTTGAAGTATTAATTAATCCAACAGGTAAATTTGTAATTGGTGGGCCTATTGGAGATACTGGACTAACTGGTCGTAAGATAATTATTGATTCATATGGTGATGCTTGTCATCATGGCGGTGGAGCTTATAGTGGAAAAGATTATACTAAAGTTGATCGTTCAGGTGCTTATGCAGCACGATGAGTTGCCAAAAATTTAGTAGCTGCAGGAGTTGCAGATGCTATTGAATTACAACTTAGTTATGCAATTGGTATTCCAAAACCAATTTCCATTGCAATTTCATACGCCAAAAATTTAATAATTTCAACTGAAAAAACTATTGAAATTATTAATAAAGTTTTTGACTTGAAATTGTCTTCTGTAATTAAAAATTTAAGGTTACAAAGTCCAATTTATCAAAATACTGCAACCTATGGACACTATGGACGCGAAGAGTTAAATTTACCTTGAGAAGAATTAAATAAAGTGGAGGAAATTAAAAAGTTATTCTAATTTTTTAATTTATTTAGTATTAATTCAAACTAAAAGTGTAAACTTTTATATAAAAATGATCAAATGAAATTATTTAATTTTCGTTTAGTATAATTTTTGATTTTTTCATTTTTAATCCAAATTAAGGTTATCTTATGATATAATTTATTTTAATCTTAATGTGTACTTAGATTTAATAGTTTTGAACAATAATTGTAAAAAAAACTTATAAGTATGTAAATAATAGATTTATAGAAAGGACTATATGTTAAAAAATAAAAAATTATTTATTGGAATTGGTAGTGTGCTAGCTATTGGGACAATAATTGGAATTTCAGTTGGTGTAACTCAAAGTCGAAGTAGTGATAAAAGTAAAGATACTGAAAAATTAACTACCAAAGAACAAGAGCAGCAAAAACAGAAAGCAGCAGAGGAAGCAGAAAAACAGAAAGCAGCAGAGGAAGCAGAAAAACAGAAAGCAGCAGAGGAAGCAGAAAAACAGAAAGCAGCAGAGGAAGCAGAAAAACAGAAAGCAGCAGAGGAAGCAGAAAAACAGAAAGCAGCAGAGGAAGCAGAAAAACAGAAAGCAGCAGAGGAAGCAGAAAAACAGAAAGCAGCAAGTACCACCACACAAAGTTCAACTTCAGGTGAAGCGGTAAATAATACTTTAAAACAGAAAGCAGAAAAATTAAAAAAAGAAATTGCTGAAACTAAAGATCCTGAACAAAGAGAGAAGTTATCTAAGGAAAGATACAATACTAAACTCCAACAACAACAATTACAACAAAACATTGAGTGAATAAAAAAACACTTCGGTTAATAATTTTAAAAAATACAAAAAATATTGGTTGTAAATCTTTTAATATTTTTTTATAGTAGAATGGCCAAAATAAAATCTCCCTATTTAGGGAGATTTTATTTTTCTGTATTTTAATTGTTTTTCATTTATATTGTAATTTTTTCAATTGTTTTTATATAATTTTCCTGTTCTTTTCTCAAATATTTTTTAATCTAACTTTTAATTTAGAAAAAAGTGGAAATTATGTTTCAAATTTCCACTTTTTTTATTTTTATATACTTTAGTTTTTTGTTTTTAATGTATAGTATGTTCTAATTAAAGAAAGAAGATGTTCGTCAATAGGTTTTAAAAATGTATAAGTTAATGAATATCTACCTTCATCTTTGTTTTCTTCTGTTGGTAAGTTACCACGCAATGTTTGTTCAGGTTGTTGAGTCAAATACATATTAAGTGACTTAAGGGTTTTAGGATCTGATGCATTTGCTAAAACTTTATCAAATGTTAAATCATCTGGATTTGTAATTATTTGCGAATCCTTATTTAATAATAGATAAATTTCATCACCATCTTCATTTTCTTTAACAGTAGCTACATCATCATTAAAGTAAAATTTTCTAAAAAAATCATATGATTTTTGAAAGGTTGGTGTGTAATTTATATAATCAAAATTCTCCATACTTGGAACTGAAGAAAAATCAAATGAATAACCTTGTCCTGATTGTTTTTCATACTTTTCAGTTTCATCATTAAGTTTTCAATTGTACTTTGTTTCAACTGCAGTATGTTTTAGCATTTCATCAAGTGTAAAATCTTCACCTTTAAAAATACTTTCATACAAAGTGTGATAAAGTTTATCAGTTGTATCTTCAGGTGTAGATGCTAAGATTACCCAACCATCTAATAATGTTAAATTATTTTTTGGTCTAATGATCCTAATGGTATTTTCTTCTTCTAAAATTTCATAATTATCCTTTGAAAAATTAGCATCTAAAGCATCTCCATTATAAAGGAGACCAACATCTTGATTTAAACTAGGGTCGATGACTGAGTTTGCCAACTCAAGACCTGATGTTTTAAAAACATTATGTTTTAAATCAGTGTAAGGATGACCACTAATAGCTCCAATATAATTAATGAAAGCATCAACTATTTGCTTATAATTTTTTTCATTAATTTCTGTTCCATATTCATTTAACTTTTCAGTTCCAATGAGTAAATTATCAAACATAGATTCAGTTCACTCAAAATATTTATAACCATGTTGACGCAAAGAAGTCCCAATGCCAGCTAAGCTTTGATCCTTAAATCGAATTCCTTTTTCTTGAATTTCTTTTTTTTCTTCAGGACTTCACTTATCCATGAATTTACGCATATTTTTGCGAACTTTAATGTCATGACCATTTTTGTCTTTGCCATCAACATCATAATCCCCAATGGTGTAAGCCATAACTTTGTCTTGAGTATAATAAGGAATAAAAAATTCTCAAAAATGATCAGGAATACCATCATGGTCAACATCAATTGGTTTACCTTGGTCATCATGCATATATTTGTCATATTTATCAATATGAGCAACTATTTCAGGACGAAACATTTTGACAAAGGCAGCTCTTTTTTTATTAATAAATTCTTGTTTTGCTTCTTTAGTTAGGGTTGAATAATTATTTGACACTTTAAAAGCACCAGCAACATCTCAATTGGGAAAAAGCTTTGCATAATTGATTTTTTGTAATAATTTTTTTTGTACTAATCTAGCGATTTGAAAATCAGAACCTACACCTGCAATTGTTCGATTATCCTCGATTGCTCGAGTAAATTCACTTAAGTCTCCAAACTCGCGGTAGTTAAAATCTTGGTCAATTCTTTCTTTTCCAGTTTTTGAAATATAAGATTCATAATTGTAAACTACAGGTTTAAACGGAGTTTGAATTTTAAAATAAGCTACAAGTCCAATTGCACTAAAAAGTCCAGCAAAAATAGCTGATTTAAAAAATCATTTTTTTATTTTTGTGTTCATTTTTTATCCTTTTTAGTTTTTAGATAAATTCAAATAATGTTACCAACTACTACAAAAAAGAGCATAAATGTTCCAAGCAGTAGTGCTCATGTTTTAAATGTCCCTTGATATAAAAGGGTTCCAACTGTTTGGGTATTAGAAGTTATTTTAGTCAAAATAAAATCATCAAAAGATAAAAAGATTACAACAACTAAAGTAGAAGTAATTGCTGGCATCATATATTTTAAGTAAACTAAAAACCAAGCTTGTAACTTAGAATAACCCAAATCCTGAGCGGCTTCAAATAAAGTTAGTGGAAATTTTTCACTTCTAGGATGTAAAAGTAAAATTCCATACGGCAAAGTCATAACAATGTGTGAAACAATTGCACGAGCTAAACCTTCTGATGTTGCAGCTAGCACTCCAAACATACTAGTTAAAATAGTGGCCATTGCCACAGCTGTAATTACATCAGGATTAATTAGTGGTACATTTGAAGTTAAACTTACATATGATTTAGCTGTTTTACTTTTTTGCCTTCAAAGTGCAAAAACAGTAATGAGTGATAAACTTACAACTACAAAAGCAGTGACTAAAGCAATAATTATTGTATTAACAAGAGCATTACCAAAACCTTCATTACTTAAATCATAAAAAGCTTGCAAGGAAAATTTATTTCAAGTTGATGAAATAAAACCTTTTTTTGAAGGTGCATTAAACGCAAAAACTGAACCTGTAAAAATTGGGATATAAAAAAGCAAAAGTAATAGTCAAACATAGCTTTTTTTTCAAATTTCTCTTTGAATGAGAAAATCCCAAATTTTAGTTATGATTGGACTAATTTTAGTCATATTTAAATCCTTTAATCTTCATAATTACAATTGGAGCAAAATAAAGAATGCCATAAATACCTATAAAAACTAACAAAGTTACAAGCACAAGTGAAGAAACACGTGCTAAGTCAAAAGGATTAGCTGGATTAGTTGAATTATTAATCAAGTTTCCAATCAATTGGTTTTGTGAACCATTTGGCAACAATTTGTCTGAAATTACAATTGAAGTTGCTGCCATTAAAAACACTAAGGCAATTCCCGAAAAAATTGCTTTAATACTATAAGGAATCACAACTTTAATAATTGATTGAAAGTGGTTGTAACCCAAATCAGATGCTGCTTCTAAAAGATTTTTGGGCATATCACGCAGCACTGAATAAAGCGGTAAAACCATAAAAGGAAAATTCAAAAAAATTAGCCCCACCAGTAAAAAATAGTTGTTATTTAAGTCATTTTGGTCAAAAATAGCCAAAAATAATGAACGAAGAGCAAACACTTTAGCAATTGTAAAAATAATCAGTGGTGAAACAATTAATGAAAGTGAATAAATTTTAAAAGCCTTAGATTTGCTATTAGCAGCAATGAAAGCATAGGGAAAAGCTAGGACTAAACAAACTAGTGCACAAAGCAATCCTACAAAAACAGAACGGCCAATGATAACTCAAGTTGTTTTATCTTTAGTTAAAATATAATTGTCAAATTTAACATTAGGCACTGGAGGCGTCACTGCTTTAACTAGCAATAAAATTAAAGGAATAATGATAAAAATCAAGGCAAAAATAGCATAAGGAATCACAAGTGAAAGTCTAAAATTTAAATTAGATTTAAATCTGGACCATGCATCATTTATTTTAATCATTGTCTTCCTTTGCAAGATTTTCTTTTCTCATTAAGTGAATAGCATCGTCGTCTCATTTTAAAAAGACTTTTTGACCAATTTCATAATAATCATTAGTTTCTACATGAATTTTTTGTCCAACATTAATTGTCACTCAATAATATGAGCCTTTGTAAATATTTTGTTCAATTGTTCCTTCAAAATATCCTGAATTCAAATCAATGTCAATATCTTCTGGTCGAATTAATGCATCTAAAATTTCACCTGGTTGAAATTCTTGGTGAATAGTATAAAGTTGTTTACCAAGAATTTCAACCTTATTTTTATCAATAAATTTAGCATCAAAAAAATTAGAATCACCTATAAAATTAGCTATTCATTTGTTAATTGGATAGTCATAAATTTGTTTAGGTTCATCATATTGCGCAATTTTCCCATCACGAATAACTGCGATTTTATCTGAAAGTTGAAGTGCTTCATCCTGGTCGTGAGTAACAAAAATAAAAGTAAGTCCTAATTTTTGTTGAATATTTTTTAAAAATACACGCATTTTGTCACGAATTTTTGCATCCAAAGCTGAAAGAGGTTCATCTAAAAGTACAATTTCGGGTTCAATAACAAGTGAACGAGCCAAAGCCACACGTTGTTTTTGCCCACCTGAAAGTTGATGAATTGCTTTATTTTCATGACCTGTTAATCCAACAAGTTCAATAATATTTTTGATTTCAGCATCTATTTCTTCTTTGGTAATTTTGCGTGTTAAATATTTTTTCTCAAACTGTTCTGTTTTTGCATGAACATAATTTTCTCAATTAGAGTATCTAAAATCTGAATCATCTAGTTGTTCCTGCAATTTATGTCTAGCTTTTTCTGTTAAATTTCCAGATTCTAGTTTAGCATCTATTTCGTTTTGTAATTTGGTTAATTCAGCAATTTTTTGATCACGTTTTTTGATTCATTGTTGCTTTGATTTTTCCAATTTTTCTCAAACTGATGCAGGAATATCAGCTTTATTTTTTGCAATACGTTTTAACTTAAGCCCAAACTCAATGTTTCCACGCACTGATAAGTGTGGAAAAAGCGCATAGTCTTGAAAAATAGTTGCTGTTTCACGTTTATTAGCTGAAACATCTTTGATATCGATTCCTTCAAATTTAATTTCACCACGAGTAGCTCACTCAAATCCACCAATTAAACGCAAAATAGTAGTTTTACCAGAACCTGATGGCCCTAAAAGTGTTACAAAATCTCCTTTTTTAATGTCAAGGTTAATTTGGTCTAAAACTTTTCTATTGCCAAATTCCTTATCAACATCGACTAAAGAGATGATGATATTGTTTTGGTTGGTTATCATATATATAAATTCCTATACTAAAAATTAAAAAACAAATAAAAAATAAATTATTTATTAAACAATTTTGGTAACTTCATATTTGAAGAAAAAAGTTCCTTCTCTAATGAAGAACGATGGGGAATTTATCAAAAATATCTTGGCTAGTTTGTTCAAGACAAAAAGATGGATCACTATATTTAAGTGCCCAAATTTGATAAAACTTATAAAAATAATAATATTTTTTGTCTTCGAACATAATAAAAGTAATAATTATATATAAAAAATTTTTTTTGATACAAATTTGTTAAATTTAGTTGGATTTTTTCACAAATCTACAAAATATCTTTTTATTTATGGTTTTTTAATTAATAAAATTTTATTAATTTTCACTTTCTTGTTTTATAAAATCTTGATTAAGTTCTTTGAAATTAGTTTTATAATTAAAAGTAATTTTTTGAGTTTTTGGCACAACAATAGCTTGAAAACCCACTTTATCAAAGCTAAAATGATCTTGTAATTGTTCTTCAAATTCAAAATCACTTGTTTTAGCTGTTGTTAAATAAATATTGTTGTTATCTTGTTTTTTAACAAGTAATCAATCAGAAAAATACATTGGTTTTCAAGTTTCTAAAATAAAAATGTTGTTGTTTTTTAAAACTCTATCAAGGGTTTGTCCATTTAAAAAACTTTTCCTAAAATTGAAAGATATTTGCCTTGATGTTTGACTTGAATCTAAATTTCTAACTTTATTTACAAAGCTTTGGAAATCACTTGGATTTGTGATTTGAGTTGTGTAATTTTCTAAAAATGGTTTGTCATAACTAATTAATGATGAACTTGCAAGTTTGTTTAAAAATCAAGGTGATTTTGCGATTATTTTGTTTTTTGTTTGGTTTTTAACAAAAAAATCAAATATCTTTTCGTTTTTTTGTGTTAAAAAATTATAAAATAATTGATTGTCAGAATTGTTATATTTAGAAGCAAGTTCATCTTTAATTTCTTGAATTTTTTCAAATTGATCAATTCGCTTAATTTTTACTTGTTTATTTTTTGGGACTCTAACAATTTTTCAATAGTAAGGATATTGCCCGTTTGATGGATGACCTGGAACAAGATATTTAAAGTGTTCTTTAATAACACCTTGCCAAATATGATTTATATAAATAACATTACTTTGTTTTTTAATGTAAATTGGCAAAGTTTTATATTTTTTATATTCATATGGAGAATCTATCAACTGATATACATATAAATCAACTGTTTTTAAAACATCATTTAATTTTTCACCATTTAGAAATGATAGCTCAAATAATTTTTGCAAACTGTCTAAGCTAAGATGTTTTTCTTTATTATTAATAGGATTTGCAATAAACTGTTGAAAGTCTCTAATATTAGATAATTTAAACAAATCCTTTCAAGTTCTTGGTTCATAATCATCTCCATCATCAGGGGCTCAAAATCTATTTTCTATTAAATGATTAGGTCAATAAACATTATTAGAAAAATTATTGTCTAGTTCATATTTATCCAAAAAACCAAACAATTCTTCCATAAATTTTGTATATTGTTCTTCATTATTTCCATAATTATTTTTAGTTAAATCTTCTTTTTTTAGTTTGTTTTCGCTTGCCTTTAATGGAAAACAAGAAACCACTGATATTGGAATTAATAATAAAGTTAAACTTGAAAGTATTTTTTTAATTTTCATTTTGCCTCTTTGTTCAATCTTTTTGGTACACTATAACATATTTTTAATTTTTAGAAATATTTTTCATTTATCAGTAATATGATTGAAATAGTTCTTTGTATAACTATTGTTTTGTAAAATGTGAAAATTACCTTTAGAAAACTAATTGCCATTTATATTAAAATTCAACTCTTGTTTTATAAAATCTTGATTAAGTTCTTTGAAATTAGTTTTATAATTAAAAGTAATTTTTTGAGTTTTTGGCACAACAATAACTTGAAAACCCACTTTATCAAAGCTAAAATGATCTTGTAATTGTTCTTCAAATTCAAAATCACTTGTTTTAGCTGTTGTTAAATAAATATTGTTGTTATCTTGTTTTTTAACAAGTAATCAATCAGAAAAATACATTGGTTTTCAAGTTTCTAAAATAAAAATGTTGTTGTTTTTTAAAACTCTTTCAGGAGTTTGTCCATTTAAAAAACTTTTCCTAAAATTGAAAGATATTTGTCTTGATGTTTGACTTGAATCTAAATTTATAACTTTATTTACAAAACTTTGAAAATCACTTGGATTTGTGATTTGAGTTGTGTAATTTTCTAAAAATGGTTTGTCATAACTAATTAATGATGAACTTGCAAGTTTGTTTAAAAATCAAGGTGATTTTGCCATTATTTTGTTTTTTGTTTGGTTTTTAACAAAAAAATCAAATATCTTTTCATTTTTTTGTTTTAAAACATTATAAAATAATTGGTTGTCAGAATTGTTATATTTAGAAGCAAGTTCATCTTTAATTTCTTGAATTTTTTCAAACTCATTAATTTCCTTAATTTTTACTTGTTTATTTTTTGGAATTCTAACAATTTTTCAATAGTAAGGATATTCTCTTTCCGCTGGATGACCTTCAAGAGATTGTTTAAAGTGTTCTTTAATAACACCTTGCCAAATATGATTTATATAAATAACGTTACTTTGTTCTTTAATGTAAATTGGCAAAGTTTTATATTTTTTATATTCATATGGAGAATCTATCAACTGATATACATATAAATCAACTGTTTTTAAAACATCATTTAATTTTTCACCATTTAGAAATGATAGCTCAAATAATTTTTGCAAACTATCTAAGCTAAGATGTTTTTCTTTATTATTAATAGGATTTGCAATAAACTGTTGAAAGTCTCTAATATTAGATAATTTAAACAAATCCTTTCAAGTTCTTGGTTGATAATCATCTTTATCAATAGGTGCTCCAAATCTATTTTCTATTAAATGATTAGGTCAATAAACATTATTAGAAAAATTATTGTCTAGTTCATATTTATCCAAAAAACCAAACAATTCATTCATAAATTTTGTATACTTTTCTTCATTATCTTTATAATCATTTTTAGTCAAATCTTCTTTTTTGAGTTCACTTTTGTTTGTCTGAAATTGAAAACAAGAAACCACTGATATTGGAATTAATAATAAAGTTAAACTTGAAAGTATTTTTTTAATTTTCATTTTGCCTCTTTGTTCAATCTTTTTTGGGGCATTATAACATATTTTTATAAAAAAAGCAAAATTTATTAAAAAATTTTGCTTAAGATTTGTTTAATATAAAGGATGCCCGAAAATAGTGAAACCAAAGATGCCAAAATTAAAGGTAAATTTATCAACCAATAATTTAAAGAATTTATAATCAAAGGTGCACAAAGAAAACATACTGATATTGCAATAATCTGTAAAACTGTTTTCAACTTTCCTCAAAAAGAAGCCGCAACAACAATATTTTTGCTCGCTGCAAAAATTCGAAGTCCATCAACACTAATATCACGAAGAAAAAATATTATAACTAAGTATCAAGGAGTGATATTCATTGCTACAAAACTAATTAAAACTGAAGCCACTAAAATTTTATCAGCTATAGGATCAAAAATTTTACCAAAATTCGACACTGTCTTGTACTTACGAGCAAATCAACCATCTAAAAAATCTGTAAATGATGCTAATAAAAAAATAAAAAAAGCTAGTAAAAAGAAGCTAATTGGTCAACTAAAGTAACTATTGTATGCTTTATAATAATAAGAAATAATTAAAAAAGTGAGTAAGGGAACAATTAGAATTATTCTTGAAATAGTCAACCAATTTGCAAAATTTTTTTTAACTAGCGTTTTCATATCAATAATGACTTGAATTTTTCAATAATTTGTTCTTTTTTTGTGAGTGGTTTAGTTTCAATAGATTTTTCTAAAGCACTAATTTGTTCATCATAAGCAATGATTTCATTTTTAAATTTATCAATATCAATTTTTCCAAAGTTCAAATCTGAAACCAAATTTTGAAAAAATTGGCTATATTTTTCTTGTGATTGTTTGTACAAATCAGCAATTTTAGGATCTTCATAATTTTGTAAAAAACTTTGAAGATCTCTAAAATATTCAAGATTTTTTGAATTTTTTTTATCTCACAAATTTGATTTAGATTGAACCAATTCACTAAGATTATCAATGAAAATATCAGTTGTTTTATAAGGGTTGTTAATAAAAGATTCAACAACTTTTTCATGTTTCATAAAATGTTCTAAACTATATTTGGCAATCAAATTAATATCAGACATTTTAATAAAACCTATGGAAACCACAAATTTATTTAACATCTCCTTATTATTTTCAATCACTATATTTACACGTGCACAAAACTCAGCAAGACTTCGTTCTTCTAACTCTTTCATTGCTTTTTTGTGTTTCATAATTCTGTCACGTTTTATCTTATTGCTAACAAAACTGTAGGACAAAAAACCAACAATTGCAATAGCTAAAATTGAGATTAAGACAATTAAACTTGCATCTGTTTCCATTTAATTCCTTTATTTTTCTTTTTGTTTGGTTACTTCTTTACCTTGACTTGTTGTTGAAGTTTTTGTAAATTTTTTACGATAAACCGGTTTAGCATTAGGGTCTGAAGCCATATAACGACAAGCTGGGAAACCTGAACAACCTATAAAACGTTGACCAGTTTTTTTATTATTACGATAAATTAGATCTTTTTGACATTCAGGACAATTTTGACCAACTTTTTCTAGTTGAATTACTGTTTGTTCTATATCACTTGCTTTTTCCATAGTTTTTTGGAAACTATTTCAAAAAGTTGTTAAATTCTCTTTATAATCAATAGAACCCTCTGCGATTAGGTCCAAGTCTTCTTCTATTTTAGCTGTGTAGTCAATGTTGATAATTTCAGGGCTAACTTGCAATAGCTGTTTTAAAACTAATTCACCAAAAGCTGTTGGTTTTAATGAACGACCTTCTTTTTCAACATAAAGGCGGTCTTGTAAAATTTTAACTGAAACAGCAAAAGTTGATGGTCTACCAACTTTGATTTGATCTAATTTATCAATCAATGAACCATCATTATAGCGAGCTGGTGGTTTAGTTTGATGAGCACTATGAGAAAATTTGTCTACTTTAACTTGATCACCTTCTGATCAAATTGGCAACTCAAGTGGTTTTTCCTCAGGGTCTAGAATTTTATAATACCCATCAAAAACAATAGTTGAACCTGATAAAAAGAAATTGTGAACTTCTTTTGCCAAAAATTCATAACGAGTTATTTGTCTAATAGGTTGTTTCATTAATGCTTGCAAAGTTGTGTTATAAATTAATTGATAAACACGAAAATCTAATTCATCTAATTCATATTTTTCTTTTGCAAGAGCTGGTGTAAGTTCAAAATTAGTTGGACGAATTGCCTCGTGAGCATCTTGATCACCTGCAAAACCTTTAACAGTTTCACTATAATATTCAACCCCATATTTTTGTTCAATAAAAACTTTAGCAGTATCTATAAAACTTTGACTCAAACGTGTGGAATCTGTACGTGGATAGGAAATAAGTCCTTGATCTCCAAATCCTTCGTAAAGTTTTTGAAGTGACATAGACACACGAGTGGCTGAATAATTAGAAAGTTTTTTAAAGACGGTTGCTTGTTTTAGAGGGCTGATTTGAGGATCTTTTTTATTACTTACTTGTTTTTTAGTAACAACTAAATATTCAACATTTGATAAATCAGATAGAATCTGTTCAACTTGATCAGTTGGAATTCAATCTGGTGATTCTAGAAAACTTCTATTAAAATATTTGGCTTCAAATTGACCAATATGTGCCAACAAAATAAAATAGTG
Organism: Mesomycoplasma bovoculi M165/69; assembly: GCF_000524555.1. Taxonomy (NCBI): domain Bacteria; kingdom Bacillati; phylum Mycoplasmatota; order Mycoplasmoidales; family Metamycoplasmataceae; genus Mesomycoplasma; species Mesomycoplasma bovoculi. The sequence goes on along the minus strand of NZ_CP007154.1, from coordinate 173,112 downwards.
ATAAGGAATAAATGCTTCAATTTCTGCTTCACGATCAATAACAAGTTTTAGTGCGACAGATTGCACCCTACCAGCTGATGGATTTGTTGGCGCGTTTTTGATTTTAGAACCTAATAATTTAGATAATCTAAAACCAATAATTCTATCAAGCATACGCCGAGTTTTTTGTGAATTAACCAAATTTTCATTGATTGTTATAGGATTTTTTACTGCTTCCAAAATTGCTGTCGCAGTAATTTCGTTATAACGAATTCTTTGATATTTCTCTTTAATTTCTAAAAGATCAACAAGTGATGCCCCAATTGCCTCACCCTCACGGTCAGCATCGGTTGCTATTAAAACAGTTGATGCTTTTTTAGCAGCATCTTTTAGTTGTTTAACAATTTTGCGTTTGTCAGACTTGATTTTGTAAATAGGCTCTCAAGTTTCTGTATTAATTCCAAAACCATAGGCTCCTGAAGTCGCTAAATTAACAACATGGCCCACAGATGCTAAAACTTCAAATTCATCACCTAAAAAATTAGAAATAGTCTTTATTTTATTAGGTGACTCAACAATAACTAACTTAGACATAAAAACTAAAGTTATTATTTATTACGTTTAATTTCTTTAAGACGAGCCGCTTTACCTTTTCTATCTTTCATATAGTAAAGTTTTGCGCGGCGAACTTTGTTGGAACGAACAACTTCAATTTTGTCAACTAATGGTGAGTGGTATAAGAATGTTCTTTCAACCCCAACATTGTGAGCTATTTTGTAAACAACAAAACTTTTTGATAAACCACTACCTTTAATAGCAATAACTAAACCTTCAAAAATTTGAATTCTTTCTTTGTTACCTTCACGAATTTTGACAAAAACCTTGATGTTGTCCCCTTCACGAAAAGGGTCTAATTGACGTAATTGACTTGATTCAACAATTTCTATTAATTTATTTTTCATGATTTTCCTTTTTAATGTATTTGTCTCATAAATCAGGACGATTTTTTTGTGTTTTTTCTATTTGTTTTTCTCTTCTTCATTGTTCAATTTTTGCATGATCACCATTGAACAAAACTGATGGAACTTCTAAGTTTTTATAGACTCTTGGTCGACTATATTGTGGATAATCTAGTAATCCATTTGAAAATGATTCACTTGCAAGTGAGTCTTTGTTAATCACTCCAGGCAACAAGCGAATTACAGCATCTGCAACAACCATAGCTGGTAATTCGCCACCTGTTAGCACATAGTCTCCAATAGAAATCTCATAATCCACTAGATGATCAATAATTCGTTCATCAAAACCTTCATATCGACCACACACTAAAGTAATTTCATCATATTGAGTAAACTTTTTAGCAAGTTCTTGACTAAAAGGTTGACCTTGGGGTGAAAGAGCAATTTTCAAACCGCCAATATTAGAAATAGCATCATCAATAGGTTGGATTTGTAAAAGCATTCCTGCTCCTCCACCATAAACAGTGTCATCTACTCTTTTAAATTTGTCTAATGAGTAGTCACGAATGTCAATAGTTTTAATTTCTACTATTTTTTTTTCAATTGCTCTAGCAACTATTGATTCTTCTGCAAAACTTTTAAAATATTTAGGAAAAAGAGAAACAAAATTTATTTTCACTTTAAATTATTTGCTTACTTTTTTGGAAGTAAAAAGAGCTAAAACACCTTTTTTAGTAAGTAAGTTTTTCACTGTCAATGTAGGTTGTGCACCTAAACCTAATCATTGTAAAACTCTATCTTCTTTGAATGTTATTTCTTTACTTTGTGGATTGTAGTGTCCTACAACTTCAATATATCTTCCATCACGAGGCGCACGCGCATCAGCAATAATAATTTTGTAAATAGGGTTAAATTTGGACCCCATTCTTTTAAGTCGAATTTTTACCATTTTGGCCTTTCTATAATTTGATACGATAAAAGATAATCAATATTATAACATAAAAATGCGTAAAGCAAAATTGCTTTACGTTTTTTTATTTATTTTGAAATGAAAAACACTTATTTATTTGACTAAATAAGTGTTTTTATATAAATAGATGAAGTTCTATAGTTTTTCTTTAATGAAAAAATCTAAAATTGAGTAGTTATTGACAATAACTTTTCTCAACTTATTGAGAAAATGAAAGTAATCTATAACTTTATTAACAAAAGCATTGCTATTATCTATGTTATTTTCAACAAGATTTGGTTCAACACCTGCAATTAAAAGAATTTTATCTTCTAAATCTACTTTTTCAGAACTTAAAATAAACATAAATACATCAATTAAGTTTGCTCAACTAAAATATAGTATGTCTTCTCAAATGAAGCTAGTTGATGATTTATTGTAAATTAAATGTTGTTTTAAATGATGAACAAAAACATCTATGTATTTATTTTGTTCTGAATTTACAAGATATTCTAAAAATTCAAGTCAATTTTCTTGCTTGTTTTTTAAAGGATGTGTTGAATCCAAATTATCAATAGATTTTGCAATAAAAGCAGTTAATTCTGCTTTTAATCTACTTTCGATTAAGCAAAATTTTTCTCAAAAAATTTCTGCATAATCCTGATTAAATAAAATTTTAATTTGATTAGATTTTTTTGTATTAAAGTTGATATTTATTTCATTAAAATTTTTAGATTTAATTAAAATTTGTTCTATTGGAACTTCATTATTTTTTAAAAACATGTTTTTATAAAGCATAAATCTCCAATTATTATTTGGGAGTATTTATTGTATCCAAGTATTCTACTCCCTTTTTTGTAATTTTTCGTCCTCTTGGCGTTTTTTCTAAAAAATTTTTTTCAATTAATAAAGGTTCGATAATATGCAATAATGTTTGCTTGTTTTCTTTTAGAATTCCACAAATAACATCTAGTGCTACACTCCTTCCTTTAAAAATACTTGATAAAAGCCGAAGATATTCTATACTAGTTTCATTTAAACCTTGTTTGTAAATACCAATACTATCTAAGGTTTGATCAACAATTTTTTTATCTATGGTTTTAACATCCAACACAAGTGCGAAGTCTCTAATTCTTTTTAAAATATTATTAGCTATTCTAGGTGTTTTATTTGTAAAGTTAGCAATATATTCCACTATTTTATCATCAAGATTCATCTTTAATTTTATAGCTGAATTTTTAATAATTTCCATAATCTCAGTTGGAGAATATTCCACCATTTTTGCAATCAAACCAAATCTATTTTGTAGAGGTGTTGAAATTTGTGCCAATTTAGTAGATGCTCCAATTAAAGTAAAATTAGGTAATTTCATTCTCATAATTTTGTTTTCTCCATCTACTCCTATCTGAATATCAATCACAAATTCTTCCATAGCTGAATATAATAATTCTTCAATATTTTTATTGATTGAATGAATTTCATCAATAAAAATAATACTATTTTTTGTAATATTTGCAAGCATTGCTAGTACATCTGACTTCTTTTCTAAAAGTGGACCTTGAATATATTTTATTTTAGATTCCATAGCATTTGCAATAATATTTGCCAATGTTGTTTTACCCATTCCAGGTGGTCCATAAAATAATATATGGTCTAATGAGTGGTGACGTTTTTGCGAGGAAGCAATTAATATCTGGATGGTTTGTATTAATTTTTTTTGGCCTATAAAATTTTCAAAATTACTTGGCCTAATTTCTAAATTCTCTTGCATTTGAAATTATTTTAATAGCTTGCTCTATTAGATGTTCAAAGTCTTCTGAAGGTTCCACATTTGCCAGCGCATAGTTAATTTGTCTTTTTTGAAAACCAAGTGTTTTAAGTGTGTTTTCAAGTTCGATAGCTATTTTTTGTTCCAAATTAGTTTTTTGAAACATTTGTTCAATTATCTCTTCTTCAGTTAATTTCTTATTTGATTTTAAATCTATCTGTGGTGTTTTTATTAATTCTGACATTTTGGCATATTTTTTCTGAAATTCAAAAACAATTTGCTTAGCATTACGTTCACTAACATATTGAATTTTAGCAATATTTTTTCAATTGCCAGAAACAATATAATCAATTATTTTTAATCAGCCATGATTTAAAGCTGAAATTGCAGTTTTTGGTCCTATGCCTTGAATAGAAATCAAATCCTCGAATAAAACACGCTCTTTAAAATTTTCAAAACCATACGTTATTCGTGAATAATCATTTTCATATTCATAAACATAAATTTTGCGATTTTCATCTTTATTAAATCGATCTATATCAGGTACATATATTAAAAAACCATTGCTTCCCTGTTCAAGAATTAAGTAATTTTTGTTCTTGGAAACAATTTTACCTATTTTGTAAATTTGCATTTTGCTCCTTTTGTATTCAACAAAGATATGATTTTTTTCTGCTTTTTTAATGAAAAAGGAAAAAAATAAGAAAAAAATGCAATTTTTACTAATTATCCCATACATAAATACCTACTAATTCATCAAAATGATCTATATTAATTTTGGATGTGGAAGGCAAAATTAAATTAATTTTTTCTTTTGAAAGATAATCAACTAAAAAGTTAAATATAGTTTGATCACTACTTTCATCTTTTGATTCTATTGAAGGATTTATAAAAAGATACTTAGGTTTATACAAGTTTAAAACAAAAAATAACCTATCATTCAAACTAGTTGAATATGAAAATTTGACTTTTTCTGAAAAATAAACTAATTCATCATCAGTTAAATCATCTAAAAAAAACTCAATATCATTAACATCTAGATCTTGCTTTAAAATTTCCTTAAGAATTATTTTATTTATATAATAAATTTTCCCTTGATGATTTAATCTATGAGAAGTTTTGAAAAAATTAATAATTTGTTCAATTTTTTCATTATCAAAAATATTTAAATTAATTAATTTTAAATTAATATTTGAATTAGATTTATGAATTTGTTTAAACGCAGCTTCAAAATTTATTTTTTTTTCAATATTAATATCTAATTGTTGTAAATCTGAATTTTTAAATAAGTAAAAACCATTATTTGTTGATGCTTTTTCTAAACAAATTGGAACAATATTTGCAATATTTTCCTTGTAGTTACTAATATCAACAATCGCTCAATGTCAAAATATTTTCGAGCTTGTTTTAAAAAATTTTATAGTTTGATCTATTTTAATTTTAGAATCAAGTGATGTTTTGAAAGAATAATTAATAATTACAATTTGATTAATGTGTGAAATTTTAAATTTAATACCTTTAATTTGGTTAAAAAATAAAGAATTAAAAGACAAAAAAAATTCTTGAATTTGAAAATTTGACAGACTTGAATTTAAATAAAATAAAAACAAAAATTCAAATTTAGTATTTAAAATTTCGATTTTATTCTCAATTTGAAAATCACTCTTTTTTGCTAAAAAATTAGTAATTTTATATTTTTTTTGTATAGGTATTAATACAAAACTTTTATATGGTTCGCTTGAAAATAAAACCTCAAATTCTTTTTTTGAAAATAGTTTTGTTTTTAAATAAACACTAGTTTTACTTTTATTTCAATTTTGTAATAAAATTGATAGTTTAAGAGAAGAAGATTTTTTTAACATTGCTAAAAAATCTTCTTCCGATACTCACATACATTCTAAAAAATGCTTGTTAGTAAAAATTCTACTCACAAATTTAGAAGATGCTATGTTAGAAATTCTTAATCTTTTCTTAGTTTTATCATATGTTATGGGAATTGCATAGTATGTTGAATTTTGCTTGTTTTTATAATTTGCAAAAATAATTCATGAAACAAAAATAAACAATAATAAAAAGAAAAAAGAAAAAATAATAATTAAAAAAAATAAAGTCATTATTAATTAACTTTGGATAAAAATTTGTGGGTTTTAATAATTGTTCTATACTCTTTGGTATCTTTAGCAAATTTAATTTGCAGTGAATCTTGCTCTACAACAATAACAACACCATCACCAAAGGTTGCATGGCGAACTTTATCCCCTTCTTGATAATCTTCTGCATTTGTTTTGTGATAGTTTAACTTTCCATGCATATCAAGTTTAGTAAATTGATAAACTTGCTCAGAATGCAATTGCATTTCTCCGACAAAATCAGAAACTTCACCTAAATTATAAGAATTTTTCTCTCTATCTCAACGTTTTGTGTCGGCATTACTAATAAATAATTTAGTTTTTGCTCTTGTTATAGCAACAAAAGCTAATCTTCGTTCTTCTTCATATATATCTTTATCATCTGTTTTAAGAACTTTGATTGAAGGGAAAATACCTTGTGTCATTCCAACAAGAAACACACTATCAAATTCCAAACCTTTTGAAGCGTGCACAGTCATAAGTAAAACTTGATTTCTTTCTGTTTTATCACTAACGCCATCAAGGGCTATATCGTCAATAAAATCTCTAAGTGTCTTTGTTGGATTGTTTTTTTGCCATTCATTCATTTGTGCATAAAAATCAACAAATTTTTTCTCAATATCACTACTTTCTTTACTATCTTTTAAACTTTCAAAAAATTGAATTTCTTTCAAAAATGTTTTTAAAATTCAAGAAAATTGTTTTACTTTAGGTTGATTTTTTGCTTCTTCAACATCAATTAATGAATTTGTTTCATTAATTTGCAAATTCATATAAGATTCAATTTCGCTTTTTTTCTTGTTAGCTCAAAGAATGTGACTTAACAAGTGACTAATTTTTTGCTGCACTTCTATTCTTAATGGAATTTTTTTATCTGGTTTTAATTTAAGTTTCTTTGTGTAATAGTTTAGGAAAAAATTAATCAAAGAGTAACCATGTTCATTTGCTAAATTATTTAATTTTTCTAAAGTTGTTGGTCCAATTTTTTTAGATGGCACATTTAAAATTTGTTGAAAAGCAAAATTATCAAAACTATTAATAACCTTTAAAAAATAAATAGCATCTTTGATAAACTTATTATCAATTAATGATGCATTTCCAAAAATAGAATAGGGAACTCCTCTTTTTAGAAAAGTATCTTCAATAGTACGAACATAACTGTGATTACGATACAAAATTGCAATATTTGAATATTTACCTTTTTGTTCAGAAGCTATTTTTTGAATTTGTGCACAAATTCATTCCGCCTCAGCCATTGGTGAATCACCATGAAAAAATTTAATTTCCATTTTATCATGATTGTTAGATTCTAATTTTTTATCAATTCTATTTTTATTATTAGCAATTAGTTTATTTGCAGCATCTAAAATTTGTTGATTTGAACGATAATTTCTATTTAAAATAATAGTTTCTAAATCTGGAAAATCTTGATTTATGTTCAAAATTAAACTAGGTTCAGCTCCTCTCCAACTATAAATAGTTTGATCTGGATCACCAACAACAACTAATTTATTAGTTTCTTTTGTAAAAAATTTCATAATTTCATATTGAATATATGAAGTATCTTGAAACTCATCAACAAAAATTAGTCTAAATTTTTTCTGTCATTTAGTTGCGATATCCGCTCTTTTTTCGAACAATAATTTAACAAATATTTGAAGATCATCAAAATCTATAACACCTAAACTTGCTGTTTCATTGATGTATTTGTCATAAATTTGAGCATAAATTTTTGTTTCAGTAGTTTTAGAATTTTGATAAACTTCTTCAATTGTTAATTCTTTATTTTTATTTTTGCTTATAAAATCTAAAGCATGTGCATATGAATATTTATCAGCACCAATACCTAGATCATCGTAAATTTTACTCAAAATTTTACGCTGATCACCATCATCAATAATGTTAAAAGAACTATCTTTTAAAGGGATTTCATCAATTTCTGCAAGATTTTTTGCTTCATATTTAAGAATAATGTTGCAAAGTGAATGAAAAGTATAAATTCAAACAGAATCAGCTTTTTCACCCACTAATTTAGCAAGTCTAGCACGCATTTCTGCAGCTGCTTTATTGGTGAATGTTAATGCTAAAATTTGTTGTGGATAAGCATCTTTTGCATCATTGATTGCATAAGCAATTTTTGATGTTAAAACACTGGTTTTTCCTGTTCCAGCACCAGCAACTATTCTTAAGTATTGTTTAGAACTAATAACTGCTAATTTTTGTTCAGGATTTAAATTTTGTAAGATATGAGTGTTAGATTTTGCCATTTAAATTTCTTCCTTCCATTCTACTGTTTGTCAATTTGATAAAATTGGTTTTATTTCAAACGTTTCAAACGAACTTAATTGTCTATATTTATAAACAATTCTAGTTTTAGCTAACCGATCAGCAAAACTAGAATGTTTTTTATTAAATAAAATAGAAACAGCATTAATTAAAAAAATAAAACCTGTTATCTTCGACATTAAAAGCACAATGGACAAAATAATTCTTTTTTCTAATGATAAATTTTGATTAGATAAATAAAATTGTCCAAAATTAGTGTTTAATTGTTGTGCAAAACTTGGATAAATCATTAATATTGAAACAAAAAAAACTGCAATTCAACTCAAACTAAGTAATGATTCACGCAACATTATTTGTTTTATATGTTGCTTTTTGCTTGTTATTTTTGTTTCAAAATTAATTTCAATTTTAAATAATTTTTGAGCCAAACTTTGATTTGTAAAAAAAGGAATAACTAATCTAAGTAATAAAACTTCAATAATTGTTAGTAATCCTCATAAATAATATTTTCAAGCTACAAAATTTTGATCTCAAAACAAAAGGTAGGCAAATATAAAAGATATGCCTGTAATTATTGTAATATCTACAAACCCTGTAATAAATCTAATTCAAAAACCTGCAACTTTTTTCATTACATTAAAACAGTTTTGTTAGTTCTAGGGTAAGGAATCACATCACGAATGTTGTCAATTCCAGTTACATACATAACCAATCTTTCAAACCCAAGACCAAAACCAGCTGAACCGGCATTTCCAAATTTACGCAAGTCTAAATATCATTGCAAGTCTTCTTGATTCATACCAAGTTCATTAATTCTTTGCTCCAGTTTTTCATAACGAACTTCACGTTGTGAACCGCCAATTAATTCACCAATTCCTGGAACTAAAAGGTCGAATGCTGCAACTGTTCTACCATCATCATTTTGATGCATATAAAAAGCTTTGATATCTTTGGGATAATTTGTGATTGCAACAGGTGCTTTAAAAACTTGTTCAGCCAAAAATCTTTCATGTTCAGTTTTTAAATCTGCTCCAAAATCTAAATCTTGATTTTCAAATTGATCTTTATGCTCTCTTAAAATTTTTAAAGCATCTTCATAATTAACTTTTTCAATTTGATTTTTTGTAAAGTCAATCAAACGCTTACGCAAATTAATTCCAGTATATTTTTCTAAAAAATCAAATTCACTGTTATGTTTAGAAATAACATTAACAATAGAAGTTTTGAGCATTTTTTCACCTAAATCAATAATGTCATTTAGGTTGAAAAATGCAACTTCTGGTTCAACCATCCAAAATTCAGCAGCATGTTTTTTTGTATTTGATTTTTCAGCCCTAAAAGTAGGTGCAAAAGTATAAACTTTTTGAAAACCAAGAGCATATGACTCAGCATGTAGTTGCCCTGTAACTCCTAGAGTAGTTTTTTTGTTAAAAAAACCACCCTTTTCATCATCAACAATAAAAGTTTCACCCGCTCCTTCACCATCATTGGATGTTAAAATAGGTGCCGAAAAGTTAATAAAACCTTCACTTTGAAAGAAATTATTAATTTCAAAAAAAAGTGCTGAACGCAATATCATAATAGACTTGAACAATCTAGTTCTATGACGCAAATGTGGCATTTGTCTTAAAACTTCAACACTGATTTCTTTGTTTTGAATTGGATATTCATCCAACTTCACTAAAGATAAAATTTCAATTTTTTCAACAGACACTTCAGCTTTTTGTTGCTTATCAGGTGTTGAAACAAATAATCCAGTTATTTCAACACTTGAACCAATTCCTAAATTGTCTACAATTGCAAGGTCATAATTATCATTTTTTAAAACACACTGTAAATTTAAAACAGTGGAACCATCATTAATTTCAATGAATTTAACCTTGGTATTTCCACGCACATTAGACACTCAGCCCTTGAATTTCACTTGTTGCCCACTAAACATTTCGGGCTGTTTTAAAACTTCTTTGATAAACATAAAACCTCACTTTAAATAATGGATAATTTTACCATAAAAATAGATAATCATAACTATCACACTAAAAACTTGGAAAAAATTTTTTTTATATTATAATTAATTTACTCATTAAACAGTGGAAGGCAATGCCGCTAAAACCACTAAGAGATTTTTTATTATTGAAAGGATGCTCGAAATGGCAAAAAAAGAAATTGTTAGAATTGCTAAATTGCAATTCAACGCAGGTCAAGCTAAGCCTGGGCCAGCTCTTGCTGGTTTAGGAATTGTAATGCCTGAATTTACTAAAAAATTTAATGATGAAACTAAAAATAGAGGAAGTGAACCAGTTCCAGTAAAAATTACTGTTTATAAGGACAAAAGTTTTGACTTCCAATTATTTACTTCACCTGCTTCTTACAAAATTAAACAAGCTGCTAAAATTGAATCAGGTTCTAAAGAAACTAAAAATAAAGTAGCAAAAATTACTTTAGACCAACTAAGAGAAATCGCTGAGTACAAATTAGTAGACCTAAACACTAAAGATGTAAATAAAGCAATTTTAACTATCTATGGAACTGCAAAACAAATGGGTGTTGAAGTTGAAGGTATTGAAGAATTTATTAAACAACAAGGAGCTAAATAATGAAAAAAATTAGTAAAAAACTTGCAAATGCTCGTGCCTTAGTTGAAAAAGATCGCTTTTACTCACTAGAAGAAGCTATGGATCTTGTGAAAAAAACTTCATATACTAAATTTGATGGATCTGTTGACTTAGCTGTTAAATTAAACTTGGACACTAGAAAAACTGAACAACAACTTCGTGGAAGTATTTTATTACCACATGGTACTGGTAAAAATGTTCGTGTTTTAGTTGTTTCAGATTCACAAGAAACAACTAACAAAGTTAAAGAAGCTGGAGCTGATTTGGTTTATACACCAGGTGAATTGGAAGAAAACCTTAAAATTGATAATTTTAATTTCGATGTTCTAGTTGTTGAACCTAAATTTATGCCTCTACTAGGTAAATATGGTAAAAAACTTGGGCCTAAAGGTTTAATGCCAAACCCTAAAACAGGAACAGTTACTCCTACTCCTGAAAAAGCAGTTGCCGAACTTAAAAAAGGTAAGGCAAACTATCGTGCTGATAAATATGGAATCGTGCACTCATTAGTTGGAAAAACTTACATGGATGTAAATCAATTAGTTGAAAATGCACAAACCTTAATTCAATTACTTCGTAAGTTAAAACCATCTACAGTTAAAGGTGCTTACTTTAAAAACCTTACTGTTTCTGCTTCAATGGGGCCTTCTATTAAAATTAAATTCGATAATCTTTAATAGTTAATTGCTTATATAATTTTAAAAAATACTACACATTTAGTTGTAGTATTTTTTATTTCAAGAATTTACAAAAACATTCATCATATATAAATAGTCATCAAATTTTTGACTATCTAATTTAAAATAATTAATAATTATTTTTTTATCAATTTTTAAATTTAAATGCAAGGATACCAAATCAATATATTTGCTTCCAAGGCGAACCCATTCAAAATCAATTAAATGAATTGTTGTTTTTGATTGGTTGTTATTAATTATTATATTTTTAAACTGCAAATCACAATGAATAACAACTAGACTATCATTTTTATATTTATCAACTAGCTGGAAATATTTTAAATCATCAATATTATCTAAAAATCAATTAAATTTTTCTAAATTGGGAATGCTTAAATTATGAAAATTGTTTATTTCAGAAAAAAGTAATTCTAAATTTTTAGACAGACTTTTTTGGCTTAAAATGTCACCATCTATTCATTTTTTTACAAAATTACCTTTATTATAAAACAAAAAAAGCTCAGAAAAATGTTTTGCAATTTTCATTTCATTGTCTCAATTAACAAACTTATTTTGAGTTATTCTAATTTGAACTTTAAAACCATTTAAATAACCAAAATATGTTTTATTATGCAAACCAGAATAAAATTGCGTAATTTTTGTTATTTTCTTTAGGTACTTTCAATTTAAATTAAAAATCATTAATATTATTATATATCTTGAAATTGAAAGATTTATTTTTTGTATACTAAATTCAAAAAATAATATAAAATATTATTAAAGGCTAAAAAAACAAGGTTGTTTGTACAACCTTTTATTATTATTTTTATCAAAGGAGTTTAAATGAGTTTTAATAAAAAAAGCGCAACTAAATCTGCTTTTTTCCAACAATTTGAAGAAATTTCAAATAAACACAACATTTCATTAGAAGAAACATTCCAACTTTTTGCTACTGCTATTGAAAAAACAATCTTAAAGAGAATTGATCCAGATGCTGACCTTGAAATAATTTATGATGCTAAAAAACAAATTTTTCAAGTTTTTAATAAAAATGTAGAAGTTGTTGAAAATGATTTTTTTGATGGTTCTGTTTCTAGTTATGAAAAAACTATTTTCATAACTGAAGAAAAGGCGAAAGAAATTTATCCAAATGCACAAATTGGAGATATAGTCAAAATTCAAATTAATATTGATGAATTTGAAAAAGACATACATGAACCTCTAACTCAATTATTTAAACAAAGTATTTCTGATGTTACTCGTCAAAAAATTTATGAAAAATACTTTCCACTTAAAGATCAAGTGATGATGGCAACACTAACCAACAAAATTCCATCAGGATTTATCTATAAAATTGATGGCGATAATGTTGATGCATTTATGCCAAGTAATTACGCAACTGACAAAAATATACCTATAGGAACTCGTGAAGAAGTTGTTATTGAAGATGTTAATAAACATTCAAAACAAACACAAATTGTAGTATCTAGTAAATCTATCCAAATTGTTAAGTCAAAAATTATTGATGCTATTCCTGAATTACAAACCAAACATTTAGAAATTGCATCAATCGCAAGATCTCCTAAAGAAAAATGTAAAGTTGCTATTCGTAAAGTTGAAGGTGCAGATTCTAAAAACATTTCAGAAATTGGTTCAATTGTGGGTCTAATGGGTGCAAGAATTGATGCAATTTCTAAGGAACTAAATGATGAAAAACTTGAAATCATCAAATATGATGACAATATTGTCACATTTATTGCAAACTCTATTGCTCCAGCTAGAGTAATTTGTGTTAAAGAGATGAAAACAAACTCAAAAAACAAGAAATATACTGTAGTAGTTCCTGATTTTCAACACAGTTTGGCTATTGGTAAAAAAGGTGTTAATGTTCGTTTAGCTAGTGATCTTACTCGTGTTACTTTGGAAATTTTGCCTTATTCACAAGTTTTAAAAGACAACAAATTTAAAATTGAATGAAATGGTAACATTCAAGATGAAAATGAAATTTTAAGCCTCAAAAATGAATACTTAAATCGTCGCCAATCTACACAAACTTCAAGAGAGTACAATAGCGATAGTTTTGACTCATTCTTAGAAGAATTTGAACGTGAAATGCAAAACTTTGAACAAGACAACTCTTTTGAATATAATCAAGAAATAATTTCTTCTACACTTGATTCATCTCAAGATTTAACTCACAACAAAGCACAAAAAGATTCTAACAAACCACAAAAAACTCCAACTAAGTCTAGCAAGTCTACAAAATCTAGCAAAGCTAGTCAATCCAAATCAGCTTTATTTGATGCTGACAATATTCTACAAAGTGCTCTTGATGAATCAATTACTCAAAACAAATTGATTGACCAACTTCAAGAACAACAATCTGAAGTTAAATCTGAAGAAAACCAAAATTTAGAGACACCAAAACCTGTAAAAAGTAGCAAAATTAAAAAAGAAGTTACAAAAACTCAACCAATTAGTCAAAATGAATTTAATGACACCATTGATTCATTAACACAAGAAATTAAAAAAACTAATGCTGAAGTTGAAAATAAAACATCAACAACAACTTTAAAAACAGAATCTAAAACTCCTAAATTCAAATCAACCAATGAATCTAAATTTATTCAACGTGAAGTACAAAACTTTAAATCAGATAAAGATCTTGAAAGTTATAGTGGGGTTGATGAACTAGACCTTGATTTAGATGACCTTGATGGTTTTAAATAATATAAATGAATTTAAATTACAATCGCAAGTGCATTGTGTGTCAACAGGTTCTTCATGTTACTAAATTATTGCGTTTTGTGTATAAAAATAAACAAGTTTCAATAGATGACTTGTCACAAAATAGCAAAATTTCTGGTCGTGGTGCCTATGTTTGCAAACAAGAAGATCAAATTGCACTTCTTTTTAAAAAAAGACTATTAAATAGATCTTTTAAGACTAAAATTAATAGTGAAATTTATGAACAATTATTAGTAGAGGTAGAAAAAAATGGCCAAAAAAGAACACCGTAAATCAAATATTGAGCAAATAAAATCTCAACTAAATCCTGTCAAAGTAGAAGTGCAAGATGGAGTTTTTGTTTTTAGTGGTCCAATGAGTATTGCAGATTTAGCGACCAAAATTAACAAAAGTGTTAATGACATTATTACTTTATTTTTCAAACAAGGAAAAATGTATAACTTAAATTACATTGTAAATGAAGAAGAAATTGCTGAAGTTTGCGTGGAATTTGGTTTAGATTTTGAACAAAAAAAAGAAGTCAATGCTAGCAATTTTATGGAAGAAATTAGTATTGTTGATGACAATAGTGAATTAGAAAATCGTCCACCAATTATCACTGTAATGGGTCATGTTGATCATGGGAAAACCTCTTTATTAGACTATATTCGTAAATCAAATGTAGCAGGTGGTGAATTTGGAGGAATAACTCAACACACTGGAGCTTATCAAGTTAATGTTGATGGCAATTGGATCAACTTCATTGACACTCCTGGTCATGAAGCATTTACTCAAATGCGTGCTCGTGGAGCAAAAGTTACAGATATTGTTGTTTTAGTTGTTGCAGCAGATGATGGAGTGATGCCTCAAACCAAGGAAGCTATCCATCACGCCCAGGCTGCTAATGTGCCAATTATTGTTTTTGTAAATAAAATGGACAAACCAAATAAAGACCTTGAACGAATCAAAAACGAATTAAGCACACTAGATGTGGTGACTGAAGAATGGGGTGGTTCAAATATCTTTGTCTATGGAAGTGCTCTTACAGGTCAGGGAATAGAAGATCTTTTTAAAGCTATTTTATTGCAAGCTGAAGTTTTAGAACTTAAAGCAAACAAAAACCGTTATCCAATTGGAACAGTTTTAGAGGCAAAACTACACCATGGTAAAGGTGCTATAGCAACTTTAATGGTTCAAAATGGAACCTTAAAAATTCGCGACTTTATTGTTGCTGGTCATCAATATGGGCGTATTCGAAGTCTAGAAAACACAGTTGGTCAACCAATTGAATTCGCTTTGCCAGGAACACCAGTTGTTGTAAGTGGACTAAATTATGTTCCACAAGCTGGTGATCGCTTTTTTGGTTTTCATGAGGAAAAATTTGCTAAACAATTAGCAGAAGAGAAAAAATCAATTCAAAAAAGTCAGTTATTTAAACAAAAAACAAGCACAAATAATGTTGATGAAAAAGACAAAGTAATTAATTTAATTATCAAAGCTGATGCTCAAGGAGTTGTCGAAGCAATTGATAATGCAGTGAGTAAATTAAGCTCAAAATATGTGCAAGTCAACATTTTACACTCAGGTGTCGGGGCTATAACTACAGCTGATATTTTGCTAGCACAAACTTCTGAATCTATCATTTATGTTTTTAATTTACCTGTCAACAATCAAATAAAAACTCAAGCCAAACAAGCTAAAATTCAAATTCGTGAACACACAATTATCTATAAAATCATAGATGAAATTAAAGAAATGGTAAAACAATTACGTACCATTAAATATGAAGAAGTTCTTTCAGGTACTGCAAAAATTATTAAAAAGTTTTGATTCTCAAAAGTTGGTTCTATTGCTGGATGTACAGTTTTAGATGGAAAAATTGTTAGTGAATCTAAAATCGAACTCTATAGAAATGGAAAATTAATTCATAAGGGTCGACTTGAAACCCTTCAAAGAGATAAAAACAATGTAAAAGAAGTTAGTGTTGGTAATGAATTTGGAACTCACATTGTTAAATTCAATGACATTGAAGTTGATGATATTATAAAAGCATATCAAGATGTTGAGGTTGAAGATTAAAATGAATAACATCAACCACCTAAAACGTGAAACTCATTTTTTACGCTTAATTAGTGAAATTTTTCAAGAAAATTTTAGTGATAAATTTGGGGTAACAGTGAGTTGAGTTAAACTTACAAATGATAAATCTCATTTATATATTTATTTAGTATTTGACCAAGATGAAGAACAAAATTTAAAATACATACAAAATGCTGGCAAATTTATTAGACTAAAATTGGGAAATATTGCTGTAGGATTTAAAGTTCCGCAACTACACTTTGAAATAGACCCTGTTACAAAAAGAGTAGAATCAATTGATCAAATATTGGAAAAAATTCATCATGAAAATTAGAAAATCTATTAAATTATTACCATTATTATCTGCAACAATCTTACCGATTGCCCTAGTGTCTTGTGTTCAAACTACCGATCCTAATCTTAGTAAAGCATATCAAGAAAAAAATTTTTTTAATTTAAGACCTAGAATAGTTCTTAGCGATAATGAAAGTGATGGAGTCATTCAAGCTTTAGAAAAATCTATTGACAACTTTGTACAAGCAGAAAATAATGTGGAAAACACAAATTTTCAAAGACCAGAATCAAAATTATGATTTAAATATTATAATGATAAAGACCCTGAGCGTGATGAAAAAAATAAAAAAGAACTAGACGATAATATTAAAAGCGATCTTAAAAAATATAATATTTTCTTTATTCAAGATGACTTTGATTATTCAAAATTTCGAACATGATTAACTGATCAATTTCCAAATACAACACCACTTTGAAATGAACTCCATAGATCACTATTTTTTCCTATAAATCCTAATATTAATAATATATCAAGTGTGTTATGAGATCAAATAGCAGATACTCAAGAATTTGTTGCTCCAATTTTTATTAAATCACAAGATCCAAATTGAATTGCCGGTTATGCTAGTGCAGCGTATTTAGCTAGCAAATATCCCAAAGATGATTTTAGGAGAAAAATAAGCTTTATTTTAAACTCCAAACATAAAAGTCAAACAAATAATTTAGTTGGATTTTTGGCTGGTGTTGCCACTTGAAATGATCAACACGAAGACCAAATGGTAAAAATTAATAATAGAAATGATCAAATTTTTATTTACTCACCAGGCAATGATCAAGCAACAATTCAAAACAAAATAAAACAAATAGTAAGTCCAGACAATAGCCAATATCATTCTGAATTAATTTTTGTGGCTTCCCCTGATTTAAATAATTTTGTTAGCAAAGAATTAACACAAGGTCAAAAAGTTGTTTATAATGATTTTAGTGACAATAATTTAAATTCACTTATGACAATTAAACAGGATTTAAACCAATTTATTTATGACTTATTAAGTGATATTTATACAAAAAAAAAGGGTACACCTGAATCTAAAATTTTAAAATCTAAGCAAGCTCCTCAACAAATTCTTATGCACTTATTACTCAATTATGATAAAGCAAAAGACAACGATAATTTAAATTCAAAATACTTTAAATTTAAAGCAAATAAGGAATTTGAACCTTTTTTAGATCAAGCTAAGCAACAATATTTAAAAGAACCTGTTCAACAAGATATAAGTTTTTCAGACCGTTCGTTAAGTCCACAAGGAAAAGCAGCACAAATTAATGAAACTGATCAAGCAAAAATTCAATTTAGAATTCAAGAAATACTAAAAGACTTGCAATCATAATTTATGGAATTAATAAATCTACACACAAATAGTGAATACACTTTTTTATCATCTACTATTAAATTAGATCTACTTATTGATTTTGCTAAAAAAAATAAGTTAGGTGCACTTGCACTAACAGATTTAAATAATATGTTTGGGGTCCCAAAATTTTACAAACTATGTAAAGAATCTGGAATCAAACCTATTATTGGACTAGAAATTGTTGCTGAAGATTATCACTTTATTTTATTAGCTAAAAACTATAAAGGCTACCAACATTTATGTGTTTTATCTTCAAAAAAGATGCACAATCAAAATGTTGCAATAAGTGAGCTAGAAAATTATAATGTCATTATTATTGACCATCCCGATCTTGGATACTTTGTCAAAAACAAAAAACAACTAAATTTAAAAAATTATTATATAGTTGCAAATGACCCTAATATTTCAAACGCAGTTTGAGTTCAACATCGCAATGTTTTAAATTCTGATGAGCAAGTCTATTTAGTTGAATTGGCTAAAATTCGTGGTGTTGAATATCAACCACAAGATTTATACAATTTTGACCAATGAAGTGAAAAAATTGATAAACAAATTATAGAAAGAACCAATAATTTAGTAGCAGATATTAATGTTGAGTTTCCAAAACCTTTTTTAAATTTACCTTCAGTTGTAGGTTTGGAAAATCTTGACCCAAATATTGAACTGAAAAGAATTTTGCGAGATGCTTTTAAATCTAAAGAAGAAGAATTAAGAAATTTTTCTTCTGCTCTTAAACGTCTTGATTTTGAATATAGAACTATTCGAGATCTTGATTTTTCCAATTATTTCTTGCTCATTTGAGATTTTCTAAAATGAGCAAGAGAACAAAAAATTTTAATTGGGCCGGGTCGTGGTTCTTCTTCTGGCTCTTTGGTTTCCTATCTTCTCGATATCACACAAGTCAATCCTTTAAAATATGACTTGCTATTTGAAAGATTTCTCAATCCTATGAGAATCACAATGCCCGATATTGACATTGACATTCAAGATACTAGACGAAATGAGATTATTAATTATATTCAGCAAAAATATGGTTTTGAACACACAGCTACTATTGTTACATTTTCTACTTTAGGAGCTCGTAGTGTTTTTCGAGATATTTCTCGAAATTTTGGTATTTCAGAAACTGAAATTAACCAAAATAGCAAGCTAATCAAAATGGGACAAACACTCAAAGAGTGTTACAATGAAAAAAAATCTAATTTTCGAACTTTGATTGAAACACCCAATGAAAACGGCGAATATATTTATAAACAAATTTATGAAATTGCTACATTTTTAGAGGGAATGCCACGCCAATCTGGAACCCATGCTGCTGGAATTGTAATTTCTAAGGAACCTTTAACAAATTTGGTTCCAACATTACTTTCACGCGAGGGATACAACCAAGTACAATTTAGTGCTGAATTTTTAGAAGAATTTTCTCTTTTAAAAATTGATTTATTAGGACTTAGAAATTTAAATATTGTTAGTGAAATTTTGCACTCAATTCAAGAAGATGGCAAAAAAATAGACTTTGAAGATTTGCCACTTTCTGATGAAAAAACCAATAAATTACTCTCACAAGGCTTTACAAAAGGGATTTTTCAACTTGAATCTCCAGGAATGTCATCTACTATTAAAGGTGTTGGCGTAGATTCATTTAACGATGTTGTTGCAACAATTTCACTTTTTAGACCAGGACCAATTAAGCAAATTTCAGTTTACAAAGATCGTAAAAATCAAAAAATACAATGAGAAAAAATTCATCCTGATTTTGATAAAATCATTGAATCAACTTATGGAATTATTATTTATCAAGAACAAATTATGCAAATTTGCCAAACAATTGCTGGTTTTGATTTAGCTCAAGCTGATTTGATTAGGATAGCAATTTCAAAAAAAGATGAAAAAAAGATGTCAGAAATTAAAGAACTTTTCATTCAAAACGCAGTTAAAAAGGGACATAATATAAATTATGTCAAACAAATTTATGACTTGATTTTAAAATTTGCGGCTTATGGATTTAATAAAGCCCATGCAACTGCATATGCAACATTAGCTTATAAAATGGCCTTTTTAAAATCTAGATATCCTGTACAATTTTATTGCTATTTGATTTCAAATGAAAATGGAAATCAAGCAAATATTGAAAAATATGTCAAAGAAGTTAGTGAATTAAAATACAAAATTATTCCACCAAATGTCAACAAATCATTGATAGAAGCTTTTTATGACAAAAAAAGTCAAAGTATTATTTTGCCACTTATTATGATAAAACAAATTGGTGAGGTTGCTGCTAAATCTTTAATCGAAGAACGGCAAACCAATGGTGACTACCAAGGTTTTATTGATTTTGTTTTAAGAATGAAATTAATCAATTTTTCAATTGTTAATATTGAAAAATTGATTAAAGCAAATGCTTTATCTGACTTTGGAAATCAACAAACATTGCTTGCAAATTTACAAAGTGTATTACAATTTCAAGATTATGTTTTTTATGATGAAAACAAAAAAATAAAAATAGATATTGACCTAATTAATTCTAAATTTCAAATGAATCAACTAGACTTTGATTTAAAGGAAAGTTTAAAAAATGAATATGATTTTTTAGGAATGAATTTTATAGAGACACCAAAACCTAAAGTTTTCGCAAACCAACCTAGTTTGCAAAGTTTTCATCGTGGTATTGAATACTCTGTAATCTTGAAATTATTCAAAATGGAACATAATAAAACAAAAGCTGGTGCAGACACCCTTGTCTTACACTTAACAGATTTAACTGATAAAATAAAAGTTTGAGTTTTTGGCTCTCGAATTGATTATTTCAAATCCTTAAAAGTGAACAAAACATACAAATTGTTTTTAACTATTAATCAAAAAAATATGTTTTCATTTACTAGAAATGAATTTATTGAGGTTAATTATGAATAAAAAAGCTTTACTAATTGATGGAAATTTATTGCTATTTAAGTCATTTTATGCAAGTAGTTATGGCTCAATTATGCAAAATTCTAGTGGTCAGCAAACCAATGCAATTCACACATTTTTTATGACTTTTTTCAAGTTAATAAAACTTATTAAACCTGATTTTTGTTTTTTTGCTTTTGACAAGGGAAGTAAAACACCTAGGCATCAAAGTTTTGAAGACTACAAAAAAGGGAGAACCCAAGCTCCTGATTCTTTATTTGAGCAAATGCAAATAGTCAAAGAAATTTTAAACTTAATTCAAATGCCATGAGCTGAAAACTTTGACTTTGAAGCAGATGACTTAATTGCTTCAATGAAGCAAAGTTTAATAAATAAAGATTCAAACACTCAAATAATAATTTTTTCTTCTGATCAAGATTTACTTCAATTAGTTGATAAACAAACAATTGTTGTTGATTCTATTAAAAATGATATTATCAGTATTAAAAATATAGATAATTTTGAATCTATTATGAATATCTTGCCTTCTCAAGTTGTTGATTTTAAAGTTTTAGCAGGAGATAAATCTGATAATATCAAAATCATTGAAGGATTGGGTGAAAAGGGTGCTCAAAAATTACTAAAAGAATTTAATAATTTAAACAACATTATTAAAAACGCCGATATGCTTTCTCCAAAAATTAGTCAACAAATTAAAGAAAAAAAAGATAAATTGCTTTTTTTTCAAAATTTTATAACTTTAAGATTTGATGCGATTTTTGATAACAGTATACTTGAAAAAAAATTTCAAATTTTAATCAACGATGAATTAATCACTTTACTTGATAAATTAGAACTAAAAACAGTAAAAAATAATTTTGTTTCTTACATAAAAAAATAAAAAATTTATTCATTTTTAAAAAAAATTTTTTACAATTTTTGTATGAAAAAGATTTTTAAATATATTATAATTACAAGCCTGGTAATAGGCGTTAGTGTTGGTATTGGTTTTGGAGTTAAATATGCACTCCATCATAATAAGCAAAATTTTGAAGGCACTCTTGTTAATGTTTCCAAAACAAACAATAATAACCCAACTAGTGATGCTTCAAAATTGCCAAATTCTTCTAACGAAGAGACCAAATCTATAAGAATTGGTTTTTGAAATGTGCTTAACTATGTAAATAAAAATAATAGTGCAAAAAGTTTGGCTATTGCTGATGTTATTAATTACAATAAAGCTGATCTTGTTGGACTTGCAGAAATAAAACCAGAAAGCGATGGTTCCATAATTGTTGATTATTTAAACAAACTAGATCCAAAAGCAGAATGAAGCCAGCTAACAACAGATCCTGAAGGTAAAATAAATCAAAAAGAAAGATATACTTTTTTGTACAAAAAATCTTTGCTAGAAACTGTGGACTTCACTTCTCCTAAAACAAATCCTTATTTAATAGCTAAAACTGATTTTGAATTTGCAAGGCCTGTTGCTGCTGTAAAATTTCAAACAAAGGGTGATATTAAAAATGATTTTACTGTAGCTTTAGATCACTTTGATGCACCTGGACCTAAGAAAAAACGTAAGGGGAAAGATAGGGAAAAATCTAGTCGATTTTTTAGTGGACAAGGTGAACAAGAAGTTCAAGAAGGTGAACACCTAATTGATGCACTTAATTACATAGATGCCAATGATGGGCCAAATAATGAAATTATTTTTATGGGTGACACAAATATTAAGGGACCAAATCATAGTGGAGTTTTTGCTAGCACACTTAAAACATATAAATCTTTATTAACTCCAGATGACCTTAGTTCATTGAAAAATACAGAAATTGGATATGCAAACTCATATGATAAAATCTTCTACAAAGGAGATTTAAAAACAAAAGATGCAAAAGTCTTTGATTTGTGAAGTGTTTTTGATAAAAAAATTGTTAATGAAGCAACTTTTGCAGAATTAAAAAAGCAAGATGACAAAGAAAACCAATTAAAAAATATTATCTCTAAAATTCGTACAGGCATAAGCGATCATGCTCCAGTCTTTTTTACTTTAGAGCTTAATAAAAATGATAAAGATTAATTAAAAAAGTGTTTAAAATAAACACTTTTTTAATATTTGAATATATCAATAAATTTAAACTAATTTGAAAAAAGTTCTATTATATGCCACTATTTTACCTTTAATAGTTTGTAACACATCGGTTGCATTTAGTTTTTGTCCTTTAGTTTTTTCAATATTTGCTCAATCAATTTCCTGATTAATTCCAAAAATTTCTAAACTATAATTTCCTTGACCATTTGTCAAGCCAGGCAAAAATAACAAACCATATGAATGATCTATTAAATCAAAATCTGTAACATTTTTTCCTATAATAGATGCTATGGTTTCAGCACTTGGTCCTGCAAAAGTGTTTTGAATTTGTACTAAATCATCGCTTTTTTCAAAAGGATTGTTTCCTGCTAAAATAATAGTTTTATAACTGTCATTTGTTTTTTTAATACCAACCTTAACTCAACAAACTAGCCCTACTCCAAGTGAAGATGTTTCTGCAAAACTAGTAACTAAAATTACATATTCTTTAATATTTTGTGATTCACTATAAATTTCTAAATCAAAATTTTGAGCACCATAAATTAAGGAAGAAGCTTCTTTTCCAAGGTATTTTATATCTAAAAGATGATAATTATTACTTCGAGCTTGCAGTGCATTTGAATAAAAATTAATTTTGTCAAAACTAACAAAAAATTTACTTTGTTCTTCAGAAAGAGGCAAATTTAATTGATTTTCTGTGATTTCTAAAGGAATAATTCGACCTTCTTCCATCTTAGAACGAGTTCGATATAAGAAACTTGTAACACCTCAATCAACAACATGATTTTTAATTAATTCTAAAAACTGATCGTAAAATAAAGGTTGTTTTGGATCAAATGGAGAATTTTCTAAAATGTCATTAATATCTAAAGCAAAAACTTCTAAACGATAATTGTGGTCACAATCAGGTGGAAAAGGGCCAAAATAAACACCATTTGGATGGCTTTGGTAAAATGATTGCAACATATAAGCACTAGCTTTATCTGTTACACTATTTTCAAATTGAAATAGTTTATCTTTTTTTGCAAAAGATTCATCTCATTTTAATTTATTAGTTTTAATGTTAGTAGCCACTCAATGCACAAAAATAGCGCCAAGTGTGTTGGTTGACTCATAATCTATTAAAGTAACTGCATATGATTTTGCCCCTTTAACTTTGGATCAACTCAAAGGAAAACTAACAGAATTTCGAAAATCTCCACCTAAATTACCATTGCCAAATTGAGTATTTAATACTCCTTTCACAACATCAGGGATTTTGATTTCAATCATTATTTCTAATTATCCTTTAATAATGATGCATCAAAAGGTAATGGGAAACCTTGATCAACAGCTAAAACATTTCAAAGAGTGTGAACAAATAAATCTTTATTAAATTGTCAATTTTGTGGCTCAATTGTGTTATTTTCTGTTGTTAAAAAATTATTGATAGTAATTCTTCTAGTTAAACTAATTACCTTGATTTTTTTAGGATTATTGTTATTGCCTGATTTTTCAGCAGCATCTAATTCTTCAATAGAAAAATTTGGAGCTGTGATCAATACATTTGGGTCTACATTTTTAGGCTTGTTAGTGGTTTGCTCAACTAAATACAACTTATAAATTACATTTTCTAATTGGTTAGCTGAATTCGCTTTAGTTTGTGAATCTTGGAAAAAGTATGGTTTTAAATAAAACTTAATTTCTGTTTCATTGCCTTGGTTTTGTTTTATTTTTGCATCCTGAGTTTTTTGTTCATTTGGGTTTTTTGGATTTGTTTGTGTGTCTTGAGTTTTCGAATCTTCTTTATTTTCAACACTATTTTCAATTTTTTTATCTTTTTCTGTTGATTTATTTACATCTTTTTGATTATACTTCTTGTTTGCATCTTCAACCATTTGTTGAAAATAATTCATTAATTTATATTGCTGATCAAAAATAGATTTTTTAAAAATACCAAAATCAATACTTGTGTCTTTTAAAGAACCTTCTATTACTCCTTTAATATAGTTAAGTTTGTTAAAATCATAATCAAATCAAAAAGCATTTTCATGACCATTAGATGCATTCTCAATTACATCATCAAGATTAGCAAGTGAATTATGTGAAATAGGAACCACACTTGGTTTTTCATTTTTAGCTATTTCTGCTGCATAAGTTTTTTTAGCTAGTTGTAGTGCAAGTGAGTTGTATAAATATAGGGGATTAAAATTAATATTACCTTTATTAAAGCCTGCTCCATAATTATAAAATCAATTATAGCCTGTGATGATATCTTTTTTATTTTTTGAATATGTGCCTAATTCTCTTCATTTATCTAAGTATTCACTAGCATCCAAATAAGAGGTACCTTCATAAAATCTTTGTACATATTTTTTGAAACCATCATCATTTTTTTTAGAATCAAAATATGTCTGTCAATCTATTTTATTTATTGTATCAAATCTTTCATTATTTATAGAACGTATTATATTAGTTAATTTAGCAATGGTTTCTTTTGCTTTTTCATCATTTTGTGTTTGATTATCTATTGCTTTTAAATCATCTAGTGATTTGTCTAATTTAACTTTAAAATCAGCAAAACTATTTTGTTCATACACGCCAAAATCTGTATCTATTAAATTTGCTATTTCTTTTATTTTATTTATTGTTTCACTAAGTATTTCTTTATACTTAGCAGCATCTTCTATTTTGTTGCCAAGTTGACTAGCTGTTTGAAGCATATCATTAAATTTTCCATTTAAATTAGAAAAATTTTTGCCTACATAACTAGCTATAATTTGATAATAAAATGTGTCAACATTTTGTGTTTCAATCCCAAGTGGAACATCAATTATGTTTTTGAGTAATTCTTGAGGATTAATAGGTAAATTCTCTTTATTTTCTTGTGTTTTTTTATCTTGAATTGTAGCACAAGACACAAATGTAATTGGCACAAAGACTGAAGAACTTAAAAAGAGTAGTTTAGTTAAAGATTTTTTCATTATTGTCCTTTTTTAAAACCAAAAAATCTTCAATAAAAGCAAACTTGTCGTTTTGAATCCTCATTTAATGCTTGAATTAGCAAATTTTGATAATAGTTTTTAGAAAAAAATGGGATTAAACCTTTATAAATTAAGGTCAAGCCTTTTTTATCAAAGTAAATTTTACAATTTTTTACTGGTTCAAATAAAATTTTAGCACTATTATCTAATTTTTGTACTTCATTAATATTTAATTGGAAATCAAAACCTCTAAGTTTTGTTAATAAATTAAATTTTTTGAATTGTTTATCACCATTAAAATTAAAAACAACTTCTTGATTTTGTAAATTAAGTGAATTAACTATGTCTATTAATTTATCAAATTTTTTAATTGAAATTGTAGATATTTTTAATGAAAAAAACAAATTTTGCAGCGTGGGAACTACTCAAAAACCATTATTGTGATGATTTACTTTAACTTTAGTTATCCGATTAGATTTATTCATCTTTTAAAAAATTAGCTATACCTTTATTATCACAAGAGTCTGTTTGAAATGTAGCGGCTTCTCTAACCAATGGATCTGCTTGGCCCATAGCCACAGAATATTTAACTTGAGAAAACATTGGGATATCATTTTCTGCATCACCAAATGCGATTGTTTCTTCTAAATTTAAATTGTAATTTTCCTTTAAAAACAACAAGCCTTGACCTTTATCAAAACCTGACAACATAATATCAACAACTTCCTTTTGGCCTTGGACTAAATAAATATCCTCAATAGATTTGATAAGATTTTCAGCTTCTAAAAAATTAGATTCTTGACTATCTGATTTAACTAGTAAAAATTTTACTATTTTTTGATTATTTAAATTACTTCAATCATAACTTAGTAAGTCATAGTAATTTATAGGATTTTTCAAATCATCAGCAACGCTTTTATTATATTCTTCTAATTTATTAAATCAAAATCCCTTAGTTTTATTAGGACTAAAACCCAGCATTTTTTCAGTTGTGTATATCAAAAAAGTAATCTGTTTTTCTTTGAGTATTTGTATAATTTGTTCTATTTTTGACTTTGCAAAAAGCTTTGCATAAACAACTTCATCTTTAATGTAATCGTAAATCATTGCACCATTGCAGCTAATTATTGGATAATCTGGCTTAATTTCTGAATAATATTTTTTTGTATAATATCATGCGCGACCAGTACAAAAAATAATTTTTTTGCCTTTATTTTGAAGATTTTTCAAAGCTATAATCGATAAATTATCAATCACTTTTTTAGTCGTTAATAATGTTCCATCTAGATCAAAAACAAAATTTTTAACTTTAGAATTTATTTCTTTTTTTGTCATATTATTCACTAATAATTATTTTTAATTCTATTTATATTTATTTGATGTTTTTGTTCATAGGCATTGAAAATCATTTCATCAGTTCAACCTCGAAGTTTTGCAAAACCTAGAAAATAACTAAATAATTCACCTAAATTCTCAGCTGTTTTATTGTTTAACATATTTGTTGCTAAACTAAAAACTTTTTTAGTCTGGTCGTTTAAATCTCGAGAAGCAACAACTTTTTCTTCAATTTCAGAATCAACTTTAAAGTGCAAACAAGCTGAAGCTAAAAAGTGAATTGCATCAGCAAATTCCTCAATTTCTTTTTCATGATTGTTTTTTTTATGTTGTTTTCAATATTTAAAAGCTTCAATTTCATTGCAAAATTCAGCAATTTCAATAATTGCTGCAATAATAACTTGATCTTCTCAGTTAGAATCTTGTGAAAACCCAGGATTATTTTTTTCCTTGATATATTTACTAAAGCTTTTATCTAATTGTTCCTGTTTTAAAAATATTTGTTTTAAATTCATAATTATAATTTTACTATTTATTATAATTTAAACAAATGAAAATTAATTGATTTCCTGGCCATATGGCCAAAGGACTACGTTCTATTCATAAAAAAGCTTTATTAGCTGATCTTTTTATTGTTGTTTTAGATGGTAGGGCGCCACTAAGTAGTTATAATTATGAGTTAGATAAAATCTATCCAAACAAACCAAGATTGATTTTAATTACTAAAAGTGACTTATCTAATAAAACAAAAATTAATCAAGTTGTTGACCAATTGAAAAGTAAAAATAGTGAAGTTCTGATATTAAACCTAAAAGATACTAGTTCTAAAAAAATGATTTTTAGTAAATTAAATCTATTTTTACAACAAAAAGTTGATAAATTGAAAAATAAAGGCTTTATTAATACTGATTTAAAAATTTTTGTTGTTGGTATTCCAAATGGCGGTAAATCCACTTTGATTAATTTACTAACTAAATCAAAATTAAAAACTGCCAACATTCCTGGAGTAACCAGGTCTAATCAATGAATAAATGTTGGCAATTTCATGTTTTTAGATACTCCTGGAATTATGTTTCCAAAAATAGAAGATCAAACCAATGGTTTTAAGTTAATTATTTTAAATGCAATTCCAATTGATATTTTTGATTTAAAATTTTTAACTATTAATATTTATAAATTAATTTCAAATTGTTGCTCTAATATTTTGTCAGAATTAAATTTAGAACCATCAGAAGATGACTCTATTATTGAAAAAAATCTTGAAAAACTAGCTAAATTAAAAAATTTTTCTTCTAAAAATGGTTTTGATTTAAACAAAACTATGTATTGGTTTATTAATTTTATTAAAAATCAAAAATTATTTTTAGATTAATAAATTCTAACTTTCAAACAAATTAAAAATTAAAAACCCGAGATTATCTCGGGTTTTATTATTTTAAATATTATTTTTTTAAAATAAATTCAATCAATGATTTAGTCATTACACCAGTTGGAGTTCTTTTAACATCAGCTGTTCCAGCAATGTCAAGATGAAGGAAAGGTTTACCTTCACTAAACTCATCTAAAAACATTGCAGCAGATGAAGAACCTGCAGCTCCAGTTAAATCTGTGTTTTTTAAATCTGCAACACTAGATTTACGGATTTCCTGAGCAAAATCTTTATGAAGTGGCATTCTTCAAATTAATTCACCACTTTCTTTTGTTGCTTCATTAAAGGTTTTAAATAATTTGTCATCTGTTGCAAATGCACCAGTAAAGGTTTCACCAAGAGCCACTCTAATTGCTCCAGTTAATGTTGCAATAGTGATTACTTCAGAAGCTTTTAGTTCACGAATTGCATATGTCATTGCATCAGCAAGAACCAAACGGCCTTCAGCATCAGTGTTGTTAATTTCAACAGTTTTACCATTCATTGATTTTCAAACTGCATCTGGAGTATTTGCGTCTCCATTAACTCTATTGTCAGTTAAAGGTAAAACTGCACAAACATTTGCTACTGGAGCAAATTTAGCAATAGCGTCCATTGCTGCTGCTGAAATTATTGCTCCTGACATATCATATTTCATATTAGCCATATATGAAGATGGTTTTAAGTTATAACCACCTGAATCAAATGTGATTCCTTTTCCAACAAAAGCAGTTTTATGTTCAGAACCTGGAGAACCATTGTATTCAATTACCACTAATCTTGGTTCGTAAGTTGAACCTCTATTTACAGATAAGAATAAATTCATTTTTAGTTCTTTAATTTGTTCTGCATTTAAAACTCTAACAGTTAAATTAGGATTTTTAGATAATTTTTCTTCAATTTTTTTAGCTAAAAACTCAGAATTCGCAATGTTAGGTGGCATATTTTGATAGTGACGTGCAAAATTAACTGCTTGGTTAATAGTTTGGTACTTATCAACTAATGGTTTCAGTTTTTCAACATTTTTGCTTACAACAATAATATCTTTAAATTTTGCTTTAGTTTTTTCTGCATCTGAGCGAACTGAAAAAATATCTGATCTAACAAAAGCAACAACTTCAATCAAATATTTCAAGAAATTTGAATTGAATTTATCATAATCAATTTGAATATCACGTGGAAGTTGTGCAATTTTTGTTGCAAGTTGACGCATACGGTCTTTGGTAAGTTCTTTATTTTTATTGCCTAAAAAAATGTATGCTTTCTTTTCAGAAAGGAATTCAGTAATATGAAATTCTTCCTTAATTAAGTAAGGAATGTTGTCTTCATTGTATGCAGGTTCAAGTGTAATAATACTTGGTTCAAATTCATTTGCATATTTGATAAACACATCGATAAATTTTGTCATAATTTAATAGCCTTTGTTATATTTACTGAAATAATATTTTTTTAAAATTTTTAAAACAATATATTTTATATATTATAATCAAAAATTTAAAAATTAATTCTTTAAATTTTACCAAAAAAACAAAAAAATTTATAAAAATTAATTATAAAGGGTGAGCCTCTAAATAAAAAATGTTTTTTCCTTTTTCTGTCCATTTTTTTTCATAACTAGTTTGAATATTTTCTTGAGCAAAATATGATTGACTAATGTCATTTATTGAGTAGTCAATAACTCATTTATTTTCAACTAACGATTCCTTACTAAAGTTAAAAAAACTTTCACTATCTGTTTTTAATCTTAACTTACCATTTGAAGATAAAAGTTTTTGATACACATTTAAAAATGTTTTATAAGTTAATCGTCGTTTTAAATGTTTCTTTTTTGGTCAAGGATCACTAAAAGTTAGTCATATTTGATTTACTTTACCATCAACTCAATTGGGAACTTCAATTAAGTCTTTACATAAAACAAATAAATTTGTAGGATTTTGATTTTTGACAAATCTAGCAATTTTCACTGCTGCTGAAGGGAATTTTTCAATACCTAAAAATTTTTGATCTGGATTTTGTTGGGCCAAAGATGCAATCATTTCACCTTTTCCCATACCAACTTCTATAATTCAATTTTCATCAACTGAAATAGGTTTGGTGATTAATAAATTTAGTTCTTCTAATTTTTCAAGAGCATTGGGTATATTTTTTAATCTCATTTAATTTAACAAAATTGAATTTTAGTCTCTATTTGGACAATCAGGATGATGGTTACTTCTTAAATTAGCATGCTTGTCTAAAATTCCTGCTTCAATTTCTAAAATTGAAAAACTTTTGTGCTCAATATGGTTGTAATTTGAAGCAAAAACTTCACTTTTTTCTCAATCATTAATTTTAACTAAATAGCCATCTTTTTGGGTTCCTTTAAATATCATTAACAATGAAACCATGTTTCAAATAATAACAGCAATTAGTAAAAGAATACCAAATAGTGTGATTCCAAAAACTTTGTTAGAAATAACATCTTGTATTGTAGATGCATCATACATTGCTCTTGGAATAAATACACACAAAATAGCAACAAGAGTTAATCCTGTACGAATAATAGCTTGATTAATTCGACCTAAATATCACAAACCAGCACCAAACAATCCACCTACTGCTTCATAGAAAAAGGCTTGGCTTTGTAATAATCCGTCTTTTCTAACTTTAGATAATTTTTTCATTATATTCCCTTTTTTATTAAAAGTATACTACAAAAACATTTTTTTAGTTTGTTTTTGCAACTATGTTATATCTTTTTTTAAAAATTATAGTTAATTTTTTAAAAGTGACATAACTTTTTGTTTAGATGGTTTACTTGCTAAAAAAGTTCCAACAACAACAATATCCGCACCAGCTTCAAAAACTTTTTGAGCATTAGTGTCTTTAATTCCCCCATCAACTTGAATTAAAACATCTAATTTATGCTCATCAATATATCTTCTTAGTTGTGAAATTTTCTCATAACTTGTTTTAATGAATTGTTGTCCACCTTTGCCTGGATTAACTGACATAACTAAAATTAAATTTATTTTGTTTAACAAATACAAAATTGATTCCACTTGTGTCTCTGGTTTGATTGCTATTCCAATTTTAATTTTAGAACTAAATTCTGAAATTAAATATTCAATTTCATCTTTTGAAACACTTTCATAGTGGATGGTTGCATAGTCAATATGTGATATCAGTTGCTCAATGACTGGTTTTGGATTTACACACATTAAGTGAACATCACTTGTATATTTTGGAAATTTAGTAGTAATGTTTTGAATCTCTATAACAGAAATAGCTGTAGATTCAACAAATTGGGCATCCATGTAATCATAATGGATTCATTTAATTCCCAAATTAAATAGTGTTTGTGCTAATTTGACTCGTCTAGATTTACTTGCATTTAATAATGATGGACTAATAATCTTTTTCATCTTGTTTCCTTAAAAAATAAAGATAGTTTTGATATCTAAAAGGTAAAATTAATCCTTTTTCAACCTCTTGTTTTATAGCACAAATTTCTTTATTTTCTTGCATGTGCAAGCAAGTATTGAATTTACAATTTTTAGCTAATCTTGCAAAATCTGCAAATCCAATAGCTATTTGCTGTTTGTTTAGATTCACTTCAAAACTTGAAAAACCTGGAGTATCAATAATCTGAAAATTTTTATGTCGAATTATTTGAGTCACTCTAGTGGTGTGTTTTCCGCGATTTAGTGCTTTTGAAATGCTTTGTACTTTGTAATTTCCATTTGTAAGATTGTTGATAAAACTGGTTTTGCCAACTCCTGATTGACCCACCACAAAACATAATTTATTTTCTAACATTTGTAAAAATTCACTACAAATTTCTTGTTTATGATTAATAATAAAAAGTTTATAACCCATTTTTTGATAGTTTCAAATATCATCTTTAATTGAATCCACTAAGTCAGCTTTTGTGATGACAATTATAGGCTTAATTTGTTTATATTCAAACAAAAGCAAAAATTTGTCTATTAATAAAGATGAAAAATTAGGTTCAACAACTGAAGTGATAATTAAAGCTAAATCAATGTTAGCCACTTTTGGTCGATCTAAAAAATTTTGACGTGTTTTTACACTATGAACTAACCCTTGAGGATCAAAATCAACAATATCACCAACTAAAGGGGTTATGTTAGATTGTCTTAATTTACCACTACCTCGCAATAATTTATATTCTACTTGGTTTTCAAAGCTCAAAACATCATAAAAGCCTGAAATAATTCTTGTAATTCGACCTTCCACTAAGAATGCCTTTGTTGCTCATCGAGCAAAATTTTTTCAATTTTAGCAACACAATCATGAATATTATCATTAACAACATTATATTTGAATAAATTTTTTTGTTGAATTTCTTGCCTAGCTTTTGCTAATCTTTTTAAAACTTGTTCTTTTGTTTCTGTTAATCGATTTATCATTCTTTTTTCAAGTTCTTCTAATGATGGTGGTTCGATAAAAATAGTGATAAGTTCTTCGCTACGATTTTCATTCTTGTAGTTTTCAATAATTTGAAGAGCTCCAATTGTATCAATTTCTAACAAAGGCAAGTAACCATCATCTTGAATTTGTGAAATCTGAGATTTTAAAGTTCCATAGTAATTGTCAAAGTGAGAACTTCACTCTAAAAAATCAGAATTTTTAATTTTGGTTTCAAATTCTTGTTTAGAAATGAAGTAGTAATTTATCCCATGCACTTCATTTTCTCGTTTAGCACGTGTTGTTGCTGAAATAGAAAGTTTCATTTTGATTTTTTGATTTTTAAATAAAACAGATTCAATAGTTCCTTTACCAACCCCGGAAGGTCCAACTAAAATAATTAATTTATTCACTTATAACACCATTATTGTTTTGTAAAAAAAAGACAGTATTAGGCCCATATTTCTTGAGTTTTGCAATTTTAAAACCACCTTCTTCTAATGGAATTAATTTTGAACCTAAATTAGTTTTGTAGATTAAAAAACCATCATTGCTTAGCAATTCTAGTTTACTAATGTGAGCAAAACACTCTTTAGTTATTTGCTCATTTTTGTGTGGTGGATCTAAAAAAATAATATCAAATTTTTGACCCTTTACAAAAAAAAGAAGATCAACTGCACTTCTATTAAAAACCTGATAATCTTCAATTTTATATTTTTCAACAACTTCAACAATGTTGTTGAAAACAGATTTGTTCAATTCTGAAGCCAAAACCTGTGAAGCACCTCTCGAAACTGCTTCAATTCCTATCGCACCTGTTCCTGCAAACAAGTCTAAAACTTTTTTTCCCACTAAAAAAAATTGTAGGCTAGCAAAAATAGCCTCTCTAATGCGATCTGACATTGGGCGAACAATTTCAAAATCAGGATTTTTAATTTGAGCTCGTCGATATTTTCCAGAAATAATTCGAATCATAAATTAGCACAATTTTAGCACATTAATTGAACATATATGTATTTTCAATTAAAAAATTGTAAATAATTTCAAAACAAATGAAAGAATAATTGAAATTAATTTCTTTTAAAAAGATTGATAAGTCAAAATTTGACCAGTAAAAAATTGCAAGAGCTTCTTTTTTTATAGCTTTGTGCACTAAATTGTTTTCATGTTTTAAACACTGCATTCCCTTTTGAAAATCGAAATTTACCAAATTTTGATTTGTTCCACAAAAGTAACATTTATTAAAATTGGTTACAAAACCTTGAAGTCTAATTCACTGAATAAGTAGATAAACAATTATTGCTTGATAATTGTGATTATTGAGACTTAATAAAGCTTGTTCTAAAAAAGCAAATAGTTTAGGTAAATAATTTGGTAAAAGTGTTAATTTACTCAATATTTGTCAAACTTGAATACCAAAATTTTGGTCTAAATTTAATTCTTTAACTAAGTGGGCTTTTTTAAGTTTTGAAACCTTTCCATCTTGTCTTGCCAAAAAAATTTCAAACTCAGCCAAAGTACCTAAATTTAAACTAGTTCGATTTTTACTTGTGGGCCTAAGTGTTCCCAAAGCTATAAAACTAATAATTCCTGTCGAAGTTGCAATTTTTACAATTTGATCAAAATCACTATAATTTTGAGTAGAAATTACAATTCCTTTAATAATTTTTTCAGGCATATTTACAAATATTAAAAAAACCCCAAGGGGGTTTTGAAAAAAAGATTAAACAAATTCTCAGATTAATGAGATATGGTGGCTCCGACAGGAATCGAACCAGTGACACACGGTGCTTCAAACCGTTGCTCTACCTACTGAGCTACAGAGCCATGGCGGTCTAGACGGGGATCGAACCCGCGATCTCCTCCGTGACAGGGAGGCGTATTAGCCACTTTACCACTAGACCATTGGTTGCGGAGACTGGATTCGAACCAGTGACCTTTGGATTATGAGCCCAACGAGCTTCCACCTGCTCTACTCCGCTATATTACTTTTCATATTTTTGGCGGGCAATGAGGGATTCGAACCCCCGCGGGCTTTAACACCCCTGCCAGTTTTCAAGACTAGTCCCTTCAGCCACTTGGGTAATTGCCCAAACTGGTGGACACAACTGGATTCGAACCAGTGACAAGCCGGTTATGAGCCGGTTACTCTAACCAGACTGAGTTATGCGTCCAAGATAAAAATATGAATAAGATTTTTTTTTTTTTTTGGTGGCTCCAAAGAGACTTGAACTCTTGACCTTTCGGGTATGAACCGAACGCTCTAGCCAGCTGAGCTATAGAGCCATAATGGTGGAGAGGAAGGGAGTCGAACCCTCTACCTCCTGCGTGCAAAACAGGCGCTCTAGCCAGATGAGCTACCCCCCCATAATGGTGAAGAAGACAGGATTCGAACCTGCGACCACTACGTCCCAAACGTAGCGCTCTACCAAGCTGAGCTACTTCTCCATATGCATTTTTTCAAAAGCAAAAAAAGATTATAACACATTTTTGAAAAAATTTTAAAAAAAAGTAGATTAACTTGATTTTTTTATAAATCCTGCTTAATTAATTAATAATGTTATAATTTTACAACAATTATGCTAATTTTAGATATTATTTTTAACATTATTTTTTTAATAGTAGGATATTTGATAGGTTCTATTAACTTTTCTATTATTTTTTCAAGTAAAATTTTTAAAAAAGATATAAGAAAACTTGGTTCTGGCAATGCTGGTTCAACTAATGTTTTAAGAGTTTATGGTAAAAAATGAGCAATTCTAACATTAATAATTGATGCTTTAAAAAGTATTGTATCTATTTTAATTGCTTTCATTTTTTATAAGTATGTTCCTTTTTTTGATCAACTTGTGCCAATAATTGCAGGAATAGGGGCTGTTTTAGGCCATATTTTTCCAGTCTGGCATAGATTTAAAGGTGGAAAAGGGGCCGCAACTTTGCTGGGTTGTTTTGTGGCTTTTAACATAGTTTTAACTTTAATAGGGTTTGTTGTTTTTATTGCTATTGTTTTTCTTTGACGTTATGTTTCTTTAGGTTCAATTTTAGCTCCACTAATTATAATATTATTAGCTTTTATTCCTTGATTTACTACAGGAGAATTAGGATTTTTAAATAATAAAAAAGTGGATTACTTTATTCATCCACTTTTAATGTTATTTGCACATTTATTTGTTATTTTTTCACATAAACCAAATTTAGTGAGATTGTGAAACAAAACTGAAACTAAATTTGGTAAATCTAAAAAATAATTAAATGTGTCCTAATTTACGTAAAGTTTTTTTAGTTTTAGCGCTAACTTTTAAAGTTATTTTTTGACCATTTTCATTTTTAATAACAACTTTTTGTAAGTTAACATTAAATTTACGTTTGGTTGCCTTTAAAGAGTTAGGTCTATTATTCCCACTCATTGGCCCAACATTTGTAAGAGCGTCTCTTCTTGCCATTTTTTTCCTATTTATTTATTAAATTATTTTGCATTTTGTGCAAGTTTTACAATTTCTGAAAATGCTTGAGGTTGTTGAATTGCAAGCTCAGAAAGCATTTTACGATTAATTTGAATTTCAGCTTTTTTAATACCATTCATTAGTTGTGAATAACTGATCCCTTGTTCACGAGCTGCTGCATTAATACGGCTAATTCAAAGTTTACGAAATTCACGTTTTACTTGTTTACGGTCACGGAATGCATAAGTTCATGATTTAACAACAGCTTGTTTTGCAACTTTGTAACCTATAGACTTATGACCTCAGTATCCTTTAGCTTCTTTTAGTCATTTTTTACGACGTTGACGAGTAACGGCTCCACCTTTAACTCTCATAATTAATTCCTTTCAAATTGAATATTAATAAAAATTTAAATTATTTAAGAATTAAATCTTTTAATCTTTTTGCATCACCACTTGACATTAGTGCTGATTTTCTTGAGTGACGTTTTTGTTTAGTTGATTTGTTTTGAGCAAGGTGAGAACGAAAAGCATGTTTGTGCTTAATTTTCCCACTTGCTGTAACTTTAATACGTTTTTTAAGAGCTGATTTGCTTTTAGCTTTGATTTTCATTATTAGCTTGTAACTCCTTTTCGATTTCTAATAATTCTTTTAATTGTTTAGAAGAAGTGATTTTAGGAATTTTTTTCTTGTCACGTTCTAAATGCATATTAAGAAAATTACCATTTTGATTTATTTCTTTGCTCAATTTAGCAATATACTTAACTTCTTCAAAAAATTGATTTAGAACTTGTTTTCCTTGTTCGATTTTGGTAATCTCACGACCACGAAAACGCAAAGCCACTTTTACGCGGTCTCCATCAAGAAGAAATTCTTTGGCTTTTTTAGCTTTAATTTTGATATCTTGTAAGTTTATACTAAATGACATTCGAATTTCACGGTTGACAGTAAAAGATTGTTTTTCTTTTTCTGATTTGTGTTTTTTCTTATTATCATAACGAAACTTACCATAATCAAGAATTTTTGCGATTGGTACATTTACAACTTTACCATCGCGTCCCTCTACTTCTTTAATAGAAACTAAGACAAGATCTAAACCTCTTTCTTTAGCTAATTCAATTGCTTGGCTAGTTGGCATATTACCAATTTTTTCATTGTTATCATCAATTACATAAACATTTGGAAAACGAATATTTTTGTTGGTTTGGTGATCAAATGTTGGTTTAGATCGAGAAAAAAATTTTGGATTCAATAGGAATTTACTCCTTAAGTAGTTTTACTACACTTTCTAAATTTAAAAATAAAAAAGCGGATTCGAAATCCGCTATATTGAAAAAAACAATAATTTTTAATTAAAAAATTAAAGTTATTATTTTTTCTAATTAACCCACAGCCATTTGGCCATCAGGTGAGAGCGAATCTTCTTTCTTGCAATAAAATGCAACTTTAATTGTACTATATTTATTAATTTTTAATAAGTAAATTCTGTTACTTTTTCATTTTCAACAACTAGGAATGTATCTCCTGGTTGAACTCCAAAAGGTTTTAAAACTTCTCTAGCAAGTTTGTAATCGCTTTTAATTGCTTGAAAATCTGCTAGTGAATTTAGTGAAACAAACACTGAAGATGTAATTCCAAATCCGCCAATTAAATCAGGATTGTTAAGCACACCAATAACGGCAGTGTTTGGGCGAAACTTAGCAATAGTTTTTAGTAATTCACCTGTTCTTGAAAGCACAATAGTATATTTAATTTCACGGTCTTGTGTAATATGTGCAAGTTTATGAGCTATTTTAGCACGATGACCAACTGAATTTTCAGTAATTACGGCCAATTGTTTATCATAAAATAATTTGTTATAAAACTCACGTTCTGCTCTTTTATTAATAGTTGCCATAACTTGAACAGATTCAAGGGGAAATTGACCTTGAGCTGATTCACCAGAAAGCATTGTTGCATCAGCTCCAAGTTCAGTTGCTCAATAAACATCAGAAACTTCTGCTCGTGTAGGTTGGGCTGATTTTTCCATTGAATCAAGCATTTGTGTTGCTACAACAACAGTTTTCCCTGCAAAACGACATTTACGAATAATTCTTTTTTGTTGATAAGGAACTTCTTGAAAAGGAACTTCGAGTCCTAAATCTCCTCGAGCAACCATAATCCCATCAGAGTACTCAATAATTTTATCAATGTTTTCAAGTCCTAATGTGGATTCAATTTTAGAAATAATTTGAATGTGTTTTCCACCATTTTCATCTAATAATTTACGTAATTCTAAAACATCTTCTGGTGTATTAACAAAAGAAGCAGCTACATAATCAACTTTTTGTTGTATTCCAAATAACACATCTTTTTTATCTTTTTCAGATAAAAAAGGTAGCGAGAAAACCACTCCTGGCATATTTAGACGTTTATTAGATCTTAAAAAGTGAGCATTTTTAGTTCTTACTTTAACTTGGTTTTTAAAAATTTCAACCACAATAGATTGTAACTTTCCATCATCAAAAAGTACTTGATCACCAACTTTTAAGTCATTATCAATTTGGTGAGAAACTGTGATAACTGAGCTAGTTCCTTCAAAATTTTGATAATCATTTGTACTTGTTAAAACAATCAATTCTTGATTGGCAGATATTTGTTGTCCACCATTTAACATTTTTCCAACACGAATTTCTGGTCCTTTAGTATCAAGCATAATTGAAATAGGAATGTTTAATTCGTGTGAAGCTTTTTTAGCATTTTCAAATTTATTTTGCTGTTCTTCATATGAACCATGAGAAAAATTAGCTCTAATTGTGGTTACACCAGCTAAAATTAACTTTTTAAGAACTTCATAATCTTGAGTAGAAGGACCCACTGTAGCAATAATTTTGGTTCTTTTTGAAATGAAATCTTGCATATCGTATAGCATAAATTGTTCAACCTTTTTGTGAATTTTTATATTTTGCAAGTAAACAAAATGTGTATGAGCAATAACTCTTATTGAAAATAATACCACAAAAAAATAATTTGTGAATTTAAAAGTTTTTTTATTCTTTTAAAAAATCTTCTTTATTTGCTTATTAAAAGAATGTTTATCCAACTTTTTTTATAACAAAAAGCACACTCTATCTGTTTCTTTTCTTAATTCTTATATTAGTATATTTTTTAAAAAAATATATTTACAAAATGACAACCTATTAAAGTTGTATTATCGACTAGAATTCAACAAAAACCATATTAAAATAAATATTTCCCTGGATTTTAAAGTTCAGTTATATTAAATTGGTAATTATCTAAATTGTTAATTTTATCTACAATAACAAAATGAGTTGTTGATGAAAAACCAAGACTAGGTGAAACTGCTATTAATTGACTTTCTTTTGGTTCAATATGTTTATATTCAAATTCAATGTTGATTTTATTATTAACAATCTCTAAATTTTTAATTCAATATCCCGATCCTTTAATTACTCAATTATCTGAGTGGGTTTGGAAATCCAAACCATTAACAACCAATATTGATTTTGAGCTAAAATCAAATTCTTTAAATGCTTGTTTAAATTCACTAGCTTCAAGTTTGTTTAAATCTTCAAATCTATTAACAATGCGAAAAATTTTATTTTTATTCAAAAGAATGTTGTTGCTTTGTCAATCACTAGCAATTTTTAATTTTATTTCTTCAATCTTATTTAACAGTTGTTCTCTTTTTTTTCGTTTCAACAGTAAGGATTGAAAACTTTTTTCATCAGATTTTACATCAGAAAATTCATAATATTGCTTTTCAATTTTTTTAATTTCATCAAAAGAATCAGAATATTTTGTTTTAAAATTATCATCAATTATTCTTTTTCTCTCTAGTAAAGAAAACAAATTTAATACCCTCACAATCTTCCTTCAGAGAAACTTCCGAAATTAGGACTGTGTAACCTTAAAACTTTTAGTCCATTTTTATTTTCAGATTTTGATCAATATGATTCATTTGTCAATTCATTATGCTTAACACATGATACAACTATTCATGGAATTGAAACTAAAAGCGATAAACTAGCCAAAGGAATTATAAATTTTCGTTTATATCTTAACATAAGTAAATGCTACACCTCTTTATTTTTATTTATATCTGAATTATTTTATTATAATAATGACTAAATTTGCTTGTTTTATTATTCATTTTTAAAAATTTTTTTAAATTTTTTGAATTTTTATTTTTTAAAATTACTATATAATCTTTAGTTCTTTTTCAAATTCTTGCTCTAACTGCACTTTTAAGTTGAAAGCCTTATTCAATTCATAATTTGAAACAAAAAATGTTAAGTCTATTTGTTCAATATCTGATTTATTTGTGTATTTATTGTTGTGTAAAACAATTTGTTCCAAATTAATTCACTTAAATGAATTTAATATTCTAAATAAATCACCAAATTCAATTTCTAATGAATTGGAATTTTCAAATAAATCAAAATTTTTATAAAAATCAAGAGTTAATGTTGAAAATTCAATTGATTTTGAGTTACTTGATAAATCAAAATCACCTCAAATATGAACTTTTTTGGGTTCATTGGTTGCAAAAGCAAAATTATCTAACAAAATCTCTTTTTTTCGAAAAATCAACTCATCTAAAGGATTAGACTCTAAAACATCATAACCCAATTTGTCCACTCAAGATTCTAAGTCTATTTTTGATATTTTATTAAAAGCAAATGAACTATTATCTATCATTTTTAGTGTAGAAGGTATTTCTAATTTTGAAATTAAATTATTTTCAAAAGCAGATTCACCAATTTCTTTCAATCCAAAAGGTAAAACTACACTCTTTATTTTATTTAGCATAAAAGCGGATTGCCCAATTTTTTCTAAGGTTTTTGGCAAAATTAATTTCTTGATTTTTAAATTCAAGGCTGAAAAAGCAAAATCATCAATTTTGCTAATTTCTAGCATTGACAAGTCCAAAATATCTTTATCAAAATAGGTTGGGTCTTGCAAAAGTTCTAAAGCATTGGCTCTAGAAATAGTATTTTTGATTGAATTTTTCACTTTTTTTCCATTTTTTTTAATTTTTTTAATTTTTTTCTCATCTTATAACGAAAGGAGGTCAAATGAAACCAAATACTAATTTTGTAAAATTAAATGAACAAGAAAAGTATGAAAAAGGTGGAGCTGGATTTGCAGCTCAAATTCCTAATATCATTCTTTTAGCAAATGCTCTTGGTCCTTTATTTTTATCATTAATTG
Source organism: Mesomycoplasma bovoculi M165/69 (assembly GCF_000524555.1). Classification (NCBI taxonomy): domain Bacteria; kingdom Bacillati; phylum Mycoplasmatota; order Mycoplasmoidales; family Metamycoplasmataceae; genus Mesomycoplasma; species Mesomycoplasma bovoculi. The sequence continues at coordinate 131,481 of NZ_CP007154.1, read as the reverse complement.
GTGGAGTCAAATCATTCTTTAGTCACTCTGGTGAAGCTAAAATTAATAAAGACTCTTCAATTAAATGAGATGGCAGCAGTCCTAAAGCAGGAAGTTCAGCTGCTGGTCCAAAAGACACAAAACAACCTATATACTTTATTTATTAATTCTATTATTTGTTGATTAAATATTTTTATTTTTATTTTTTTTCGTTACTTATAAACAACTTTAGATAATTGCTCATTATCAAATTCTAAAATAAATTTTTCAATTAAATTAATTGCTGCTTCAATATCTTTTAGACTCACTACCCCATAAGTTGAGTGAAGGTATCTTTGAGGAATTGAAATGCTTACAGTTGGAGTTCCATATGCAGAAAATTGTAGTTCATCAGCATCTGTTCCACCACCTTGTGAAACATATTTGTAAAAAGGAATTGAATATTTTTTAGCTATTTTTTCCAAAATTTTAACAATTTTAGGGTCCATCATAGTTCCTGCATCAGCCACACTGATAGCAACACCTGCACCTAATTTTTGAATTCCTGGTATTGCACCTTCTGTATCATGTGAGGCTCCAGTATCTATAGCAAAAGCAATAGTTGCATCATATTTTTTAGCAACCATCTTCGCACCACGACTACCTACTTCTTCTTGAACAGTTCCAACTAGAATTGGGTTGTTAGGTAAATCTTTGTTTGCAAGACGGTGTGCTAACTCATCAATGACAACCACTCCTGAGCGGTTGTCTATTGCTTTTCCTGCAACAAAATCCTTGTTATTAAATAAGAATGTCTCATTTTTTAAATAAATTCTATCACCTGGTTGAACCCCGGCTTCTTCTGCTTCTTTTTTAGATGAAAAGCCAAAATCTACAAACAAATCACTTACTTTTAAAGCTTCTTTAATTTTATGTGATTCTAAAATGTGAACAGATGTGTGACCTACAACACCAAAAAATTCTTTATCAGTTGATGTAATTAATTGCACTTTTGCACCAATTAAAACATTCCCCCATATTCCACCAACAGATTTAACTTTAATAAATCCTTTTTCAGTGACATCCAAAACCATTAATCCAATTTCATCCATATGAGCTGCAACAAGGATTTTTATTTTTTTATCTTTATTTTGTTTAGTTTGAATAATTAATGAACCTAAACCATCACGTTCATAATCAACAGGTAGATTATGGGTGCTTTCTTTTAACTTAGCAACCACATCATCTTCAAAACGTGACATCCCATCAATTTCTGTATATTCTTTAAGTTTTTTAAATAAATTTTCATTGTAAGTATTCATAAAATTCTCCTAGATAAATGAAAATATTTTACCAAAAAATCTATAAACATCAATTGATTGGTTTGATTAATTGACTTTTTAAAAACTCATTTATCTCTATAAAAATTTTTGATCCTAAAAAGCTTATATGTGCACTATATGGTGATGGATGAGACAATGCAAAAACTTTTTGATTAGATAAATCTATGTTTTTACACATTTCAAAAGCATTTTTTCCTAACAATAAAAAAACAACATTTTTTTTATTTTCTACTATAAAATTCAACAAGTTTTTTGTAAAATCTTGCCAACCTAAGTTTGAATGTGAATTAGGTCTGCCTTTCTCTACAGTAAGAACGATATTGTGCAAAAGCACTCCTTGCTTTGCTCATTCTTTTAAATCACCATTACTTTTTTTACAAGAAAAACAACTATCTAATTCTTTAAAAATATTTTTAAGTGATGGTGGCAAAATTTTATTTTGAGTTGAAAAAGCTAAACCATCTGCCATTTTTGGTGTATGATAAGGATCTTGCCCTAAAATTACAACTTTTAAATTTTCAAATTTACAAAATTTAAGTGAATTAAACAAATCACTTTTAGAAGGGAAAACTTCACCATTTTTGTATAATTCATTCACTTTTGCCAATAAATCTAAAAAATAAGGTTTTGTCTTTTCTAGGTTTATAAAATCTGAAAAAGTTACTAATTTATTATTCATAATTCATATAAGTTTAATACTAACCACTTATTTTTTCAAAAAAAATAAGGAAAATCCTAGTAATTTAAAATAAAATTGTATATAATTTTTAAGTTACTTCTTAGACTAAAAAAATTCAAATTTGAATTATTAAAGCATAGTAACCATTCTGAAAAGGCTTAAGCGTAGCGCCTCAAAGATGATATTAAACACAAGGAGTTTTATGTTTGCAATTATTAAAACTGGTGGAAAACAGTTAATAGTTAAAAAAGATGAAACTATTTTTATTGAAAAAATAGAAGGTGAAGTTGGACAAGAAATTGAATTTTCTGAAGTTCTATTCATTAATGGGAAAGTAGGAAAACCTTTTGTTGAAAATGCAAAAGTTGTTGGTACTATTGAGAAACAAGGAAAAAGTAAAAAAATTGTTGTTTATCGTCACAACCCTAAGTCCACTCACAAAAGAAAATTAGGTCATAGACAACCTTATACTAGAGTAAAAATTACAAGTTTGAAAGGATAATTCGAAATGGCAAAGACTAAAGCAGGTGGTTCTACCAAGAACGGCCGTGATTCCAAAGGGAGACGGCTAGGCATCAAATTAAGTGATGGTCAATTTGCAACAACAGGTTCAATTATCTTTAGACAAAGAGGAACTAAAATTTTTCCTGGTAAAAATGTTGCAAGAGGTAATGACGACTCACTATTTGCTTTGATTGATGGTTTTGTAAAATTTGAAACCATTAGAAAGCGTAAATATGCTTCTGTTTACACTGAAAGAGTGTAAATTATCAATTTTTAAATAAAAAAAAGTTCTAAATTTAGAACTTTTTTTTATTTCAAATTTATTTTTTTGGTATATTTTTAAAATTATGAAATACCTAAAAATTAAATTAGTAGATAGATCTACTCTAACATATGAACTAGAAGAAGATGGCCAAAAAGGAGATAGATTTTCTTTTAATAATGAATTAAATCTGTTTATCGAAGAACAAAAAAAACAAATTGTAGAGCAAACAAGAAAAACTACAATTGATGATGTTTTACAAAATCACTCTGAAGTCAAACAAATGCGTGAGCAAATTATTTTTTTAACAAAGAAAAATGAAGAAAGTAATGAAAAAGTTGCTCATAGTCAAAGACAAATTAGCGAATCTGCTAATGCCCACAAGATGGAAATTTTTCAATTAAAAGAAAAAATTAACACCTTAGAAACTACTAAAGACAATGAAATTCAAAAAGAAATTGCAACACAACAATCAAAACTACGAGAAGAATTTGAAAACAAAAATTCTGAATTAATTCAAAAATTTTATCAACAAAAAGAAGCTCTTACCAATCAAATAAAAGAAAAAGAAGCAAATTTAATTAACCAACTAAACCAAGAAAAATTAAAATTTCAAGAAGAAATGGATGAAAAAATTAAACATGCAGCTAAAATTAAATTGGAAGAAGAACTTGAACTAAGAACTCAAGTGTATGTGGAAAAAATCAAATCATTAGAAGAGCAAAACAAATCATTGCAAGAAGATGTTGATAAATTTCGTGAAAGAAATGTGAATTCAAAATTAATTGGTGAAGGACTAGAGCAATGAATTTTAGAAAATTACAACAGAATTTATCCTAGCATTGATACAAGTAGTGAAGAATTTAGCTTTACTTTAGTAAAAGACAACACTGTGGTAGAAGGTGAAGATGGAGCCACAAAAGCTGATTTCATTTACACAATTAACAATAATAAAACAGGACAAGAGAATACAATTATAGTTGAAGCTAAAAGTGAATCAAAAAACAAAGAAGGAAATCAAAAAAATGCAAGTTTTTTCCGTAGATTAGAATCTAATCGTAAGAAAAAAGGTGCAAAATATGGAATTTTAGTTACTGAATTAGAAGATAAAAATTACTTTACAATTGAAAAAGTTCCTGGATATGAAAAATTGTATATGTGTAGACCTTATTTCTTTTTATCTTTTTTAAATATTTTAAAAACCTTCATAATTAAAGAATCTAAAATAAATGAAATTAGTTGAAACTTTGAGGAAAGCAGCAAAATTTTAGAGATTTTTAATAAATGAAAAGAAGATAAGATTATGAAACTGGCTGAAAAAATTAAAGATAAGCTAGAAAAAATTATTGAAAATGCAGAAGATATAAATAAATTAGCTGATAAAATAACCAAACAGGCCGATAATATTCGAAGTGCTATAGATGAAATAATAAGCAAACATAGTAAAAAATTAACTGATGAAATAGAATCATTTAACATAACTAGAAAAATTATTAAACCCATTGAAAAAATAGAAAACAATAATTAAGAAAAAAATACACCAAATAATAAGTTTGGTGTATTTTTTTTAAGTTTTTAATAAAAAAGAGTTAGTTTTCTAACTCTTTTTTTAGGTCTTTAAAAAGATATGGGGTAGATGACGGGGATCGAACCCGCGTATGTCGGAACCACAACCCGATGCGTTAACCACTTCGCCACATCTACCATATGAACCCTTTGAAAAACAAAGGGCATATAAATTGTGTAATTACTATTTGTTAATTAAATAGCCAAATTAAATTATAAATTATTTTTTATTTTTATCAATAAAATTGTGTTGTTTGTTGAAATCTTAGGTAAATTACTCAAAGTACTTTAAAAATTCTGAAAAACCTTCTTTTTCCAAATCCTCTTTAGGTATAAAACGCAAAGAGGCAGAATTTATACAATAACGCAATCCGCCTTTTTCTTTTGGCCCATCTGTAAACACATGGCCCAAATGTGAATCAGCATTTTTGGACCTAACTTCTGTATATACCCGGCCTGGATATGAAAAATCAGGAACTTCTACTACTAAATCATTGTTAATTGGTGCGGTAAATGCTGGTCATCCAGAACCAGAATTATATTTGGTTGTTGATAAAAACAAAGGTGTTCCATCAACAATATCAACATAAATTCCATCTTTATAATTGTCATTATATTCATTTTCGAAAGGTTTTTCTGTATGACTTTCCTGAGTTACTTTGTATTGCAATTCGGTTAAATGATCTAGTTTTTTCTTGTTAATTGGCATATTTACCTTTTATCTAGTCTAGTTAAATTATTTACTATAGAACTCAACAATCAATGATTCTTTAATTTCAGGATTTAATTCACTACGTTCTGGAAAACGAATGAATTTAGCACTGAAGTTTTTAGCATCGGTTTCAACTCAAGCAGCAGGAGTTTTAGTTTCTAAAGCTTTTAAAATTTGGTCATTTTTACGAATTTTTCCTTCTTTTTTAGTTGATAATTCAAATGTATCACCTATTTTTAATTGAATTGAAGGAATATTAACTTTTTTACCATTTAATGTAAAGTGACCATGATTAACTAATTGGCGTGCTTGCTTACGAGTTTCAGCAAAACCTGCACGATAAACAAGATTATCAAACCTTGACTCTAATGCTCTTAAGAAGTTAGTTCCGGCAACCCCTTGCTTTTTAGTTGATTTAATGAATGTGTTACGGAATTGTTTTTCACTAATTCCATACATAAAACGAACTTTTTGTTTTTCATTTAGGTGTAAACCATACTCAGAAAGTTTAGCACGACGTGTTGGACCATGTTGTCCTGGTGCATAACGACGTTGTTTCCCTTTTGCAAATTCTTTTCCTGTTTCTAAAATTGAAAAATTAAAACGACGTGATTTTTTGAATACTGGACCAGTATATCTTGACATAATTCTCCTTGGTTTAAAAATTTTTACATTTAATTAAATCCAGAGAATAAATAATTCTTTGTATAATTTTAAATCTAATGCTTTTGTTTTACAGCATAACTACTCGCAAATCTATGCAAATTTAAAATTTTAAACAAATATTATTTTGCTGTTAATTTAAGAAAATGTTCTTAAAATTATACTATAATTCTTTAAATTATTTAAGAATTAAAGCAATTCTATTTAGTTTGTTTTAGAATAGAAAGGCTAATATGTCATTTTTCAAAAAAATTAAAGAAAAATTGTTTGGTAAAAAAGAAAATACAATCAATTTAGGTGAATCTAGAGAAAAAGTTAACTTGGAAACCGACAAATATGTTGCCGGTTTGGAAAAGTCTAACATTTCTTTTTCCCAACAAATAATCGAATTAACAAAAAAACACAATAAAATTGATGAAGAATATTTTGATGAACTTGAAGAAACACTAATTATGTCTGATATCACTCCTAGTTTTGTTTCAGTTATTGTACATGAATTAAAAAGGGAAGTAAGAAATCAAAATTTAGTGGATACAAGTTTAATTCCTGAATTAATTGTTGATAAAATGTATACAATTTATGCAAATAGATCAATTGTTAACACAAACTTAAATATTCAAAAAAATAGATTAAATGTTATTTTGGTAGTTGGTGTAAATGGTTCTGGAAAAACAACTTCAATTTCTAAAATTGCTCATAAATTAATTCAAGAAGGCAATAAATTATTGATTATTGCTGGAGATACATTTAGAGCCGCTGCTGTTGAGCAACTAGAAATTTGAGCCAATAGAGTAGGAGCTGATATTTTAAAACCAAATGAAAAAGAAACCGATCCAGGTTCTGTAGTTTATCGAGGATTAGAAAAAGCAATAAACGAAAAATTTGATGTTGTTATAATTGATACTGCAGGACGCTTGCAAAACAAAGTTAACTTAATGAATGAATTAAAGAAAGTCAATAAAATTATTGCTGATAAAGTTGAAAATGCACCTCATGAATCATTATTAGTTATTGATGCAACAACTGGACAAAATGGAGTTTTACAAGCCAAACATTTTGCAGATGTGACACCTATTAGTGGGATTGTACTCACTAAAATGGATGGGACTAGTAAAGGTGGAATTATTTTTTCTATCAAAGACCAATTAAATATTGATGTAAAACTTGTGGGTCTTGGTGAAAAAATGGATGATCTTCAACCTTTTGATTTGGACAAATTTATTTATAGTATGACACGACAAATTAGCAAAGAATATGAATAACAACAACAATGAAAAACAATTTTTTTTAGACCTTTTTGATCGCTTTGGATTTTTACTAACACAAAGTCAAAAACAAGTTTTTTTACTTTATTTTCAACAAAATTTGACAATTGCTGAAATAGCAAAAGTAATAACATCTTCTAGAGCTTTAGTTTTTGATACATTAAAAAAAACTAAAGCAAAATTAATAAAACTACAAGAAAAACAAACAAAAAATAAGGAGTTATAATGGCAAAAATAAGTTTTTTTGCTCTTGGTGGCCAAGATGAAAATGGAAAAAACTGTTATGTTTTAGAAATTGATGATAATATTTTTGTAATAAATGCAGGTGTAAAAATACCTTTAAATAGTAATATTGGAATTGACACAATTATTCCAGATTTTTCTTATTTAGAAAAAAATAGCAATAAAATAAAAGGTATTTTCATAACAGATGCTAAAAACGAATCATTTTCAGCACTTCCTTGATTAGTGATGAAAATAAAAAAAATTAAGATTTTTTGTTCGGTTTTTACTAAATCACTAATCATAGAAAGAATGAATAAATACTTTATAAATTCACAAGACTATGAAATTCACACAATTTCAAGTAAAACTAATTTTGGTAAAGACATCTCTGTAATACCTATAAATTTAGCTGGTTCTATTCCTGGAATTTTAGGTTTAAATTTTATGACTGAAGATGGTGTAATCCTGTTTATGACTAACTTTTTAGTAGGTAATTTAGGGATTTATGGAAATACTAATTTAGCAAAAATTCAACAATTGTGCAAGCATCCAAAAGGCATTTTGGCTTTAATAGCGGATTCGGGAAGATCTAATTATCCTGGAAAAACTATTGATAAAATTTTTGCTAAAAAATTTTTAGAATCCACTTTTTTAGCTGCTGATTCAAAAAGCAGAATTATTGTTGGAGCTTATGATGAAGAGATGTTATCTATTCAAGAGATTGTAGACCTTGCAATTAAATTCAAAAGAAAAATTACCACATATGGAAAAAAATATGACAAGCTTTACGATATGATAAGCAAGCTTGAATCCAAAAACAAAACTATTCAACACTCTAGACCAAATTTTTTTGATTACAAACTTGCAAATAAAGAAAATAATTCTGTTGTTTTAATTACATCTTCCCCTGAGCGAATTCATACACGTTTCGAACGTATTTTAAACAAAGAAGATGTTGTTTTCAAACTTAAACAGTCAGATCATGTAATTATGATCACACCACCAATTAATGGAATGGAACAAGCTCATGCCAAAGTCTTGGACGAAATTGCAAAAGTAACTTCAAATTTAATTGATATTAATGAAGCTGATTTTAGCACTTGCAGACCTTCGCGTGATGACTTGCTTGAGTTAATTCAAGCAACTCAACCCAAATATTTTTTCCCAATCCAAGGACTTTTTAGGTATTTAGTTGTTGCTGGAAATTTAGCTTACAAAGCAAAAGTGCCAAAGCAAAATATTTTAATTTTGCAAAATAAAAGAGCAGTTAACTTTATCAATGGTGTTCTTTTTTCTAGCAAAAAGTCTATTAAATGTGATTCAGAAGTCTTTGTTGATGGTTTTGGTGTAGGTGATATTTCTTCTGAAGTTTTAAGAGAACGTGAAATGCTTTCTCGTGATGGTGTAATCATCATATCTTTTTTACTTGATTATAAAACAAAAAAAATAGTAAGTAAACCTAACATTATAGAATATGGAATTTTATCAAAAGAAAATAGAACTGATGTTCACAAAATTATTGAAAATATTATTGCAACAAATTTTCAATCTATAACAAAAATTAATGATAAAATAGTAAAAGAAATCCAAGAAAAAATTCAAAAAGCAATTAAGAGAAAAATGTTTCGTTTTTATGACAAAGAACCAGTCGTTTCTGTCTTAATTCAAAATTCTCTTGGTGATAAATAGTATTAAATATATATAAATAAAGGAAAAAAATGAAATTATTAAAATGAGAAGATGCTCAAAAAGAAATTGAAACTGGAGTAGTTTATTTAGAATTTGCTGTTGATTGATGTGGGGACTGCAAAATGCAAGAACCTATTAACCAACAAGTTGCTGAACACTACAAAGGTAGAGATGACGTTAAATTAATTAAAGTTAATGCTGAAGAAGCTGGTCTATTTCGTAAGCCAGGAACTCGTTTTGAAGTTTTATATGTTCCAACTCACCTAGTTTTAAAAGATGGTGAAATTCTTTTCAAAAAATTTGAATATGCACCTAAAGAAATGTTAATTAAAAACATTGATGCTGCTTTAGCAAAATAATTTTGAAAAAAAATTAGCAAAAAAATGGCAATAAAAGTATTTAATTGCCATTTTTTATTTTTTTTGGTAAAATTATTTCATTATGAAAAGCAGATTAAATGAGAAAAAAGCTAATTATTTAAAGCAAATAGTGGAGCATTTCATTCAAACTGGACAACCTGTTGGATCTGCCAACTTAAAAGCAATTTATGAAATTAATAAATCAACTTCCCATTTAAGAAGTATGATGAATCAATTAGAACAAGATGGATTTTTGGAAAAACATCATAATTCAAGTGGTAGAGTTCCAACTTTAAAAGGCTTTAAGTACTATGCTGAATTTTTAAGTTATGATGGAAATAAAGAACTAGAAAAAAAATTGAAAGATATTTTTGCAAAGCGGCGAGTAAATATCAATGAAACAATTAATGAGGCTGTTAAAATCATTAGCGAAGTGGCAGGAGCTGCCTTAATTACAAGGTCAGAGGATATTTTTGAAAAATTAATGTCTATAAGTTTGACCATTATTAATGAAGGTTCAGGTGTAGTAGTTTTAATCACTTCTAGTGGAAATGTTGAAAATAAAACAATTATTTTTAATGATTTTATTAAAAAAGAAGATGTAAAAATTGCTATTAGGTTATTTCAAGAAAGGCTTGTTCCCTTGCCAATTAGTCAAATTTCTGAAGCTATCCAAATTTTAAAACCAGTTTTAGAAAATCAAATCAAACGTAGCGAAGACATACTGCAACATTTTCTTCAAAATATTTTTGACTTTGAAGTTAAATCTCAATCTAAAGTATTCAACAAAAATTCTTTAATTTTAAATAGAGATATTTCTAGAAATAAATTAGTTGAACTTTTAGACATAATTGAAAAAAAGTCAATTTGAGAAATTTTAGATGAAACTGCAGAAAGTGAAGATGAAACTATTAAGATTAGCATACCATCTGAAGAAGCATCCTTTATTTCTAAACAATTTCCAAAGTCATCATCTATTAAGGAAATCAGTGTAGTAGGTGCTACCAAAAAAATGAATTATTCAGCAACCTGAACAGGAATTAAACTATTAGAAGATTTTTTGAACAAAAAGGAGAATAAAAAGTAACTATGATTCTATATGAAACTGTAAAAAACACAAAAGTTGAAGAACAAGAAGAAAAAATTGTAAATGAAGAATCAAACAATTCATCTTCAAGTCAAGAAAACAAATCAACTCAAAATCAAGATGCAGACAAACAAGAACAACCTAAAAAACTTAATAAAAAGTTAATTAATAAAATTAACAATGATTTGATTACAAAAAATTTAAATTTAGAAATAGAAATTTCTAAATTACGTGAAAAACTCAAAACTTATGAAAATGATTTTAAAACACAAATTCATTCTTTTGAAGAAAAAGGAAATCAAAAAGTTAAAGAATTAAAAGAAGAATTACACAAAAAATTTGAAGAAGAAGCAAAAATTCTTAAACTTTATGGTGCTCAATCATTTTTTGAAGACTTCTTGTCACCTTTTTTAAATTTAAAAACAGCTATTGATTTTGGAAGCAACTCAAATGATCCAAATGTTTCTAATTATGTAAAAGGATTTAGTATGCTATTTGCACAATTAGAAACCATTATGGAGAATTTTGGGGTCACAAAAATTGAACCAAAAGTTGGGGATGTTTATGATTCAAATACTCAACAAATTTATCAATTAGAAGTGGGTGAAAAAGACATTATTTTAAAAATACAATCTATAGGTTTCAAATTACATGAGCGTGTAATCAAACCAGCTTTAGTTATAGTTGGTAAAAACGATGATAAATAAAATTAAAAATGCAATTATCAAAGCTTTTGAAAATCAAAATTTTGCATTTGATCCAACAAAAATTATTGTTTCAAAATCTAAACATTTAGGTGATTTTTCAACAAATGCAGCATTTTTATTTGCAAAAAATAATAATATGCCGGCAATGGAATTTGCTCAAAAAATTGTTGATTTTATAGATAAAAATGAGATTTTTGCAACAAAAATTGAAGTAGCAACTCCTGGATTTATTAATTTTTATATTTCAAATCAAGGTCTTGCAGAAATTGTGAAAAAGATTATAGATCAAGATTTAAATTATGGTTCACAAAATCAAAATCAAAAAATTAATGTGGAATTTGTATCTGCAAATCCCACTGGTTTTTTACACTTAGGACACCTTAGAAGTGCTGTAATTGGTGATGTTCTTTCAAATATTTTAAAATTTTCTGGTAATCAAGTTTTAAAAGAATACTACATCAATGACTTTGGAGTTCAAATTGATCGTTTAGCCAACTCAACAATTGCACGCTATCAACAATTATTTAATCCAAATTTCTCAATGCCTGAAGATGCATATAATGGCGAAGATATTATTTGAGCTGCCAAACAAATTAAAGCTCAAATTGGTGATAAATTTGCAAACAAACCTATTGATGATAAACAATATCACTTTTTTCGACAAGAAAGCTTATCTATATTTTTAAAAGAAATTAAAAAGGACTTAGCAAACTTGGGTATTTATTTTGACAAATACTCTTCTGAAGCTGATTTGCACAAAAATGCTTTATTTTTAAAGACAATTACCAATTTGCCAGGTACCTATACAAAAGAAAATGCCCTTTGACTTAAGACAAGTGAGTTCGGAGATGACAAAGATAGGGTTTTAATCAAATCAGATAATAAATTAACTTACTTCGGTGCAGATATTTTTTACCATTTAGAAAAAATTAACTCAAATTTTAAACCAGATATTTTAATAAATGTTTGAGGTGCAGACCATATTGGTTATCTTGGAAGAATGCAATCCGCACTCAAAATTTTAGGTTATCCTGAAAAATTAAAAGTGTTACTTTACCAAATAGTTTCACTTTTAAAAAATGGTAGTGAATTTAAAATGTCTAAACGAAAAGGTTCAACATTTACTATTAAGGAACTTGCAAATTTAGTCGATGTTGATTCTTTAAGATTTTTTATGGTTGAACGTAGCGAGAATAGTTTAATTGAATTTGATATTGACAAAGCTGCTAATGTAGGGGAACAAAACCCTTTGTTTTTAATTCAATATGCTCATGCTAGAAGTGCTCAACTTTTGAGCAAAGCAAAGCTAAACATAGACAAAATTGCTAATTTTGAAAGTAATTATGAAATAAAATTAATTAATGATTTAAAAGAATTTGAAGAAATAATTGCTAAAATTAGTAAGAATTACAAGATTAATTTATTAAATAAATATTTATTAACTTTAGCCAATAGTTTTAATGCTTTTTACTCAAATTGCAAAATTCTTGAATCACCAAACCAAGATAGTTTGCTTTCTTTAGTAAAAGCAACAAATATTGTAATTAAAATTGGTTTAGGTTTATTGGGTATTCAAGCCAAAGAAAGGATTTAATTAAATATGGAAACAATTATTAGTATTGCAATTGATTTTTTAAAAAAATACAAAGAAGCAACTTTTGATGAGATTTTTATCGAAATTCAAAAACGTTTAATGCCAAAATGAGAAAAACAACTTCCAAATGAATCTGCTGAACAAATTTTAGTTCGTAAACGAGGTGAACTATATAAATTGCTAACAATTGATGGAAGTTTTACACCATTAGGTGACAATCTTTGGTCACTTAGAAGTGATCTATTATAATCATTTAAAAATAGGAGGCAATATGAAATTAGTTAATGCAAAGCAAATGCTAACTCATGCTTTAGAAAATGGTTATGCTATTCCGCATATTAATATCAATAATTTAGAGTGAACTAAGGCTGTTTTATTAGGAGCACAAGCACAAAAATCACCTGTAATTATTGCAACATCAGAAGGTGCGCTAAAATACATGGGTGGTTTGAAAACTGTTTACAATTTAGTTAACAATTTAATTGATTACTTAAAAATTGATATTCCAGTCGCACTTCATCTAGATCATGGAAGTTTTGAAGTTTGCAAACAAGCTATTGAAGTAGGTTATACATCAGTAATGTATGATGGCTCTCATCAAGACTTTGAAACTAATAAATCTAATACACAAGAAATTGTCAACTTAGCCCAACAAAAAAATGTTAGTGTTGAAGCTGAAGTTGGATCAATTGGTGGCGAAGAAGATGGCATTATTGGAAATGGCGAAATTGCTGATCCTCAGCAAGCTTTAGCTTTAAAACAAACAGGAATTACAATGTTAGCTGCTGGAATTGGAAATATTCATGGCCCATATCCAGCAACTTGAAAATCACTTGCATTTGATGTAATTGAAAAATTATCTGAAACTACACAAATTCCACTTGTTTTACATGGTGGAAGTGGAATCCCGCTTGAGCAAGTACAAAAAGCTATTAAATTAGGTGTTGCAAAAATTAATATAAACACTGAGTTGCAACAAGCCAATGCTGCAGCAATTGAAGAATTTGTATTTTCAGGAGAATCTAAAAAGGGCAAAAATTTTGATCCAAGAAAATTTTTAGCACCTGGAATCAAGGTAATGCAAGCAGTAGTAGAACAAAAAATTAAAGATTTTGGTTCTAATAATAAAGCTTAATTAAATGTTTTGCATTGAAGTTAATTTAGACCAACAAGGTAGGTCTCTTTTAAAATTTGTTAGCAAAATACTAACAAATCAAAGTTACAACCAAATTGAGAAACTTTTTCGCTTAAAAAAGATTAAAGTCAATGGTCAGGTTGGCAAAAAAACACAATTAGTTAATGAAAAAGATAAAATTTGTTTTTTTATTACTCAAGAGCAACTAACCACAAAACAAAAAACAATAACAAAAAATACAAAACCAAATTTTAAACTCATATATGAAGATGAAAATATTTTAGTTGTTAGCAAAAAACACAACACTGTAATGCATAGTCATAATCTTAGTTTAGATTCTATGGTTGCCACATATTTAAAAGTGGATAATAATAGTTTATTTTTACCTACTCATATAGGTAGACTTGATAAACTGACTTCTGGGATAGTTTTGTATGCCAAAAATTATCAAAGTGCTCAAGAGTTGTATAAAAAACAACACTTTTTTGTAAAACAATACACTTTTAAATCTGACATTAACCTTGGAAATCAAAAAGAAATTAATGTTTGAATTGCCAAAAATGATGCTAAACAAAAAATGGAAGTAGTCAAACAAAATAGTGAAAAATCCACTTTAGCAACCACACTTTTATTTAATGAAAATAAAAATAAAATTGCTCAATTAAAAACTGGAAAAAAACACCAAATTAGATTAACCTTAGCACACTTAGGTTTTCCAATTCATGGTGATTCAAAATATGGTGGAAAACCTGCAACTAGATTATTTTTACATTCTTTTTTTCTAAAATTAATAAATTTAGAAAACAAACTAAGTTATCTAAATAATAAAGAATTTATAGACAAACCAACTTGATGGAGTTAAGATGAATAGAGATAAAATAATAAAACTAGCTGAAGACCTATACTTCAAACCCAAAGAAGAGGTGATTCAAATTGTTTTAGATGAATCTAAAAAAATGAAGGAAAAAATGGAATTTTTATCACAATTTGATACAGAAAATGTTGCTCCAATGGATAGAGTTAATCAAAATGTTTTACCTTCAAAATATTTAAACTTTGCCGATCCTGTTCAAGTTAATTATAGAGAAATTTTATTTAAAAATTCGGTTCATAGTCAAAATAAAAATATTGTAATAAAAAAGGTGATTAATGATTAAGCACAAACTTGACTACAATTTTGCTAAAGAGCAATTAAAAAAAGATAAAAATAACTCAGTAGCTTATTTTTTTGAACAAAAAAATACTAAACAAGGACCTTTATCTGGTTCATTTTTTAGTATTAAAAGCAACTTTGCTACTCAAGAAGGAACTAGCCACGCTTCTTCCAATGCTTTAATAAATTTCCAACCTTCTTACAATGCAACTGTTTTTGAGAAATTAATTAATGCAGGGGCCCAACCAATTATAAAAGTTCATAATGATGAATTAGGTTTGGGTGGAAAAGGACTTTATTCTCATTTTGGACCAATTTACAATCCTCTAGATTCAAACAAAATGGTTGGTGGTTCATCTTCTGGAAGTGCTGCAACAATTAATCTGGCTGACTTTGCCGTTGCAAGTGACACAGGTGATTCTGTTCGTAGACCTGCCAGTTTTGTAGGTTGTGTTGGCTTTAAACCTTCATATGGTGCTGTATCACGATATGGTCTTTACTCTTATGCCACTTCATTAGACACAGTGGGGTGATTCACCCACAATGTTAGTGATACAGCCACAATTGCTCAAGTAGTCTTTGGCGAAGATGCCAAAGACTTAACTTCTATTCAAGTTCCAGTAGATGCGATCCAGGAATTAAAACCTAAAAAAATTGGAATTTTAAATTTTAACTTTGAAATAGAACCTTATCTTGTAGATAAGATTGAAAAGTTAAAACAAGTTCTTGAAAAGGATGGGATTGAAGTTGAATCTATAGAACCTGATAAAAAATTATTTAATGCTGTAAACATTGTTTATGGAATTATTTCTTACTCTGAGGCTACAAGTAATTTATCAACTATCAATGGAATCACATTTGGTAATGCTCCTAAAAATGAAAGTTGACAAAATATTTTATTTAAAACTCGTAGTGATGGGTTTGGTTTTATGCTTCAAAAACGTTTGATTTGAGGTTCTTATTTTTTAGAACAGGAAAATCAAGACAAATATTTTTTAAAGGCTAAAAAGGTTAGAAGATTAATTGCAGACTATTATAATAGTTTGCTAGAAAAATATGATCTTCTTTTATTCCCACCTTTTTATGGTGTTGCACCTGAACTTGTAGGTGATAAACAGGAAAAAGAAGATAAAATTACTTCTTTTATTTTAACAATTTCAAATTTAACTGGCAATCCATCTATCAGTATTCCATTAGGAACTTTTGATGGTATGCCTTTTAATATAGCTGCTGATAGCAAGATTTACAATGATGCAAAACTTTTAAGTTTTAGCTTATACTTAGAGAAAAAAATAGGTGAATTAAATGAATAATTATGAAGTAATTATTGGTGTTGAAATTCACTTGGAACTCAACACAAAATCAAAAATGTTTTCAATATCTCCAAACAGTGAAGGCGAACCAAATACATTATTTAATTTATATGATTTGGGATATCTGGGTACTTTGCCACAAGTTAATGGTGAAGCTGTTCAAAAAGCTATTGCACTTGCAAAGGCTTTGAAAATGCAAATAGCGCCAGTTTTAGCTTTTGATCGTAAAAATTATTTTTACCCAGATTTGCCAAAAGGTTTTCAAATTACACAACAATTTCAACCAATAGGTAGGGGTGGGCAAATTGCTGTTAAAAACAAAACTAATAACACAATTAACAATATTTTAATAGAACGCATCCACTTAGAAGAAGACACTGCAAAACAAATTCACACTGAGGATTCAAGTTTTTTAGACTACAATAGATGTGGTGTGCCTTTAATTGAAATTGTAACCAAACCTGTGATTTATTCTGCTCAAATGGCTGCTGATTATGTGGATAATATCCGCAAATTAGCTTTATTTTTAGAGATTTCTGATGCCAAATTGGAAAATGGTTCCTTGCGTGCAGATGTGAATATTTCTGTACGCAAAAAAGGCCAAACAACCTTTAATCCAAAGGTGGAAATAAAAAATATTAATTCAATTTCAAACATTAAAAAAGCAGCTGAATTAGAAATTCAAGAGCAAATTCAAATATATGAGCAAGGAAAAATCGCTCAACAAGTTACAAAGCGTTTTGATGATCAAAGTCAAACCAATAAGGTTTTACGTTCAAAAACAGATGCTATCGATTATAAATATTTCCCTGAACCTAATATACCTTTAATTGAAATTAGCAAGGAATTTATAGACTCTGTTGAAACCAAGTCAACTCCCGATCAAATTGAATCTTTATTAAAACAAGAAAATATTACTGATTTTTACATTGAACAAATCTTAAATAGTGTTCAAATTTGAAACTTTTTAGAAAGTAGCAAACCAGTAAATTGAAGTACTGCAATTAAATTATTTTTTGCTGAAATTATGCCTATTATCAATAAAATTGGTTGACAAGAATTGAAAATTGATACTATTTTTTTTGATAAATTAGTTCAAAATCTTGAAAATGAAAAAATAAATTCTAGTGATGCTAAAAAAATAGTGTCTATAAAACAAACAGAAAATAAAGATTTTGAAGTAATTTTTAATGAAATTGCAGGATCTAAGTTAAGTAAAGAACAAATTGAAGAAATTATAAATAACTTATTCAAAAGTGAAGCTGGTCAAATTGAAAAAAATAAAGACAATAAAGATAGATTACTCAAGTTTTTAACAGGTAAAGTTATGCAAATTAGCAAAGGTAATGCAGATCCTAAAACAGTCAATAGTATATTGTTGGAAAAAATAAATTAATAACTAAAACTATTTAAAATTAAAATACCCATTTGTGGGTGTTTTTTTATCAAAAGAATTTAATTTGAATTATTCATTTTTATAAAAACACTATAAAATTATAGCTTTTCAAATTATTTAATTGTTTTTTGCAATAAAAAAACACAAATATGTTTTTCATAAATGTGTTTTAATTATTTAATTTATAGTCAAATTAAGCGCCTGATTTAAAGATTGCTGTTTTTGCAAAATCTTTAAATTCAGAATTATCTTGCTCACTTAATCATTTTAAATTTTGACGATATGATTTTTCTTGTTTAGGGAATTTAACCTTATCTGTACCATCAATTAAGTTATGTGCAGGTCCTTTTTCATTATCATCGCGAACTTGCACTAAAAAAGTGAAGCCACCTTGATTATTTATATTTTTATCATCTCCATTACTGCGAACAGTGGAATAAATTCCAATTGGCAACCCATATTCATTGATAACCAATGAACCTGAAGCCCCAAAATAAAGACTACTATAATCAACATAAGCATTAAAACCAAAACCAGAAGCTTTAGTGTTTTGGTCTAAAGGTTTATCGATAGGCAATCCTTTAAAAAAACTTGCTCCATTAAAAACATCTTGAGGAATATTTGAGCCTAATGGGTAATTTCTTCATAGCATTTGTCTATTTGAAACTGTTGGGAAACCTAATATATAAGCTCTTTCTATATTTAAAGATACATTAGGATCTTCTTTGCCTTTATTTTTATCAGCTCATGCTGAAGGATAATCGAAACTTAAATAAGGAACATCATTTTGATCATGATTGTAATATTGATTTTTCTTAAACTTATCAATGTCATTATCAATGGATGACATTGCTTTTTTAATATGTTCAAGTAATAATTTAAGATTATTATCAGATGTTGCTTTTTCCATTAATTTTTTATATTGAACTTTGATACCAAAAACAGCGAAATCCTTACCAATTAATTTACGATTGGCTTGATTATTGTATTGATCAATAAGTTTATTATTATCATCATTATCAAAAATATTTAAAGCAACAAACACTGTTCGAGGATTTGAAAACAAGTCTTTTCCAACAAAATGTAATTCTTTATTCGCTTTGTCTAAATCAAATACAGAATTTTTTTGAGTGTTTAAAAAATAAATTAGACTATTTTCTGTACCATAACTAGTTCCTGAAGCAATTGCGTTTAAATTTGCATTTTGCTTAGGAATTGCTAAAGAAAAACTATCTATTTTAGCTTGTTTTTGCTCATCTTGTGTGAAATATTCTGGAAATTTTATTTTATATTTTTCATCCATAGCATTAAAGGCACGAGCATAAACGTGAGCATTAGTTGCTATATAAAGCATTAGTTCATCAGAATCTCTAATACCATTTTTTCAAGCATAATCTAATAATCAACCTGTTCCTGTTGGTTCAAAAGGTACTACAGATGTATTAATTTTATCTCCATCATTTGGGTCTTTAACATAATCAATACTATTAAAACCAATTGCAAATGAACGATTCTCTAGTTTTTTATAAGCATCTTGTTCAGTTATTTGCAATGATTTATTTTCTTTTGAAGCTGGTCTATAGTTTGCTTTTCGTTCTTTTTCTTCAGTAAGTTTTTTAATATGAGCAATGATATCTGCTTGATTGAAATTTGGAGTTTGTAGATGATTATCGCCCCCCCCTGGAGTTGGGGATGGAGATGGTGTTGTTGCAGATTGATTTTCTAAAGTTCTGAACTGCAATTGTTCTAAATTGTTTGATAAATAATCACGGCTTAAAGAAGGTTTTGTATCATTTTCATCATTATAAATATTGACTTTAGTAACATAGTAAGTTGCTCCTTCATCTAAATGGCTAAATGGAATACTCGCAATACCTTCACTACTTACTTTTGCTTTTGTTGATATTGTTGATGGAGAACTCTCAGTTGGTTGTGAACGTAATTCTACATCAAGATATTTACCAATATTTTCGGAACCTACATTTAATTCTAAATTATAATTTCCATCAACTAAACTCAATTCTTTTGAAACTAAGGAAACATTTAAGTTATTTTCCTTACTTGTTAAATTTTCGGCTGGACTTCCACAAGAAACTACAAATGTTGCTACACTTGTTACAGCTACAATATTAAGTCCTGTAGTTAAAATAGTTTTTTTCTTAATCATAATTGTTACCTTTATTTAAATATAATTAATTATAATTCAAGATAGAATTTTAATTTTAATATTTTAAAATTTACAAATTTAGGTCTAAACATTATAAATGTAAATTGCTTTTTTATTTTAAATTTCTTGTATTTTTTTATAATAAAATAAATGCAAAATATTTTTGGATAAAATAAAAAGACACTTTTGTGTCTTTTTAAAATTTAATTATTTTATCTATAAATAAAAGGCAAACTAATAGTTAGTAAAATAATGCCAACTATATATCCTAATAAAATTGGAATTAAAGTTTTTTTTGATCTTTTTTTAGATAAATCTTGCAAATCCATTTTTTTATCAAATTGATTTGAACCCGCTTTTTTCAACTTGGCATTATTGCTTTGAATTTTTCAATTATTGTATGTCAAAGCATATGTGCTAAAAAAACCTGCACGCATCACTGTTGCCAAAATGCTAATTGCAATCATAATTAATGAAATGGTTGATGTCGCATCATATCAAGGTTGTTTTTTTCAAAAATATAATAAAAAAAACAAAATTAAAAAAAATACAAATCAAAATCCAATAACAAAAAAAGATATTGCACTAAATTCTCTTAAAATTTTTTTTCTATAAAAATTAGCTAACTTAGGCATTTTTTCTAGAATGCAATCATTTTCTAATTTGCAATTCTGTTCCATAAATATAATGATCTTGGTTATCTACTTTTGTTTCAATAATTACATTTGGGTGTTTTTGTTCTTGTAAGTATTGATTTTCAAAAACTATAGGTTTGAAAGGAATATGCGCATTTGAAATTTTTGGCACAGAATTTAACAAGTTAATTGTATAAGGGTGGATAGGGTTTTCGTAAATTTGTTTTACACTACCTTTTTCAACTATTTTTCCAGCGTGTAAAATCATAACTTTGTCAGCTAAGTGTTCAACAACTGATAAATCATGAGCAATAAAAATTAGAGATAAGTTTTTTTCTTTAACTAATCTTTTTAATAAGTTAATTATTTGAGCTTGAATAGAAATATCTAGAGAGGCAATTGGTTCATCAGCAATAATAATTTTAGGTTCAACAATTAAAGCCCTTGCAATTGCAATTCTTTGGCGTTGTCCACCAGAAAACTCATGTGGATAACGATAAGCAAAAGACCTTAAAAGACCTACATTTTCTAAAGCTTCATAAATCAATTCATCTAAAATGAATTTCTTAATAATTTGTCTAAATTTCAAGTAAAAAATACTTGGAACTTGTTTAATACCATAAAAAAGTTCTATTTTTTTATAGACTTTTTTCAAATTTTGTCTTTCAATATGTGAAGACTTGATTGCATTTATTTTTTCATTATATTTAGTGTTAGATAAGTTGAAAATTTCTAAAAACTCATTTTTAGTTAAACCTGCAAACTCTTTGTGTAATAAACTAACTTTACCATCTAAACCTTCTATTTGTTTTCAATAACTTTGAAAGTCACTTGCTAATTGCTTAATTTTATCTTCAATTTCTTTTTTTCAATTTTCATAATTGCTAATAAAAATCGCTTTATCTTCATTATAGATAGCCTGTTTTTTCTCTAAATCAGATTTTAAGTTTTCTAATTTTTCAATTTGTTCAGAACTTGCATCAATTCTATTTTGATTTCTAGTTATTTTTTTATTAATTAAAAAAATAGATCTATCATAAATTTGTGAATAAAATTCATATCTTTTTTTATTAGCAATATCTTGATATTTATTGAAATCAAATTCTTCTAAATCCTTTTGAACAATTTCCGCAAATTGTTTATTATTTGTTCCATTGCTATTTTTATGATTTACTAACACTATATTGTTGTGATTTGAAGTTAATTTGTTTTTTAAATTAGTTAATTCTGAAAATAAATCTTCAATTTTAGATATTGGCAAATATGTAAAAAGATGTTTAAAACTTAGTTTATTGTAATATTTCATCAATTTTTTATTAATTAATTTAATAATAATTGCTTGTTTTTGATAATGTGAATATGATTGCAAATCTTTTGAAGCAAAAGTATTATTTTTTGCAATTTTATACTCATATTTTCATTCCATTTGGTATGAATTAAATAAATTTTTTTGACTTCTATAAGTATCTATTAATACATCAATTTTTTGAACTTTAGCAATTTGATTTTGATTTTCTTCAACTAAAAAAAGTGCTTTTTGCTTTGCAATTTGATTTTCAAGTTCATTCACTTTTTCAACAGCTTGACGATAGTTAAATTCAATTTCACTTTGTTCTTTTTTACGATATTTATCTTGAATTTCAAAGTAATAATTATAAAGAGAACCTATGTTTTTATAGCTATTATTGTAATATGAAGTGAGAACTTTTTGTTTTTTTTCAAGATATAAAAAGTATGAGTTAAAAAAATCTCTAACTTCTTGTTTGTTTTCAAATGAAGTTGGAATATTTATTTTTGCAAATTTGTCATTTCATTCATTAAGAAAATTTGCAAAATTGTCAACTGTGGTTTCGAGATTTGAAAGTTGAACCTCTAAATATTTGCGCTCAAGAGATCTTTTGAAGTGAAAGGTAACATTTTTCCAATCTGAAAAAACATCTGAAACTTTCATTTTCAAAATTCCATTGATAACTAGTGTTTCACGCAAAATTGAATAAATATTTTTTTGACCATTAAGTGATGAATAAGGGTCTTGAAAAATCATTTGCATATTGCGACGCAAAAATAAATTTTGCTTTTTAGACAATTTTTTTCCTGAAATAATTTGATCTAAAAGACGTGTTTGACCACCATAATTTTCATACAATCGAACTAAGCAACGTCCAATTGTTGTTTTTCCAGAACCTGATTCACCAATAAGACCTAAAACTTCACCTTGTTTTAATTCTAGATTAATACCATCGACAGCTTTTACAACTCCAAATTTGTTTGCAAAGTATTTTTCTAATTTTTTAGCTTGCAAAATTGTAGACATTATAGTACCTCTTTAAATAATTTAATTCTTGTTTTAAGTTCTTCATTTAATTCAACTTTTGGAGCATCAGGGTGCAATAATCAAGTTGCTGCAGAGTGAGTTTTACTAATTGGAATAAGTGGTGGTTCTTTTTCAAAATCAAGCTGCAAAGCATAGTCATTTCTTGCAGCGAAAGGATCACCAGAAGTTAAATTTTTCATATCTGGTGGGTTTCCACTAATTGTATACAAATCACCTTGATTTGTAGCTTCAGGAATAGCTGAAATTAAGGCTCAAGTATATGGGTGTCTTGGATCTGTGAAAATATCAGAACGGGTTCCACGTTCAATAACTTTTCCAGCATACATCACATAAATGTAATCACAAAACTTTGCCACAATAGAAATGTTGTGAGAAATAAAAATAATGGAAACATTATATTTATTTCGAATGTCATTGAGCAAGGCAAGCACTGAGGATTGCACAGTTGGATCAAGCGCTGTTGTTGGTTCATCAGCAATGATAATTTCTGGTTGAGCAGCAACAACCATCGCAATAACTACCCTTTGTTTCATTCCTCCTGAAAGTGTGTGAGGATAAGCATCAAATCTATCTCGAGCATGTTCAAAACCAAAAGTTTCAAGCAAGGAAATTAAAAACTCTTTTTTCTCTTTTTTGGTTTTAAAACGACTATCTTTTTTAATAGCATCTAAAAGTTGTTTTCCAATAGTTCTTGTTGGATTCAAAGCAACTAGTGGATCTTGTGGAATATAACCTATCTTTTTTCCACGAATTGTCCGTCATTGATGATCTTTTTTAAAATCACGAACATCAATACCAGCAATTTCCATTTGATCAGCAGTTACTTTAGCAAAATTATTGATTCCAAGCAAGGACTTGGAAGTCACAGATTTTCCAGAACCTGATTCACCAACAAAAGCTACAATTTGTCCGGGATAAATACTAATGTCAACTCCCCGAATAATTTCAATAAAATCTTTACGTCCTGTTTTAAAACTTACACGTAAGTTTTTAACAGCTAAAACTTTGTTTTCCATTAGCGACGTCCTCCTACTCTTGGATCTAAAGCATCGTGGATTCCATTAGCAATAAATCTAGATGTTACAGCTAAAACAACCAAAATACTTGCTGGGAATAAAAGTGCTCAAACATTTCGTTCTGCAAGTGAAACTGCTGAGTTAATAATTAAACCAAGGTTTGCAGATGAGTCTACTTGCTCACGTAAAAATCCTAAAAATGCTAATGATGCAATAGTTGAAATAGAACTGAAGATACTTCCAACAAAAGTTGAAAGCAACTTACCTAAAATATTTGGCAAGATGTGGAAGTAAATTTGTCTTATTTTAGATGCTCCAATAACTTTGGCTGCATAAATATATTCTTCATCTTTAACAATAACAGTATATAAACGAGCTTGATAAGTTGGCCCTGTTCATCCTGTTAGTGATAATAAAAGCACAATAGTTGCTGTATATGGACCTCAAATTGCAATGAAAATAATGAAGATAACAATTCAAGGAATTGAACCAAAAATGTCTATAATTCTAAGCACAATGTTGTCAATTCAGGTTCCAATGTAGAAACCAAGATAGGTTCCTAAAATAACTCCAATTACAAACTGAATTAAAGCAATTGCAACTGCAATGCCTAAAGCATTTAAGGTTCCAATTCAGGTACGTAATCAAATATCACGACCAAATTGGTCAGTTCCAACAATACTAATGAATTTTTTCCCACCATCTAAAACTGACATAATTTGGTAAGGATTAATGTTGACAGACCAACGAGTTGGAAAGATTTCACTTGTTGACCCATAAATTAATTGAACATGTTTTGTGTTTTCAATTTCACGAATTTTAGCAAGCAAATCACTAGAAATATTAGTGTGAATAATGCCATAACCGCTTGGAAGTTGTTCAAAAACAAGAGAAGTATCAGCATTTGAAATAGGTTTGGAAGTACTATAAGGGCTAAGTAATGCTGTAAAAATTGCAATTAATAAAATAATTATTAGCAAAATTGTTGAAAGTAATGAAATTGGCGATTTAAAAAATTTTTTAATTGTGTCTTTTCACAAAACAACAATTTTACCTGTCATTTGGTGAGTTTCACTATGAACATCAACACGTTTGAGCAATTTTACTTGATCAGAATTTAGTCGATATTTTTCATTAAACTCTTGACTATTAAACATTTTTTACTCCTTTTTTAATTTCTTTTTTTCGCGCTTGTCAATTTTTAAAGCGAGATAGGTAGTCAGTTGATGAATTGGTTCCAAAAGTAATTCTTGGATCCATGAAAACATAGGCTAAATCACCAATGATGTCAACAATCAATGATAGAGAAGTAAAGAAAATTATTGAAAACATTGAAATATTTACTTCACCATCAAAGGCTGCATTTACTAAGATAGATGAAGAACCAGGAATTCTAAAGAATTGTTCTAAAACAATTGAACCTGAAAGAAGAATAATGTAAGAAAAAATTAAAGAACGAACTAAAGGAATGGCTGCATTTTTTAATACATATTTAAAGAAAATTTGACTTCGTGAAAGACCTTTAGCTTTTGCAATTAAAACATAATCTGAAGATAAAACAGTAATAATTTGGTTTCGCACTAAGAAAACATAACCTGCAATTGATGTTATAGAAAATACAAAAATTGGTGGAATTAACGAAGCTGCTGTAACTCCAATTCCATAAATTGATGGATCTTTAAATTCAAATGGCAATCCTAATTTGATTGCAATAATAATCACAAAAGGAGCTAACACAAAACTAGGAATTGCAACAAAAAAAGTTGAAACTCCAGTAATTGTTGCATCTTCTAGTCGATCACGACGATAAGCAGCAATAGTTCCTAAAATAATTCCTAAGGTAGCGCTAATTAAAAATGATGGTAAAGAAACTAAAATAGTATAACGAAGAGGTCCAAAAAATAAATTTGGAATAGCTTGTTGATCATTAGCACTATTTTTATAAATTGCTCCAAAATTGCCATGAAAAACATCTTTAGTGTAATTTCAAAGACGTGCAATTGGACTTAAATTAAATCCAAATTGCTCTTTTAATTTAGCAATTTTAGCAGCTTCATCACCTCTTTGCGACCCATTTCCTTGTATATTATCAAAAGGGTTTGGTGAAAAAGTAGCTATTAAAAGATAGACAATTATATAAATAGCAATAAAAGTAACAAGAGCTAAAAATAATCGTTTAAATAAATATTTCCAAGGCATTATTGACCTCCTTCATTAATTTTAGTGTTTATTTTACTAGCAGTTTTGTAAAATGGCTTAATTACAACCATGTCGATTGGTGTAAAATCACCATACTCATCTACATAAGGTATGCTAATATTTGGATTTCGTAAAGTAACACTTGGTGTGGATGAGCTAATTGCAATTAAGTCATTGAGTCCAAAAGTTAAAAATGAACTCAGTTCAGCACTTAATTTTACTAAATCTTCTTCACTATTGGCAGCATTTTCTTGATAACCAAGATTAAAAATAGCAGATTCTGCTCCAAAGTCAAAGTCAACTTTGTCAGCATCAGTTTTAGCTTTTTCATTAATTTGGTCAACAAAACTTTTGTAAACTTTGACAGTTTTTTTAGGTCCATCTGGTTTGTTTGGATCAACAGGAACTTGCGCATCAACAACACTACCTAAAAAATATTGTGTTAAATTAGGGTTTCCTTGTTGTTTGTCAGCTCCAAAATCATAGGCATTTGGAGCATTTTTTCAATCCTCAAAAGGTCTAATCACACCTTTTTTAGCAAAAGGATCAAAAAATTCTTTAGCTGCTTTTGCATATTTGTATAAAAGTGGGTATGATTTAGCAATTTGTGAATTTTCACCTCTATCATAAATAGAAGACAATATTGCATATGGAACACCTTTTGCTTGCGCCCGACCATCAAAAGCAGTTCCTATACCATCATAGTCATAACTTCATCAGCTATAACTTAAATGACCAACTCCATATCTAATGTAGTTAATACGTTGTTTTAAGTCACTGATTGGTCATAACAGTTTCATATTTAAACGTGGATCTAAACCATTAATTGCTTTTTGAGCTTTTTCTAGCGCAGCAATTCAGTTTGAAGGAGTATTTGTATATCAACTGTGGTTAGTTCATTCAACTTTAGCACTTGCTGGTAAATGGTTATCAGCATAGAATTTGTCTAGAATTTTTTTCATTTCTGCCTTGAGAACTTCATAATTTGGAGCCTCAAATTGTTTAGATGAATCGCTAACATTGTTAAAGTTTTGTTGTTTTTCAGTGTCTAGATTTTTGGTATAGAAAATTTTTCCACTAGGATCAACTAATTGAATAGTATTAGCATCATCATAAAAGTCTCTTGGACGTTTTGAATTAGCATTAAATTTAATGTGGTTATCAGGATCTAAAAAGTTATATCAAGGCTCCGCAATTGGAGAAGCTGATTGTTGAGTTGTGTATAAATTTCAAGCATTTGCAATAATTTGTCTAAAAGTTAGACCCACACCTGAAGTCAAATAATCAACAATCCGTGCTCCACCAGTTGCTAGTTCTTTTCGAGAAACCCCATAAGCTAGTTTGGCATAGTTATCATTGAAAGCATAGTAATTTTCATTAAACTCAACACCTGGTTGAGAAACAAAATTTTGTTTCATTGAACCTGGTACCAACAAGTTAAAATAAGTTTTTAAAAGATTATCTTTAGTTTCAACTCTCGATAATTTTCAACCATATTTATTTTTGTCTTGTGCAACTAAATTTTTCTGACTATCATTGATGATGTTATAAGATAGCATAGGGATTGTGCCCTCTTTATATGAGTTAAACTGTGAGTTTGCAAAAGCTTCAGGACTACTATATTTTGTATATAAAAAGTTAATAGTATTATAGTGATAATTGATTGAATCTTTTCAACCAGTTCTTGGGTAATATTTATTAATTTCCCAGTTTCTGTGGTGCAAGTCCCAACGAGTTTGGATATACGGTGAGTTATAAAGCATATCTTTATCAAAAGTTTGTCCATATCAGTAAATACCAAATTGCAAAGCTTCATCTGATTCACCATATGGACCTACTTTTTTACCATCAACTATTTTACTAATTTTGGCAGTTCTTTCATCAACAAAGCTACTTGGTATAGGTCTGAAAATTCCTGGAATAACAATTTTTCGGAAAAATCCTTTGAAAAATGACTGAGTTGCACCTTTAGCAAGTGAAAAAGTAATGGCTTCTTGATTTTTTAACTCAGCATTTTTCCCTGTATATTCTTGAATATACTTGTGTTCATTGTCAAAATCTTGAGTATCAAAACCAAAAAGTTGTAGAAGGTAAAGGTTGTTAATTTCAGAACCTAAATAATCAGCTTTAGGGTCATAATTTGGAATATTTTGTTTAGCTTTTGCATCAACTGCATCACCACCACCGTGATCATTACGGTAGTTTATATATCCAAGACGTTGTCACTTAAAACCATACCAATAATCACGTGGTGTTAGTTTATATTTAGTTTGGTTTCCTTTGACATCAACTCAATAAACATCATCTTTTAAAAACATTTGCACTTTAACAGCTTGATCCAATTTTTCACCAAAAGTTGGACTATTAATACTATGTGGATCATCTGATGTTAAATTTATGTTAAGAGATAGTGAAACTTGTCCTTGTGGTAATCTACCTTTTTCATGCTTATCATTGTCAAAAACAAATTCGTTTCCATTTTTGTCAACAATTAAAATTGCCTTTGCATTAACAAAAGATAGATATTTATAACTTGGATGTTTAATTTCATAACTTAATGACTGATCTTTTTTACCTTTATCTTCTGGTTTGATTCCATTAGATTCGATACTTAGTTCATCTTCATACATTGTTTGAATTAAATACGAACTAGTCAAGTAATCTTGAATTGCACTTGGACCACTAAAGTTGTTATATAAACTTCCAAAAGCACGAGGAGATGCTGTTGTTGAGTCAATATTTACAAAATACTCACGTTTTTGCCAAGCTGGTTGAACCCCACAAGAAACAATTGTGGGAATTGCTGCAACACTAGCTAATATTGGAATAAAAAACTTTTTTTTCATTTTATTACCTTTTTTTAAAAAAAATAACTACTATTTTTTTATAAATAGTAGTCTTGTTTTTCATTATTTTTATTAATTATTTAATTTAATTTAAATTATATCCAAAAACTACTAATATGAAATAAGAAAATGTGTAGAATTATCATTAATAATTCTAGAGTGCTTCATATTTCATACGATAATTAATTTTTGCATATGGGGTTATTATATCATATTTTTAAATTTTAGAAAAAAATTTTAAAATTATTATTTCCATTTGTACTGTACAATAATGCAATCTTAATATCCAACAATATTTACTTATATTTCAACTATATCTTTAATTTTATTAATAAACATTGAAATATTATCTGGTTCTCCTGTTTCAATATTACATAAAAAGGGCACTTTTAGTATATGTATATTAGTTTTTCTCTCATCATCTATTATGAATTTTTTGTAAAATGTCTCAATTGTTTCGCTTTCTAATAAAGGATATATTAAAATTGCGGAGCTAGATGTAACTTTTTCTATATTTTTTGATTTTGATTCATCCTTTTCATTTAGCAAACTATAGGAATATGTTATTAGTTGATAAAGATCACTTTCTTTTATTTTCTTTTTATACTTACAATCAGCAATAATCTGTATTTTGTCTTGAACAATAACTATATCTGGTTTGATTAAAGGATTTAATGATGCGATGTTTGATAAATTTAAATTGTTAAAATTTTTTTGCGTATTTTCTCATTCCCCTAATATATAACTTTTCTTGTCTTTCACTTCAATATTTGCCTCTTTTAACTTTTCTTGAACAAATTTTTCAAAAACATCATACATATTCAATAGCAAAGAAAAACCTATAAACTTTCCGTAATTATTAAAATATGAATTTTGCAAAATCACTTTGCTCATTTGTAAAATATTTTTAAACTCAAAAGGTAAATTGTGAAAATTAATCAAATCACAATCTTTTTTAGAAATATTTGTATCATTAACGTCTTGCAAATATCCCAATAATTCTCGAATTAATTTATTAGTATCACTGTATGATTTATCAAGTTTTAACAATATTACTTTCAAACATTTTTTAACAATTTGATTAAACAAGTTTTTATGAGTATATTCAAAAAAAGAGCTTTTAAATTTAAAAAAATATCCCTTTGATATTTTATTTTTAAAATATTCATTAAAATCAATTTTTCCCTTAATAAATAATATGTCTTTTTTTACCAAGTTATATTGGTGGTAAACTTGTTTCTTAAAAACATTAAATACTTGACACACATAGTGTTCTAAAAATCAGTCAACTATTGAATAGTTGGGTAATTTATTATATTTTTCAGCTGTTCCATAATGATTCAAAAAGTTTTTTTTATTCTTATCATTATTATGTGCATAAAAATATCAATACTTTATATTAGTAAACAACTTATAATTCGCTTCTTTACCATAAATATTATTAAAAATTTTTGGAAAAATATTTATTTCTATTTTATCAAACCAAATATGACCTACATAATTATTTAAATCAATAGAGTTGTTGAGAGTATTTTCTTTCAAATAGTTTATTAAAGAATCAACATCAACATTATTTTTTTTTAATTTATTTAATGTTTTAGTTAGCTCATTTTCTCAAATATTTATTTGCTCTATTTTAATATTAGGTAACATTTTATTTACTATTATAATTTTCTACAAATTCATTTATATTTTTTTCTATAATTTTAATATCATTGGTATTTAAGTCAATATCACTTTTAAGAAGTGGCCAAATTTCTTTAGATAAAATTTCTTTTATTTTTTCTTTACTTTTTTTATTATCTATATTTTTTTTAACTTTCATAAAATAACTGTGGCCTATTTGTTTATTTAAAGAAAATTTAGATTCAATTTCTTTGTTTAATTTTACAAAAACATCTTTAGCATAATAATTGCTTATAAAATCTTCGCTAGGTTTCTTTTCTACAAAAACAAAACGTCTTCTAAATGCAAAATCAAAATGTGCAATAGAATGATCATTATCATTCATTGTTCCTATTATATAAAGGTTATCTGGAATTCCGAATTTTTCCTCACTTGTTGGTAAAGTTACTTTTCAATTTCCATCTCATTTACCTTTACATTTATCGCCACCAAGACATTGAATGTTATCGCAATCATTTCTTAATCTCTTACTAGATTCAATTAATGTAAAACATTCTCCAAATATTTGAGATACATTACCTCTATTAATTTCATCAATAATTAAAACATAATTTTTGTGATGATTTTTCATTGCCTTATCAACAATATTTCTTAAAATACCTTTTTTTAGCTTGAATTGTAGCACACTTCCAAATTGATTATTTAGAGATTTGCTATATTTATCTTCATTGTGACCATTCACAAGAACAGGCTTTATTCCTTCTATAAAGTCTTCATATCCATAATTTTGATGAAATGTTATTATTTCTATTTGGTTATCTTCATCTTGATTATCTTCATCAATGTAATCTTTCTCAAATTGTTCTATTTTATTGTTAAATCTTGAATTATATTGTTCTTTTCATTTGTTATTAATAATTCAATTAGCTAATTCTTTTGAGCAATGTGTTTTTCCAGTGCCGGGAACACCGTAGTAAATTATATTTTTATCATTTTTAGTTCATGATATTGGACAATGAAAATTTTTATTTTCCATTTTGCGTATATTATTTATTTCTCTACTATTTAAAGATTGAGATTGACTCTCAATTAAAATTAAACGTTCTAACTTGTTTCTTAAATTAGTAATGTCAATATTCCTTTTACTTTCTTCTAAATATTTTTTAATAACAACATCAAACAATAGTCTATTTTGTTCCTCGCAACGAGTTTCTATTTTATAATTTTTATATTGTTCTTCTGTAAGTCAATTATTATTATAGCTTTCATGCAAGAGTTTATCTTTAACTGAATGAATAAAGTCTCTTAATCTTTTAGCGTCAAATGTGTAATCATTTGTGTTTTGATCTTTCTTTTCACAAATTGAAAAATCAAATCGATTATCTTGATTTGACTTTTTGGAAAATAATGAAATCTTATCTAATTTTTCTTTAAAACTTAGGCTATCGTACAATTTAAAATAATTAGAATCATCACTTTTATTTTTATCATAGTATTTTTTAAAATCTCCACATGTCAAATCTTCTAAAATATTATTACATTTGTATGCTTTTAATTCTTCTGACATAAGTTGAAATAATCAATAATATGAATCTTTAAATTTATCATACCAAACATTAAAATAGCCATTTTGATTTTTCTTATTAACTAGATACATATTGTATGGATTAGTCATTCTAGTTCAACTTTTTTTTAAAGTTTCACCAAAAATAAATTTAAATATTGAGTCAAGTGAATAAAAATAAGTTGTAGATTTTTCAGCTAACTCTTTTAAATGTTCATATTCTAATTCAATATTTTGCTTATCATTTAATTCAAAAATCTTAATAAATTCTTCTCTATTTTTTTTATCATTACTATTTATACTATTTATATTATTAGATAATATCATTTGGGCTTTTTTTACTTCATAATAAAAATATTCAATTTGTAAACTATTCTTATCATAAATAATATATAACGTTGCTAAAAAGTACGAATTATCTCGTTTGCCTTTTATATCAAAACTTGATACAGCTATATTTTGATTTTCTAAAATATTCATGTTATTCTATTTATGACCTTTTATAATATTACTTAATTACTCAATCTTAGAAATAATTGTAACTGATTGAATTTGATCTCCCTTTTTAATGTCTATAATTTTTACACCCTTAGTTACACGACTACTAGTTGAAATTGTTTCTAAATCAATACGGATTGCAATGCCTTTTTTGGTTAAAATCATAGCTTGCTCATCGCCATTAACTGTACCAATAAAGCAAAGCTTTCCAGCTTTTTCGGAATTTAAGGCAAGTACACCCTTGCTATTACGACTTGTCAATCTATATTCATCAACTGAAGTCATTTTTCCATAACCTAAATCTCCTACAGTAAAGACAAAACTACCTGTTTGACTATGACATGCACCAACAACATGTTCACTTGCATCTAATTTAATACCTTTAATTCCAATTGCAACACGGCCACTAGCTCGCACAGTTGATAAGTCAAATCGATTGGCTCTTCCTGATGAGCTACCAATAATAATTTGACTATCATCACTAGCAATTAATGCCTTAACTAATGAGTCATCCTCATTTAATTTGAGAGCATATTTTCCATTTTTATTGATATTTTCATATTCGCTTAAACGAGTTTTTTTAATAATACCTTTGGCTGAAATTGTGATTAAAAAATGTGAATTATAGTCTTGATTTCAAATTAGAAGTGATGTTACTGACTCATCTTTTTCTAATGGTAATAAGTTAATAAAAGGAGTTCCTTTAGCATTACGTGAAGAGTCTGGAACCATATGAGTTCTTAATTTAAAGATTCTAGCTTTTGATGTAATGATTAACAGATCTGTGTGAGTATTGGCAAACCAAATACCTTTAAGTTCATCATCTTTATACAATGATGATGTTGAACTTCCTTTGCCGCCACGATTTTGTGTTCGATATTCATCTAAGTTAATTCGCTTAACATAGTTGTTTTGAGTTAAACAAATAATAACATCTTGACGAGTTATTAAATCTTCATCAACAATAACACTGAGTTCACCGCTAATTTGTGAACGGCGTTTGTCACTAAAGTTTTTGGCAACTTCGCGATGTTGCTCAACAATTAAATCAACTAATTTTTCTTCTGAAGCCAAAATTGAATTAATGTAATCAATTTGCTCTGCAATTTGTTGTAATTCAACTAATAATTTTTCAACTGCTAATGAAGTTAAACGTCCTAAACGCATATCAACAATAGCTTTAGTTTGAATGGAATTTAAATCAAAACGCTCTGCAAGTTTTTGTTGAGCATCAGCATCTGATTTACTAGATTTAATGATTTTAACAACTTCATCGATGTTTTCAACAGCAATTTTAACTCCAAGCAAAATATTTTGCTTTTCTAAAGCATTTTTTAAATCAAATTGCAATGCTCGAGTTGTAATCTCTTTTTGATGTAAGAAATATTCTCATAAAATTTGTTTAAGATTTAACAATTTAGGTTGACCTTTTACAAGGGCTAGCATATTCATACTATAACTCACTTGTAAATCTGTGTCTTTATAAAGTTGGTTTAAAATAATTTCTGGATCAAAACCTTTTTTGATTTCAAAAACAACACGAATTCCTTGACGATTGGTTTCATCCCGAACATCTTTAATTCCATTAATTCTTTTTTCATGAACTAATTGTGCAACTTTTTCAATAATTGTTGGTTTTTTAACTTCATAAGGAATTTCATAAAAAATAATTCTAGACTTACCTGAACTAAATCTCTCAATTTCAGCTTTAGAACGAATAGTAAAACTACCACGCCCAGTCAAGTAAGCTTGCATAATTCCACTTTGCCCAAAAATATCAGCACCTGTTGGAAAGTCAGGTCCTGGCAAACTTCTAGCTAAATCTTCATCACTAATATCATTGTTTTTGGCAAGTAAAATAAAGGTTTCAATAACTTCAGAAAGATTATGTGGTGGAATTTTAGTTGCCATACCAACAGCAATTCCAGTCACACCAGAAACTAGCAAGTTTGGAAATCTAGCTGGCAAAACAACTGGTTCTTGTTCACTTCCATCATAGTTATCGGCAAAATCTACTGTGTTTTTTTTGATGTTGTCAACCATTAAAGAAGCAATTTTTGACATTCTTGCTTCTGTATAACGCATTGCAGCCGCTTCATCACCATCTAAAGAACCAAAATTTCCATGTCCATCAACTAAAGGATAACGCAATGAAAAAGGTTGAGCCATACGAACCATAGAATCATAAACTGATGAATCACCATGTGGGTGATATTTACCAAGAACATCCCCAACAATACGAGCAGATTTTTTATAGGCACTATTGTGAGTGATCCCAAGGTCACTCATTGTATATAAAATCCGACGGTGAACTGGTTTTAGTCCGTCTCGCACATCTGGTAAAGCACGAGATATAATAACAGACATTGAATAATCCAAAAAGGAATTACGCATTTCTTCTTCAATTACTCTAGGAATGATGTTATCTGTTTCTTTCTCAATTAGTTGATTAGAAATAATATAGTCGTCTTTATCTTGAAGTATATTCTCTTCTTCAGGATTTTCTTCAGTAATTTCTGAATTTTCATTAAAAACTACTTTGACTTCCTCATCTTCAATAAAGTCAAAATCTTTTTTTTTATCATCTTCAAAAAAAGCCATAATTTTCCTTTGTGATAGTCCTGATTTATATTAATTAGAAATAATAAATTTTACCAAAAAAAGGCCATTTTTCCTATAATTTGCTTATTTTATACCTGTATTTTTAATAAATAAAACAACTAATACAAATAATGCATATTATAAATTCATTATTTGTTTAGTAATTAATACATTAATTGTGTGATTTTGATTCAATTTAAAAAAAGTACCAAAAAGGTACTTTTTAAACGAATTGTTTATTTGTGCAAAATATTTATTGAAATAAATTTAATTTTATTTAAATTATTACTTGCCTAACTTGCAGTTTCAGATTGTTCTTGTTGAGTTTGATCTTGATTTTCTGATTTTGAAGAAGTTAGTTTGTCTAATTTATCTTTAATCTCTTTAATATCATTAGATAACTTATCAATATTACCAGAAACTTTAGATAATTTTTGAATATCATCTGGATTAATTTTACTAATTGAATCAACAACTTTTTCAACAGACTGAATAGTTGAAGTTAAAGTTGGTAATTGTGACTTTACAACATAAAAACCACCACCAAAAATAACAGCCAATACAATAATACTTCCTAAAATATAAGAAATAATTGTAATTAAAAATATTGATAATTTAGATGCAGGTTTTTTGAAAAATTTTTCTTTTGATATATTATACATTTGATATTATATACAATTCTTTCTTTTATTATTTTTTGGATTTGATTGAACTTTTTGTTTTAATTGTCTCTTTTTCGTCTTTTTTATTAAATGTTTCTTTAATAACTTTTTTGTCTTTGGATTTTGAAGAAGAATTACTATTTCACTCAATTAATTTATCTAAAACTTTACGATTTGTAATATTCATTTGTAAATGTTGAAGTGCAGTTGGATTTGTTTTTAATTCATCAGCTTCTTTCCCAGTGATTAAACCAAAACGTTGCAATTCTTCATCTAATTCTTTATCTAGAACTGCAAGAGATTCTCGTTTTGCAATTTCAGCAAAAACAAAAGAAGTTTGAAGACTCAAAGTTGCTTGTTGATTAACTTGCTCAAAAATATCTTTATTTGTAAATTTAGTGATTTTTAAGTACTCATCAATTGTAAACCCTTGACTTTTGAGTGTTTCATTGAAACTATCATAAATTCTAGACATTTCACGATCTAGCAATTTGTTAGAAATAGGAATTTCAACTGATTTAAGAATTTCTGCAAAAGCATTTTTTTGGAAAGTACTACGAGCTATTTCCATTTTTTCTCTTTTAGTAAGATCTTCTAAATATGACTCTAGTTGTGAAATAGTGGTCACATTGTCAATTTTTAATTCAGCAACAAAATCATTAGTTAATTTTGCTGGTTGGTTTTCTTTAACATTGTTAATTTTTACTTTAAAAACTGCAGGTTGTGAAGCATAAGCAGGAATATGATAGTCTGCTGGAAACACAACATCAATGCTTTTTGACTCACCTTTTTTAAGTCCTATTAATTGGTCTTCAAAACCTTCGATAAAGCTTTTTGACCCAATTTTTAAATCAAAATCTTCAGCTTCTCCACCTTCAAAAGGTTTGTTATCAATAAAACCTTTAAAGTTGAAATTAATTAAATCACCATTTTTAATAGCACGATCAACATCAATATGTTTTCCTCTAGCAGCTAAAAGGCGATCAATCTGCCCTTTTACATCTTCTTTTGTTACAACCGGACTTTCAAATCTAGTTTCTAAGTTTTTGTAATCTGATAATTTAATTTCTGGATAAATTGGAAATAAAAAGTTAATTTTTAATGTTTCAGCTGTCGATTCAATCACTTGAACAAATGGTTCAAAATCAATAACATGGTCATCATCCATAATATTACTTGAAGCTTCTTTTAAAAGTGTTGGTAAGGCTTCTCTTGTAGCAAGCTCAATTACAGAACCTAATTCAATGTATTGTTTAGCTTTTTCAAGCGGAACTTTCCCTTTTCGAAATCCTTTAATTTGAATATTAGCAGCTTTTTTTTCAAATGCTTTGCTAATAGATTTTTGTCACAAATCCTTGCCAGCTTCAACAGTAATTTTTAATTCAGCTGTTTTAGGTAAAATTTCACGTTTTAGCATATGATTTATATCCTTTTTTTATTTATATAATTATAAAGGTTTTTTGTTGTTTTTGTTTGTTTTTAAAGTATAAAAACTAGTATTTTGTTTTTCTTTCTTTTGAATTAATTGCAATTGTTTGTAAGCAAATTCAATTGCTTTTTTAATAATGTTGGTTCTTGAACCACCCAAATTGAGCTTTCAAACTTTTTTATTTAATGCAATATAAACTTCACCCACTGGTTTTTCATCTAAAACTTTTGGACCAGCATTGCCTGTAAAAGAAAAACAATATTTGCTATTAAAAAATTCATTTCCCGCTTTTGCCATTGCTAATGCAGTTTCGCGATTAATAACTCCATTTGAAATATCAACGCCTAATTTGGTTTTAATTTCATTTTGATAAGTAACTAGACCGCCAGCAAAAAAACGAGATGCGCCTGGTTTTGAAACAATTTTTGCTGCAAAACCTCCACCTGTAAATGATTCAACACAAGAAATGAAACTTTTTGTTTCAAAAGTTTCATTTCTTTCTTTTATACCTTTATTTTTATAGGTTTTTTTTTGATTTCTATCTTCAAAATTTACTACTTTAAAATTTGGTTTTCTAAATTTTGGTTTTGTCTTATTCTTGCTGATTTTTGTTTGTTTTGTCTTCATTTTATTGTTCAAACATTGCTTTTGATGTTGTTACAACTTTAATATTAGAAACAAAAATTTGGACTTCATTTGCATCAGCATACAAAACTCCATCACTGATTTCAAAAACTTTTCTATCAACATCATTTTGCCCACCTATGTAAAGCAAAGATGGAACTAAAGTAGAAATAACTGGAAGTGCCCCTTGTTGAATTCCCCGATATCCATTTGGAGTTTTAAGTGTTACAATGGAATTTTCTTGATTATAAAAAATTCCATTGTGATCAAAAATTTTAATTTTAATCGGTTTCATTTCAACCCATTTTTTTAGCTTTTTCAAAAGCTTCTTCAATAGAACCTATGTATAAAAAGGCTTCTTCAGGCATATTGTCATATTTACCTGAAAGCAATGCTTCAAAAGACCTAATTGTATCTTCTAGTTTAATAAATTTCCCAGCAATTCCTGAGAATTTTTCAGCAACAAAAAATGGTTGAGATAGGAAATTACGGATACGACGAGCACGAGCAACAACTTTTTTATCTTTTTCACTCAACTCATCAACCCCAAGAATTGCAATAATATCTTGCAATTCTTTAAATCTTTGCAATGTTTCAATAACTTGACGAGCAACATTGTAGTGTTTCTGACCAACAATTGATGGTTCTAAAATTCTAGATGAACTAGCTAATGGATCAACAGCAGGATAAATTCCTAATGCAGCAATATTTCTATCCAAAACAGTTTTAGCATCTAAGTGAGAAAATGTTGTTGCTGGCGCTGGATCGGTTAAGTCATCAGCTGGTACATAAACAGCTTGAACTGAGGTAATAGAACCTGCACGTGTTGATGCAATTCTTTCTTGCAATTGCCCCATTTCAGTTGCTAAGGTTGGTTGATATCCAACAGTTGATGGAATACGACCTAATAAGGTGGAAACCTCAGAACCTGCTTGTGTGAAACGGAAAATATTATCAATAAAGAGTAAAACATCTTGATTTTGTGCATCACGGAAGTATTCAGCCATAGTTAAGGCTGAAAAAGCAACACGCATTCTAGCTCCAGGAGGTTCGTTCATTTGACCAAACACTAATGCTGTTTTATCTAAAACACCAGCCGCTTTCATTTCAAAATAAAGGTCATTTCCTTCACGACTACGCTCACCAACTCCGGCAAATACAGACAATCCACCATGTTGAGTTGCAATATTGTTAATTAGTTCTTGAACTAAAACAGTTTTACCAACTCCTGCACCACCGAATAATCCAATTTTTCCACCTTTAACAAAAGGAATTAATAAGTCAACGACTTTAATCCCTGTCACCAAAATATCACTTGTGGTTTTTTGGTCTAAATAACTCGGTGGTGCCGCGTGAATAGGGTGTTTTAGTTCAAATTTAGTATCTTCACCTTCGTCAATAGGTTGACCAAGAACATTAAACATTCTTGATAAAACTTGTTTTCCAACAGGAACTTGAATTTGAGTTCCTGTGTCTAAAACATCCATACCTTTTGAAAGATTATAGGTCATACTCATCGCAATAGTTCTAACAACACCATCACCAATATGTTGAGCTACTTCTAAAACGACTTTATGTGGATTGTCTTCTGTTGGCAAAATTTCCAAAGCTGACAAAATTGGTGGCATATGGTTTTCTTCAAATTCTACGTCAATAACCGGACCTAAAATTTGAATAATTGTTCCAATGTTATTTTTTTTCATAAAACTCCTTTAATGTTCTAAGTTTGCACCTATAATTTCAATAATTTCTTGAGTAATAATGGTTTGGCGACTTGAATTTATTTGAAGATCAAGTTTTTCAATAATTTCAGTTGCATTATCACTTGCATTTTCCATTGCAACTCTTCTAGAAGAAATTTCAACTAATTTTGATTCTAAAAATAATTTATGAATTGTTGCCTTTGTATAAAATGGAATTAACCTATTCAAAATTTCTTCAGAGGATGGCTCAAAGTCTATAAAATTATTGCTAATTTCTTTTTCTACTTTTTTAAAAGGAAAAATTTGGTGCATTGAAGGAACAGAAGTAATAATATTTACAAACTTATTATAACAAACATTAATTCTTGAATAAGTTTTATTTAAAATATGACTAATTATTAATTCTGAAAACTCATTAAGAGTTTCTTCAAAATTATTTTCTTCTATGTTTTCATAGACTTTTAAAAAATTTTGACTAAATTTTTGCAGTGCTACAACCCCACGTTTTCCAAAAATTATAATATCATCGCCTGGTTTGTAGTGAGTTTGAAAATTTTTGATAATTAGATTGTTAAATGAACCACAAAAACCTAAATTAGAAGTAAATAAAATAAAAAGTTGTTTATTTTCTTGCTTGCTTGCAAATAAATCTAAATTTTCAATGCTATTGATAACTAATTGAAAAATAGAATCTAAATTAACAAAAAATTGTTCCGCTTGGCTAAATTGCTTTTTAATTTTAGGAATTTTAGCATTTGCTATCATTTCCATAACTTTAGTAATTTTTTCAATATTTTTAATTTGACTAAAGCGGGCTTTTAACCTATTTAATTTTGGCATTTAGAAAGTTTGTCCTTCATTGAATTTAGTTGCAAAATCTGCAAAAACTTCACAAAGTTGTTTGTTAATTTCACCAGTAATAGGTTGATCTGGATTAAATGTATTTGCAAAATGAGCAAAACTTTCACTTTTAATAAAACGTAAAAAATGAGTTTGAAAATCAGAAATTTGCTCAAGAGCAATCGAATCAATAAGTGATTCTCGAATGAAAACAAGCAACATAACTTGTTCAAACTCACTTAAATGAAAATGTTGATCTTGTTTTAGTAAGGCATAAATTTTATTTCCACGATCCAAAATTAACTGTGATGTTTTCCCAAGATCTGACCCAAATTGTGCAAAGGCTTTCAACTCATTGTATTGTGCAAGTTGCAATTTCAAGTTAGATGATGCTGATTTCATTGCTTTTGTTTGAGCTGTTGAACCAACACGTGAAACAGAAAATCCAATATCAATAGCAGGTTTTTGTCCACTGTTAAATAGATTATCACGAACAAAAATTTGGCCATCTGTAATTGAAATAATATTGGTTGGAATATAAGCACTAATATCACCGGCTTGAGTTTCAATAATTGGTAAAGCACTAATAGAACCACCACCATGTTTTTGTGCTAATTGAGATGAACGTTCTAATAAGTAAGAGTGTTGATAAAAAATATCTCCTGGAAAAGCTTCACGACCTGGTGGTCTTCTTAAAAGAAGAGAAAGTGTTCTATAGGCAACAGCATGTTTAGATAAATCATCATAAACTATCAAAACATCTTTTCCATCATGCATTCATTCTTCAGCAATAGCTGTTCCTGTATAAGGAGCAATATATTGAAGCGGTGCTAATTCACTAGCCCCGGCAGTTACAACTGTTGTATACTCCATAGCTCCTTGACGTTCTAAAAGTGAAACTATTTGTGCAACTGTAGAATTTTTTTGACCAATTGCAACATAAACACAATAAACATTTTTACCTTTTTGGTTCAAAATTGTGTCAATTGCAATTGTTGTTTTCCCGGTTTGACGGTCACCAATAATTAATTCACGTTGACCTTTACCAATTGGAACGATTGCATCAATTGCTAAGATTCCGGTTTTTAAACCTCTATCTACACTTTGACGCTCCATAATTGATGGTGCTTCAGAGAAAATTTCTCTTCTTTTTTTAGATTGAATCTCACCTTTTCCATCAACTGGATTACCTAATGCATCAACAACACGACCTAAAAGCTCATCACCAACTATAGAAGAAATAACTTTTCTAGTTCTTTTAACTGTTGTGCCTTGGAAAACAGAGTTTTCATCACCCATAATAACAACACCAACTAGGTCTTGTTCAAGGTTTAAGGCAATACCATAAACATGATTATCAAATTCAACTAATTCACCAAGTTTAACTTTTTCAATTCCAAAAACTAAGGCAACTCCATCACCAACAACTATAACTTTTCCAATCTCATCTGCTGCAACTTGATTTTCAAAATTTTTGATTTGTTCTCGAATAACTGCTGCAATATTTGTATTTTTAAGCATTTTAGCTCCTTATTTTAATTTTAAAAGATGTGATTTCAATTCTTTTAACTGCAAGTCAATTGAATTTTCAAATACTTGATGGTCAACAGTTATTTTAATTCCTGAAATCAAATTTGAATTAATTACTGGTTTGAGAAAAACTTTTTTAGATATTTTTTTAGAAATAAGTTTTTCTAAATCAGCAACTTTTTGTTGTGAAATTGGAAAAGCTGTTTCAATTTGACCATGAGCAATGTTTAAGTGTTCAGAAGCCATTTCATTAAATTTGGATAAAATTGGTTTTAAAAAAATAACAATATTGTTTTTAACTAAAACTTTTAAGAAATTAACTATAAACGAACTAAAAAAAGGACCAAAAACATTGTTAATTAATTCATATTTTTCTTCATGATTAACTAAATAAGAATTTAATATGTTCGCAAATTTACTATCATTTAAAATGATTTGATTAACTTCTTTGCATTCATTTTGTAAATCTAACAAAATACGATGTTCTAAACCAACTTCAACCAAAGATTCAGCATATAAATGCAACATTTTTGGGTTCAACATAATTAGGCTTCCATTTCTTTTTCAAGTTGATTAATTAATTCTTGTTGAATTTGTTCATTATGTTCAACTTTGGAACCTAAAAATTTAGTTGTAATAAAAAAAGCACTATCTAAAACATCTTTTTTATTACGAGCTAGGAAATTTGCTTCCATTTGTTCAACGCTTTTGCGTCCATCAGCTACTATTTGGTTTGCAGTTAAATGTGCTTGTTTTACACTTTGTTCTACAATTTGGTTGGCTTCTTGTTGTGCTTTTTCAAAAATTTCAGCTTTAATTCTTTGAGCTTCTTGCAATTCAGTGTTTCTTTGTTTCTCAAGTTCTGAAGATTTTAAATTATTAGCAATTGTACTATCGATATGTTCTTGTAAAAATGCTCTTTTTTTCTCTAAAAATTTTTTAGTTGGTTTGTAAACCAGAAAAGTAACTATAGTAAACAAAACAATAAAAGCTAGAAATGTAGCAGCAAAAACATATGGATTTGGTAAAACTCCTTTAAAGAGTTCGCTAATTGACTGACTAAGTGTCTTCATTTAGCTCCTTAAATTACTGTACAAAAATGAGTAAAAGTGCAACAATTAAAGAATAAATTGATGCTGTTTCTGTAATAGCTGCTCCAATAATCATAACTTTAAAAATTTTCTTTTGAGCCTCAGGGTTACGACCTGTAGCCTCAACAGCTTTACCTGCAATAAATCCTTGTCCAATACCAGAACCTACAGCTCCTACCATAGCAATCCCAGCAAATGCTGCTCCAAAAGATGAATCGTGTGACTGTGCAGCACTTGTAACAACTTTTTCTGCTGTTTCTGTAGCAAAATTAACGATTGAAAAATCCATAATAAATCCTTTCGATTGTGAAAATACAAAATTTTAAAACTATTTTTATTTTATTTATGCATTTTGGGCCACTAATTTTTCTTTGTTAGCTTTTTGTTGACGAATTGCTCTTGGTCACTCTTCATTTATTTCCATTGATCAATATGAAACTGTCAAAATTGTAAAAATGAAAGCTTGAACAGTTGAATCAAAAATATCAAAATAAACCAACAATGGTGGAAAAATTATCACAGCTGGTAAATTAAATACCCCAAAACTTCCTAAAGGTATAAGATTATAAAGCCCATGTAAACCATAATAAATAACAAGTAGTAAAACAGACCCACCAATTATATTTCCATACATCCTAAATGATATAGAAATTAAAGGAGCAACGGCTCCTACTAATTTGATAGGATCGGCATATTGAACAAGAAATCGAAACTTACCATAAAGGAAACCTACAACAAAAATACCACATCAAGTTATAAATCCTAGTGCTAAAGTTACCGATGATGAACCACCAACCGGTTCTAAACCTACAATGGATAGTAGATTACCAAAGAAAAAAAACGTAAATAAAGAAAAAATATAAGGTTTTGCTTTATTTATGTACCCTTCCCCTGAATCTTCAACTATTTCATCTATAAAAATGAAATATGATTCTACAGCCATTAAAAAAACTGAAGGCGCTTTGTCAACTTTGGCACTTTTTATCTTAAAAAATATAGTAATTGATAATGCTGTTATTATAATTATTAAAATAAAAAATGTAAAAAGTTGGGGTTGTTGTCAATTAGAAAGAAAATCCATCTCACCTCCTATCAATATTTTTTCAGCCTCAAATAATTAAAATAATAGTAAATGATAAGCTGCCTAAAGCGAATGTAATAAAATTAATTGGTTGCAAAACTATGTCTACATTTGTTGTGGGTTTAAACTGCTTATTAATCAAAAGAACTAAAAAGAAGAAAAAACCATATCCTAAGTTTACAAATGTAAAATATACAAAACTAAGAAAAAATGTAGTTAATTTTTGCTTTTGTTGTCCTTGAAGTGATTTTATAACCTTAAC
This sequence comes from Mesomycoplasma bovoculi M165/69, assembly GCF_000524555.1. Taxonomy (NCBI): domain Bacteria; kingdom Bacillati; phylum Mycoplasmatota; order Mycoplasmoidales; family Metamycoplasmataceae; genus Mesomycoplasma; species Mesomycoplasma bovoculi. The sequence continues at coordinate 87,162 of NZ_CP007154.1, read as the reverse complement.
TTTTAACTTAATTTTGGTTAATCAACCTCAAAAAACAACAACAAGTGAAGATACTCATCCGAGAATAAGAGAGTAGTTTCAAAAAGTTACTATTAAAAAAATAATACTTAAAATGCTAAAAAAACTAAAATATCAAAAAAATATATTATTTTTGTATTTTGCAATAATTTTTTTCACATTTCTCCCGGATGCTAAATATTATAATACTATTTAATTTTTCCTATTATTTTTTTAATGCTTTTGCAATAATAAGTTTTTTATCAAATTTTTTATTAAGATTTTCGATAATTTCTGCCACTTTTTTGTTTGTTTTTTTATTAATTGTGCTATTTTCAAATATATTAGTTAAATTAACTCCTAAACCTAAAATTTCACTAAAATCATCTATTTGATTCAACAACTCTAATGCTTTTGAATAAATAATTTCAAAATTAGCAGTAGGAAATTCTAATTTATTGTAAAAATGAATAGTTTCATTTGTTTTGGTTTTCAAAAAAATTTCAACCTTACCAGCTTGTTTGTTATTGCTAACTAATTTTTCCACCAAATCTTTTAAAAATTCTTGAATAAGTAATGTTGCTTTTTTATTGTCAACATCTTCAGAAGACAAAAAAGTGTTAAATCGAGAAATAATTTTAAAATTTGATTTTCTATCAACAATAGAGTTATCTCCCACACCTAATAGGTTTTCAAAAAAATATTTGGTAGTAACACCAAAAATTTGAATTAGTTCTGGATTTGTATCCCCAAGAGCAATAAAGTCATTGATGGTTTGAATGTTTATTTTCTTTAATTTTAACATTCTGGCTTTTCCAATACCAATAAGATTTCCGATTGGTTTATTAAAAATAAATTCATTTAACATATTGGGTTTTAACCAAAATATGTTGTTTTTATTATGTTTTGCAATATTTGTTGCCATTTTTGCTAATAATTTATTATGAGAAACACCTATTGAAATTGGTAATTCTAAATTTTCTTTTACTATTTTTTTTATGTAAAATAGTGCAAATTCTACTGTAGAGAATTTAGTAGCAAAAGTTGAAATATCAATAAAACATTCATCAATTGAATAAATTTCAAGTTCTGAACTTACTTTTTTTGCAAGAAAATTAAAAAATTGATTTGATAAAAATTGATAGTAAGAAAGATTGGGCCTAATAACAATCAAATCAGGAACTACTTGTTTAATTTGAAAAATTTTATCTGTAATATTAAAACCTTTTTTCTTTAAATTAGAAGACATTGAAATAGCCATTGCAAATTTATCACTTCTTGCAATTACAATAGGTTTGTTTTTCAAATATGGCCTTAATTTGACTTCAGCAGAAACAAAAAAAGTGTTAATATCAATATGAGCAATTAATTTAATAATTTTTAAATTATATTAAATGTGGTTTTATTTTAATAAAAAAATCTCAAGAATAATTTGAGATTTTTTAATTTATAATATATTATTCAATCTTGCTTGAGTACTTCTTCATTAGTTCTAATATATCACCAACTGTTTTAATTTCCATTAATTCTTCATCTGTAATTTCAATGTTGAATTTTTGTTCAAAATCAGTAACCATTTCTACAAAATCTAATGAATCAATACCTAAATCTTTGATATTTGTTGAGTCATCAAATTTTTGTTTTGTATATTGCGAAATTTTTTGATAAATAATTTTTTGCATTTTATTCTACAACATCCTTGGTTAAATTGAAAACATAATTTTTGTTAACTTTGTGTTGTTTATAAGTTCACAATAATTCAATATTAATTGTGTTCTTTTCATCATTAATTTGATATTTGAATTCAATTGTACCATAAGAAACTTGCAAATTAGTCACAATATTTTTAATAAACTTTTCAACAAGTTTTTCATTTATAAAAACTTTGCCATTTACAACTTGAATTGTGTCATAAAAGTCAGCAGCATAAATGCTAGGAAAAATTTCTTTATCTTTAAATTCATCTTCCACATTAAAATCAATATTTGTTTTTCCTTCTGTTTGTTTAACCTGATTTTGATAAAAAATATAACCACCATAGGCCAAACCACCTATTGCAGCAAACGATAAAATTGCTGTTAAAATTTTAACTCAAATTTTCATCTAATTCTTCTTGTTCATTTTTGCTCAAAGCAATATTTTTTAAAATATCTATTGTGATAGGATTTTTAGAAATATACTCAAAATCTGCATCTGAAATTGTGATAGCTGGACCTGTTATAAAAGGTTTTTTATATGTTTTTACCTTTAATTTATAGATACCTTGGGTTTTATGCAAAATACTTTTTTTAAAATCTTGCACAAAAGCAACTGAAATATCTTTATAATCGGAATTGATGGTCAAACTAGCTTTTGGAGTTAATTTTCCACTAAAATTAAAAGGAATTAAATAACCTTTTTGTGAAAAAGAATTATTCCCTAAAACAACTTGTTGTTTGTCAGAGTCATAATATGTATTATTTGTAATTAAAATATCACCAATAATATATTTGCCTTGGATAATTTCAGGTTCAAAATCCTTTGTATCTAAATCTGGTCTAAACCGAAATTGTAAGTCCAAACCACTTTTGCCTTCAATTGGAATGTTAGTCAATTTACCAGCAGAAATATTGATTTGTTTTCTTAAATTACCAAATTTAAAGTCTACAGGGTTTACACCAACTTTAAAAACAGTTGTATTATAAATTTCTTGCTGAAATTTTTCTGGAAACAAATAAACTATAAAGTTGTTTATTTTTGTAAAACTTTCTGAAGTTTCTCTACTGATTTCATTACCAAGATTAGCAAGCTGAATTGATTGAAGACTTTCAAAAGCAATACCATCACCTTGAACAAAAAAATCTGTTTTGCTATTGCGATTTTCATTAAATTTAATTGAATTAGAAATTGCAAAATTTTGATTTTCACTAGCATAATTAGCATAAATATTCATATTTTCTAAATTAGAAAATTTAATAGATTTTTGAGTTATGGGGAAATAAACTTGGCCAAAGGATTCTGGACCAATTTCGACTTTCTGTGGACCCAGAACCACAGAATTATTAATTTGAACAAATGCATCTAATGTGCTTTGTTTTTTTGTGAAAAAAGTTACTAAAACTGTGAAAGAATCTTGACTTAAGTCGCGTTCAATTTTTACAAATTGACGCAATCCCTTTACATTCGGATTTGTAGTAACTTCAAATGAAATATCCTTACAACATTCATTAACATCAATGGAGTTTTGTTGTTTAAATTCTTGAACTATTATCATAATTTAATTAAAAATATAAATAATATAAGAATTCATCCATTGCTTTATGAATGTTTTTATAATAAGTAGACTTAGACCAATATTTTTTAATTCAAGCTTTGTCTTCTTCTAAAAACTCTTTAATTAAAAGTGTAGAATATTTTGGGTCTAAAATTGATAAGATGTGTTCAATTGGCGATAACCCTTCAACAAGTGATTTATCTGTAATATTTAAAGCTTTAAAAACTCTAGCTCTTTCATTATGTTGTTGGGATATTTCAAGTACTTGAAACACACCGCTAAAAATCTTCTTTTTAACTGAAAAAGGTAATTTTTTAATTGCCTCTCACATAGGGGAACCCTCTAATTTAAAAGAATCTATGTTCATGTGAATTCTAAGTTAATTAACTTAACTATATCTCCTTCTCGTATACCTTGTTTAATTAATTCATCCCATAAACCAATATTTTTTAATTTGGAATTAAACCTTAAAAGATTATCTTGAGAATTTATTGGAATTTTTTGAATAATTTTTTCAATTTCTGGACCAGTTACCTCGAAAACATTGTTGTTTTTGTGAATATAAAATGGTTTTTCCAATTTATATTCATAAATTTCTTCTATTTGTTCAATAGAACTATTGTTTTTGATAACAACTAAATCTGAAATTTTATTCTTAATTAAAGATAAATCTTTATCTCCTAACAAAGATGTTGGGATTATATTGATATTTGGGAAAAATTTTTTAAAATTTTGAAAATTTTGTTCAAACAAATCTAAATCTTTTTTATTTGCTATAACAATCTCTGGTAAATCTAGCAAGCGGGGGTTGAATTTTTTAAGTTCTTCTTTAATATCTTGAAAATCTTTAATTGGATCTTTATTCTCAGACCCAAAATCTATAACATGGGCAATAACTCTACATCTTTCTATATGTTTTAAAAAAGTTATACCCAGGCCTCTACCTTGTGCAGCTCCTTGAATTAAACCAGGCAAGTCTGCGGCTACAAAAGATCTTTCGTCTGCTTTGACTAAACCTAATTGTGGAACAATTGTAGTAAATTCATAATCACCAATTTTTGGAACAGCATTTGAAATTTTGAATAACAATGTTGATTTACCAGCATTGGGTTTTCCAACAAAACCAACATCAGCCATAACTTTTAAAACTAAATTTAAATTAAATTTTTCTCCTGGATCACCATTTTCGCTAATTTTTGGAGCTTTATTTTTTGATGTTTTAAATTTAGTGTTGCCACGACCGCCATTACCACCTTTAGCAATTAAATAATTTGCCTTAGTAGTAACATCACATATTAATCTTTTACCATCAAACACTTGAGTTCCTAAAGGTACTGGTATAATAATATCTTTTCCAGAAGCGCCATATTTATTTTTATTTGAACCATTTTGCCCATCATTACCTTTGATAATTTTTAATGAATAAAAATTCAATAATGTGTTGGAACCAGGATCACCTGTAAAAAAAATAGAGCCGCCTCGACCACCGTCACCGCCATCTGGACCACCTTTATCAACATGAGCTTCTCGCCTAAAAGCAATAGCTCCATTACCTCCTTTACCAGCTTGCACTTCAATATTAACTTCATCAATAAATTTCATTAATTATCCTTAAAATCGTTTATTTCTTTTACTAAAACTTCTATTTTTTTAATAAATTGATCATCTTCAAAATGCTTAATTTCTTGAGCATTGTTTCATAATATTACTAAATAATTTACAAGAACTTTATGAAATAAAAGATATTTGGGAGTAAAGTCTTCATATTCTTCTAAAAACACACTTTCTTGCTCTTTAGTTAATTTACTGGATTCAATAAAATAAGCAAGATCAAAATGTTTGTCACCTTTTGTAGCATATTCCCAATCAACAAAAAATATTTTGTCTCTTGTTTCAATCATATTCATCAATCATAAATCATTGTGCAATGGTGTTGTTTTATCCATATTTTTCAAAATTTTACAAATTAACTTGTAATATTGATTAATTGTAGAAATTTTGAGATTTTTTTCATTTATTTTTTTTATATAGTATTTCACTCTTGCTGAATGATTAGATGAAGGAAATGATAATTTTGAATTATGAATCACTTTTAATTGTGAGGCAATTTTTCTTAAATTAATTTCATTAATTTTTGGTTCATGCCCTTCAATTCACTCTCATCGAATAGATTGTTCATTATTATTAATTAGTTTAGGTACAAAATCAAATAAAGCAAGCTGGTCATAGTTTATTTTATGATTAAAATTATTATGATTTTTTGCTTGAAAAAAATTTTGTCCATCTTTAAATGATTGATTAGTAAAACCTTTTGAAATTCTTTGCATATTTAAATATAAATTTTACTAATTTTTTTAAAGATTTTTTTGTTTTTATTGCTAGGCTTTTTCTTTCCTAGCAAACAATATTAAGAAAAACGGCAAAAAAATTTGAAAAAATAGGAAAAAAAGTGCATTTTTTTCTTTTTTTTCCATTTTTTAGTCTTTTTTGAAGAAAAACTTAAAATTAAAATGTAGAAAAGGAGACATTATGTCAAATACAAATTTATTAAAACAAGCTCTTTCAGAAATTAAGAAAAAATTTGGGAAAGAATCAATTATGCTACTTGGGGATAAACCACCTATTGATACTGAAGTTGTATCTAGTGGTAGTTTATCCATTGATAATGCATTGGGAATTGGTGGATTTCCAAAAGGTAGAATTATTGAAATTTATGGACCTGAATCATCTGGAAAAACCACAATAAGTTTGCATGCTATTGCCGAAGTTCAAAAACAAGGTGGAATTGCTGCTTTTATTGATGCTGAACATGCAATTGATCCTCAATATGCTAAAAATTTAGGCATTGATATTGATAATTTAATCTTATCTCAACCTGATTCTGGGGAACAAGCGCTTGATATTGTTGACACATTAGTTAAAACTGGAGCTATAGATTTAGTAGTCGTCGATTCGGTTGCAGCATTAGTACCTATGGCCGAATTACAAGGAGAAATGAAAGATCAAGTTATTGGTGCTCAAGCTCGCTTAATGTCTAAAGCACTTAGAAAAATTACAGGTTCATTAAATAAAAATGGAACTACTGTTATTTTTATTAATCAAATAAGAGAAAAAGTAGGAATTATTTTTGGAAATCCAGAAACTACTCCAGGTGGACGAGCGCTAAAATTCTATTCTTCTATTCGCCTCGATGTAAGAAAGCAACAACAAATTACTTTAGGTAATGATGTCACAGGTCATAGTGTAAAAATTAAGGTTGTAAAGAATAAACTTGCAATACCTTTTAAAGTTGCAAATGTAGAAATAGTGTTTGCAAAAGGAATTTCTAAATCTGCTGAACTAGCTCAATTAGCAGAAGAAATGGGAATTGTAGAAAGAAAAGGTTCTTGATTTGCCTATAAAGATCAAAATATTGCTCAAGGAAAAACTAACTTAAGACTATTATTGGAAAACAATGATAGTTTATACAATGAACTTAAAACTGAAGTAGAAAATAAATTAAAAGAGCCAAGAATTGAGTAATATTTAGTAAAATTTTTTCTATGAGTAAAAAATTACAAGTATTTTTTTATTATTTTTCATTATTAATAGTTTTAGCCACATTGGCTAGTGTTATATATCTTGCATATGTTATTTTAATATCTAGAATTGATTGATATACTTTTGCAATTATTTGTGTTATTTATTTATTGAATTTAGTTTTCAATTTATACATAATTTTTCAAAAAAGACATTTTGATGCAAAAGCATCATGGCTTGTAATTTTTTCCATAATTCCATTTATTGGCCATTTTTTTTACATTATTTATGGAAGAAAATATTTAAATAGAAAAAAAGCCTCAATTTATTTCAAAGAGTATAAAAAATTTATAAACTCACAAACTACTTTAAAGTATCCAGAAGTTAATTCCAACCTAAGTCAAAATGAATTAGCACTTTTAAACTACACAAAAACCAAATTTAATTCACCGATATTAGATTTTAAATCACATATTTTCACTGATGGTTATTTATTTTTTGATAGTTTTTTTCAAGACCTGCAAAAAGCTAAAAAATTTATTTTAATAGACACTTATATTATTAAAAATGATTTTATTTGATTTAAATTGAAAAATATTTTGATTAATAAAGCTAAAGAAGGTGTGAAAATTAGAATAATTGTAGATTCTTTGGGAACATACTTTATTAAGAAGAAACAATGAAAAATTTTAAAAGATAACAATATAAAAATTACTGTTTTCAACATAATTAATTTTCCTTTTTTATCAGGAAATAAATTGTTTAGAAATCACCGAAAAGTTTATATTATAGATGGCGAAACAGTTTATACTGGTGGAAATAATATTAGCGAAGAATATGTTGGATTTGATAAAAAATATGGATATTGAATAGATTTGAATATGAAAATAACAGGATCTATTGTTAAAACATATTGTGAAAATTTTCGTTTTAGTTGATACAAATGATCTAATAAAAAATCTAATAAAAATATTGATATTGATTTTGATGAATTAAAATTTCAATCACCAAAACAAAACCTTAATAATGAATATGGGGTTGTTGTGCAAAGTGGGCCTATTATTGAAGAAGCTTTAATGGAAGGTTTTATTTTAAAATTATTATATAGTGCCACTAAAAAAGTCCAAATTTTTACTCCTTATTTTACTCCAACACAAAAAATTTTAGATGCTCTTAAAGATATTTTAAATGCTAAAATTGAAGTGGAGCTTTACTTGCCAGGAAAAAATGATATAAATTTTACTAAACATTTCAATAATTATTTTTGTGAAACTTTGCAAAATAAAGGAGCAAAAATTTTTCTTTTTAATGAAACCTTCTATCATGGTAAAGCCATAATTATAGATAATAAAATAGGTTTTATAGGAACTGCAAATATGGATATTCGTTCTATTTTTTCACAATATGAAATAAATATTTTATTAACAGGAGATCTTGTAGACAACTATTTAAATTATATAGAATCATTTAAATCTAAAAAAATAATAATAGAACACAAAAAACCTATAAAAGTCTTTTGATTATATAAAATGCTTATTCCTATTTTTAAACCCTTGATTTAATTTGTTGAATTTGTATATAAATTAAAGAAAATTTTTTTAATTCCTTCAATATCTTTGTCTTCCAACAAATCAAAACGAGTACTTGAAATGATTCTATATTCTGCAATTATTTCTATAAACCCTTCAAAAAAATTAAAGTGATTAAATAAAAATATTTGATTTTTTTTATTTGCCAAACTAATGTGTAAAATACCTGGAAATTTATATTGAGTAATTGGATCAACAAAATAAATAACATACAATCCTGCATTTGGTTTTATGCTATTTGTGTTTCATTTAAAAAATAAATTCTCATCACATGAAACATAAGTTAAATAGTTATGATTTAAATAAGAGTTTAAAATTTTAAATTGTCCAAAAATTAAATAATTTTTTAAAATAGATGTGGATAATTTTACTTTATTTTCAATATAGTAAAAATCCACTATTTGCGTAGTTGGAATATATTCCTTTAATTTTTTAGCATTTCAACTTGCTAACTTTCCAAAATTGTAATTTTTACCTATTACAAAATCACTAGCTCCGTATTGGATTAGTAAATTAATAAAATAATCACCTTCTAAATTGGCTATTTTTTCATTAAATTCAATAAGCAAAATATTTTCAATACCAGAATTTGCAATAATTTGCAATCTAGATTTTAAATCAGAAAAAATTTTGCCATTATTTTTTGGCAAATTTTCTGGATTGGAAATAGCAACTAAAACTATTGGTTTATTAAGCTGTTTAGCTTGCTCTATTAATTGAAAATGGCCTTTATGAAAAGATTCAAAAGCTCCTAAAACAAAAACAGAATCTTTTCACAAAAGTTTAGGCTTTAGTGAAAATTTATAAATATAACTCATTATTATTTAATAATCTGAAGTTCTTTAATTTTTTTATAAACACCATTTTCAATAGCAGGTTCTGCAATTGCCTTTGCAACAGCTTTTACTTCTTTAAGTCCATTACCCATTGCCACCCCATATCCAACATTAGCAATCATATCAATGTCATTTTGACTATCTCCAAAAGCAATAATTTCCTCATTGCTAATATTGTGCATTTCTGCTAATTTAAAAAGTGTGTTGTATTTATTAACACCTTTGGGTACAATAAAAAAACCTCATGACCAACGAGAACTAATGTGAGCATCCAATTGATTTTGATTAATAAAATCAACAAAACTTCTTTGAACTTCACTTTCATTTCTTTCTTGGTCAATCACTGTCACAATATGAACTTCGGAAGAATAATCAAACTCATCTATAGTCTTTACCATATGTAAATGATCTTTGAGAAATTTAGAATTTTGAACATCATAGTTAGAGCTATAATAAATAAAGTTTTTATCTGCTACAATAAATTTAGTGTCCCTATCAAGGAAAAACTCTATGATTTTTTTCAAATCATTATTTTTTAATATTCGTTCATAAATAATTTTTTGTTCTAAAAAACTATAAATAAAACAACCATTACCACCAATAAAATAGTCTATAGAATCTGATTTAATCAAATTACTTATTGTAACTAAATCTCGTCCTGTAACAAAGGCAGTAATTATATTTGCTTTTTTTAAGTCAGCAAACATTTTTTTAGTTTCTAAAGAAAAATCTTTGTGACCAGAAGGCAAAATGGTATCATCAATATCTGTAGCAACAAGTTTAAATTTATTCATTTGACCCCAAAAGTTTATTTATTACGTTCCCAAATAATTTATCCGTAATTATTAAATTATTTTTAATTTTACCAATTCCTACAATTTTTTTACAATAAATTAGTAAAACTTCTTGTTCTTGGTCTTCTCTTTTAATTTGTTTACCATTAAATAAATTTACTAATTCTAATTTTGAAAGTTTTAAGTAAGGTAGTTGTATCAAATCTAGTGGATTAATATCTTTTTCAATGAAAGTTTTATCCATTCCAGCTAATTTTATTCTTTCTAATCCAGTCATAATAGCACCACTATTTAATAGTTGTCCTAGGTCATGAACCAAAGAACGAATGTATGTTCCTCTTGAAACCTCAAAACTAATCAATGCTTCTTGTTGATTAAGATTTCAATCTAAAATAGACCATTGAAAAATTTGAATTTGAACTGGCTTTAAATTCACACTATGATTTGATCGAGCTAATTCATAAGCTTTTTTACCACCTATTTTTTTAGCTGAGAAAATAGGTGGTAATTGTGAAGTTTTAGAACAAAGCTCTATTAGTTTTTGATTTAAAAGTTCTAAATTTACTAACTTAGCATTTTCAAAAACTTTTATGTCGCCCTCACTATCAAAAGTATCTGATATGTAACCAAATTTCACTTTAGTTACATATGTTTTTTTGCCCTTGTCTAGATATGGAATTAATTTCGTATCCTCATCGGTGGCTATCATAATTAAACCACAAGCTAGTGGGTCTAAAGTACCAGTGTGACCAATTTTATTTACAAAATTCTCTTTAGCAAATTGTTTTATAAATTTAAAGGAACTAACACCAGAAGGTTTATATAAAAGTTTAATCATTTCTTTGTAAAAAATAAAAAAAAATCAACAAATAGTTGATTGATTAGATAAATTTATTAAATGGTGCGCAAGAAGGGACTCGAACCCTTACGCTAAAAGCACTAGTGCCTAAAACTAGCGTGTCTCCCATTTCACCACTCGCGCAAACCTTATTAATCAAAATGGTGCCATCTATAGGAATCGAACCTACGACCTTTCGCTTACAAGGCGACTGCTCTACCGAACTGAGCTAAGATGGCAAATGGTGGAAGATGAGGGGATCGAACCCACGACCCTCGCCTTGTAAGGGCGATGCTCTCCCAGCTGAGCTAATCTTCCTAAAATTATGGTGACCCGTACGGGACTCGAACCCGTGAATCCATGGATGAAAACCATGTGTGTTAACCGCTTCACCAACGGGCCTTATGGCGCCGATTGCGGGGATCGAACCTGCGACCAACTGGTTAACAGCCAGCTGCTCTACCGCTGAGCTAAATCGGCATATAAATATGTAATTACTAAGGCAAATTACATATTATAACAAAAATTTTAATTTTTTTATTATTTTTCTATTCTAATTTTATTTTGAGTCATTTAACGCTTTAAAAGCAACGATTTTTCTACCATTATAGAAACCACAAAATAAGCAAGTATGATGTTGTTGTCTTTTGTTAGAACAATTTGAACATACCACTAAATTAGGTAAGGTTAAACTATCATGTGTTCTTCGTTTATGTTTGCGTTGCTTAGAAGTTTTGCGCTTTGGTACTATTGCCATAATTTTCCTTTTTTTAATATATGATTATTAAATTGAATTGATCAAAGGTTTCCAATAAAAGTCAAAATACAATTATAACACTAAAACCTAAAAATAATAAATATATTTTTATTTTTCTGCAAAAATGCTATCTAGTGTGATTGCATCTTCATTTTCACAAATAATATGAAGTGTAACTTTAGTTTTATCATTTATAACAACTTTATCCTTTATAGAGACACTAAAAATATTTGGTATTTCATTGATTTTTTTCAAATATTTTTCAATAGATTCGTTTGGCTCTAAAGATAAAGTTATATCTCTTGTTATTAAAGATTGATTTGAATAATCACTAAATTTAACTACTGAAGGTCTCAAATTTTTTAAAACACTTAAATTAATCTCACAATAAGTAATATTGGCTAACTTGTATTTTGGATGTGGTTCACCAATCCATCCAACTAGAGAATCTTCTAGATAAATAAAGGCTGATTTTCCAAAGTGAAGATGTTTGTTTGCTCTTTTGAATTCAAATTTTAAACCAAAAAGCGAGAGCAATTTAGATTTTAAATCAAAAAAATTTAAATTGCTTGATGCAAAAATTAAGCTTTTTTGTTCACCTGCAATTGAACCTATTTCAAAGAAATTAAATAGTGACATTTTTCTTTTCAAGTGATAACTTGCTATTTTTGATAGACTAATGGCTTGTGAATAACGAATTTCTGTAAATTCATTTGATACAAATGTTTGTAATTTATTAGTTGTTAATTCAAAAGGATTAAATACATTTTCTTGTTCTGACACAAGAACAAATGTGCTTATTTCACTAAATCCTTGAGCCACCAATTTAGATTTTAAATCATTTGGTTCTTGAACCAATAAGGGTTTTTGTGCTGGCAAACTATTTGTAAGATTTTTATAGCCATAAAAACGCATAAAATCTTCACAAAAATCAGCAAAAAATTCAATATCATAACGATAAAATGGGGCCACAAAAAAACCTTGAGCAATTTCAAAATCTAATTTTTCAAGTGCTTTAAGAGTTTTTTGAATTTTAAGTGCATCTAATTTTTGACCAATAAATTTTTCAATTTTTTCAATACTAAAAGCAATTGCTGAATTTTTAAAATTATTTTTAAAGTTAATTGGTTTTGAAAAATCACTTAAATAACTTGTTAAAAATTCAAAAGCCAAAGCTGTTGTTCCTAAATTAATACCTTTACTTGCTTGTTGTGACGCCAAACTATTAATTTTTAATTTTCTAATATTATTTCTTATCAATTGTGAGTCAAAAATTGGTAGCAAAAATAATAAAGAGTCTATGTTTTTCAATGAGTTTGATTCTTGACCAACAAAATTTAAGAGAGTTGAATTAGTCTCGAGTGCCAATAATTTAGCGTTTTCTTTAGATGTTTCTAATTTAGTTTCAACAAGTTTGGCTTCAATTGAATGATGGATTTGATTTGTTGAATAAATTTGGCAAGGTTGGCCTGTGTAAATTAAAACTAAATTTACCAGATCATGTGGGTTATTATGTATAGAAAAACCAGATTTTAATAGCAAAAATTGGTCCACTAATTGAATTTTATAATCTCCCTTAACTTCTAAACCTTGCAAATGGGCAAATTCATTGCTAATTAAGTTGATTTTAGACTCAAAAGTTGCTGATTTAGAATTTAATGATAATATAGTTGTGTTGAAATAAGCTGCAAGTTCTTTTGCCATTATTAAATAAGAATTTGCATCAGCACGGTTAGATAAAATTTTTACATCAATAAGAATATCATTAAGTTCAAAAATTTTGAGTGGATCTTCAAATAAATCAACTGGACCAAAAGTGAAAATTCCATCTTGTTCAGGTGTTAGAATATTAGGATCAAAACCTAACTCTGAAAGTGAAACTAGCATTCCTTCAGACACTATACCTTGCATTTTTTTAGCATCAAAAACTACTTTACCATTTGTTGAACCAGGAACAAAAGCCATAACATAGTCACCAACTTTAACATTGGTGGCTCTAGTTTGAATTACTCTTTGTTTATCATAAAATTCAATTTCACAAACAAACAAATTATCAGCATTTGGATTTTTTTCAACAGAGTGAACCTTCCCAAACTTAATACCTTGAATTTCATTTAAAAAAGAAGTGGATTCAACTTCAAAACCTAAATTATTAATTGCTGAAATAATTTCTTCATTAGAAAATGAAGATAAATTTGCTATTTTTTTAAGTCTTACTAAAGAAAAAATCATAATACTTCCTATCTAAATTGTTTTAAAAAACGTAAATCATTTTTGTAAAATTCACGAATATCAGTAATTCCAAATTTAATCATTGCTAATCGCTCAATTCCAATTCCAGCAGCAATCGCTTGCATATTATTTGTATAACCTGCCATTTTTAGCACTTTCGGATGCATCATTCCACAACCTAAAATTTCTATTCATTGGTTATTGTAAAAAATATCAACTTCTAAAGAGGGCTCAGTGAAAGGGAAAAATGAAGGACGAAATCTTGTTTGCATTTTTTCTTCAAAAATATAGTCTAGTAAAGATTGAATTGTACCTATTAAATCTGTAACACTTAAATTGCCAACAGCAACTAAATCTAACTGACGGAATTGGTGGGAATGTGTTCTATCTTCTTCATCATTTCTAAAAACTTTTCCAATTGTGAACTGAGCAAAAGATTGATTTTTATTTTTTTCTAACTCACGAGCACTGACACCTGTATTATGTGTTCTCAAAAGCAAGTTTTGGTTGAAATACAAACTATCTTGCATTTGGCGTGCAGGATGATTTTTAGCAATATTTAAGCGTTCAAAATTATATTCATCAGTCTCTATTTCATTAGCTTGAACTTCATAATAACCATGACTAATGAGCCATGATCGTAACTTGTCTTCAATTAATGAAAGTGGATGAAACCCACCTTGTAAATCGTTGGAAAAGCTATGAATATCTAGTCATTCATTACTAATTTTAGCTTCTATTTGTGCTTCTTCAATTTTTTTAGCAGCTTCACCAAAAAATTTTTCAGCTTGAGTTTTTAACTCACTAATTTGTTTTCCAAGTTCACGTTTTTGTTCAGGTGAAGCTGTTTTTAATTGCAATTGTAAACTGGCTAAAAAACTATCCTTACCAAAAAATTGATTTTTAGCCAATTTTAAATCTTCTAAATTTTCAATTTTGGTTTCACTAAAAAATTTTTGAATATCCATATTTCTCCTTTAAAAATATAATATTTTAATATTTAAAGTTATAAAATTACTTTATTTTAATAGCAATTTTAAATATTGTCCAGTAAATGAATTTTCATTTTTAGCCACAGCTTCTGGTGTCCCTTTAGCAACAATTCGCCCACCACCATGTCCACCTGTTGGTCCTAAATCAATTATATAATCAGCAACTTTAATCATATCAAGATTATGCTCAATTACAACAACGCTATCGCCATTGTCTACAATTCTGTTTAAAACATTAATTAGATTAGCAACATCATAGCTGTGTAATCCTGTTGTTGGTTCGTCTAAAACAAAAAGTGATTTTCCTGTTGGTTTTTTCTGTAAATATGTTGCTAATTTGATGCGTTGAGCTTCCCCACCTGAAAGTGTAGTAGCTGATTGTCCGAGACTAATGTATGACAAGCCTACATCAATTAAAGTTTGTAATTTTTCCTTTATTTTTATACGATTTGCAAAAAATTCATAGGCTTGCTCAATAGACATTTCTAGAACATCTGCAATAGATTTTCCTTTGTATTTAATTTCTAGAACTTCTTGTTGATAACGTTTGCCATTGCAGTGATCACATAAAACATAAATGTCTGGCATAAAATACATTTCAATTTTTATTTGTCCATCACCTTGGCATTTATCACAGCGACCATGGGGTAGGTTAAATGAAAATTTGCCTTTAATATATCCTCGAGCTCGAGCCTCTTCAGTGGCTGCGAACACATCTCTAATTTCATCAAAAACCCCTGTGTAAGTTGCAGGGTTTGAACGTGGTGTTCGTCCTATTGGTGATTGAGAAACTGAAACAATTTTGTCTAAGTTATAAATTCCTTTGATACTTTTGCACTCTCCCACTTTTACTTGAGTTCCATGAAGCTCTTTTGAAACACCTTTAACCAGAATCTCATTAACAAGAGAAGATTTACCAGAACCTGAAACACCAGTAACAACAACAAATTTACCAAGTGGAATATCTACACTTAAATTCTTTAGATTATTTTCTTTTGCACCTTCAATAATAATGTGTTGTCCATTGCCTGGTCGACGAATTTTAGGAACTTTTATTTCACGTTTTCCACTTAAAAATTGTCCTGTTAATGATTCGGGCGCATCCTTAATAGTTTGCAAGTCGCCTTGGGCAATTAAATGACCACCTTGTTCTCCAGCAAATGGTCCAATGTCAATAATGTGATCAGCTGCTAAAATAGTTTCTTCATCATGTTCAACAACAATTAATGTGTTCCCTATTTCAACCATTTGTTTTAGTGAATCAATTAATTTTTGATTATCTTTTTGGTGCAAACCAATTGAAGGTTCATCTAAAACATAAAGCACACCTGTTAACTTAGACCCAATTTGACTAGCTAATTTAATACGTTGGGATTCTCCGCCTGATAATGTTGCAGCTCCACGATTTAGTGATAAATAATCTAAACCTACATTTTTTAAAAAAGATAAACGTGTTTGTATTTCATCTAAAATAGTTTTAGAAACCTGAGTTTCAAAATCATTGAGTTCTAATTTTTCAAAAAAATCTAAGGTTTCCTCAATAGATAAATTTCCAAGTTCGAAAATATTGTAATCCTTTATTTTTACAGAAAGGGCAAATTCATTTAAACGAGAACCTTGGCAACTTTGGCATGGAAATTCAGACATAAATTTTTTGTATCAGGCCCTTAATTCTTCACTACTAGTTTCTAAATATTTCTTTTCAATTCTTGTTAAAATTCCAGGAATTGGCCTTGAAAAAGTATGTTTTTTACCACTTTCTGAATATAAAGTGTAATTTATGTCTTCATATGTCCCATATTTGATTATTTTTTTAGCTGCTGAACTTAATTCACCAATTGGGACTGATTTGTCAATATTATGTAAATTTAGGAGAACTTCAAATTCTTGTCATTCAATAGACTTTGTGTTTATAGATTTTCCAAAATAACGCAATCCACCTTGTTCAATAGAAAAATGTTTGTCAGGAGCAACCAAATCAAAATCGGCCTCTAATTTTGTTCCAAGCCCTTTGCAAACTGAACACATTCCATAAGGTGAATTAAATGAAAAAAGTCGATTTTCAATTGTTGGCATATTAAAATCACCTTCATCACAAGCCTGTAATTTTGAAAATCTAATAGTTTCATAACCAACAAAGTCAACAATCGCAACCCCTTTGCCTTGTTCAAAAGCTAAATCAAGTGCGGCTGTGATTCTTTGTTGATCATTGCGATCTAAAATAGTTCTATCAATTACTAACTCAATTGTATGTTTTTGGTTTTTTGCAAGATTAATTTCATCTTGCAAATAATAAAAACTACCATTAATTTTTACTCGCACAAAACCTTCTGCACGTAAACGTTCAATTAAATTTTGGTGGGTTCCTTTTTCCGATTCTACAATTGGGGCTAAAATTATAATTTTAGTGTTTACTGGAAATGAAAAAATGGTGTCTAAAATCGTTGCCATTTTTTGTGCAGTAATCTCCTTTTTGTGAGTCGGACAAAAAGGTCTTCCTATTTTTGAAAATAACAAACGGATATAATCATAGATTTCTGTAACTGTTCCAACTGTTGATCTTGGATTATTATGTGTTGTTTTTTGTTCAATTGAAATTGCTGGAGCAAGTCCATAAATTCCTTCAACACTAGGTTTTTTTGTACCGCCTAAAAATTGGCGAGCATAAGAACTAAGAGAATTAATATAGCGACGTTTCCCTTCTTCATAAATAGTTCCAAAAGCTAGTGAAGATTTACCAGAACCTGAAACACCAGTTACTAAAACTAACTTATTTTTAGGAATAACTAAATCTAAATTTTTTAAATTATTTTCCTTAGCACCATGAATATAAATAAAATTATGAGTGTCTTTGTGGTCCACTTGTTTCTCCTTTATCTTCATTTACCTTTGTTTTTATAGGTTTTTTAGAAAATTTAGGTCTAAATTTATGTTTTGAAAATTTGGGTTTTTCTTTTGTGTTAGAATCTCTTCCATTTTCTTTTATTGCTTGATTTTTATTGTGGAATTTCTTATTTTTCACTTTTGATTGTGACTGAACCTCTTTATTTTGAACGCTTTTAGAAGGTTGTTCACTATTTTTGTATTCTTTCAAAAAATCATATGTTTCATCTACAAAAACAATTGAAGACAAAATTGCTGGCTTGCGTCTTCTTTCTTTATGAAAAAAAGTTTGCAACCTATTTTTAATTAGTTGTTTAATTTGTGGAACACTATAATTTTCTTTATTTTTTAATAAAAATAAAACAGAAGAGTGAACAAGTCTTCGAATCTCATTTATGAAATCACCTGAGTTTTTAACAACATAAGCACCACGGGAAATAATTCGAATTCTTCCTGCAATTATATTTTTCTCTTTGTGAATAGGTACTAAAGCATACACAAAACCATTTTCACGCATTGTTTCACGCTCATTAATGATACGAGTATTTTCTTTAGAAATAATTTCACCATCAATATAAATAGGTTCACAAGGTATAAAAGTTTTAGTTGGACTAATTTCACCATTAATCATTTGAAACACTTGTCCATTTTGTGGAATATAAACATTTTTAGGATCCACTCCACACTCAATAGCTGTTTGTTTATGAGCTAAACACATTCTATATTCACCATGGTAAGGGAAAAAATATTTAGGTCTTGTAAATCTAAATATTTTTTCATGTTCCTGTTTGTAAGCATGTCCTGAAGTGTGTAAGTAACCATCAGGTCCATTTTCTTTGATAATTGCATTTAATTTATAAAGTCTATTAATTAAATGCTCAATTTTAATTTTATTTCCAGGAATTGGTGAAGATGAAAAAATAACTAAGTCTTTGGATTCTATAGATACTTTTGGGTGTTTTCGGTTGGACATTCTATCAAGAGCTGCTAGCTGTTCACCTTGACTTCCTGTAGTCAAAATTAGCAATTCATTAGAATCATATTGCTTCAAATCCTTTTGAGCAAAATATTCATCTGGAATTTGAATATAACCTATTTTTCTTCCTATATTTATCCCATTAACCATAGAACGACCAAACATCACAATTTTTTTGTTAAGTTTAATACCAAGTTCCATAATAGCTTTAATTCTAGTTAAGTTTGAAGCAAATGCAGTAACAATAATTTTTTTAGTTGCTGCTCGCATGTGCATTTCGATATCAGCTAAAATATCACGTTCAGATGGTGAATGCGCTGGTCTCATAGCGTTAGTAGAATCTGAAAAAAGAAGAGTTAACCTTTCATTTCCAATCTCTTTTAGTCTATCAAAATCGGTGTAATTTCCAATAGGTGTGTAATCAAAACGAAAATCACCAGTACACATAATTGACCCATGAGCTGACTTAACTCTAACTCCAAAAGCATCTGGGATTGAATGTTGAGCTGTTCAAAAATCAACAGTTAATGTATTAAATTGAAATACATTATCTTTTTGTATTTCAACAAATTCGATATTAGTATGAATTTTTTGTTCAGCAAATTTTGCTCTTAAATATTCAGCAGCAATTCTTGGTGCATAAATAGTAGGGATTTTAACTTGTTGAACAAGATAAACTATTCCGCCAATGTGGTCTTCGTGGCCATGAGTGACAAAAATTCCTCGAATTTTGTGTTCATTAGTTTTTAAATACTCATAATTTGGAACCATTCCCTTGATTCCTGTAGCAAAGATATTAGCAAACTTAATCCCTGCATCAATGATGACAATATCATTGTCATCTTCGATTACAAGTGTTGATTTTCCAATTTCTTGCATACCACCAAGCCCGAAAAAGCGAGTAGGGTTGAGTGTTGATGCCATAAATATCCATTCTTTGTAGTTATAATTAAATAACTAGAATATTATTAATGATTGTTTAAATATATAATTTTTTAACAAATTATACTAAATTTATTGAGGTAAATGGTAAAACATTTAAAAAATATTTTTGTTGTAAAATTCAAATAATTTAAAAATAAGGATAATTTATTCATTTTTAGAAATCACAATATTTTAGTATACTCAATCTTAGTAATAACCTTAATTTAAATACCTATGTTTTTATTGCTTCAAAAATAAAAAGAAGCAATAAAATAAACGTAATTTTTAAAAAAATAAAAACACATCTAAACATTATTGTGTTTAAATGTGTTTGCTTGTCAAATAAGATTTATTTAATTTTTCTTAAAATAAATGAAGCGCTGATAGGTGATTTTTCACATTGAATTTGGTCCCTATAATTTTTTCAAATCAAATCTTCTAACTCAGTTGCTAAAGCACCAGTACCTTCACCTGTAACAATTTCAATTTCATTTTGATTTATATTGTTTAAAAAATCCCTAATAATATTTGGCATAATTCTATTTAATTCTTGAGTATCTATACCATGCAAATCATAACGTGAATTACTTGAATTTAAATTATAATTTATATCAGGCACATTATTGGTTGCTGATTTATTAGCAAAATCCTTTTCCCATTGTTCAAAACTTTTACTTAATGTTGTACTTATAAATTTTGTTTTCTTATTTTTCATTTTGACATTTCCTACAAAAATAGGTTCCTCTTCCATTTATTGTTATTTTCTCAATTAATTTTTGACAATTTGGGCAAGGTTTATCTTTTTTTGTGTGAACTTGTAAAAAGTTTTGAAAAGATCCCTCTTTTGCATCTAAGGATGTATAAGAATTTATACTAGACCCACCCAATTTTATAGACTCTTTTAAAATTCTTTGACTATTTTTTAAAATTTCAAGCGCTTTGTTTTTGCTAATTGAACTAGAGACTTCCCATGGTGCTACTTTAGATGCAAATAAGACTTCATCCACATAAATATTACCAAGCCCACTAATCAAACTTTGGTCTAGCAAAGCTGTTTTTATAACTCTTTTTATCTTAGATAATTTTAAATAAAAATCATCAAAATTAATATCAAAAGGTTCATTAGCTACATTGATGAGTGGTTTTGTTGTAAACAGGTTTTCAATGTTTCTTAAATGAAAAGTTCCAAATTGTCGTGCATCATTGTAAATTAGCACGCTCTTGTCTGAAAATTCAAAAAAAACATAATCATGTTGTCTACCAATATGGTTTTGGTTGCTAAAATATTTGCCACTCATTCTAAGATGAGAAATAATAACTTTGTTATTATCTAAAAATATTAAAATATGTTTAGCTTTGTTGGTAACTTTTGTAACAATAGAATTTTCAATTTCTTTAGCAAAATCATTTGGTGTGATTTCTTTAATAAATTTTGAATTTTTAACTCAAAATTTATTAATTTTTTTGTTGCAAATTTGTTTATGCAATTCATTTGCAACAGTCACAACTTCTGGTAATTCAGGCATTATTTATCTAATTCATCAATACGTTCTTGATGCCTTCCGCCTTCATATTCGCTTTTTAAAAATTCTTCAATGAAAGCAAAATTATCTACATCAGTGGAAAAACGCGCTGATAATGCAAGAGCATTTGCATTATTGTGAGCTTTAGCCAAATATGCATCATTTACACTAGTTACACGAGCTGCTCGAATATGTTTGAAACGATTCAAGGCATACGACATTCCAAGACCGGTGCCACAAATCGCAATACCGATTTTATCTGGATGTTCAAGTAAATGATGTGCTAATTTTTTCCCATAAACTGCATATGAAGATCTTGATTCATCAAATGGACCTAAATCTTCTATTTCATAACCTTTATTTTTCAAAAAGTCTATAATTTCCTGTTTTCTTTGAAAACCAGCATGGTCTGATGCTAATGCAATTTTTGTTTTCATATTGTATTTATTTTAATAAATTATTTAGTAGATTTATCTAAATTTGAAAAACTTACTTGTCTTGAAATATAGTAAATTGATTCTGATAAGGTTGGGTGAGTATATGCACTTTTCTGTAAATCAAAAATAGTTAATCCAGCACTCATCGCCAATGCAAGTTGATTGATTAAAAGTGAAGCATTATCTAAGAAAATGTAAGCCCCTAAAAGTTTGAAATTAGTTGTTGAAAATAAAACCTTAATAAATCCTGTTTGGAAATTATTTTCAGCATGAGCTCTTGGAAGAGCTGCAGCAGGAATTGTAACAGCTTGATATGCTACATTATCTTTTTTCAATTGCTCTTCACTTTGACCTAAACCAGCAATTTCAGTTGATGCATAAATGGTTCAAGGAATTTGTGAAGCATTAAACACTTCATTAGATGTTCCTGTTAAAATGTGTTTTGCAATAATATCACCATGTTTATAAGCAACAGTTGAAAGCATTAATTTTCCTGTTACATCACCTAAAGCATAAATATGTGGTTTTGAAGTTTGAAAGAATTCATTAACTTCAACAAATCCATTTGGACTAAATTTTAATCCAAGTTTTTCAAAACTTTGATTATTAGGAGTTCTTCCAACAGCAACTAAAATATTTTTAGTTTTGTGTTCAAAAATTTCACCATTTTTGTCTAAAATCAAAGAACCATTTTTGTACTCTAAAACCTTAGTGTTTTCAAACAATTTTACTTGTTTTTCTTTCAAAAATGTAGTAGCTGCCTCATTCACTGCAGCATCGAATCTTCCAAAAATTTTAGGTGCACCCTCAATAATTGTTACGGTTTTATTAAATGCACTAAAAAAATTAGCAAATTCTAGTGAAATAGGTCCACCACCAATAATTGTTAATTCATCAAAATCGGTTTTTCCTAAAATCAAAGCATCAGAAGTGAAAATATTTGCTTGTTCTGCCCCTTTAATTTGAATATTTCTTGAACTTGAACCTGTTGCTAAAACTAATTTTTCAAATTCAATAGTTTTGCCACTTGCAGTGCTGATATGAAAATCATCCACAACTGTAGCTCTTTCTTCAAAAATAGTTACCCCAGAAGCAGTAAGTGTTCCTTTAATAGCATTTTGTAATTTCATACTATTTGATTTAACGTTGTTAAAAATAACATCAAAATGAAATATGGATGATGAACTGATTCCATATTTTTTACTTTCGTGTATTAAATTTTGAACTTTGGCTGATTTTAAAAGTGTTTTTGTTGGTATGCAACCTCAATTTACACAAGTTCCACCAAAGTTTTTTTCTTCAAAAAGCGCAACTTTTTTACCACTTTTTGCCAAAATTGCAGCTAAAGAATAACCCCCTGGACCAGCCCCTATAATTGCAATATCAAATTTATTCATTTTTTCTCCTTATATTTTTTTATTATAAATTTAATATTAATTTTATCATTTTTTCTATTTTCATGTACTTTAAATTCAAAATAATAAAACTTAAATAATGTATGTGAGATTTAATTAAAAAATAAATAAATTAAATCCCTTTATTTCCAAAATGCTTTAAAATCATAGACATTAGGTCTTCGTTATGCTTATTTAAACTATTAATTTGTTGTATTTCTTTATTTGAAAAATTAAGCATATTAATTTCTTTAACACCATCTAATGTTAATTTAGTTGGTAAAGAAAAATAAGAATTTTTCAAATAATCAACTTCTTTATTTTTAACATTTAAGACAAAACTTGTATTTTTTTCTTCTATTATGTTTTTTATAATTTTACTTATTACAAAGGCAGAAGCCCAATTGTAATGTTTTTTTAACATTTTAATATCTTCTGATTTAGTATTAATATCATATGTAACTTTTTCAATTTCAATTAATGAACTTGAAAAGTTTGTGTATTTTAAGAGTAAGTCTTGTAAAGCCAAAAAACTTTGATTTGTATCACCAACAGCATATGCATCATAGTTAAAATTTTCAATTTTTTTAGCTAGCAAATTGTTAAATCTCATAGTTTCCATCAATGTTCCAATACCTATAATTTTATGAGAAATAAGACCGCTAACTTGCTCAAAAACTTGGCACATTAATGAATTTGGCTCTGTTAAAATAAAAGCTAAACCATTAAAATCATTTTTTCGAACTTGATATGCTATTTGATATATAATTTCTGAATTTTCAATTGCAATATCTTTAAATGACATACCTGGAAAAAAACGGGTTTTAGCATCAATAATTAAAATATTTGTATCTTTTAATTCACGATAATCACTATGTTTTATAGACAAAATATTAGATTTTAGACCTAAAATGTCTTCAAAATCACTTATATGTGCTTCTGCAATTTCATGCGCATTATCAATGATAATAAATTCAACATTTGAGTTAGTAGCAACTAAATTATTAACAATAGTCATTGCACGAAGCGAAGCACCTATTATGCCTATTTTTATTTTCATAATTTTTCCTTGATTTATTTTTAGTTTGTGCTAAAATTTTAGCAAATTTATTTTATTTGCTCATTGATTTAGAGCAAAGTAGAAGAGGCAATTTTGCAACAGCAAAGTAATACCTTTATTTTTCAAAAAAATTATTATTTCAAATTATTATTAAAACTAACTCTTAAGAAAAAAGCCATTTATGTAATTGGTATTGTTTTATTACTATTAACTATTTTCTTAGCAATAATGTCAAAAGTTTATGCAAGTGAAAGTAATTTTAGTTTATTTTCATTTGTCAATCTTTTTGTTAGCTTATCACTCACAATTATTTTGGCTTCTTATTTATTTCTTGTAATTTTTAAAGATTTATCAAGCCAAAGTATTGATATAATTGCTTTTACAAAACCTTATAATCGACAATATTTTATTGCCACAAAAATTCTTTTTTTAATTTTTGTAGCATTTGTTTGAGCTATATTTTTCTATATAAATTCACTAATTTTTTATTTAATTAATTTTAATTTATCTAATCAAACTCCTTACTTTTATATTTGAGGTTTCTTTAGTCCTTTATTTGCTTTCTTAATTTTTGGATCAATTACAGCTTTAATTAGTATTAAATTTAGTGGAAAAATTGCTTTAGCAAGCACTCTAATTAGTTTTAGTCCTTTTGTTTTATTAGGTTCTGCAAGTGCCTTTAGTTCCACTTCAACTACTGATCGTTTTGCTAGAATTTTAAACTTAGAAAATGCCCCTTATGACTCAAATACCATTGTTGATGTTGAAAAATTTTATTTAAATGATAAAAAAGATCACTTTTTTATCATCCCAAAACATGTAGATAATTACAAGTTTTCAGAAAGACAAACTAGATATATTGGTCAAGCTTGAAACGATAGCACACCAGCTCCACAATTGTGACAAACTGCTTCATATCTTTTGTTACCTTATCAATTTATTAATGTTTTTGACAAAAAAGACAATGATGCTTTAGTTAATGCAATTGCACAACCTAAAGATAATCTTGATAATTTCCTTTACTATAATAATTTAGATAGTAAAGAAAATGCATATTTTATTGATACAACACCTAATTTACCACTTTATAAAGATAGTAACAATCAACCTATTTATTTAGTACCTGGTGCTTTAAAAAATGAAAGTCATTTTGTAAAAGATGATGGCAATGATTTTGTAGATGATAATTTGGCAAATCGGCAAATTATCTATGCAAATGAACATGCATCTGACTTTAATATTGACTTGCCAGAAGATGCTCAAACTATTGGAGCTTCTTCACTTTTGGTTGGTAAACTTAAATGAAGTTTATTCAAAAACCTTTTAGAATCAAAGGTTTTTGGCAACTATGCTCAAGAATTTTTTAGCAAAATTGACAAACAAGCAACTCGCGAAGATATTCTAAAAACAATTTCAACAGCAATTTCAGAAGACTCCAAACTTTTAAATCTTACAGATCCAACTTCTGCAATTTTAAATCCTATTGTAAATACTGAAAAAATTCAGAGTGAAACACAAAGAAAAATTTACCTAGGACTTGGATTAATTTATTGATTATATTTTAAAAACCCTTACTCACCAATCTTACAAACTATTCTAAAAGATAGTGACACAGGGACATTTGATCCACAACAAATTGACCTAGAAATTGATAATTCAACTTTCAAAATTGGTGGATATTCAAGTTATGCAGCTCAACAAAGAGTTAGTGAAAAAACAGGACGAGTAATCACTAGATTTAACTTAACTAATAGTAAAAACTTCGCCTTTCAACCTGTTAGCCAAATTATCGAAGTTAAAGTGGGACAAAAAGTTGTAGTAAAAGGTGCCTACCCTATTCTTTGATTATTGGCTAGTTCAATTTTGTTATATTTTATTTTTAGACTTTATTCAAAAAAGGATTATAGATAATGTCAAATGTTATTTTAAAAATTGAAAATCTAACCAAAATTTATCCAAAAAGTGAGCGTGGAGTCAAAGATGTTTCTTTCGAAGTCAATAAAGGTGAAATTCATGCCTTTATTGGTGAAAACGGTGCTGGTAAAACCACAATTATTAAGTGTATTGTGGATGCTTATCAAAATTTTGATGGTTCAATTTTAATTAATGGGCACTCAAATAAAACTCCTGAAGCCAAAAAATTTATCGGCTATGTTCCTGAAAATAGCATCTTTCCAAAAGAGATCACTAGCTATGAATTCTTATATGAATTTGCTTTGCTTTCAGGAGTTTCTCCTGAATTAGCTAAAGAAAGAATTGATTCATACATCAAACTTTTAAAAATTCAAGACCTAGAAAATTTAAAACCATATAGTTTTTCCTCTGGTCAAAAACGCAAAATTATGCTTGTTCAATCATTAATTCATAATCCTGAATTAATTATTTTAGACGAGCCTTTTTCAAACCTAGATCCTTCAGCTCGTAATGAATTTTTATCAATCATTAACATTTTAAAATTAGAAGGTAAAACTATTTTCCTATCAACCCATAATTTAGAAGAAGTTAATAAAGTTTGTGATAGTTTGACTTTAATTAACAAAGGTCATATTTATTATAATGGAATTAAAAAACAAGATTTAAATGAGATTTATGAAAAATATGTTTTAAAAAATAAAGAAGAGTTTATACATGAAAGTTAATAAAAAGTTTTTAGCTTTTTTACCACTAACTTTTAGTGGTGTTGCACTCATATCTTGTACACAAGTTTATAGTTTTTACAAACTAGATAAACCAATCAATGAATCTCCTAAGTTTTTTGCAAACAAGGACTATGAAAATCTATTTAACTCTGTTTATTTTAACAACAATTCTATTAGACAAAACAAACTTATTCAACAACTAAACATCGACCCTGTTAAAGCTGAAGTTGAACTTAAATATTCTTTAGCAATTTCTAGACCTTTTTTTCCACTTCATGAAGCCAATGGTTACTCCATACTTGCGAAAGATTCTAACTATACTATCAATAATTATTTAACAAAAAATTGATTTTTTTTATTAAATAATATTGACAAAATTAACTTTATTTATAATCCATATAGCACAAGATTGGATAAGTATAAAGCAAGTGATGGTTCTCCACAATATTTAAAAAATGCTCTTATAAATGGTGGTGAATTAGAAAAAGAATCTGAATCAGCACAAAGTGTTATTAAAATTAAAAATAAAAAATTTCAATTTATAAAAATTGACAAAGACCAAAGTTTACTACCAGGCAACACTACTTATTACCTTGTTTTTGAAGGTAATAAGTTCATTAGAATGACCACCTTTATAGATGATTCTGGCCAACCACAAGTCAGACTTGATTACAACCTATTTTTATTAAAAGACTCAAATCAAAACCCTGATCCTTTTTTATTTGCTAATGAAATTGAATCTTGAATTAATCAAAAAGAACAAAATTATTTAAAAAGCAAAATAAATGATAAAAAAGAAAATTTAGAAGATAGTTTTAACGATGTTAAAGAGAATTTAGAGTCAAAAATATCTAAATTTAAAAGCGATTTAGATGATTTGGATTCTAGTGATAATTTAGATGATACAGATTCTAATGGCAATTCTGATGATAGTGGTTCTTCTCAAAAACAAATAAAAAGTAGTGATGATGAATCTAATGATAATTCAGGTTCTGTAAATTCTAACGATTCTGATGATGTAGATGAAGATAGTGATGGCGATGGACAAGAAAATTCTGAAGCAAAACAAAAAGAATGACTCGCAAAACTCACAAGAAAACCATCTTTTGGTTTGGGGGGCCTTTCATCAAAAAGCAGTGATAAAACTCAATCTTTAGAGCCAAAATTAGATCCTAATGCAACAACTGAACAAAAAAAAGAATTCTATGAGTCTCAAATCAAATCACTTGAGACCCAACTCCAACAAAAAAAAGCTCAACATGAAAAAGATTTAGAAAATGTCGATAAACTTGCAGCTCAAGATTTTGCAGCTGAAAAAAAACAAATTAATCAATCTAATTTTTTCACCGACATTACAAGTAATATTGCCGAGCTAAACACTAATTTTAAATTTGCAAAATATAGTTTAGCTTCAATTGATCTTGATGTTCCAATTCAAAATCTGCAAAATAGCAATAAAAACAAAGGCAATACAAATTCTAACTCAAGTAAAAAAGATTACTATTATCAATTTTACAAAAAATATATTGATCCTAATTTAAATGTCACAACAGATAAAGAAACACCTGATGAGAGAGCTACAAAAAGCATTTTTAAAGATATTTTAAATTTAGCTTGAGGACATAATGAAGCTGGTAAAGTTGAATTTTTAAATCAACAAAATAATCCAGAATATGTTAAAAATCTCGAACAAGAGTGAAAAAAAATTAGCGACAATTTAGGTACTCCTAACAACATAAATGAACAAGCTTTTGAGTTGTACAAAAATTTTGTTAAAGAAAATTGATACTTTATTTTGAAAAGAATTGGAAAATTGGAACTTATTTTTAAAAATTGATATAGTTTTCCAGATCAAGAATACAATGGCCAAAAAATTGCTCATTCTGAAGCATTTAAAGAAAAAGTTGCTGATGAATCTCCTATTTCTGATGTAATAATTTATGCAAATCCATATTTGGAAAGTATTTCTGAAGGTGACACATCTAGATTGTCAGATAAATTTAAGGATTTATACATTTTAAAACAAAATTCTTTAATTAATATTCGTATTGATACATATGATGATAAACCTAAAGTTACTTTAAATCCTTTAATTTTATACTTCCAAAAACCAAGAAATAAAATTTCTGTAAAAGTTTTAACTGAAATTTTCCATCAAGCTTTATACCACTATTCACAAGAAGCTTATAATAGTTTTGAAAATGATTTTGTTGACAAGTTTCGTTATGGATTGCCAGCTCAAATGGTTTTAAAGGAGCAAAATGAAAAAAATAGTTAAAGGATTTTCTGCTTTAAGTGTACTAGCGGGATTAACGCTTGTAAGTTGTGGCCAATCTAACACAATTAAAAATTTCTCTTACTATCAAAGTTTTATTCAAAAACCTAACAGCTTTCAAAACTTTTTAGATAACCAACCTATTCAAGAACTTTTGGATTTTGTTTTTGAAAATAAGGATAGTAAAGAACAATTTATTAACAGAACAAAAAACATTAAAAGTGAAGTTTATAAAAAGGAGTTAAATTTTAATTTAATTTATTACAACACTATTAATAATAGAAGTGACGCACCTGTTGAAGGTTTATTTAGCACTCAAAATAACCAACCTCTTTTGTATCAAGAAGCAAAAGATAACTATAGTCAACTTTTTAATTTTAATTGATTATGGTTTTTAGCCCATTTAAATCAAGCAACCTTTATTCGTGCTTTGGGAGTTAATGATCAATTTAGAAGATTAGAAGAAGACTCTAATTTAAGGCTTAAAAATAATGCTTTAGCAAATGCTTTTTACCAACCTACAAATAGTGTTTTTAAAAACATCATTATCGTAAAAGGTGAAAAAGAAGACAATAATCAAAAATATAAAGTATTTTTACTTAATCAAGACAATTTTGTTTTTGAACTCGATGTGACAAAAACAATACAAAATGATAAAGTTGTAAACACTATTGTTGCACTAAGTCCTTGAATTAAAATTTATCCTAAAATTTTAGATATTAAAAGTCTGAAGTTTCCTTTTGCAGAATTTGTTAGAATGGAAACAAACTTTAATATTGGTAACACTAAAGCTAACAATGTTTCTCAAGTGGAAAAATCAGTTTTTGAAGAAAATTTGGGCGGGGATCCATTTTTTTACACATTAATTAATTTTAAAAATTAAAAATTTATTAATTTTGTATGAAAACTAAATACAAATATTTAACATTAGCTTTAATAATTGGTGCATCTGTTTTATCACTTTCTATTTCTATTCCTTTAGTTTTAAAAAGTAACAAAAATTTACACACTATTGTTCCAAACTCAAATTTATTTTATCAATACACACCAAATACAAAATATAATGAAGATTTTTCTCAAATCATTAAGAAAAACTTTCTAAATTATAACGATAATCAAATATTTGTTTTATCTGACAAAGGTCAAGATTTAAGATATTTTGAAATAAATCAAATTTTAAATATTGCAAGCAACATCAAAAATAATGACTTTATTGAATTTTTAAAATCTAAAATTAGTAATTTACCAGATTTAAAATTAATACCAATTTTAGAGTTGCCATACTATTTAAACATTGCTTTAAGTCTTGATTTGAAAATTAACATGAACCAAATCAAGCAATATTTATTGCAATATACTAAAAAAATAAACAATAATTTATACTTAATTGTAAGTCCAAATTCCAGCATTAATTTAACTTTTATCTGAAATCTTCTTTATGTTTTAAGTAAACATAATATGGATTTTAATTCTATTTTTTTCTCAATTAAAAGTCAAATACAACAGGAAGTTACAAATTTTAAATTTAATTTTAGTATTGATCAAGGTTTATCTAGTTGAAATAATGGCAATAATTTATTGGCTATTTTAAAATTTTTCAACAACATAAAAATTAGTCAAAATAAAAAAACTGAAATTCAAAAATGAATAAGTCAATGATCAGATTTTTATGAAAAAAAGACAAATAGCACATCAATTGATAAAGCTGAATTTTACTATTGAAGTGAAAAATTTAACCCAATAAAAGAAAATCAAAAATTAGAAATTACTGACTTGCTTGAAAACATGATTCAAAATCAAGCAAACATTTCATTACAGGATTTAAATTCTATTACTCAAATATTGCAAGATTTTCAAAATCAAATTAAAACAAAATATATTCAAATTATTCAAAATAAAACAAAAACTTTTGTAAATAATGATCTGGTTTTTTCGCCCATTAGCATTAAAAATACTTTTTTTGCATATCAAATGCTAAAAAATCAAAAAAACAACTTTTTAATAATATCCAAGCTAAAAAATTCAATTCACAATCAATTTCAATTGATGATTCAAAAAAATAACAAGGGCGATTTTATAAATAAATTTAACTTAGAAGAGTTATATTTTTATATTGCTTTTGTGCTTAGTGAAAATAAATTTGCAATTGTGAAAAATCAACAATTAACAAGTGAGGGTAAAAAATTAGAAACTTTATCAACAATTAGTTTTAACTATATAGAGAATGTGCGTGATTTATTTTTTGCAATTAAAATTAGTTCATACTTTTCTAGCATAACAAAAATTAATAGAACTATAGATGACAAACTTTTTAATTTATTTAATAATCAATCTATTGCATTAAACAACCCAATTTGAGTTACTTTTGTGTTTTATTTTTTTAAAAAAATGTTCAATGTTGAAATCTCAAATTCAATTCTTATTCTAAGAATACAAAACGCATTGTTGTATTTTGA
This sequence comes from Mesomycoplasma bovoculi M165/69, assembly GCF_000524555.1. Classification (NCBI taxonomy): domain Bacteria; kingdom Bacillati; phylum Mycoplasmatota; order Mycoplasmoidales; family Metamycoplasmataceae; genus Mesomycoplasma; species Mesomycoplasma bovoculi. Next base: position 55,788 of record NZ_CP007154.1, on the reverse strand, counting down.
AAACAATAATGATAAAAAAGACTTATTATGAAATTATTTAGAACAAAATGAAACTTTAGAATCTTTATTTTTTTCAATTAATGAACTGAAAAATCTAAATGATTTTTCTAATTTGAAACCATTAATACCTGAAGTTAGAAAAGTTGTTTTAAACTTACAGAGTATAATAAAATCAAGAATTCAAAACAACAAATCAGTACAAATTAAAGATATTTACTATAGTGATCAGTTGATAAATTTACTAAAATAATTTTTCTTAATATCTCTATTTATTTTTTTTCAAAAATAGTAAAATTAATATTTAGTTAAATGAACTTTTAGGAGAAATATTGGACAATGGCTAGAAAAAAAATATTAACTTCTCTTTCTTTAATGGCTGGTGTGGCTAGTGCATCTGCGATAGCTATTCCTGTATCTTTATCACAAAATAAAATTACTGCAAACGCAGTGAATCAAGAAACCATTCCACTTTATTATGATTGAAGCAACCCCAAAAAACAAATTCAACAAAGTGCAACAATTTACACAGGAATGGGTAAATTTAATGTGAAATTAGAAGGTGTGCAAGACATTCATTATGAATCTATTTTTAGATGAGATTATATGTATTGAAAAGGTTATGCAACATCTCAATTTGACCCTTTAAATGATGACCAAAATTCAGGAAATAGAATAAATAGTCAAGTTATTGCTTGAACTTATGGGTGAGGTTATCCTCAATTTAGTACTGACAAAGATATTGATAACTCAAAGGAGCCAGGTTATAATGGATCATCAATTCAACAAAATGGTAATGAATTAATTAGCACTGTGTTTTTTAATAATGTTTTTGACACTGAACAAAAGTATGGTGGAAAAAGTACAATGTACAAAATTCACGATTATGGGCAAAGACATAGAGCAACTTTACAATCTAAACAATGATTTATAATCTTAGATTCTGATTCAAAAGTTTATTCAGATTCTAGACCCTTAACTCAATTTGAAAAATATGTTAAAGAGGGCGCTGATGCGAAAAGGCAAGCAGGGTTGTTACAAGAACAAATAGAACAAAATAAAAAAGAGCAACAACAAGCGAAAGAAGATGATGAAAAATTAATGGCTGCTCAAAAAGCAAAAGAAGAGCAACAACGCAAAGAAAAAGAACAAAAAGAAAAAGAAGAACGAGAACACCAAGAACAAATAGAATTAATCAAAAAAGAAGGTGAGCGTAAAAAATTAGAATTAGAAAAAGAAATTAAAAAATTAGAAGAACAATTATCCAAACCTAAAAATAAACATAAAAAACAAAATAAAAGTGAGCAAAAAAAGAGAAAATTAACTAAAAATCATAAAAAAAGAAACAAAGTAATAAAAAACCAAATAAACAAAGAGAAAAATTAAAAAGTAAAAATAAATAAAAAACACGAATATATTCGTGTTTTTTATATTTTCAAAATTTAATTTCTAACTATCTACGCACTCTGCTAGCTCTTACTTTTTTATTTCCTTTTGGTTTATTGTGATTCGATGGAACTGAACGTCTCATTCTTCTAGAACCATGACTATTTACTTGATCTTTAATCTTTTTCAATTCTAGTTCTAATTTTAGCTTTTCTAATTTGTTTTTTAAAAGTGCTATTTCATCTCTTTCATTTTCAATAGTATCTTTTATTTCTTGCTTGCGCTTATCTTTAATTTCTTTCTCTTTAGCTTCTTTTTCTTTTTGCTCTTTTATAGTTTTATATTTTTGTTGGAAATCTTCTACTTTTTGTTTCCATTCTTTTTCTTGTTGTGTTAAGTCTCTATGTTTAGAGTCTGAGTAAAAATCAGAATCAGATTCTAAAGTTACAAATCAGTTTTTAGCTTGCACAGTAGCAACATGTCTTTGTCCGTGACTTCAAAGTTTTCAAATTGTAGCAGCACCGTCATAATAATGTGAAATATCTGAAGTGTTTTTAAATGTTGCATTGCTAGTTTTTTCATTATTTGTAACATTAAAAGTTACATTAGCAGTTCCAGTTACAGCTGTAGGAGCTGCTAAAGCACCAGCGGTAAAAGTTGGACGGCCACTTCCATAAACATAACCAACAACTTGGCTTGTAATGGTTTCGGGAGTCACATCACTTAAACCTTCAAATTTTGCTTTAGCAACTCCTTTTCAAGTAACTCTATCATCATCAAATATAGAGTTTTTGTATGTACGTTCATCACCATCTAATGTAACTGTAAATTTTCCACCTTCAAAATATCTAGTGGCACTTTGATGTTGCCCAGTGGTTACAATTGTATCATCATAAAATAAAGGTATAACTTCTTTATTTCCTGCAAAAGATGTAATTTTAGACTGTGAAATTACAGTAGGTGCAACAATAGCTGCTGCAATACTTGTCCCAATCAATAAGGACTTAGAAATTTTTTTAATTTTTATTTTCATATGTACTCCTTCTTTTGTAAATTTTACAACTATATTTTTGAGTCTTGCAAAAAAATAAAAAAATTTTATTTTTTAATTTTTAAAGTAAATTTTTTTTAGAAATGCATTGATATAATTAATTAGAATATAATTAATATTGCCCTAAATTTTAATTGGAAGAAAATGAAAATTAGCAAAAAAAATATAGCATTTTGATTAGTTTTAGGTTTGTCTCTGCCAACAATAGTTATTTCAGTTCCTTTAATATTAAAATCAAATAATAGCAAATTACACTCAATTAAACCTAGTGGAAATTTATTTGTTTACAAACCTAACCTTCAAACAGATTCAACAATTAATCAATATATTATTGATTCAAAAATTGTAAAATTTGAAATAAACAAACAACTTTTTTCTTTTGTTGGCCCTGATAAAGGACAAAAAATTAATTGATCTGAACTTAGCAAGGTTTTAGATATTCTTTACACACTAAATAACAGTGCTTCCCTAGAAGTTATAAATAAATTTAAAGAACAAATTAAAGAATTACCAGATGTTACAAGCATATCTTTTTTTGATATCCCTTATTTTTTAAACATTGCTTGAACCTTAAATATTCATTTTGATGAATCAAAAGTTAAGCAAATACTTTTATCCAACTATAATAGTGAAAATCAGGAATTCAAAATAAGTCAAGATAGTCAGCAAAACATTACTTTTTTGTGGCAATTATTATATTTTGCAAAAAAACATAATAAAAATTTTGAAAAAATTTTCTTTAACATTTCTGACCAAATTTTAAAAGAAATTCAAAAATTTTCTTTTGTTTTTAAAAACATAGATAATTCTAGTTGATCAAATGGTGCTTTTTTGCTAGAAATTGCAAAATATATAAATCAAAATGAAGTTAAAAAAATTTTAAAACAAAAAAATGAACAATTACAAAATTGGTATCAAAGTTGACAAAATTTTTACAAACAAACCAATAAATATAGCTTGGATGAATTGCAATTTAAATATTGAACTAGTTTGATTAATGATATTTCAACAAATAAGAAATCTGAATTTTTAGAAAAATTTGAAGAACAAATAAGTGATAGTAGTTTAAATTTGGACGAATTAGCTAGTTTAACAAATATTTTAAGAAATTCAATAAATAGTAATAGCCAGGATTTGATTGCTGAAATAATTTTAACCCAATTAAAAATAATTTTTGATACTAATTCTTTAATAATTTCACCAATTAGTATAAAAAATTCTAGTTTAGCTTATTTTTTACTTGATGAAAGTAATTTAAAATATAAACAAGAACTAGTAAAATCTATTGACTTTGAGTTTAAACAGGCATTTAAAAATTTTAAACTAACTGTGGAAGATCTATATTTTTATGTTAATTTTTTAATAAACACAAACAAAAATGCTTTAATTACTCATAACAATTTAACAGAAATGGGCACTCAATTAGAAAATTATTTATTAACTAAATTAGCGGATATAAAAAATGTTCAAGATTTATTTTTTTCTTTAAAGTTATTATCTTTTTTTTCTAAAAACAGTCACAAACCTAGATCTATTGCCGATGATGTAGTAAATAAATTTAGTCAAGGAAATCCTAATAATAACAATTCTGATATCTGGCTGCAATACATTTATATATTTTTTAGACAAAGTTTGAGTTTGCCAGTGAATTCAAACTTATTAAAATCAAAAATATCAAAAATTATGAATTCTGAAATTAATTTAACAAATTTAAAAGATAATTGATTAGAAACTATATTTTTTTATTTAAATGATAGACTAAATCAAGATTCTATATTAAAAATTAAGGAGGATTTCCCAAATCTATCATCATTTATATTGAAATTAAACAATGAATTGTATAAAATTATTTCTAATAAACAATCAGTTGATTTAAAAAATATTTATTATATTAAAATTTTAGTTCAAGAATTTAAATAATATTATGACAAAATTAATTATTTCCAAATTCAAAAATATTTGAAAAAATAATACTCTTACAATCACTTCTGGAGCAATTGGAGTTGGAATTGTTGTTGTATTTTTCTCTATTTTTTTTAGTTTATTTAAAATAACAACTATTAGTGGAAAATCGATGCTCCCAACCTTAACCCCGGGTCAAGTAACCTTGGTAAAAATTACAAAAAATATCAAAAAAAATGATATTGTTTTTTTTAAACACCAAAATACTATTTTAGTAAAAAGAGTTATTGCTGTTGAAGGAGATCACCTGGTAATTAATGACAATACACTTTTTGTTAATGGAAAAAAAGTTGAAACTCTTGATAAAAATTCTCCTACTAAAAATTTAGATGTTATTATCAAAAAAGATCAATTTTATGCTTTAGGTGATAATTTGCCTGAAAGTTTTGATAGTAGACAATTTGGAATTTTTTCAGTCCATGATATTATTGGTGTCAAGCCTTAATTTTTATTTTTATAATAAAAAACACCTTTTTCAAGGTGTTTTTTAAAATTAAAAGGATATTATAAGTTTATTTTATTCTACAAAACCTACTAACTCACCTAGTTCTTTTTCTGAATTAGTTGAGCTAAATATGAATTTAGTTTGTTTACTTTCTGGTAATACAAGGAAAATAACATCTGTAGTTGAAACATTATTTTCAACTAATGTATCTAAATTAACACTTGCAATTTTTTCACCTTTTTGAATTTTTTGTCCAACTTGAACAAAATTTTCAAAACCTTTACCTTGTAAGTTTACAGTATCAATTCCTATATGAATAAGAGTTTTTAATGAACCATCTTCACTAGTGATTCCGATTGCATGCTTGCTTTCAAAAACAACTTCAACAATACCACTAATTGGTGCAAAAACATTAGCAATTCCTGTTTTACCAACTTGAATTGCAAAACCATCACCCATTAATTTTTTAGAAAATACATCATCATTCAATTCACTTAATTGAATAATTTGACCTTTTGCAGGTGCAAAAACTTCTATTTTAGGTGTTTCAGATTTATCTTTTAATTCTGTTTCCACTTTTTCTATAACAGATTGAGCTTCTATTTTTGCTCCACTATGTTCAAGTTCAATAATAGCATTTCTCTGTGACTTAATTTTAGCATTTAATTGCTCAGCTACTGGTCCTAAAATTGCTTGTACGTGGTTGTTTCCTTCAACCTTGATAGCAATTGCTCCAGCAGCTTTCAATTTATCTTCAGAAACTTTAGATGCATCTTTAACATCATAACGTAAACGTGATGCACAATTGTTAAAGTTAGTAATATTGTGAATCCCACCATAACCTTCAACAATTGCTAAAACTTGTGGGTCAATGTCACCCAATTTAGCTGCATCTTTTTTATTTAAGTAGTCAGCTTTAGTGAATAGACGGGTGTTTTGTCCACGACCTGGAGTTGCTAAGTCTTTATATTTGATGAATCAATAGAAGAATAAGTAGTAAATTGGAGCATAACCAAGTCCAACCACTAATACTCATCAGAAGTTAGTTCCTTTTTGAACAGGAATAATTCCATAAAGTAGCAAGTCAAGAACACCACCACTAAATGCCATAGGGATGTGGACTCCTGCAAGGTTTGCAAAGAAGAATGATAAAGCCATCATACTTGCATGGAAACCTCAGAAAAGAGCTGGTGATAAGAATAAGAAAGTAAATTCAATTGGTTCTGTAACCCCAGTTACAAATGAAGTAACAGCTGCAGGTACAACAGTTCCAAGAGCCACTTTTCTATTTTCTTTTGGTGCTGCCATTACCATAGCAGCTGCTGCAGCTGGTAAACCAAACATCATTCCTGAGAATTTACCATCAGCAAAACGACCTACTTTAAATCCATTTTCTTGTAAAAATGTAAATAAAGGAACTTCATAATTTTTACCTTTAATTGTGTAATCAATGTAATTACCATATTGCAATAATTTTAATGAAGCAGTTGAATCACCTTGAAAACTATTTTTATTGTTTGTATAGTCTATAAGAATTTGTGATGTATTAGCACCTGCAACAAGATCTGGGTTGGTTTCCTTTAGAGCGTTAATTCCATTTTGAATAGACTCACCAGCATCACCACCAACTGATGAATATCAAAGTGGAGCATAAAATACATGGTGAAGACCAAAAGGAATTAGAGATCTTTCAATGTATCCAAAAATAAGAGATTCAAAACCATAAGGAACTGAACCAATTCCGGTTCCTATTGCATTAAGAGCAATACCAATTCATGGTCAAAAAAGTAAAAATAGTAATGCTAAAACAAACATTACTGGAATAGTTATGATAGACACAAAACGTTTACCACCAAAGAATGAAATAACTTGTGGCAACTGAATTGTGTGGAATTTACGATATAGTCATTGAATTGTTAATCCAACAGCAATACCTCCAAACACCGAGGTTTGAAGAGAAGTAAACCCTAATGTAGAACCAACTAATCTAGAAAGTTTTAATGGATCTCTACCACCTTCAGTGAATAAAATTTTATATCCACCATTTTCAGATGTAATAAGCGCAGATTGTGTAGAAACAAAAACTAGGTAACCAATTAATGTTGCAAAAACAGCAACACCCGCTTCATCTGTAAAGGCTATAACAAATGCCATAGCAAATAAAACAGGAAGTGCTGCAAAAACAGGATCACCTAAATTTTGAATTAATTGTCCAAATATTTTACCACCTTCTGAATGTGAGTTGCTTGCTATAGCAGCACCAACTCCAAGCAATAAACCGGCAATGGACATAACAGAAATAGGAAGCATAAAAGCTCCGGATAATTTGGAAAATATTTGACGCCATTTTCCTGAACCAGAGTTATTTAATTTTCTTTTTTTCTGCTCAAACAAACTTTTAAGCGATTTAAATTGAGTTAGAGAAAAACTCATGTCACTCCTTTCTATAATAATATAATTAAACTATGTTTACCACAGCACTTTAATTATAATATATTTTAATATGATTTTTGTTATAAATTTTTTTAAATTTTGAATAACTTTTACTTTTTTAAAAAACAAAAATCATATGAAATACAAATTAATTTTTATGGAATTCCAACACAACCTCAATGCCTTTTGATGACAATGTATATTAAGAAAAAATGAATTCAAACAATAAAATTGACCTATTTTTCTTAATATTTTCCCCAGTTTAAAAATATTTATAACTTTACAAAAAAATGTGCTACAATAGGTCTCGAGTTGTTGAAAAACATATATTGCTTTAGCCTCTGTTCTGGCTGCTCAAAAGAACTCACAAGACTTTTCAGTTGAAGTTTAAGCAAAAAACTGTATTAAAAAACAAGACTCATTGTAGTCTTGTTTTCTTTTTTTAATTTGGTTTTTTAAGTTGGTTCAATCTTTTTCATGTTTTGTCTCAAAATTGAGCAACCTGACTTCAATATTTTAAAATTTGGTCGTTTATCTCTTTATAAAACTTGATTTTTTCTTTTTCATTTTTATTTTGAATACTTCCTAATTTAATTGCTAGTTGTTTTAATATTTCTACTCTTTTACTGTTGGAAGATCCTATTTCATGATAAATATCTCCAAGTTCATTTCTTCATTTGTTTAACTCTTCAACATTTGTAGAGTTATTGATTTTACTCAATGAATATTTTTGGGATACTTCTTCTGCCAACTGTTTTGCTTGATTTAAATAGTTTTGAAATTCAATTGTAATTTTATCGTTTGATAAATCGATTGATTTATCTGTTAGTTTGTTATTTTCATTATTACCTGATTTTTTAGTATTTTCATTTTTTGTATTATCAATTGTTTTTTGGGTTGATGGTTCTAATAGTTGATCTGTTGATTTATTGCTGGGTTGTTTATCATCTATTGGTTTACTAATTTGGCCACAAGCCACTATTGCGATTGATGTACTAAAAATTGGTATAACTGTTAAAATTATTTTCTTAATTCTTTTCATTTGTAAACTCTTGTTTTATTATATTATAATCAAAATTATTGTTTTCTTAATCTAGATAGTTGGTCAAAAATGTATTTGCCTAAAAATTTGTTTAAATTAATAAAAATAAATGCATTTAATTTTTAATTAATTTTCTTCCAAACACAAATTCAAAATTATTTTGAATAATTTCACTTAAATCTTTTTTGCTAATACCTTTTATAAAGGCAATTTTTTGATAAACTTGCTTTATTTCTATAGATGAATTGGGTCAAAGACCTCTATTAGGTTCGGGTGACAAATAAGGAGCATCGGTTTCAATCAGGATTTTATTTAAAGGGAGTTGTTCAATTGCTTGTCTAATATCATAGCTGTTTTTGAAGGTTGCAACACCTGAAAATGAAAAATAAATATTAGGTAAATCTTTAAATTTTTCAAGCAAACCAATAGGTGCTGAATAATTATGAAAAACAAAATTAATATTGGGATTTTTTTTAATTTTGTCTTGAGTTAATTCTAAATTTGTTGTCTCATTTATATTTTGGTCTCTAATGTGAAACATAACAACTAAATTATGTTTTTTAGCAATTTCAATTTGTTTATCCATAGCACTAATTTGGAGGGCTAGTTCTAAGTTTGTTTTGTGATAAGTATCAAGACCAATTTCACCTATACCAATTGTTTTTTCATTAATAAATTTTTCTAATTTTGAATAATCTTCATTTTCTTGAATATTACTTGGATGAATACCTATTATGTTATAGGTATTTTTTCATTTTTTTGATAATTCTGTAACTTCTTGGATATCTTCTCAAGATGTTCCAACAATTACCATTTTATCTATGGAATTTGCAAAGCAATTTTCCACTTCTTTTTCAGAATTATCATAATATTCTGCAAAAGGATGGCTATGGATGTCTATGAATTTATAGGATTTTACGATAATTTTATAAGTATTTTCATCAATTTTTCATCAATTTTCAAAAGGCAAGTTTGTCAAACTTGTAAATCCATTAATTTCAAGTGTGAATTCATTTAATTTAAATTTTTCCACTATAAAATCATAGGTTTTTTCAATAATTATTTCTTGCCAGGTTGATTCTAAATTTTTATTTAAAAAAATAAGATCTAACAAAAATATTTCATCTAATTTTTCAATAGTAAAAAAAGCAGCAATAGTTTTGTTTGTGCTTTCTTGTTCGCTAATAATAAGTTCGAAAAAATTATTATTTTTATTTATGTTTAAATTAGTTGTTAAAGGCATATTTCTCGAACTAACAAAATCAACTTTTTTAGTAAATTTAGAAGAAACTGCCTGTAAAGATTTAAGGTGTCGGGGCTTTAAAGTACTAAATTCTCAATTCATATGTTTTATTTTAGTATAAAATTATAGTTTTAAAATGTTTTTGTTTAAAATTTGCAAGGTGATATGATATTAGAAACAAAAAATAAATTCGTTCTTTTTGGAATGGAAAATTCCAAAAAATTAGCTCAAAAAATTTCAGAAAAAATACAAATACCTCTTTCTGAAATTGAAAGAACAGTTTTTGCTGATGGTGAAGTGATGTTAAAATCACGTGAAACTATTCGCAATTCAACAGTTTTTGTTGTTGCAAGCACAGCAAAACCTGTTAATGATAATATTATGGAATTATTAATTTTTATAGATTCCTTAAAACGCGGATATGCCAAAGACATTATAGTTATACTTTCTTACTATGGTTATGCGCGCCAGGATCGAAAATCTTCTGGTCGACAACCAATAACTGCTAGATTAATTGCTAACTTGTTAGAAACCAGTGGTGTAACAAAAGTTGTTCTTGTTGATATTCATAACCCAAGTATTCAAGGTTTTTTCAATGTTTCAGTTGACGAACTTCTTGGTCAATTTATTTTAGCCCAAGAATTAGTTGGAAAATCTAAAAACTATGTAGTAGTTTCTCCAGATCATGGAGGAACTGTTAGAGCTAGAATTTTGGCTGAAATACTTGGCAAAAATACTCCAGTTGCTGTAATAGATAAACGAAGAACTGGTGTTAACCAAATTGATGTTTTTGGTTTAATTGGTGAAGTTGATGGTAAAGATTGTATTCTCCTTGATGATATCATTGATACAGGAGGAACTATTTTAAAAGCAGCAGATGTTGTTAAATCTAAAGGTGCAAAATCTGTTGTTGTTGCTGCAACACATGGTGTGTTTTCTAGAGGTTTTGAAAAATTTGAAGAAAACACTAGCATTGACAAAGTTATTGTTACTGATTCAATTGACAATGAATTTTTGCTTCAAAAATTCAAAAAAATCTTCATTACTTCACTAGATACTTTCTTATCAAAAGTGATTTTAGCTTGCATTCATTCAACTTCTATCAGTTCAATTTATGAAGAAATGACACATGAGTATAAATTAGTTAATGATGAATTATCAAAATAAAACTTTGAAACTTGTTGGTCAAGAAACCTTTGAAAAATTACAAAAATATGTTAATTTAATTGAACATCACAATAAAGAATACAACTTAACTGGTTTTTCAGGAGACAAACTTTGAGAAGAAGGTATTTATGAATCTTTGGTTTGTTTAGATTTTATAACAAATAATTTAAAACAAAATAATTTTAAATTATTAGATATTGGAGCTGGAGCAGGATTTCCTTCAATTCCTTACTTAATTTGAAAACCTGGAACTCAATTAACAATCGCAGAACCTCGCAAAAAAAGATGTGAATTTTTAAATGAAGTTGCACAAAATTTAAATCTAAATTTTGAAGTTTTTTGTTCAAAAGTGCAACAAAATAAAGGTAGTTTTGACATAATTACAGCTCGAGCTGTGGGTTCACTAGCAATGCTTTTAGATATTACAACTAATTTTAAAAATAGTCATTTAGCCTTTATAAAAGGGCCAAAAGTTTTTGATGAAAATAAAGAAGTAAATCATATTTTTGAAATAAAAAAAATTAAAGAATTTGAAAACAAAAATATTTATATAAGTTTTAAAAAAATATAATTTAAAAACTTCTGTGCTAAAGTAATTATTTTAATATTTTTAGAATTTTATTTCTACTAAAAATTATTAATTTAGTTCTAATTTATGGAGTTGATATCTCTCACGAAGAGTAATTATTAATAAATAAAATTTTAATAATAAGTCATTTATATATCTTTTTGAGAAAAAAGAAAATTTATAATATAATTTAAATAAATTATAATAATAAATAGGAATTTATTTTGAATTTTTACTTAATTAAGTTGATGTCTCTAAAAAAAATTGCAGCAAGTATTTTGTCTATAATAATAATTAATTTAGTTTTGATAGGCTTGAGTGTATGATATTTAGTTAGTGAAGGATTTAATGTAGAATTAAATACTATAGGAATAAAAATTATTTTCTTAGCTATAGGTTTACACATTTGTTTATTTATATTAGCTATTGTTTTTACAACAAAAGCTAGTGCTGCCAAAAGTTTAGTTATGGGTATATCTGATGGCAAATCTATGTATATTTATACACAAATAAGTTCATTGCATTCTAATAGTCTTACAGCAACATTGCTTTGAATTTTTCTTCCTTTAATAGGTATAATTTATTGATTTATTTTTAGTATGATTGCTATTTCTAAAATTTCTAGATTAATAGCTTTTGAATCATCTGCTTATTATATGATGAACAATTAGTTTCCTAAAGTTTCTAATTTAAAAGCACTTTATTAAGTGCTTTTTTTATATTTTTTAAAAGAAATAATTTTATTTTTACATTTAACTTAATTCAATTGGTCTTTTTTGAGAGATTTCTTTCTTTTTTTTTTTTTTTATTGCTACTATATAATTAAAAAAATAAACAATTAAAGGAGAAAAAATGAAACTTGTATGCAAGTTTAAAAACTGTTTTGGAATTCATGAAATGAAACATATTTTCGATTTTCAAAAAAAAGGAAAGGAAAAGAAAGGAAAAGAAAATGTTTTTTCAGTTTATGCTAAAAATGGGGTAATGAAAACATCTTTTACTGAAGTTTTTAGCAAAATACGTCAAGGTGAAAAAAATAAGATTTTAGATAAAATATTTGTGGATGAAAAACCAGAATTTAATCTTTGCAAAGATGAAGATTGTAAGGATAAGTGAAATTTTGATAAAGATTCACTTTTTGTTATTAAATCAATGGATAGTCAGTATAAATCAGAATATTTATCTGCTCTTTTAGTTAATGATAATACTAAGAAAAGGTTAGAAACATTACTTAAGTTAAAAGAAGATTTTTTTCTTTATCTTAAAAACAAATCTGGCTTAAAATATGATAAAAAAGAAAAATCAAATGATTCAGATTTGGAAATATTTTTTTTCCAAGATTTAGGTTTAGAAAATGATAGTTTTTTAAATCAATTAAAAAATATTGAAGATAAATTAAAAAATAAATTAAGTCTTTTTAATCACATCAAATATGATGAAATATTTGATAAAACATTGTTTAAAAAAATTAATGAAGAAGAATTTCAAAATAATGTTGAAGAGTTTATTTCTAAAAATAATGAAATTTATAAAAATTATGGTTTTTTAGAAAAAGGTAAGTTTAGTTATGCTGAATTTAAAATTATTGCTGAAGAATTAAAAAAGAATAATTTTTTTGTACAATGTAATTCAATAAGATTAAATGATTCAATTGTAATAAAAGATGAAAAAGAACTAAAAGAATGAGTTGATAAAATTGATAAAGAGATAAAAGAAATTCCAGCATTATCAAGTATAAATAAATTATTGAACACTGGAAAAGGAAGAAATTTAAAACAAATAATAGAAAACAATATAGAAATTGTACCTTACCTAAAAAGGGAAAATACAAATTTACTTAAGGAACAATTATGAATCTCTTATATAAAAGATAATGAAGAAAATTTTAATAAATTAAAAGAATCATTTAAATCTATAGAAGAAGAAATTGAAAATCATAAAAATGAAACAACTGAATGAGAAAAAGCTTTAGAAATATTTGAAAAAAGATTTAGTCCACCCTATAAAATGAATATAGCAAATAAATTTGCTTCAATTATTGGTGAAGGTCTTCCTGCAGTTTTGTTTGAATTCAAAAATCATAATAATGAAACTCAAAAAAAGGAATATAACCAAGAGGAGTTGAATGAATTAGGCATATTAAGTCAAGGGGAAAGGAGAGCTCTTTATTTACTAAATATTATTTTTGATATTGAAAAATTAAAAATTGAAAATAAAACAAATCCAAAAGATTTATTGATTATTATAGATGACATTGCCGATTCGTTTGATTATAAAAATAAATATGCAATTATAGAATACTTAAATGAAATAGCAGAAATACCTGGGTTTAAATTAATTATATTAACTCATAATTTTGATTTTTATAGAGCAATAAACTTGAGACTCGCTATATCAAAATCGAATATGTTATATGCAATAAAACAAAATAATAAAATAAAACTCGAAAAATTTCAACTTAACATTGATGATAAAATATTTTTTTTAGATTGAATAAAGGAATTAAATAATCGAAAATTTATCGCCCTAATTCCATATGTTAGAAATATAATTCAATTCACTAATAAAATTGAAAATAATGATGATTATAAAACATTAACAAAAGTTTTACATATAAGTGATACAAATCTAGTAAGTAATAAAAAAGTAAAATATAATGAAATATTTGACATATTTTCTAAATACATAAAATTCCCAGATGATATAATTGAGAAATGAGAAAATAATAGTGAACTTTTAGAAATATATAATGAAGCAAATGATGTTTTAGATCAATATAAAAATGATAAATTAGAATTAAAACTAGAATTAGAATTAGAGTTGAAAGTTGTGTTGTCTATTGCAATAAGACTTAAATCAGAAGAGTATATGATAAAGAAACTTAAACTAAATGGAGTAGACGACAAAGAAATAAATCAAAATAAACAAACAGGACAATTATTTAATCTATGTTTAAAAAACAAATTAATTCCACAAAATGATCAGTTGATATTAAAAAAAGCACTTATAATTATGCCTGAGAATGTGCACATAAACTCATTTATGTATGAACCATTGATAGATACTGAATTAGAAGATTTAATAAAGTCATACAATGACATAAAGAATTTAACTTAACTTTTTTTAAATAAGTATAACTATAAATTACACTATTTAATCTTCATTTTAAAAACATTAATCTTATATACTTTTTTTCTTTTTTCATTTATAATACAAAGATACAAAAAAGGAAAGGAGGTTTTATGAATTTACAAAAATTATATTTGTTAAAAAAACTTTCATTAATTATTTTAATTTCGTTATTTCTTTTTCCAATATTAATTCTTGGTTTACTAATTGGATCAGTTCGATCTGGGTCTATAGGGTTTGTAGGTTTTGCTATTTTTGTTACAATAATTTTATCCTTATTATTTTTAAGTCTTATTGTTATTTTTATAGTTCAAAATGATAAACTTAGCAATACCTACACAAATTTACAACTTGTATTTATTCTAGCTATTATTGGTGCATTAATTATTTTTATATTTATTATTTCATTTTTTTATTGAATAGTTGTTTGCATAGTCACATACTCTAGAGTTTCACAAATTATCAATTACGAAGAACAAAGAAATACTGAGTTTACTGAATAAAATCAAAAAGGCACTTAATTAAGTGCCTTTTATTTTTATTTTAAAATCTAATTAATTTTGGGATCTTTCAAATAAAGCGCTTCGACTTGAAGTAATTTTTTTTCTTGTTTAAAAATAGTTTGTGCTTGTTTAAAATTTGTAAATAAATAAACATAGTCAAAAGAACCTTGATTGTCTATGTTTTCATTTATTATTTCCATTTCTGAAACAAGAGTTCCTTGTTGAGCTCAAGCTCCAAAACTAGAATTATTAGAGTTTTTTATTGTGTAATATCTTTTTTCTTTAAAAGCAACAGATATTATTGAAAAAGAATTGGTTGTAAAAAGTTTAGCTTCTGAAAGTTGGCAAATAGTTCTAACAAAAACAAGACCAATTCGGCAACCTGTGAATTTACCAGGTCCTAAATTTAAATAAAATTCATTAATTTGTTGAATCTTTAAATTATTTTTAGTTAAAAGATCATTGATTTTTATAGGTAAAACATCTGCTTTTTGAACTATTTTTTCTAAAAAATAGTCAACTAAAACATAGTTTTGGTCAAAAATGGCTAAAGCTATAAAATCATTTGTAGTATCAATAAAAAATTTCATAATTAATTATAAATATATTGTATTGCTAAAATTAAAAATAATAAAATTTAAAAACAAAAAGTATTTATTTTGTTTTTTTACTTATTGTAAAAAAATGTTTGAAATATCAACTTAATTATAAAAAAGTTCTACTTTGCGCTTGTTTTCATCAATAAAATTAATTTTAAGACAAACTGAATTAGTTTCAAAATTATCTAACTTGTTAGCTCACTCAATGACAACTAATTTATCTTCAAAATAGTCATAAAATTCTGATAAATCACCTTTAAAATTATCAAGATCAATATGAACTAATTTGTTATAAACAAAACAAAAATTAAATGATGGTGAAGTTATATTATCTTTTAGTCCTAAAAACTTACCCAATTGCTTAACAAAAAATGTTTTACCTACTCCGTAATCCCCTATTAAATAAATAAATTGCACTTTTAGTGCAATTATTTTTGAAATTATTTTTTCATAATCATTTGAGTTTGAAGATTCAAATGATTCTGATTTTTGATAATTAAGCATTAATTATTAGATTTGAAGAAACTAAATGGATCACGGATATCAAATTTTGATTTGTGTTCATATTTAGAGTTAGTTCCTGCAGGGATTTTGTGTCCAACAATAATATTTTCTTTAAGACCTTCAAGACGGTCAACTTGGGAAGAAATTACAGAGTGAACAAGAATTTTTGAAGTTTCTTGGTAACTAGCAGCTGCTAAGAATGAATTTGAGAGCAATGGAATTTGTTTTGCTCCTTTAATAATAATATTTCCAAAAGCAGGTTTTTTACCTTCAGAAATCAACTTACCATTAACTTCTTTATAATCACTAATATCAACGATTGAACCAATAAAGAAGTCTGAATCACCATTTTCAATAATTTGAATTTTTGAAAGCATTTGTCTAATAATGATTTCAATATATTTATCAGAAATAGTAATTCCTTGCATACGATAAATACGTTGAATTTCTTTTAATAAATAGTTTTGAAGGGTTCTAGCATCTGAAACTGCAAGTAATTCTTTAAGAATAATAGGTCCTTCAACAAGTTTTTGACCTGGAATAACATTATCACCTTCTTGAACACGAAGTTTTTGTGTTTCATCAACACGGATGATTTGTTCAACAAGATTTCCATCTGGACCTTTGTGTTCAATGTGAATTAAGTGACCTTTTGATAAATTTCCATCACGATTTGGTTGTTCAACAATTTTAGAAATTTGTCCATAAACAGGTGAGATTTTTGCTGGACGTCCTCAAGGATGCTCGTGAGAGTCAATAAGCTCGATTAGTCTAGTAAATCCACCAGTAATATCTTCAACGTTAGCAACCCCTCCAGTGTGGAATGTACGCATGGTTAACTGAGTACCAGGTTCACCAATTGATTGAGCTGCAATAATTCCAACAGCTTCACCAATTGAAACTAATCTATTGGTTGCAAGGTCTTTTCCATAACATTTTTTACATACACTATTTTTGATGTGACAAGATAAAATAGAACGAATTTCAACTTTTTTAATACCAGCTGCAACAATTTTTTTTGCAGTTTGCAAGTTGACCATTTTACCTGCTTGAGCTACAACTTCACCATTTTCATCAATAACATCTTTATTTAAGAAGCGACCTTCAATACGTTCAACAAGTGGAACAATAACTTGGTTTGTTTTTGTATCAACAATATCTTTAACTACAAAACCAAAGTCTGAAAAACAGTCTTCAGCTGTTACAACAATATTTTGTGCAACATCAACTAAACGACGAGTTAAATACCCTGATTTTGCAGTGTTAAGCGCGGTATCAGTAAGTCCTTTACGTGCCCCGTGAGTTGATGAGTAAAACTCAAATGATGTTAAACCTTCAAGGAATGAAGATTTAACAGGAACTTCAACAGTGTTACGAACAACTCTTTCATTTTCAGCATCAACTTTAAGAGCTTTAACGTTGTTAGCCATTAATCCACGCATTCCGGCTAGTTGCACGAAGTTAGAAATATTTCCACGTGCCCCTGATTTCATCATCATAACCACTGAATTTTGGTTGTCATTTGCAACTGAATCATTAAGATTGTCTTGAATTTTATTTTTAACTTTTTCTCATTTTTGAATAGAAAGTGTATATTTTTCATCATCTGTGATGAGACCTTTGCTAAAGAATTCATTCAATTTATTGATGTATTCATCACCTTCTTTGATGAAATCTTCTTTTTGAGGAGCCATTTTGATGTCACTAATCGCAATAGAAGTCCCAGAAATAGTTGAATAATGGAATCCTAAATCTTTAATTTTGTCCATCATTGATGAAACCATATTAATGTATTTGAATCAAATACGTTCTAAAAGTCATACTTTTTCATATTCTTCCATAACTTTGATTGCTGAGCCACCACTATGTTTGTGACGACGGAAAAGCTGGTCAAATTCATAAATTGTAAACTCAGCTAACTTAGAAATGTGCGAAATAGGAAGTTTCTCATTTTGATAATCACGCAATTTCTCATAAGCCAAAATACAATTTTGATAATTTTCAAAATCTAATTGATTAATTACATTTGCAACATCTTCTTTGGCCAAAAGTCCATCATAAGTGTCAAAAATTTGACGAACAATTTTAGCAATATGTTTTTTAGACAAAGCGTTATTAATTGGTGTATTTTGAATTTTTTCAACAAAATTAGTTCCATATGGACAAACATATTTTCTAATTTGGTCTTCGTAATTTAAAAATAATTCATCAACTTTATCATCAAAAATAAATGGAAAATTTTCAGGAAAAATATTGTTTAAAATGAATTTTCCAACTGTTGAAATAATGTGTCCTGGGTTGTTTTGCCCAATTGTTGGTTTAACTTCCACAAATGGAAGTGCAACACGAGCGTGCAACTCTACTGTACCAAATTCATAGGCTTTGATTAGCTCATCAAGACTTCCAAAAAATCTACCTTCACCTTTAGCACCTTCTTTTTCTTGGGTTAAATAGTAAAGTCCCAAAATCATATCCTGGCTAGGGTTAACAATTGGTTCTCCATCTTTTGGACCTAAAATGTTTTTGTTTGCAAACATTAATTCTTTAGTTTCTCGAATAGCTTCAGGAGAAATTGGCACGTGAACAGCCATTTGGTCACCATCAAAGTCAGCATTAAATCCAGCAGTTACAAGTGGGTGAAGCTGGATAGCTTTTCCACGAACTAAAACTGGTTGGAAGGCTTGAATTGAAAGACGGTGAAGTGTTGGTGCACGGTTTAAAATAATTGGTTTATTTTCAATAACTTTAGCAACTGAAGGTCAAATTTGTGGATTTTGTTCTTCAATCATTTTACGTGCACTTTTAATTGAAGATGAAACTCCATCTTCAATTAAAGCTCGAATAATTCAAGGTTCAAACAAGGTTGCTGCCATCCGACGTGGGAGTCCTGCTTGGTGCATTTTGAGTTTTGGACCCACAACAATAACAGAACGTCCTGAATAATCAACACGTTTTCCCAAAAGGTTTTGACGGAATCTACCTTTTTTTCCAGTTAATGAATCTGAAATTGACTTAAGTGGACGGTTATCTTTAGTTGTAACTTGGTTGGTAGATTTTTTTTGATTATCAATTAAAGCATCAATTGCTTCTTGTAACATACGAAGTTCATTTTGTAAAATTAGAACAGGAGCATCTGATTCTTTTCATTTTTTTAAACGATTATTTCTGATAATGATACGACGATAAAGTTCGTTGCAATCACTAGTTGAGTGACGTGAACCATCTAGCTGCACTAAAGGTCTAAGATCTGCTGGAATAACTGGCAAGTTTTTAATAATCATTGATTTTGGATCTTGGCCTGAACTAATGAAATTATTAATAACTTGTAGTCTTTTATAGAGTTTATCTCGTTTTTGATTTTTCAAAATTTGTTTTTTATTTTGACCAATTTGAGAATGAATCTCTTGAATTTCAGCTTCAACTTTTGCTCTTTCAGCTTCCAAGTCAAGATTGTCTAACAAGTACTCAATAGCTTCAGTACCTGTTGAAATTTTAGCTTCACTGAACTCTTCAATAATTTCATTAAGTTCGTAATAGTCAATTCCATACTCACGACCAATTTTGGAAGTAACAGTTTCATTTAGTTCATCAATTGCATCAGAAATTGCTTCATATTCTTCTGTGCCTTGTTCATAACGTGAACGAATTTCAACAAGAGCATCTTTATAAATAACACCAGCTTCTGAAATATCAATAATTTTATTTTTTTGTAGTGATTTTAGACCACCTGTTTCTAAAACAATATGTGATTTATAGTAAATTAATTGCTCTAAACTAGTTTTAGAAACTGCATTTTTTGTTTTTTTCTCTTCAGATTCAATAACTTTTAAACCTAAAAGTTTAGAAATAATGCTATGGTCAATTTTGAAATATCAAAGGTGTAAAATTGGTGCATTTAATTTAATGTGACCCATTGAATAACGACGTGCAATTTTAGGTAAAATTTGAGATTTACTAATTTGACACTCTTTAGTAGTTGGACAAATTTGATTTTCATTAGATTTTTTGTATTTTTTACCACAAATTGAACACTTATAATCAACTAAAGGTCCAAAAATTAACTCATCAAAAAGACCGCCACGTTCTGGTTTGAATGTTTTATAGTTGATTGTTTCAGGTTTTGTAACCTCTCCTCTTGATCAATCAAGAACATCTTGAGGTGTCGCTAAGGCTAATGAAATTTTTTCAATGCTATTCTCAGAGATTTTAGCATATTGACGTGAAATTTTCTTGTTTTCCATAATAATTACCTCAATAGTTTAATATGAATCTTCATCAAAGTCTTCGTTTTCTTCATCAACATCTTCGAAGTCAGATTCTAGGGATGTTCTACCTTCATCACTAAAGGCTTCATCAAATGGATATTCATCCTCAATGTGGTCGACATACTCAACTGGTTTTTTGTTTGGTGCGAGCACATCAAATTCAGCATCATTCGCATTTTCTTTTTTATGAACTTCAAGTTTTATTAACAAACCACGAAGTTCATATGCAAGCACATTAAAGGACTCAGGGGTTCCTGGACGTGGAAGTTTTCCACCTGAAATTAAATTATTGTAAAGACTATTACGTCCAACAATATTATCTGATTTATAGGTTAGAAGTTCAGATAAAACGGTGGTTGCTCCAAAAGATTCAAGTGCTCATGTTTCCATTTCACCAAATCTTTGTCCTCCGTTTTGTGACTTCCCTCCAAGTGGTTGTTGAGTTGTAAGTGAGTAAGGACCAACAGCACGAGCGTGCATTTTGTCATCAACCATATGCTGCAATTTAAGCATATACATATAACCAACTGAAACTTCTTTGTCAAAAGCTTTTCCAGTAATTCCATCATAAAGTTTGAATTTTCCTGATTCAGGCATGCTAGCTTCTTGGAATAATGATTTCATTGTGTCTGGTTTAATTCCATCAAAAACAGGAGTTACAAATCTAGTGTTTAGATTTTTAGCAACCATTCCAAGGTGAAGTTCAAGAACTTGTCCAATATTCATCCGAGATGGCACCCCTTGTGGGTTCAAGAGGATATCAACTGGAGTTCCATCTTCTAAAAATGGCATATCTTCAACTGGCAATACAATTGAAACAACCCCTTTGTTTCCATGGCGCCCAGCCATTTTGTCCCCAACTTTAATTTTACGTTTTTGAGCAATTAAAACTTTAACAAGCATTCCCACACCATCTTCAAGTGTGTCGCCATTTTCACGTGAAAGAACTTGAACATCGATAACAGTTCCACCTTCACCGTGTTTTACACGAAGTGAAGTATCTTTTTGGGCAAGTGCTTTTTTACCTCAAATAGTAACAATCAAACGATCTTCAGGAGTTGGATTGTCTTCACCTTTTGGTGAAGTACGTCCAACTAAAATGTCACCTGTATTAACTTCAGAACCAACACGAACAATTCCATTAGCGTCAAGATGTGATCTTGATTTTGCTGATGTGTTTGGCACTTCAGCAGTTAAAATATCAGTTCCAGCTTTAGTAGAACGGAATTTAATAGTTTGTTCTTGAATGTGAATTGAAGTGAACACATCATCTTTAACTAAACGTTCACTAATGATAATCGCATCTTCATAGTTGTAACCATTTCAAGTTGTAAAGGCTACTAAAACATTTTTCCCAAGTGCTAATTCACCTTTGTCAGTTGATGGTCCATCACAAATAAGTTGACCTTTTTTAACTTGTTGACCAAGAGAAACAATTGGTTTTTGTAAGATCAAAGTTTCTTGGTTAGATTTTTCAAAATGGCGAAGATAATAAGTATGTTCATTATCTTCTTCATCAGTTACAATGATTTTTTTAGAATCAACAAAGGTGACTACACCATCTGTTTCAGAACGAATATTAGTTGATGAATAAAGAGCAACATCTGATTCAATCCCTGTGGCCACAAAAGGTGATTCCGCTTTAATCAAAGGCACGGCTTGACGTTGCATGTTAGAACCCATAAGTGCCCGGTTCGCATCGTTGTTTTCCAAAAATGGAATTGCACTAGCTGAAATTGAAGTCATTTGCATTGATGAAACATCAATGTAATCAATTTCATTTGCATCAACAACAATAAAAGTTTGATTTTTTCTAACTGTAACTTTGTCAGCAATTATTTCATTTTTTTCATTAATTGGCAATGAAGATTGAGCAAAAGTTAGTCCAAATTCTTCAGCTGCAGTTAATCAGTGTGGTTGTGAATAATCAACAACTCTATTATTTACTTTAAAGTAAGGAGTTAAAATGAATCCATAAGGATTAGTTTTTGCAAAAACACTATAGTTAAGAATCAAACCAATGTTTTGACCCTCAGGTGTTTCAACTGGACAAATGCGTCCATAGTGAGTTGCATGAACGTCACGAACCTCAAATTGAGCAGTTTCTCTATTTAGCCCACCAGGCCCTAAAGATGTCACCCTTCTTTTACTTGCCATTTCACCTAATGGATTAATTTGGTCCATAAATTGTGAAAGTTTAGATGAGTTGAAAAAGTTTTTAAATTGGTTGTAAATTGGTTTGTTATTAATAACACTTTTAACTGTGATTTTATCAATTTCAGCTCTAGATGAAATACGCTCTTTGGTATTTTTTTCCATTTTGTTAAGAGCAATTAAAAATTGATTTTGCAATAGTTCACCAACACCAACAATTCGTTTGTTAATTAATGAATCTGGGTCATCATTTTTACCAATGTTTGAAATTAAGTTAAAATAGTATGAAACGATTGCAACTATATCAGAAATTAAAAGAGTAGTTTCATTTGAAGTTGGATCATTTCCAATAACTAAAATTGGTTCTTGATCCTGTGACATAGCTCTTTTATTTGGTCAAACTTTAACAGAAATAACCTTTGTACGACTAGACAAATCAGTATTTCTATTAATTTGCAATTGACGCCCATAAACGTTTTCATCAATTCCATCAATTGATGAAAATTCAAAACTTCCATCTTCGAATTTTTTTTGAATATCAACTGCCATTTGTCTTGTAATAAAGGTTTTTTTAGCATAAACTAAATCACCATTTTTATCAATCAAATCTTGTGCTAAATAAGTTTGAGTAATACGCTCAATTAAATTGAGTTTGTTATTGAGCATATAACGACCAGTTTTAGATAAATTGTAACGACGCTCATTAAAAATTATAGATGGGATAAAATTTTTCAATCCCTCTTCTGTAATTCTGTCATCTTTACGAATAATACGGTAAATCTGTTCTAAGTTTTCTTCAACACCATTTACTTTGTGTTTTTTAAGAGACTCTAAAAGTGGTGCTGATTGACCAAAGTATTTTTTAATAGTTTCATCAACAAAACCAAAAGCTTTTAAAAATGTAATTAAAGGAATATTTTTATGCTTATCGATACGAATTTTAACAGTATCAACACCATGACCTGTAACTTTGTGAAAAATTTCAATTCAGGAACCTAGTTGTGGAATAATTTCAACCTTGTTGAAAAGATCGTCTGCTTGACGATTACGAACTCTTTCACGATAACAAACTCCAGGTGAACGAATTAATTGTGAAATAACAATTTTTTCAAAACCATTGATAATGAATGTTCCACCTTGAGTCATGTAAGGAATTTCACCTAAAAGAATTTCTTGTTCTTCCACTTCCCCATCTTCTGACTGAATTTTTCTAAGTGTTGCATAAACACGACAAACATATGATTTACCTTTTTGACGAGCTTCGCGAATGCTTGAAAATTCATCTTTTGGTCTTTCTACTCTAATAGAACCTTGCTTAAAACTAATTTCTAATTTTCCATTTGTTGAAAAAACAGGATAAATTTTGTTAAAAGCTTCAGTAATCCCTTCTTCTAAAAACCAATGATATGAATCACGTTGAGAATCTAAAAAGTTAGGTGTAGTAAGTGTTTGTTTGGTTTTTGCATAAAACCGTCTTTTAGTGGTTAAACCATAAGTTTTTTCACTATATAAATGATTCATAATATTCCTTTGTTTTTAATAGTGCAAAAATGGCATTATAAAAAACGCCATTTTTATTAATAAATGTATATTTTACTTGCTTGTTCAAAATTATTAGTCAATTGAAACTTCAGCACCAACTTCTTGAAGTTTTTTTGCAATTTCTTCAGCTTCAGCTGGACTAACATTTTCTTTTAGAACTGCAGGAGCTGAATCAGCGATTTTCTTAGCTTCCATTAATCCTAAGTTGAATAATTCTTTAACAACTTTAATAACTTTAACTTTTTCTTGTCCTGCTGATTTTAAAGTAACTGTTACTTCTGATTTTGCTTCAGCTTTTTCAGGAGCTGCTGCAACTGCAACAGCAGATGGGTCAATTCCAAACTCGTCTTTTAAAGCTTGAACAAGTTCCATAACCTCTTTAATACTCATTTCTTTTAATGATTCAATAAATTGATCTTTTGTAATTTTTGCCATTATTTTTCCTTTTTCATTAAATTAAAAATTTTTAAGTGATTGTGTAAATCTTAGATTTACTGATTAATTTTGCCTTCATCAACCAACATTTTCAAACCAAGTGAAAGTTGTTGTAATGGTGTTTGAAGAGATCTTGCAAGAATTGTAAGAGCTTCAGTGAAGTTTGGAAGTGTTGCCACATCTTTCATCTCACTAGAAGAAATAACTTGCCCTTCATAAATTCCACCTTTTAAAATTAAAAGTGGCTGCTCTTTTGTAGAGTTGAAAATAATTTTTGCAGGTGCGATAGGATCAGAAGTTCCAAATGCAAAGATATTAGGACCAATAAGTTCAGTTTCAATTGAAGAAAAACCTGCTTCTTTTGCTGCTATTTTAAAAAGTCTATTTTTATAAACTTTTGTAACAACACCAGCTGCTCTAAACTCATTTCTTAATTGCTCTAACTCAGCAACAGTTAGTCCACGATATTCTGCAATCGCAAGTGAAGAAGAATTTGTTAAAAGTTCTTTAATTTCTTTAACAGTTTCTACTTTTTTAGCACGAAAACTATTCAAATTTGCACTCCTTTCTTTTTATATAAAATAATTAAAAGTGCAATACTATATACATTCAAATAACAAATTAAGTTTTACAACAGTTATTATCTCTATGTATTGCGGGTATTATTTTAACAAATTAAATAAAAAAAATAACAAATTTCTTTGCTTTTTAAAATTAAATAGAAAACTGTAATAGAAAAAACTCAAAACCAATATTTTCATCAATTATAAATTTCTTAACATCCGAATCTAATTTAGCAAGTCAAATAAGCATTCTTTTTACTTTTTCTATTCCCACACTATTATAAAATTGAACAATTTTTTTTACTTGAAATGGTTTTAAGTTAAGAACTTGTGCTATCTCTACATCTCTTAAATAATTTTTATAATTTAAATAAACAATAAATGATTGATACAACTTATTGCTAACTTGTGTCACAAGTCAAGAAAGAGGCGCTCCGGCCAACATTTTATTTTTATAAAATTTAAAAATATTTTGAACATCACGAATTACAAAAGAATTTATAAAACCCCAAATATTATCTCCTGAATAATCACTAACAAAAGAATCTATAATTTCTGAAGTAATTTCTAAATTTAAAGTTTTTAGTTTGTTGAGTTCATTTGCAATGATTTGTGCATTCATTGGCATCATCATTTCAATTCTAAAAACATCGCTTTTAGTTAAAACTAATCCAATTTTTGCTGAATAACTTTCAATAAAATCATTTTTATCTTTTTCACTAAGACTTTTTGTTTCAAAAGTTGCATTTTTATCTGCTAAAACTTTAAAAATATCAGATTTTAGCAATTTAGTTTTTGCATCATCTTCTTCAAATAAGTAAGTAAAAATAAGTATATGATTACTATTGTTTAATTTGTATATTATTTTTTCATTTTCTTTTTTGTCTTTGTCAAAAAAATAAAAATTTTTAAAAACATAAATTTTTTTGTCAACAAACAAAGAATTATTTATAACTTTATCAACTATCTCATTAATATCTTCACTATTGTAAAAACATTCAACAAAACTTAATTTTGTTTGATCTATAATTGCTTTAACTTTCTCTTGGATGAAGAAGTGGTCATTTCCATAAACAAAAAACATATTAAAAATATTATATTACTAAAAAACAATCAAGTCTGATTTATTTTAAAATTTAAAACCAAAAATGGCAATTCTCTTATAAATTCAATAGCTTCTACAAAATACTTGCTAATTATTTCTAATATTTCCTTGTTTCACAAAAAGAACAACAAAATAATGTAAAAAATGGTGAAAAAAGGTGAAAATATCAATAAAATAAAAGGTGAAAATAAATTATAAAAACCGTTATAAAAAGCAGAATATACAAAACTTGTTAAATTAACGAAAACAAAATTAACCAATATTTTTATTCATTTTTTAGAGAATTTAATTTGATTTATAAACAAAATAATAAAACTTACACCAAAAGACAATATAAATGCAGGTGAATATATTATAAAAATATTCGAACCCATCAAAATTAACATTGTTCAAGAAAGTAAAGTGCTTTTGCTAAATTTTTTGTTTAAAAATATTTCATTAATTTCAATTAAGACTCAAAAAATCACACCTCTCAAAAATGAAATAGGAAAATTTAGCAAAAAGCTTTGAAAAACAAGAAAAGCAAAAAATATTGGTTTATAAATTACGGTTTTCACTTTTAACTTTTGAAAAACTCAAAAAAATATTTGTTTAAAAAAATTAATGTGAAAACCTGATATAACAAATAAGTGATAAACACCCAAATATATAAGATTGGATTTTAAAAAATTAGCATCTTCAGTTATAGAACCCAAGAAAACCATAGGAATTAATTTGGAGTAATTTTCACTTCCTGAAAAAATATATTTTTTAATGGTGCTAATAAAATTTGTTGAATTATGATTTTCAATCACTTGACTATTAACTATTTCATAAAATATTGATTTGGATTTTAAGTAGAATATAAAAGAAGAATTTTCTTTTTTCCGAACTATAAGAGCATTTAGTATTCCTTTTATTTTTACTCAACTATCTATCTCTAAAGATTTTCCTTTAATAAAAAATTTAGCATTTTCAGTTTGCAAAAAGGAACCATATGGGTAAGATTCTACAACTTTGCCTTCAAATATGCTTTGTTTATGGTTTGATTCAGGTTTAATTGTTCACACTAATAGAGCGCTTATCCCTATTAAAAATAAGGCAAGCCCAGCTTTTTTTATCTCACCAAGAAAAAAGAGCAATAAAAAACAAGAAAAAACACCAATTAATCACAAAAATTCTTTTTGATCTAAAAATAAAACAAAAAAAATTATAGAAAAAACCAAAATTAATCAAGAGTAAAATTTGCTTGCAATTTGCTTAAATAAGTAGACTCAATTTTTAAGTTTTCTTGTATCTCAAGCCATGAAACTTTTTTACCCTTATTTTTAGTTAAAAATTTTTTTATATTACTAATTAATTCTTTTGGTATTTTCAATTTTTTTGATTTATCTAGAGAAATTTTTGATAAATTTTCTTTTTCACTTTCCAATTTAAATTTAAATTCTTTATCTTCAATAATTTTTTCATTCAAGTTATAGTTGGCTAAATTTACATCAGCAGATGGCTTGAAAGCAAAAAATATTTCTCTTAAGGTTGTTCCTTTATCAAAAATTTTGGTTCCTGGTTGTCTAACTCCTTTCAAAATTGTGATTTTTATTTTGTCTCCATTGACTTTAATTGATTTTACATAATAAATAAAACCTATGGCCGCAACACCACTCAAAGCTAAAATCATTCCAATAATCTTAATTTTTTTCTTCATTGCTATCTTTATTAAGAAAAAATGCAAAAAATGGTATAAAATAAAACAAAAAAAAAGTGTAATGTTTTTTTTATTAAATAATTCACTATAAATTTAGTGAATTTCTTGTTTTATTTTTTGTCTAATTTGATGACAATAGAACAAAAAAACGTTAAACAACACATTCAAAAATAATTTTCAAATTTAAAATAAGAGGTAAATTAAAAATATATGAAACTAAAAAAATTTGTTTGAACCTTACCAGTTGTAACAATGGCACCTATTGTTGTTCTTGCATCTTGTGGAACTGACAATTCAAAAGAAAAAGAAGAAGCACAAAAAAATGCAAATCAATCTAATACAACTAAACAATCTGGAAATGTAACTACAAACACAAATTACAATACTTCTGGAAATAAATCAACAGATACAAACACCAACACTTCCGGAAGTGTAGCAAGCAACAATTCTACAAACCAATCAACTAACATAAATGCTTCAATAAATGGTAATTCTGGAAGTGTTACATCAAACACAAATACTAGCACTTCTAATAACCAATCAACAAATACAAGCAATAACACTTCTGGGAGTGCAGTAAGTAACAATTCTTCAAGTCAATCCTCTGGTACAAATAATTCAACAGGAAGTGATTCTGCAAATACAACACACAATTCACTAGTAAGTCCGGAAGCAAAGGATGTATTAAAAAAAGTTGCAACAAAGACTTTAATAGGCACAGCTAAATCTGAAGCCTTAAAAATTGCAAAATCAGGAGTTCCAACAGGAAAAGAGGCTGCGAAGGATATAGCAAAAGGAACAGCAACAAACGCTGGAAAGGCTTTAAGTCAATTAACCACTGAACAGAAAAAAGTTTTAATAGATGCGGGAAAAGAGGTAGCCAAAGCTACTGCTCAAACAATAAAAGACAAATTACAACAACATAAAGAAAAAAGAGAACAAAAGAAACAAGAAAAAGCTGGCAAAAGCCAATCAAACTAATTTAAAAGCCTAGATTGCTTTCGTATTTTATTGCTAAATAGCAATAAAATATTAATAAAAATTAAAAAGTTTGTATAATTTTTATTGCATAAGTCAATCGCTGCCAGAAGGTAGAGGAAAGTCCGCGCTAGCACTATCTGAGATGATAGTAATGTTCATGTTGAATCTAATAAATTCAAGCCCAGACGACTAGTGCCACAGAGACGAGCTTATTAAATTAAGGTGAAACGCGGTAAACTCCATGAGCTAGAAACCCAAATTTTTGGTAGGGGAGCTCAACCTAGGAATTCAACAATGGTTGAGAAGCAATATTTGCTTAGATAAATGGTTGACTAATACAGAACGCGGCTTATTAATGCACAAAAAGGCACATTAAGTGCCTTTTTGTATTTTAAAAGCACTTTTTTGTTGTTTGCAAAAAACAAACATAAATATTTTTTATAAAAATTCAAATCTTGGTGAAAAACAAACAAAAAGCATTTTGAAGTTATTTTGAAAAAAGAGTTTGAAAAGACCCTAAAGATTTGGTTAAAAAATAAATTCTTACCAATATTTGCCTACAAAAAATGGTTAAATAATTTAACAAATGATACAACAAGAAAAAAATACTAAATTTTTAATCTTTTTACTAAAAAAGAACATCAAGAAGATGAAGAACAAGAAGTTCGAAAACCTAAAATAATGAGAATGTAGCTCTCAAATATAAGTACCATTTATGGTACTTTTTTATTACTTTAGTGTATACTATTAATAATTAATTAAATATTATATTATTAATTAGCAACCAAAAAGTATTTATATTTTTAGTAAGAGTATTAATCTTAGGCGGAAAAAATATGGCAAAAATACAATCAATAGAGCCTAACATAGCACAAATAACAAATGCAGAGTTAAATAGTTATGGTTTAGATTTCAGACTGGAACAAGAGAGTTTGAATGATGAAATCAACAAGGCATTGAATGACTATGGATCCAAAAATGGCGGAGTGGGAGGTAGCCGACCAGATGCTAAATTACTTTTAGAAGGTAAAAATCTAAAACGCTATCCCATCCTTATTGAATATAAGGGATATAAAAACACATTAGTTAAATTAGATAACAACAACAGAGTTGAAAACAAAACAACAAAAAATGAACCCAATTACCAAAATATAAATAAATATGCAGTAAATGGCGCTGTTCATTATGCCAATGCAATTTTACATCATACAAATTATTCAGAGGTAATTGCTATTGGAATTACTGGACATAAAAAAATAGATGGAAAAATTGAGCGTTTGATTGGTGTATATTATGTTTCAAAAGATAATTTCGGGGTTGGGCAAGAAGTCGCTAAATATAGTGATTTATCTTTTTTAAAGAAGGATAAATTTGATAAATTTATAGACAAAATAAATGAATTATCTTTAACAGAGAAAGAATTACAAGAATTAAGAGAGAAAAAAGAACAAGAAATTGATGCAAGTTTAACTAAACTGAATAACGATATTTATCAAAACGAAAAAGGACTAAGTGAAAATGACAGAGTGTATTTAGTAGCTGCATCAATTATGGCATCACTAGGTATTCCTAATAAAGTAGAACCACTCGAAAAATCAGATTTAAAATCTTCACCTGAACACGGGAATACTGATGGTGATATTATTATTAGAAAAATTAAGTCATTTTTAAGTCAAAAAAATCTACCAAGTTCAAAACAACAGTTAATTATACGAACACTTGAAAACACTTTACTATCTGACAATATCAATAAAGTGGTAAATGGTGAAAGCCAACTAAAAAGGATATATTCAAAAATTGTTGATGATTTGGGTATATATTACAAAATAGGTTTAACAACAGATTTTACTGGAAAATTATTTAATGAAATGTATTCTTGGCTTGGTTTTACTCAGGATAAATTAAATGATGTTGTTTTAACTCCATCATATGTAGCAAATTTATTAGCAAAACTAGCAAGAGTGGATAAAGATAGTTATGTTTGAGATTTTGCAACAGGAAGTGCTGGATTATTAGTTGCTGCAATGAATGAAATGATTATTGATGCAAAATCAAAAATCACATCTCCTAAGGATTTAGAACAAAAAATATTAAAAATCAAAGCGGAACAATTGCTAGGCCTAGAATTATTACCAAGTATATATATGCTTGCTATTTTAAATATGATTTTGATGGGGGATGGTAGTTCAAACATATTAAATAAAAACTCTTTAAATGATTTTGATGGTAAATATGCTTTTGGTAAAACAAATGAAATTTTCCCGGCAACTGCATTTATTCTTAACCCACCATATTCTGCAGAAGGTAATGGTATGATTTTTGTTGAAAAAGCATTATCAATGATGAATAAAGGGTATGCTGCAATTATTATTCAAAATTCAGCAGGAAGTGGTAAGGCAAAGACAATTAATCAAGAAATATTAAAAAATAATACATTACTTGCAAGCATAAAAATGCCGATAGATTTATTTATTGGCAAATCAAGTGTGCAAACAAACATATATGTTTTTAAAGTTGGTGAACCTCATTTAAAAGATGATATTGTCAAATTTATTGATTTTTCAAATGATGGATATTCGCGAACTAATAGAAGAAAATCTAGTACAAATCTAAAAGATAAGGATAGAGCAAAAGAGAGATATCAAGAACTTGTCGATTTAGTGCGATTTGGAAAACATAAATTAAAAATCTTTACTGAACAAGAGTATTATGAAGGCCATATTGACCCAGAAAATGGTGCTGATTGAAATCAAACAACACCAACAGACAACAAACCAACTCTTGCGGATTTTAAAAAAACAGTGGCAGACTATTTATCATATGAAGTATCTGCCATACTTAAAAATCAAAATAAAGTTGATGATAAGATAAAAAAGTAGATACCTCACTGGATGAAAAGCTTCAAAATGTTCAGTGAGGCGAGTATAAAGTTGATGATTTATTTGAAAAAATAAAAACAAATAATGTTATTAAAAATAGTGCAGGTGATTTACCTGCAACAACTGCCATATTATCGAACAACCAAATTGGAAAATATATAAATAGAGAAAATGCCACAATCTTAAAAAATGTATTTTCAGCAACTGCTAATGGTTTTGGAAAATCATTTTATCAACCTTATGATTTCACAGTTTTACAAGATAGTTATGCATTTAAGTTCAAAGATGATTTGATAAAAATAAACAAAATTCACCCTTTTATAAATTCTTGTTTAAATAAAATTTACTCAAAATATAACTGAGGAAATAAATCTGGATGAGAAAAAATTAAACAAGAGTACATAAAATTACCTACAAAAGACGGAAAAATTGACTTTAAATTTATGGAATATTTTATCGCCGAGCTGGAAGCTCAACATATCGCCGAGCTGGAAGCTTATTTAAAAGTAACTGGTTTAAATAATTATGAATTAACCAATGATGAGAAAAGAAGCATTGATAATTTTAATAATATTAAATGAAGTGAGTATAAAATTGGGGATTTGTTTGAAATTTCAACTACACGAAGTTTTAATACAAATAAATTGGTGTGCGGAGACGAATATGATTATGTTACTAGAACATCATTGAATCAAGGTGTTTTAAGAAAAACAGGATATGTAAATCAAGATAATATTAATGAAAAAGGTACTTGAAGTTTAGGATTGCTACAGATGGATTTTTTTTATAGAAAAAATCCGTGGTATGCTGGACAGTTTGTAAGAAAAATAGCTTCTAAAATATCATTAAATTATAATTCAATACCATATTTTACTACCATATTAAACAAACAAAAACATAAATTAATGAGTGTTTTGGTTAGAGATGTAGATAGCACCTTTTTAAATGGCAATATCCAATTACCTACAAAAGATGGGAAAATTGACTTTGAATATATTGAATTATTTACAACCGCTATTCAAAAACTTGTTATAAAAGATGTAGTTATTTATGCAAATAATAAAATTAGTACAACTAAAAATGTATGCAATAGTAAATAAAGCACAGCAAGTGCTTTTTTATTTATAGCAAAATAACATAATTTAAATATAAAATATTTTGGAAGTAAATTTTTTATGCAATTTGACAAATTTGCTCCATATTTACCTAAACATAATATCCTTTTTAATATTTATAGTCAACTGATTAAACAACACTCTGTTGTTATTTGGTTCAACGGGAATGAAGGGATGTATTATTTTGTTAAAACACGTAGTGCCAATAAAGATGAAATGGAAAAAGACCAATTTTTTACAGAAATTCTTATTACTACAGATGCAACTGCTCCATATTCATTATTTAAAAAAATAGTCTCATTGATTATTCGCAAATTTTTAGAATGGATGAAAAAGAATTTAAAATCACTTATGGAAAAGATAATTTTCCAAGAGTAGATAATCTCCTTTTATTATGAAATGCAAATTATTAATTAAGTAGAGAATAACTTTAAAAATAACCACATTTTATTAATGAATTTAAGTATTAGAATATAACGATAAACAAGAACCTATTATTGAACCAGAATTGCTATATGCAAGCAAAGCTAGTTTTGAGCAAGAAAAAGGATGATGAGAAAAATTATTAAAAGTTAGAGATTTTTAAACAATTAGAAAAGTTAATGCTTTTGTTATTAATTATCACAGAACAAAACACACAACAGTAGAATTAAATCTAGTTGATGTTGTAATAGATATAGCAAAAGAAAAATTAATGGTTGATAGAATTTATACTCCAATTTATCATTATATATGATAATGAACTATTAGATAAAAGTTATAATGTCATTGAAATTATCCATTTAGTCAAAAAAGATATCTTTAACACAAAAAAAGTTTAAAGACTATAAAATATCAGATGCTGATGTTTGAGTTAGCCTTGTTATGGCGGTTTTTACTGCTTCAGTGTATACTATAAGTAATTAAATATTAATTTTAAGGATGATGATTTATGAGTAAAACTAACAAAAAAATTGGAAAGATAGCATTGAATAATCAAATAAAAATATTTGAAGGCAATAAAATAAGAAGAGTTTGGGATAACAAAAAAGAAGAATGGTATTTTTCGGTTGTAGATATTATTGGCGTTCTTACTGAAAGCAATGATCCTAGAGATTATTGGTATCGTGTTAAAAAAAGAATGTCAGACGAAGAGAAAAGTGAGTTGTCGACATTTTGTCGACAACTGAAATTAGAGTCGTCAGATGGTAAAAAATACAACACCGATGTCGCAGATACGCAAGGAATATTTCGTATTATACAATCTATACCATCCCCAAAAGCCGAACCTTTTAAAATGTGGTTAGCTCAAGTAGGAAAAGAAAGAATTGATGAAATAATCGATCCCGAGCTTACCATTGATAGAGCTTTAGAAACTTATCTTAAAAAAGGCTATAGTAAAGAATGGATCAATCAAAGACTACAGACAATACAAGTTAGAAAAGAACTTACCGATGCTTGGCAAGATCATGGTGTTGAAAAAGGTGAGGAATACGCCATCTTAACCAATGAAATCACAAAAACATGGTCTGGTATGACAACAAGAGAGTATAAAGACCACAAAGGTTTAAAGAAACAAAACCTAAGAGATAATATGAGTACCCTAGAACTTGTCTTAAATATGCTGGCAGAGGCTACAACAACTGAACTTACCAATATCAAAAACCCCCAAGGCTTAGAAGAAAATAAAAAAGTAGCGAAAGAAGGCGGAAGTGTTGCGGGCAACGCTAGAAAAGAGATTGAGAAAAAGACAGGGAAACCTGTTATTACAACTAAAAACGCTATAAATTTTAGAAAACTCATAGAAGATGTTAATACTAAAGAGTTTAAAGATAAAGATAAGAAAAAGTAAATGTAAACAATAAGAAAGGTTAAAAAAGAGAAATAAAAATATTTCTCTTTTTGTGATACAAAAACAAAGGAGAAAAAATGTATGAATATTTTTACAAAAAAAAAAAAAATTGAAGCTTTTAGCTTTTTAAAAATACCAATGTTTTTACTTGAAGATGAAAATTTTAAAATCCTAACATCAGATGCTAAAATTCTTTATTCGATTATGCTTCAAAAAACCTCTCTTTCATATATGAATAAGTGGATTGATGAAAAAGAAAGAGTCTATATCTATTTTACATTACAAGAAGTACAAGAAACCTTTAATAAAGCTAAAGAGAAAGCCTGCAAAATAATCAAAGAACTGAAAGATATAAATCTCATCGAAAAGAAAAGACAAGGGCTTGGTAACCCAATCTCATATATGTCAAAAACTTTATGAAAGAATATGACAAGAAGACTAAAAAACAAAATTTAAGAAGTAAAAAATCGAACTTTGAAGTTCGAAAATCGAAATTCAGTAGGTTTCAAAACATACCTTAGGAAGTTTGTGAATCGAATTGTAGTTGTATAGATAATAATAAGATAGATATTAATAAGACAGTATACAGATCTTATCAAAATGTTTATCTAACAGAAAATGAATATTTAGAGCTTAAAGAAAAAATAAGCTACCTAGATGAACTAATCGAAAAACTATCATCTTTTATGAAATCAAACGGTAGAACATACAAAGACCATAAAGCAACACTACTTAGCTGATATCTAAAAAACCAAACCCCAAAAAATTAACCAACAAACAGAAACCGATCCTATTTATTCTAAATATATCTAACCTAAGTTTTTTGAATATGAAATACTCAAATAATTAATGTGGATTTCCACATTTTTTATATCAAAAAACACTTTCATTTTTTTACTTTAAGCAAAACAAAAAAAAGATACAATGTACCATTATTGGTACTATTTTTTTGTATACTTTAGGCAAATAATTTGGGATAAAAAGTAGCAAATTTATTATGAATTCTGTTTTTGATAATATCTTAAACATCACATCATGTGATAAAAAAAAGTAATTGAACTAATCTAAAAACAACTAAAAACAAAACACATAATTACTCCTTTCATGTATAAAAAAAGACGACTAGATTTTTATCTAATCGTCTTTTTTATGAAAGTATTTTTTATTTACTTCATCTTCAAATTCCTTTATTAAGTTTTGATGGTTTTTTAAAAACCATTTTTTGTGATTTTCAATATATTCTTTTCTAATACTAGAATCATTTAAATCATTAGGCACTCTTTTAATTCTTTCATCTTCACTATCAAAACCTGTAAAATCTTCTTCTAATCTTTCCTTGCACATTTGAACATACTCTTCATTAATATCTATACCTATACCTCGTCTATTAGTTTGCTGGCAAACTCTAAGCATTGTTCCACTACCAACAAATGGGTCAAGTACAGTGTCATTTTCATTCGATGATACTAAAATCATTCTTTCATATAAACCTTCTGGTTTTTGTGTGGGATGTTTTTTTCTATTCTTATTACAATAATGCATATGAGAAAATTGCCATACATTCCCCGGATTTGCACCCCTCATATTATTTACTGAACGATAAAATTTTTGCGGAACTCTTATATCATCTAAGTTAAAGGTAAATTTACTTTTATGCTTGGTAAACATTAGTATATCATCGTGTCTAGGAGAAAACCCTTTTGTCTTCCCTATTCCTTGTGTATAAAACCAAGTTATCCAAGAATTAAAATGCATATTCAATTCTTTTTCAAGTATGCTATAGATATATGATATATATCTCGTACCCATAAAAATATATATAGTTCCATCATCTTTTAGTATTCTTTTTGCTTCGGTAAGCCACTGTCTTGAAAATTCTAAATACTCTTCAAATTCCAAATTATCTTTATTATTTCCATAATCTTTATTTAAATTGTATGGTGGATCTGTGACAATTAAATTAATACTTTTAGATTCAATTTTTTTAAGTTCTTCAATTGCATTTCCACAAATTATTTTTAAAGTTTTATCCATTTATTTTTAATTGCCTCTCTATAGAAATCTTTAATCGTTTTTCTGCTACTATGCAAATATTTTTTATCTAATAATTGACACATTTCCCAAGTAGTTCTTTTTTTAAAACTAACATAATTAATATCTTTTATTTGTATTTGACCAGTACCTAGAGCTGGATTATAGTTTATGTCATTATCTCCTATAAATTTTAAGTCATAAGCATCAAAGCCAACAACTTCCATAATTCCATCCATCAATTGTGTTTGTTCATTTCTTTCTGAATAAACTTTATGCTTAATCGACAATACTATAAACATATAATCGGGTTCAACTACATAAGCTGTCCTAATCCTAGAAAAAGAAGTAATATTAGGACCTTTTCCACTATTAACAATATCATTTGCAGTCGCCTTTACATCAATATTTCCTGTAAGAACTTTACCATTATCTTTCTTAAACTGAAGTATAATATCCGCCATTTCTAATCTTTCTTGTGCTTCTACATTTATTAAATTATATTTATTATTTTGAACATCTCTAATGCCTGCAAAAACTTCAGTTGCCCAAGCTTCGATCATAGGGCCTGCAATCTTGTTTATATTTTCTAATGGTAGTCCTAATTTTAAATTTGTATTTATTATAATCTTATCATCGCCAGAATTTTTTCGTTCTTGTAATATATTTTTTATTTGTCCAATAACAAATTTTGAATCTTTTTCATATCCTTCAGACTCTATAGGTATTTTAAATTCTAAATCTTCATATCTCATAATTGTTTCCTCCTCTATTTTAAATAATTTTAATAACATCTTCAATTTTACAATTTAATGCTTCACATATCCTTTCAATATTTCTAAGCGATATATATTCATTTTTTCCCATATTCGCTATGCAATTTGTTGTTAAATTTGCTCTTTCCAATAAATCTTTTTTCTTCATATTTCTTGATTTTAAAAGATTCCATAATGGCTCATACGATATGTTCATACTATCCTCTCTTGGCTTTTTATCTTGTTTAATTATAACAAAAAACTTGAGTTTCCTCAAGTTTCGTTATCATCTATTTTTCGTATACTTTAGGCAAATAATTTAGGATAAAAGTAGCAAATTTTATTATGAATTCTGTTTTTGATAATATCTTAAACATCACATCATGTGATAAAAAAAGTAATTGAACTAATCTAAAAACAACTAAAAACAAAACGCATAATCGCTATAAAGGAAATTAAACTAAAGCGTCCTGAATACAGGATTGACAAGCATAGAATGCGAACTATTCATACTATTTATTCACTATAAAAGTTAAAATTACATACTTATCAAAACCAACTCCTAACTCAAATAAAAGGCAAGTTTTTGCTTTTTATCATGATGATTTTTTGAAAACAAACAAAGGGAAACAATATGATGTTGAATTTATAAACAAACTAAATATTGTCTATTTTGCTCATAAAAGAATTGACAATTATGGTAAAAAGCACTACGATTATGAAGATGATGTATTAAATTCTCATATCATAGATTTAAAACGAATTCTTACAGATTTTTATTCAAATAAAATAGAGAAAAAACTCTTTGAATATGAATTATTAAAATAAATAATTTTAAAAAATCTACAAAACTCTATATTTTTCTAGTTAATCACAAAATCTTCACTAATATAACTGTGAGAAGTTCGATCCACTCCATCACCTTTTCACATCAAGATTGATGAACTAATTCCAAGTTGCCCAATAAGCATAATTAACATAAATCCGACTTGAACTCCTCTGTTCAAATGTTGAATCAATCCTGTTGAAAGGCCCGATGTTCCAAACGCAGATGTAACTTCAAAAATAACATGTCCTAATTGAAAGTCAACATAATCAGGATTGTTTTTGTTTGCTAAATTAATAGTATTTAAATAAACACTACTAAACAAAATTAAAGCAACACACAAAATAAAACTAACAAAAATAACAAATGTTGCTGTTGTAATTTTTTCGCTTCCAATTTTTCTTTTGAAGCAAAAAATTTGATTATGATTTCTAAATTTAGCAATAATATTTAAAAACAAAATTCAAATAGTAGTTACACGAACTCCACCACCTGTTGATGAAGGTGATGAACCTATAAACATTAATATTGATGTTAAAAATAAAGATGGTTGGCTTAAATGATTAACATCAAAAAATGCAAAACCTGTAGACCTTGTTGAAAATGAATGAAACAACAAAGTGTAACTTTTTGTAAATCAATTTCCTGAAGTTGTATTTCAATAAATTGTATTTCTTGTTTCTTCAAAAAGAAGAAACAACACAAATGAAAAAGCTGTAATTGAGAAATTTGCAATTATGCATATCTTTGAAAACAAAGACAATTGCATTTTTGTTTTGTTTTTAAAAAACAATTTTTGTTTAAAATATTGTGAAAAATCATAAATAACTGGAAAGCCTATTCCTCCAAAAATAATCAAAAAAATAAAGGTTGTTTGTAAAAAAATGTCTCCATAATAGGGACTAAAACTTGAACTACCGACAATATCAAAACCTGCATTATTCAAAGCTGATATAGTGTGAAAAAATCCATATCTAAAAGCTAAATTAACATTTTTGTATGGATTATTGCCAGGTTCTAATTTATTCTCACCTGGATTATAAAAATAAAAGTGTAAAGTTAAGATTAATGAAAAAATTAAAATTGTTATTAAAAAGAAAGTTACTGTAGTTTTTATAACATTTTTGAGTTCTCCAATGTTATTGGATGAACGTTCAATTTTTAAAATTTCTCGTGACTTTAATCCTAATTTTTTCCTAAATAATAGATTGAAAAAATAAAATTTAATAGCAAAAAAACCTGTTCCACCAACTAAAATCAAAATTGCAATTAATGCTTGACCAAAAATATTAAATGATTGAGAAACATTGACAAGTGATAATCCAGTGTCACTAAAAGCAGACACTGATGTAAAAAGAGATGTAAAAAAATCAACAGGATTATTTTTATTTTCTTGTGCAATCGGTGTAGACAAAATACCAGCACCTATTAAAATGATACTGATATAAACTAAAAATATAATTTGGATAGTTTTGATTTTTGAAAACAAAAATCCTGTTTTTTTTCAAAAATAAATTGCTTTTTTCATTAGTTCTTGTTAATTATAAATAATAAAAGCAATAAAAAATCATATTCAAGTAACAAAAACTTTGTTTTTTATTTTAAAATTTAATACAAATGAAAAAAGCTAATATTTGTGTCATTGGCGCTGGACGACTCGGAAGAGCCGCAATTGCCAAGTTATCAGAATCTAATCATAACATTATTGTTATAGACAAAAATGAGGAAAATCTTAAATTTATTAAAAAATATGCAACTATAAATCCAATTATTATGGATGCTAGTGATATTGAAACTATGAGATCTGAAGTTGGGCTAGAGGATATAGATGCTATTTTAGTAACCACTTCTGATAATACAGAAATCATTGCAACTATTTTAGAAATTCAATCTGAATCTAATTTACCAAAAAATTCGCAAGCTAAAATAGTTGCAAGAGCCGTAAATAAAAGGCATGCTAGGGTTTTAAAACGGATTGGAGTTGATTGAATTATCAGTCCTGAAGAAGAAGCAGGAACTAAAATGGCTATTTTATCTACTGATGAAAATGTTTTAAGATATGCTGATGCCCTAAAAGAAGTAAGTGAGCACTTTTTCATCGGTAGTGTTCATGTTAAATCTCCTGATTTTATTAACAAAAGCATTAGAGATATTAATTTAAGAAACTATGATGTTAGTATTGTTATTGTTGAAAGAAATCATATTTCCTTCTTACCTTCAGGAGATACAGTAATTAAATATAATGACAAAATTACTGTTATTGGTAACATCAAAAATGTTACAAATGTTCTAGCCAAATTAGAGCAAGAAAAAAAAATATAACTTTTTTTTACAAAAAAAAATTTTTGTGTTACAATATTGATTAAGCAACCAAAGCAAAGGGGATCACCTGATACCATTCCGAACTCAGTAGTTAAGCCCTTTTACGCCGACGATACTAGAAATAGGAAAATAGGGAGTTGCTTTTTTTTATTTTCTAAAAAAGGTTATTTATGACTTTTAGTCAAGAAATCAAACAAGAACTCCTTAATAATAAAATGGGTAAGAAACAATTTATTTCATTTTTGCAAGGAATAATTTTTTCTGCTTGCAAATTTGAATCTCAATCTAAATTCACAATTAGATTCAATAAACCCAATATTGCACAACAAATTAGAAATTTGCTTGATTCAAACAAAATTAGTTATGAATCAGATAGTCATAATAGAAACTGAATTACAATAGAGTCTAACTATATTAATATAGAACAAAATCCTGAAAATGTAACTTATTTTTTTGCTGGTTTATTTTTAGGTGGTGGTTCTATTTCTAAACCAACTTCCCGATTTTATCATTTAGAAATCGCTTTTCTAAATCGAGGAAAATTTGAAAAAATTAAATCACTTTTTCAAAAAAACAATTTAGATTTAAATTTTCATAGCACCTTTGCTCATAATAAATTTATTTTATATCTTAAAAAAATAAATGAAATTATTTATTTTTTAATGGCTATAAGAGCCACTGAACGAGCTAGCAAGCTCGAAGAAATCCGAATTGAACGTGATTATAGATTAAATAGTAATAGATTAACTAATTTTGATATTCATAATCTAAAAAGAGTAGCTCAAGCAGCTACCAAGCATATTGAAAATTATGAAATTGTTTTAAAAAACAACAAGCAAAATCTTTTTAGTCAACAGGAACTCACCTTTTTTGAACTTAGAAAAAACAATCCTGACCTAACTCTAGAAGAAATTAAAGAAATTTTAAAAAAGGAATATAATATAGTCAGGTCAAAAAGTGGTTTAAATCACTGACTCATGAAATTAAAAAATGTAATAAAAGAAATTTAGGAGGAAATATGGCTTTTCAAGTGTTTCAACGAAAATCTTACTCAATGGCATCAGTTGATACTAAAGTAAAAACAAATAGATTGCTTGGTTTTTCTTTGCTTTGACTGGGTGTTGCAATTGCTTTTGTAGCATTACTGAGTTTTTCAATTTTATCTATTCCAACATTATTTACTTTTTATGCTGGAATAATGACAAATATTGGGACAAAACCTGCTTTTTTTATAGCAATTATAATTATATCTTTAGTTGCTAATGTTGGTATTGTTTTATATATGAACAGGACAGCAACTCAAGAAAAACCTAGTACCTTTTTTCTAGCTTTTCTATTTTTTGTTTTTGTTTTCATCAATTCACTATGAATGCCTTTGATTTGAGCAAACCAAATTTTACTAGGAAGAGGTAAAAATATTTTACTAGCCATTTTAGGTGTGGGTGGAATAACAGCCATTATGGGTGTTTTAGGTTATTATCAAATCATTAATTTCGGAAAATTAGCACCACTATTAATTATTTTGATGGTTGCCGAATTGATTACTGGAATTACAATGTATTTTGTAACTAATTCAATCCTTACTACTTTCTACTGAATTTTAGGTTTTGGTGTTTCATTAGGTTTTATGGGTTACCAATTTTGAATCATTCGTGAACAAGGGGCACAAATCCTAGCTTACTATAATGATCCAAAAGAAATTCAAAGAATTTTTATTAGAATTGGAATGTTAAATGCACTCAATTTATTTGTTGCAGTCGTTAGACTGTTTATGTTTATTTTAAGATTTTTAAATTGAAGGGATTAAATAAAAAATGAGCAAAATTATTGATGTTGATATTGAAATTACAAGTGGTTCAAACATTAAATATGAATTTGATAGCAAAACTGGCAAACTAGTAGTTGATAGAATTTTAAGAGATGGTTTTGTTTATCCTGCAAACTATGGTCAAATTCCAAACACTATTGACTGAGACGGTGATGGTTTAGATGTTTTGGTGTTTTCTCAAGAAAAATTTTTACCTGGTGTTCAACTAAGAGGTAGAGTTGTTGGTGCAATGCAAATGATTGATAGTGGTGAAACTGATACAAAATTAATAGCAGTTCACCATGATGACTACAGACTTGACAACATTGAATCACTTGCTGACTTGCCAAAAGAATGGTTAGATTCTATTGATTATTTTTTCAGTAATTATAAAAACTGAAAAAAACCTGGAATTACAAAAGTTTTAGGTTTCCAAAATCAAGAATGAGCTTCAAAAGAGTTGGAAGAGTGTAAAGAATTATTTGAAAAATATAGCAATTTAGACAAAGATGATTTTATTGCAAAAATGAAACTCAAGCATCCTGAAAAATATGTATAATTAAAAAATGTTGCATTTTTTAGATAAAAATGTAAAATTAAAAAACCTATTATTTTAAAGTTTAAGAAAGAAGGAAAAATGAAATTAAAAAAATTTTTAATCCCTGGATTAGCTGTTATTGCTAGTGCTGCCACATTGATTTCTTGTGGAGTACAAGCTCCTAGTGAAACTGTTAGCCTTGAAAAAGATAAGGATAATACTCAAAATACAAACAAACAAACAAACAAACATCTGAACAAGGTCAAGTGAGTCAGGAAACCAAGGATAATAGATCAAAAGAAGAAATATCTCCTATTTCTAATATTACTGACTACTCAGGAATTCAAGCAACCGTTGACCAAAGAAAAGATGAAATTTCAAATGCATCAAAAGGTGACCACTTCAAAATGAATGTTGCAGTTGTAACTGCTGACGGAGTTGTAACAGATAAAACATTTAACCAATCAAGTTGAGAAGCTGCTCAACAAATTGCAAGAATCGGTGGTTTTAAAGCTGTACCTGTCAATTCTCCAAGTGCCAACTTAAATGAAACATACAACAACCTAATCAATTCAGATAATAATATTTGAATTCTTTCAGGTTTTCAACATGGTGATAAATTTCAACAATGGTTAAAAAACGATCAAAATAAACAGAACTTTATTAACAAGGGAATTATTGTTATTGGAATTGACTGAAATCTTCCAGATGGAGTTGCTCCTAAAGGGCAATTTATTTCAGTTAATTACAATGTTGAAGAATCTGCTTGAATTATGGGATATGCAGCAGCTGACTTTTTATCTAAAAAATTCCCAAATGATCCAACAAAAAGAACAGCAACTACTTTTGGTGGTGGAACATTTAATGCTGTAACAGATTTTATTGCTGGATATCTGGCCGGAATTAAAGCCTTTAATGATGGCCACCACGGAGAAGAAACAAAAATTACAAGTCCATCAATTTCATTAGATACTGGTTTTGGAGTTGATCCAGGAAGTACACAAAAAATTAAAGCCATTTTAAGTAACGGCAATCCAACAATCACATTCCCTGTTGCTGGACCACAAACTGGTGTAGTTTCTGATGAAATCAAAACCGATGCAGATCGTTATGTAATTGGTGTTGACACCAATCAATCATTAGTTTTTGAAAAACAAAAAACTAAATTCTTTTCATCAGTTGAAAAAAGAATTGGATTTTCAGTGTTTAACATTTTAGCTGATATTTTCACTAAAAAACAAACATATTTAAATGATTTTCAATTTAAAACTAAAAACACAACAGTTAAACTTGGTTACTACAAAGGATTTGTCGGACTTTCAGCAACAACTTTAGAAGGTGATGATAAAGCAAAATCAGAAGGTGATGATAA
Source organism: Mesomycoplasma bovoculi M165/69 (assembly GCF_000524555.1). Classification (NCBI taxonomy): domain Bacteria; kingdom Bacillati; phylum Mycoplasmatota; order Mycoplasmoidales; family Metamycoplasmataceae; genus Mesomycoplasma; species Mesomycoplasma bovoculi. The sequence goes on along the minus strand of NZ_CP007154.1, from coordinate 11,554 downwards.
AGCAAAAGCTAATGAAGCAATTCAAGAAGCTAGTGCCGAATTTAAAAAATTAGTTTCACCAACCGATCCAAGTCCACGCACTACCTTGAAAATTGTGGATACAAGTGACCAAAGCAAAATTCAAGCAAAATTAGATAGTCTAGTTGCTAAAATCAATAATAAAACAGCATAATTAATTAGTTTGTTTTAATAAAAAAATAGCAAATATTTTCACAAAAATCCAGTTAAATAAAAAACTGGATTTTTTATTTTTATAATGTAAAATTTAAAAATTATGAGTAAGACAGATTTTGCTATTGAGTTTATTAATGTTTCAAAAAAATTTGGAAATTTTTATGCTAATAAAAAAATAAACATACAAATCAAAAAAAACAGCATTCACGCTATTATCGGAGAAAATGGGGCAGGGAAATCCACCTTAATGTCAACATTATTTGGAATTTACACTCCTGATGAAGGAATTATCAAAATTAATGGAGATAATTCCTTTATAACCAATCCCACAATTGCAAGTGAATTTGGGATTGGTATGGTTCACCAACACTTCAAACTTGTTGACGCTTACACAAATTTGCAAAATATAGTTTTAGGAAATGAACATAGCAAGTTTGGTTTGATTGATTGAAAATTAGCTATTAGCAAAATCCGATCCTTACAAGAAAAATATTCATTATTTTTTGACTTGAATGAAAAAACAGGAAAAACATCTGTTGCTGTTAAACAAAAAATAGAAATTTTAAAGGTTTTGTATCGTGATTCTGATATTTTAATTTTTGATGAACCAACAGCAATCTTGAACCCACAAGAAATTGAAGCTTTTTTAGAAAATTTAAAATTCTTTGCTTCAACTGGTAAAACTATTATTTTTATTTCTCACAAACTTAATGAAATTAAAAAAGTTGCAGATGTTGCAACTGTATTGAGACATGGTGAAGTTGTTGCTAATTTTGAAAATCTTGACAACATTAGTGTTGAAGATTTGTCTATTGCAATGGTTGGTGAAAAAGTTGTAAACGCCATTAACATAGATAATTTGACTAAAGATGAAGTTGGAGTTGAAATTAGTAATTTATCGGCTACACATACAAAAAAAATTGAGAATATTTCTTTTCAAATAAATAAAGGTGAAATTGTAGCGATTGCTGGTGTGGAAGGTAATGGGCAAGAAGAATTAGAACTTGCTATTTCAGGAATTATTAAGTCAAAAAGTGGCAAAATTCTTGTTAATACTAATAAAATCCAGCCTACAAAATGAGCAAAATTTATAAAAAATAATAAAAAAACAGATATTCAGAGAGTAACAAATTATAAAATAGATATTGCACAACTTCAACCCAAAAATAGAATACCTTACTTGTCTTACATTCCAGGCGATAGACACAAATATGGCGTCATCTTAGATATGGATAATTTAGATAATTCCATTATTAGAAATTTGCACAATCCAAAATTTGTTAGCAAAACTTTTTTGAGAAAAAATTCAATTAAATCTTTTTACAAAAAAATAGTAGAAAATTTCGATGTTCGGGGCGATCAAGAAGGTACTAAAAATATTAGACTATTATCAGGTGGAAACCAACAAAAAGCGGTTGTTGGTCGTGAAATTTTTTCAGAACATGATTTTCTTTTAGTTGTCCAACCAACTCGTGGTTTAGATGTTGGAGCAATAAAATTAATTCATCAAGCAATTTTAAAAGAAAAAGAACAAGGAAAATCTATACTTTTAATTTCGTATGAATTAGATGAGGTTTTAGCATTAGCTGATTCAATTATTGTTATAAATAAAGGAAAAATTAGTCAAAAATTCTTGCGAAAAGATATTGATAGGCAAAAAATAGGACTTTTAATGGGAGGTATTCATAGTGAAATTAAACAATCAAATTAATTTAAAAAATTTTTCTAAACTATTTTTTAATAAAATTAATAGTTTAGAAAATCAAGATGCAAAAACCAAGATTTTTTCTTCATTTTGAGCAGTTTTAATTGGGATTTTAATTTCAATGATTGCTATTAGAATTTTTGGTTACAATCCGTTATATGTTTTTAAAACAATTATTTTTGATGTTTCTTTTGCAAAAAATCAAGTAAAAAATTTACTTTTAATAATTACAGTTTTTATTTTAGGCGGAATTGCTGTAGCAATTAATTTTAAAGCTGGATTTTTCAATATCGGAGTCCCTGGACAAATGATGGCTTCGGGATTAACTTCATTGTTAATTGTTTTAAATCTTGATTTAAGCATTCACACTAAGTTATTTTTAGGTTTTTTGGCAGCTATTGTTTCATCAGTGTTAGTAGGTTTGATAGTTGGTGTTTTAAAAGCTTATTTTAAAGTAAATGAAGTAATTTCAACAATTTTAGTAAATTGAATTGTTTTTTATATTTGCCAATTTATGCTGAGAGCTAGAAATTTAAACATTATTTTTAGATCTCAAAATTCTCCAGATACAACTGTTTCTGTTTTGGAAAAAGGTTTTGCTAATACTTTTTATGATACACAGGCTTTTGCTTGAATTATTTTTTCTTTAGTTATTGTTTTTGCAATTTTGATGTGAATTGTTTTTCAAAAAACAACAATTGGATTAAAAATAAAAATAATTGGACAGAACCAAAATGCTGCTATTTATAGTGGAATAAATAGCAAGAAAACAATAATATTAACATTTTTATTTTCTAGCGTTTTAACAAGTATTGCAGGGTTTTTGTGATATATTTTCAAAGAAAAAGGTTTGAGCCTTGGAAATGGTCCTCTCCCAGAAGGGTTTAACACAATTTTGATTTCTTTGTTAGCCTTCAATTCTCCTTTAGGAATTATTTTTAGTTCATTTTTCTATTCTATTATAAGCCTTGGTTCAGGTGGTCTGCAAGCTTATGGAATTCAATTAGATAATCAAACTACACAAATAATTGTTGGAATAATTATTTATTTAACTGCTATCTCAGTTATTTTCACAAAATTCAAGCCATTACAATATTTAAAAAATATTTTTTTCTTAATAAAATCTAAAAAATATTTTGGTATTTCAATAAACAAAACATCAAATTACAACAAAGATCGAGAAAATGTATTTAGTCAATCTCAAAATAAGCAAGAATTAAAAGAATTAAAAATTACTAAAATTGAAAATTATATAAATAGTATCATAGAATTTATCAACCAAAAACAAGCATATTTATTGCAATCATATATAAAATTACAATTTGCGGAACTTAAATTGTTTATACTAAAAAGACAAATAATTGCACTTAAAAACAAAAGTCAAAAAGCTACTCAAAAGCAAATTTTATCCAACATAAAAAGAAATTTTGGTATAAAACCACCTTCTAAAACAGATAGTGTTGATATTAAATTAAAATATTTTGAGCAAATAAGTCAAAATAAACATAAAGCTCATATGGAATTAATTCAACTTGGTTATTTTGAAAGAAAGAATCATTTGAAACTTTTTGTTCAAAAAGTTTCTGAAAATAGAAAATTATTCAAATCTATTAGAAGTGAACTTATTATTAAATATTCAACAAGGATAAGAGGTTAAAATGGGTGTTTTTATTTCAATTCTTACTTTATTTGTTTTGTTTTTTTGCATAATTTCATTAGGTTCATTCGCTGGTTTGTTTAGTGAAAAAACCGGAATTGTAAACATAGCAATTGACGGGATGATGATTGTGGGGGCCACATTTTATGGTTTATTTGCCACAAAATTCAATGTCGAAAGTCCTTATATGCAAATAATTTTATTACCATTAGCAGGCTTAATGTCGGCTATTTTTGCCTTACTACATGGTTTTATAACTATAAAATTAAAGGGAAATCACATAATTTCTGGTGTTTCAATAAATTTACTAGCAGCAGCTATTTCAATAATTATGATTAAAGGTTTAAGCGAAAATGGGAACTTTTTTCAATCACCAGTTGATGAATTAGCTTTGAGTGTTAAAAGCCAAGATTGAAAAAATATAATTTCTTTAAAATTATTTTTAACTATATTAATTTTAGTTTTAACCTTTATATTTTTTTCTTATACAAAAAAAGGTCTCCATTTTGCAGCTGTTGGCGAAAACCCACAAGCAGCCGCTTCAGTCGGAATAAATGTTGATAGAATTAAATGAATTGGGGTTTTTACTTCAGGATTTATAGCTGGAATAGCTGGTGGTATTTTCTTTCAATATTTAGGTTCTACATTTTTTGGAAATGTTCAGGGAATAGGTTTTTTAGCCCTAACAGTATTAATTATGGGTAGATGAAAAACTATATTAATTATTTTATCTGCTTTTGTTTTTGCACTACTTTACTCAATTTCAAACAATGTTGGAACTGGTATTGGAATCTTCCAACCACTAGGACAGTATTCAACAATAATTTATATATCACCTTATGTTATCACCTTATTTATATTAATGTTTACAGCAAAAAGCGATAGTGCTCCCAAAGCTATTGGTCAACCTTACGACAAATCTCAAAAATAATTAAAAAAAGTTATCACTTAAATGATTAACTTTTTTTTTTTTTTTCAAACCTTACTAATTAAAATCTTCAATTGCTTTTTGACAATCTTGAACAATTAAAGATATTTTCGAAGGGTCATCAATAATTGCTCCGGAGGCATTTAGATGACCACCACCACCTCATTTAGTTGCAACTTCTCTAACATTTGGACCGGATGAACGAAATTCAACTCTTCATTTTTTATTTTCTTCTTGAACAAAAGAAAGTCAAATTTTGTAACTACCTATATTTGCCAACAAGTTTGGTCTTGTTGCGCTTTGGGAATTTAGTTTAAGTTCCTTTTGTTGATTCAAGTCCATAACATAATAAATAACATTTTTATAAGTTTGTTTTTTGGACAAAACAAAAGATTCAAGATCTAAATCTGCTTTACTTTTTTTATTTAATTCTTGATGAATTTGATTAAAATCTAAACCTGTGTCAATCAATGTTGCAGCAATTCTATGAGTTCTAGCAGTTGTTTGTTTGTATAAAAATCTACCAGAATCTGTATAAATACCAAGATACAATGGTTTTGCACACTCTGAATCTATCGCTCATTTTGCATCAATTGCAAGTTGACTAATTTGTTCAGCACAAGCTACAAAGGATGAATCGATTCATCTTTGCGCTTGTTCCCAACTATCATCATTTGGATGGTGGTCAATTCTTAATATTTCAGCAAATTTGTGTTTTTCAAAAAGATAAGATGACTCAATTCTTTCAATATTATTCACATCAACAATTATAGCTAGTGCGTTGCTTAAATCTAAATCTTCAACACTGTCGTGTTGAAGATTTAAAAAAGGAAAACTATCTTTAGAATCTCCAACTATGTATACTTCTTTGTTTTTATAATTTAACTCAATTAATCTTTTTAGACCTAGTTGCGAACCTAAACAATCACCATCTGGTCTGATATGATGGAAAATTACAATTCTACTATATTTTTCTATCAGATCAATAGCTATTTGCGAACTACCTACTAACATTTTTCTCAAATTCCTGAATTAAATCAATTGATTTTTGGATAATTTCATCCATTTCTTTCTTTTTAAAAATATTGATTCCAGAAGCCATAGCATGACCTCCACCACCATATTGTTGAGCAATAGTGTTGACTTTTGGACCATTAGAACGCAATCTAACTCTAATTTTGTCATCAGCTTCAATAAAGAAAATTCAAATTCTGGCATCACCAATATTGGCCAAAATATTAACAGACGCTCATTGTTCTTCTGTAAGTTCGAATTTTTCTTGTATTTTTTTTGTAACATTAAATCAAATTACTTTACCTTGTTTTTTATAGTTTTGTAAAACATAACTAGTAAAAGCAACTTCTTTTTCACTTTGTTTGGATAAATTTCAATTTAAACTATTGAAATCAAATTTTGTTTTGAGTAAATGAGAGGAAACATCAAAAGTTCTAGGAGATGTTGAACTAAATAAAAATCTACCTGAATCAGTAACTATCCCTAAATAGACAAATTTAGCAATTTCTGCATCTATTTTCCATTTGTTCTTCATTAAAAAGTAACCAATCATTTCAGAAGCTGCAACAAATGATGTATCAATTCACTCATAGTCAGTATAATCTTCATTTTTTGTTGGGTGATGGTCTATTTTAATTATTGTTGTGAATTTTTTTTCTAAAATCCATTCATTTTTACAAACACGATCAAGTTCAGCTGTATCCACTGTTATAGCTAATGAATTTTTAAAATACTTTGAATCTATTTTAGTTTCATCAGTTTTGTAAAAGTTCATAAATTTCAAAACTTCACCTGGCTCACCAATAAAAAAGACATTTTTATCGGGAAAATTCTTTTTTATAGCTGTTCCTAGTCCATTTTGAGAACCTAAACAATCACCATCTGGTCTGATGTGATGATAAATAAAAATATTTTTGTGAGCTGCAATTATTTCAGCTATTTTTTTATATGAACCTGTTTTCATTTTAATCTCCTCTGTGATATTTTCTGTTATTTTTTATAGATAAACCTCTATAAATTTGTTCTAAAACAATTAATTTAAAAATTTTATGATTATAAGTTATTCTTCCAAATGAAATGAATTTAGATATTGGTTTTTCCTTTCTAATTAAATCTTCATCAATACCTTCAGCCCCACCTACAACAAAAGTTATGTTAGATTTATCAAGATATTTTGAAAACTCAATAGAATCAACATTTTCTCCACGTTCACTAAAAATAATTATTTCACTATTTTTAGGAATTTTACCAATAATAACTCTGGTATCGTTTTCTTTTTTCTTTTTTAAATTAATTTCTTTAGATTCTACTAATTTTATTATATTTATATCACATTTAAATTGTTTTATTTTGTTAATTTCATGTTGATAAATCTGTTGATAATCTGTGGAATTTGAACCAAAATGCAATAAATTAATCTTCATTTTTGTTAGTTTTTAAATAAAAAAGAAGCATTTGAATATCCGCTGGTGAAATTCCACTAATTCTACTAGCTTGCCCAATTGTTGTAGGTTGAATTTTTTCCAATTTATCCAGAGCTTCCAAGGATAGATTATCAACTTTTTTATAATTAATATCAGCTGGGATTTTTAAAATTTCTAGCTTTTTCATTTTTTCAGCTGTTGTATTTTGTTTTTCAATATAACCTTTCAATCTACAAGCAACTGTCAGTTCATAGCCATATTCAAAATCACCCAAAACATCTTTAAAATCAACATCAGGTCTTGAAATTAATTTTAATTTAGAAATTCCATTTTCAACCTCATATTTTTGGCTTAAAAAGTCTTTTGGAGAAACAAACTCAGTTGCTAATTTTTGTATTTTTTCATCAATTAGTCTATATTTTTCAAGAATTTTTTCATATTTTTCTTTCGAAATCATTCCAGAGTTAAAAGCATAGCTGCTCATTCTTAAATCGGCATTATCATTCCTCAAAATAAGTCTATATTCAGCTCTAGATGTCAACATTCTATAGGGCTCTTTTGTCCCTTTAGTTATTAAATCATCAATTAAAACACCTATATATCCATCGCTTCGCAAAATTTCTATACTAGGTTGATTTTCAAGTAAAAGCGAGGCATTAATCCCCGCTATCAAACCTTGAGCTGCAGCTTCTTCATAACCACTAGTCCCATTAATTTGACCAGCTAAAAACAATCCTTGAATTTTCTTTGTTTCAAGTGATTTTTTAAGTTCCAAAGGGTTGATGGAATCATACTCTATAGCATAGCCATAATGCAAAACCTTAGCATTTCTAAGTCCTGGTATGGATTTAATCATTTTGTCCTGCACATCTTCTGGCATTGATGTTGATAAGCCATTAATATACATAACATCCTGTTTTTCTGTCTCGGGTTCAAAAAATATTTGGTGCCTTTCTTTATTTGAAAAACGAACAATTTTATCTTCAACAGAAGGACAGTAACGAGGCCCCACACCTTCAATCAACCCTGAATACATAGAAGATTTATCTAAATTTTCATTAATAATTTTGTGTGTTTCCGGGGTTGTGTAAGTTAAATAACAACTAATTTGCTGATTCAAAGTACTTTGATAATCAAAAGAAAAAACATAGTCTAATAGTGGTATTTCTTCTTTTTCAACTTCACTAAAATCAATTGATTCTGTCAAAATTCTAGGGGGTGTTCCGGTCTTTAGTCGTTGAATATCAAAACCTAAATCTTTTAAATGTTGTGATAAATCGGTTGAAGTTTTTTGATTCTCTGGACCTGAAATTTTTATTTCAGAACCTCTTAAAATTCGAGAATTCATATAAGTTCCGGTTGTAATCACCACTACTTTTGAAAAAATATCACCATTTTTTTCAGTAACAACACCTTCGATTTTGTTGTTCTTAATTTTTAATTTTAAGACTAAATCTTCAAAAATTTGAATATTTGTTTTGTTTTGAACATGTTCTAAAACAATTTTTGAATATTTTTCCTTATCTATCTGAGCCCTTATAGACCTAACGGCTGGTCCCTTTGATTCATTCAACATTTTAACTTGAATCATGGTTAAGTCTGCGAATTTACCTTGCATGCCACCTAAAGCATCGATTTCGCGAGTGATAATTCCTTTTGCAGGGCCACCGATCGAAGGATTACAAGGTAAGGAAGCCATTTTATATTTATTTATAGTAACAAGCGCTACTTTGAATCCTTTTTTTGCAATAGCAAAAGCAGCTTCAATACCAGCATGACCAGCCCCTACAACTACTGCATCGAATTTATTATTCATCTTCGGATACAACCTTTATCAATTTTCTATCTATCCACAAAAAATCACCATCTTTAACTTTGGTTCCACGAGTAACAACTTGTTTTTGATTAATCAACACTGTGTGAGTTTGTAAATAATGTTTGGTTTGTCCACCTGAGTCAACAATGTTAATTTTTTTTAGTAATTGACCAATTGTTATGAAATTACCTTTAATTTTCACAATCATTATTGATTAACAAGCCCTATTAATTGCTTTATGGATCTGTTACTTTCTGAAATAATAAAAAGTCTTGTTACTCTTTCATCAATTAAAATATCAACAGTATTTTCGAAAACAGATATAGCTTCTTTTAAAAATCTATAATTAACATAAAGAACAACATCTTTCCCATAATATTTTATTATATTTTCAGTTCTAACTTTAGAACGCCCGCTTTCTTGTTTACTTATGGAAACTTTTATTTCAGCAGAACTCAAACTAAAAGAAATTGCATTATTTTTTTCAGGTGAAATAATAGTAGCTTTATCAATTAAGTCTAAAATTTCTTTTTTATTAATTGTTAATCTATATTTGAGTTGTTCGGCAGTGGGAAAAATTGAAGAAAAATCTTTATAAGGAACGTTTAATATTCTAGATTGAACTGTTAAACCATCAAAAGTGTAATTGATTTTAGATTCACTGATATAAAAATCGATATTTTCTGAAATTTCACCTACTATAAACTCTTTTAGGTTTTTAGCATTTATTGATATATTGAATTCGACATCGGAATCTATAGGTATTGTTTCGCAAGCAAATCTATGTGTATCAGTTGCCGCTAAAGTTAAAGAAGAATTTTGAGAATTTAAATTTATCGAAGATAAAACAGGATTATTTATAAGTGGGGATGCCGCAAAAGCGGTGTTTTTGATAGCTCTTCTAAAATCTTTTATATTTATATTAACTTTTTTTCCAACTAATTCGAAATCAATTTCAGGAAAAATAGATTGATCTTTTAAAACTTTAACAATTTTGGTGTTTTTTCATGAAATTTCAATTTCATTTTCAATAACTTTGAATGTGATTTTATCTTCACTTTTTTTAATAATATCCTTTAAAAAAGTTCCATCCAATAAACAAAAACCAACTTCTTCTACTTCTAATTTTTCTTGTGAGATGAAAGATTTAAAAGATAATTCACCATTTGTTGTTATTAATGTAAGACCGTTTCTATCTGCAAGAATATAAAAAGAGCCAAATGGTGAATTCGAATTTGGCATAAAACCAGCGGAACATCTATCTATTTGTTTTTCAATAATATTTTTGCTAATTGTAAATTTCATTTTAATTCCTTTTTTATTTATATTATATTTAATATATTAATAAATATTATAAAGTAATGTTGAAATGTTGAAAACTTAATTTTTAGTATGAAAATAAAGGTTTTTTTAAACTTTTTTATGTTAATTAATTATTGATTTAATGTTTTTGAAATGTGTTTAACTTCTTGGTTATCTCCTGGATTGTGTAAGAAACTGAAGGAATCTTCTTTTTATTATTTTTTATTTTTTTGTATGTTGAAATTATTGTGGAATGATCTCTATTATCAAACATTTTTCCAATTTCAACATAAGTAAGATCTAATGTTGTTTTTATCAATCAAATTGAAATGTCACGCGCAAAAACAATGTTTTTCTTTCTACTTTTTCCTAAAACATCTTTTTCATTAACCCCTAAATAGTCACAGGTTGCTTTTATTATTGTTTCGTGATTTATTTTTTCACTAATTCTTTTTTGATCTGGGAAAATTAAAGAAATTCTTTCTAAATCAAAAACAACATTATTGTTATCAGAACTACTTAATTCATTTTTTAAGTAAAACATTATTCTTTTAATCATTCCTTCAATTTGTCGAATTGAATTATTGAAGTGTTTAGCTAAAAAATCTAAAGTTTGTTTGTCTCAAGAGTATTTGTCTAAACCCCTTTCTTCAAGTTTGTATTTTAAAATCTTAATAAAATCATCTTTGTTAAGTTCTCGAACTTCAATTGTCAACCCCCATCTAAAACGATCTATCAATCTATCTTGAAAACCAATCAAGGATTCTATGGCTTGGTCGGATGTAATTATAATTTGTTTATCTTCTTCCATAAAAATATTTACTATTTCAAATAATATTTTTAAAGTTTTCAATTTATTTCCATAACCTTGGATGTCATCAAGCAAAATTACATCATGAGTAGAAATTCATTCAATAAATTCATTAATTTTATTGTGATTACTCTCTCTCATCCACATAACAACCTTAGAGGTAAACACAAAATCACTAATATAGCAAACTTTTTTACCTTTATTTATGTATAAATTACCTAGAGCGTGCAAAAAATGGGTTTTCCCAATACCAGAATTTCCATAAATAAAAATAGGGGATGATGAAAGTGAACCCTTATTTTCAAATTCTTCTAGAATCTCGAAAATTGACTGATTAAAACCGCTTTTTACATAATTTTGAACTGTATGTTTTGCAGAAGTGTTGTTGCTTTTAAAATCTAGAAAAATGTCTTTTGGTTTTGAAGGATTATCCTCTGTTGTTTGTGAAATCTCTGGCTCAGTTCTTTTTGTTTCCAAACCTACAAAATTTATTATTTTTTGTTTATCAATTTCAGTGAAACATCTTGAAATTAATTTCTTTCAATTTTTGTTTAGTTCAACTTTTGCATCATAATCATTTGTGTCTAATAGAACTTCATTTTCGGTTTCAGAAATAATCACTATATCTTTGAATAAATTTTTAAAAACCATACTATCGACAAAATTTTCAATAGACTTTAAAAGCAATTCTGTTTTTATTTTTAAATTTATATTATTATTCAT